>CP016093.1:1933333-2617500 GCA_001664005.1 Rhizobiales bacterium NRL2
CGACGAGGAAACGCTCGCCTACATGCGTTCGACCGCGCGGCCGGACGACCTGGTGGCCCTGACGGAGGCCTACGCCAAGGAACAGGGATTCTGGCTGGACGACGTGGAGCCCGTCTTCACCGATACGCTGGAACTCGACATCTCCACCGTCGAGCCGTCCCTGGCCGGGCCGAAGCGGCCGCAGGACCGGGTGCCGCTGTCGATCGCGGCGGACGCGTTCGACAAGGCGCTGACGAAGGACTTCAGCGTCCCCGACAAGGCGAAGTCGGTGCAGGTGAAGGGCGCCGACTACGCGATCAGTCACGGCGATGTCGTGATCGCGGCCATCACGTCGTGCACAAACACGTCCAACCCGGGCGTGATGCTGGGCTCGGGCCTGGTGGCGCGCAATGCGGTCGCGCGGGGGCTGACCGTGAAGCCGTGGGTCAAGACCTCGCTGGCGCCGGGCAGCCAGGTCGTCTCCGACTATCTCGCCCAGGCGGGTCTGGACGATGATCTGGACAAGCTCGGCTTCAACCTCGTCGGCTATGGCTGCACCACCTGCATCGGCAATTCCGGGCCGTTGCCGGAGCCGATCGCCGACGCGATCACCGAGGGCGATCTGGTGGCCTGTTCGGTCCTGTCGGGCAACCGCAATTTCGAAGGCCGCGTGAACCCGCACGTGCAGGCCAACTACCTGGCTTCGCCCATGCTGGTCGTGGCCTACGCCATCGCGGGCTCGATGCACGTCAACCTGCTGGAGGATCCGCTCGGCCAGGATCCGGACGGCAATGACGTCTATCTGAAGGACATCTGGCCCTCGAACCAGGAGGTCATCGACACCGTCCGCGACTGCGTGAAGAAGGAGATGTTCCTGAACCGCTATGGCGACGTCTTCAAGGGCGACGAGCACTGGCAGAAGATCGACGTCTCCGGCGGCCTGACCTATGACTGGGACTCCACCTCGACCTATGTCCAGCACCCGCCCTATTTCGAGGGTATGCAGGCGGAGCCCGGCGAGGTGAGCGACGTCAGGGATGCACGCATCCTGGCGGTGCTGGCCGACTCGGTGACCACGGACCACATCTCGCCGGCCGGTTCCTTCAAGGAGGAGACGCCGGCCGGGCGCTATCTGACCGACCATCAGGTGCCGCCGCGGGAATTCAACTCCTACGGCTCCCGCCGCGGCAACCACGAGGTCATGATGCGCGGCACCTTCGCCAATATCCGCATCCGCAACGAGATGGCTCCCGGCACCACCGGCGGGATCACCCGCCACATGCCTTCGGGTGAGGAAATGCCGATCTACGACGCGGCCATGCGCTATGCGGAGGAGGGCGTGCCGCTGGTCGTCGTGGCCGGCAAGGAGTACGGCACCGGCTCGTCGCGCGACTGGGCGGCGAAGGGGACGCGCCTGCTGGGCGTCAAGGCGGTGATCGCGGAAAGCTTCGAGCGCATCCACCGCTCCAACCTGGTGGGCATGGGCGTGCTGCCTCTGGTCTTCAAGGATGGCCAGAACCGCGAGACGCTGAAGCTGACCGGCGAGGAGATCATCTCCCTCGGCGGCATCGAGAGGGGGATCAAGCCGCGCATGGACGTGCCCTGCACCATCACCCGGGCGGACGGTTCGACGGAACAGATCAACCTGCTCTGCCGCATCGATACGCTCGACGAGGTGGACTACTACCGGCACGGCGGCATCCTGCAGTACGTGCTGCGCCGCCTGGCGGCGTAGGGGCCGGTGCGATTGACGGGCGGGTCACCCATGTGTGACTCGCCCGGATCGCGGCGCCCTCCTAATTTCCGGCGCATGACACGCGTGAGATCATGGCTGGCCCTGGCGGCCGCGGCGCTTCTGGCGCCGTCGAGTTGGGCAGAGGACGCGCCAGGCAATCTCACCGTGGTCGAGCTGTTCACCAGTCAGGGATGCAATTCCTGTCCGCCCGCCGACAGGTTGCTGGGCGAACTGGCGGCGCGGAAGGACGTGCTCGGGCTCAGCTACCACGTCGACTACTGGGACTATCTCGGCTGGAAGGACACGTTCTCCCTGCCGGAATCCTCCGTGCGCCAGCGCGGCTATGTGGGGCACGCGGGCGGGCGCTACGCCTATACGCCGCAGATCGTCGTCGGCGGCGAGCATCAGGTCGTCGGCAGCCGGCGCGCTGCGGTCGAGACTGCGATCCGCGAGGAAGCCGCCGAGCCCATGACGGTGGAGATCCGGGCGCGGCCGGATGGCGGCGGCATGTGGCATGTCGCGATGGAACCGACCGAGCTGCCGGAGATCGTCTGGGTCTGGCTGGTAACCTTCGACGACCGTCACGACGTCGACATCGAGCGGGGCGAGAACAGCGGCAAGACGCTCTCCTACTACAATGTCGTTCGCCGCATCGAACGCATCGCCACCTGGGACGGGCGGACCGCGCTCGACGTGCCGGTCGACATGCGGCAGGCTTGGGCGGATGGCCGCGACGGCTGCGCCGTGATCGTTCAGACGGCCGGTTTCGGTCCGGTGCTGGGCGCCGCGCGCATACGGCGGAATGGAAGCTGACGGCCGGCGGACAGGCGGCGCGCTTTCCATTTGTGATCCGGATCACAAGATGATGCGCTGAAGTGGCGTTCGCGCCGCGTCCGGTTGGCCGGGAGCCGTCGAATCCGGCCCGCAGCGCCGGATTTCGGGGGCGGCCGCTCATGAAGGGTTAACCCGGATCTGTGAGATTTGCTATTGCGGCTGACCGGGAAGCTCTGGAAGATCGGATTTATGGGTATTCTTGCGCTGAGAACTGGAAGTGTGGCCCGCACCGTCTGGGCGAGCGCCGTGCTGATCGCCGCAACGGCCATGACCGCCGGTGCGGGGGAAGGGCTGCCCGACAGCGATTTTTCCGAACTGCCGCAGGTCGCCGCGGTGACCGGTCAGTCCTCGGCCCAGACCCCCAGGGGCCAGAGGCTGAGTGGGGAAGGGTTCGGCGCCTATCTCGCCGGACGGCAGGCCCGCAAGGACGGCGATACTACCGCCGCTGCGCGCTACTATGCCATGGCGCTGGCCGCCGATCCGGACAATGACAGGCTGGCCCGGCGCGCCTTTGTCCTCGACGTCAGCGAGGGCCTGTTCGATCGCGCCATCCCGCTGGCCAACCGCGTGCTGGCCGGGGACGAGGCGGCGCCGGTCGCGAACCTCACCATTGCCGTCGACGATCTGAAAAACGGCCGTTACGGCAAGGCCGAAGCGCGGATCGCCGGCGCTGCAAAACGTGGCGCCATGCGCCTGGTGGGCCCGTTGCTCCGTGCCTGGGCCGCCTATGGCGCCGGCGACGTCAAGGGGGCGCTGGCCCGTCTCGACCAACTGCAGGGCAACGAAACCTTCAAGCCCTTCGAAATGTACCACCGGGCGCTGCTGCTCGGCGCATCGGGCGATCCGGACGGAGCGCTCGCCGCGCTCGATTCCCTGCCCGACGACGTCGGCCTGGATCTGCGTTCGCGCCTTGTCTACGCATCGCTGATCGAGCGGCGCGACGGCCGCGAGGCGGCGCTGGCCTATCTGAAGGGACTGACCGCTCGCTATGGCGAGGATCCGGTGTTGCGGACCTACCTGACCGGCGAACGGCCGGTCGCCGACGCCTTCCCGGTCAACGATGCCGGGGACGGCGCGGCGGAAGCGCTCTATGGCGCTGCGTCGGCGCTGGCGCGGGATGCGGTCAATGACGTCTCGCTGGTCTATCTCAGGCTGGCGCTGCACGTCCGTCCCGATCTGGATGTCGGCTACGCGCTGCTGGGGGACATGCAGGAGGAAAGCGGCCGCTGGGACGCGGCCATGTCGTCCTACCGGCGGATCGACGGCGAGTCGCCCTACAAGTGGGGCGCCAACATCCGCGTCGCCTGGGCGCTCGACACGCTGGGCCGCACCGACGATGCGATATCGCTGCTGCGCACGATGGCGAACCAGCGCAAGCAGAACATCACCACCCTGGCGACGCTGGCCGACGTCCTGAGGGGCCACCGCCGCTTCGACGAGGCGGCCAGGGTGTACGCCGAGGCCATCGAACGCATCGAGACGCCGGGTGCGCGGCACTGGTCGCTGTTCTACGCCCGCGGCATCGCGCTGGAGCGCACCCAGCGCTGGAAGCAGGCCGAGTCCGACCTGCTCAAGGCCCTGGAACTGAATCCCAATCAGCCGCTGGTGATGAACTATCTCGGCTATTCCTGGGCCGATCAGGGTGTGAACCTGGAAAAGGCGGTGGCCATGATCCAGAAGGCCGTCGACCTGCGGCCGACCGATGGCTACATCGTCGACAGCCTGGGCTGGGCCTATTACCAGAAGGGCGACTTCGATAACGCAGTCAAGCAACTGGAACGCGCCGTCGAACTCAGGCCCGAGGATCCGACGATCAACGATCATCTGGGCGATGCGCTCTGGCATGTCGGCCGCCGCCGGGAGAGCTGCTACCAGTGGCGTCACGCCCTGCAGCTCGATCCCGAGCCGGAGCAGGCGGAGCGCATTGTCGAGAAGCTGAACGGCGGTCTGGACGAGGGTTCCAGGGCTTTCCGTGGCTGCCTCTTCTGAGGCAATCGCACCCGCCGCGCTTTTCGAGGACGCGCCGGCCAAGCTGAACCTGTTCCTGCACGTCGTGGGCCGCCGCGACGATGGCTATCACCTGCTGGAGAGCCTCGTCGCGTTCACCGATATCGGCGATCGCCTGTCGGCGACGGTTCCGGCCGACGGTACGCTGTCCCTCACCGTTTCCGGGCCCTTCGGGGCGCTTCTGACCGAGTCCCCGGAGAATCTGGTGCTCCGCGCCGCGCAGTCGCTTCGGAGCCGCCTGGGCGTCGGTGCCGGCGCAGCGCTGCATCTGGAAAAGAACCTGCCGGTCGCCTCGGGCATCGGCGGCGGTTCGGCGGACGCGGCCGCGGCCCTCCGGTTGCTGAACCGTCTCTGGAAGGGAGGGCTGGAGGACGGGGATCTGGCCGGGATCGGCCTCGCGCTCGGCGCCGATGTGCCTGTCTGCATCGCCTCCCACGCCGCCCTCATGAGGGGTGTCGGCGAAGTGCTGGAGCCGGCGGCGCTGCCCGCCCCCTTCGGCGTTCTGCTGGTCAACCCGCTGCAGCCGGTCTCCACGCCCCGGGTCTTCGCCGGCTTTCGCCGCACCGGGCGCTTTGCCGCGCGCGCCGCCCATGACTGGACGGCCGAGCGCGATCCCCATCGCTGGCTGCATCATCTCGCGGCGGCGGGCAACAGCCTGCAGGCGCCGGCCGAAACGCTGCTGCCGGAAATTGCGACGATCCTGTCGGTGCTGGGCGAACTGCCGGAATGCCTGCTGGCGCGCATGTCCGGATCCGGCGCGACCTGTTTCGCACTGTTCCCCGACGCGGCAGCCGCGGCGTCCGCGGCGCGGGATTTCGGCGCGCGCCGTCCCGATTGCTGGGTGGCGGCGGGGCGGTTGCGGGGTTAATCATCGCCTGCGGATTCAAGGCAGGATGGAACGCCCATGAGCATGGTCATCGCGGTGGACGGGCCGACGGCTTCCGGCAAGGGGACTCTCGCCCGCCGGCTGGCGGCGCATTTCGGCTTTGCCTATCTGGACACCGGCTCGCTCTACCGCGCGGCGGCGTTGCGGCTGTTGAGGGCGGGCGGCGACGGGTCGGACGTCGCCGCCGCCGTGACGGCGGCGCAAGGGATCGGACCCGACGATCTCGCCGATCCGGCCCTGCGTGAGGAGGCGACGGGCAACATGGCTTCGCGCGTGGCCGCGCTGCAGCCGGTGCGCGATGCGCTGTTCGCGCTGCAACGAGACTTCGCCGCCTGCCCGCCGGCCGGTCTGCCCGGCGCCGTCCTCGACGGACGCGACATCGGCACCGTCGTCTGTCCCGATGCCCGGGTGAAGCTGTTCGTCATCGCCGATGTGACGGCGCGGGCGCGCCGCCGACACCTCGAACTGACTGGGCAGGGACGGGAGGTCGCCTACGAGACCGTTCTGCGGGATCTGGAAGCCCGGGACGCGCGGGATTCGGCCCGCGCCAGCGCCCCGCTCGCGCGGGCGGACGACGCAGTGTTGATCGACACCACCAAATTGGATATAGAAGCCGCGTTCTCCGCGGCGCTGGAGGCGTGTGCGTCCCGTATGGACGGGAGCTGACGCCGGCTGCGGAGGGTCCGAAGGTTGCGATCGCCCCCGGCGTCGCAAAATCAAGCCTCGGGCCGCTGAAAGGAGAGAACCCTCGAAATGAGTGATGTTAACGCCGGAGCTGGCACTCAGCTCCCGAGCCAGGATGATTTTGCCGCCCTCCTGGACGAAACCTATGGCTCCGAAGACAATCTCGAAGGCTCGGTCATAAAGGGAACCGTGCTGGGCGTGGAGAATGACCACGTCATCGTCGATATCGGTCTGAAGACCGAGGGCCGCATTCCGCTTCGCGAGTTCCAGAACGGTGGCCGGCCGCCGGAAATTCATGTGGGCGACTCGGTGGAGGTCTATCTCGAGCGCATCGAGAACGGCCAGCACGAGGCCGTCATCAGCCGCGACAAGGCACGCCGCGAGGAAGCCTGGGCGAAGCTGGCCAAGTCCTTCGACGCCAACGAGCGCGTCGAGGGCATGATCATCGGCCGGGTCAAGGGCGGCTTCACCGTCGACCTGTCCGGCGCGGTGGCGTTCCTGCCGGGCTCCCAGGTCGACATCCGTCCGATCCGCGACGTGACTCCGCTGATGAACACGCCGCAACCGTTCCAGATCCTGAAGATGGACCGCCGCCGCGGCAACATCGTCGTCTCCCGCCGTGCCGTGCTGGAAGAGACCCGCGCCGAGGCCCGCCAGGAGCTGATCCAGCGCCTGGAGGAAGGCATGATCACCGACGGCGTGGTCAAGAACATCACCGACTACGGCGCGTTCGTGGACCTGGGCGGCATCGACGGCCTGCTGCATGTCACCGACATGTCCTGGCGGCGCGTCAATCACCCGACCGAGGTTCTGAACATCGGCGAGACCATCAAGGTCCAGGTGATCAAGGTCAACAAGGAGACCCAGCGCATCAGCCTCGGCATGAAGCAGCTGCAGGAAGATCCGTGGGACGGCGTGGCGCTGAAGTACCCGGTCGGCGCGAAGCTGACGGGCCGCGTCACCAACATCACCGACTACGGCGCGTTCGTGGAGCTGGAGGCCGGCGTCGAAGGTCTGATCCACGTCTCCGAGATGTCCTGGACCAAGAAGAACGTCCATCCGGGCAAGATCGTCTCCACCAGCCAGGAGGTGACGGTGCAGGTCCTGGAGGTCGATCCGGAGAAGCGCCGCATCAGCCTGGGCCTGAAGCAGACCATGGACAATCCATGGGACAACTTCGCGGAGACCCATCCCGTGGGCTCGACCGTCGAGGGCGAGGTCAAGAACAAGACCGAGTTCGGCCTGTTCGTCGGCCTGGACGGCGAGATCGACGGCATGGTCCACATGTCCGACCTCAGCTGGGACGCTTCGGCCGAGCAGGCCATGAACGACTACAACAAGGGTGATCACGTCCGCGCCGTGGTGCTGGATGTGGACACCGAGAAGGAGCGTATCAGCCTCGGCATCAAGCAGCTCGAGAACGATCCGTTCGCTGGCGCGAAGTCGCTCAAGCGCGGCGCGACCGTCACCTGCTCGGTCACCCGCGTGCTCGACGCCGGTCTGGAGGTCGAGACTTCGGAGGGCCTTTCGGGCTTCATCCGCAAGGGCGACCTCAGCCGCGACCGCTCCGAGCAGCGGCCGGACCGCTACGCCGTGGGCGACAAGCTGGATGCCAACGTCATCAACGTCGACAGCAAGACCCGCCGGGTCAACCTGTCGGTGAAGGCGCTGGAAGTGGCCGAAGAGAAGGAGGCCGTGGCGAATTATGGCTCCTCCGACTCCGGCGCCAGCCTTGGCGATATCCTGGGCGCCGCCCTGAAGGCGCGCATGGAGGCCGGCAAGGACGACGAAGAGGAAGACGGCGACAAGTAAGGCCTGAAACGGGGCGCGCCCTTGCGGCGCGTCTCCGCAGGTCTACGATCGCGTGCGGGGAGCGTCATCGGCGCTCCCCGTTCCTTCTTTCGGGGTCGGGGAATTGGCGGCAACGGGCGACATCGACTGCTGGGTGCTTTCCAACGGCGGCGCCGGCATGCTCAACCAGTGCATCGGCCTGGCCGAGGCGCTGGACGTCGCGTGGACCGACAAGCGCGTGGCCATCCGCCAGCCCTGGCTCAGCCTGCCGCCCGGTCTGTGGCTCAGGCCCTTCGCCGCGCTCGGTCCGGGGTCCTCGGACCTGCGGCCGCCCTGGCCGGACCTGCTGATTGCCAGCGGCCGCCAGACCGTCGCCATCGCCGCCGCCATCCGCCGTGCCTCGGCGGGCCGCACATTTACCGTCCAGATCCAGAAGCCGGGTATCCCGCCCCGGCATTTCGACCTCGTGGTCACGCCGCAGCATGACCGGCTGGCCGGTGCGAACGTCGTCGCCACCATGGGCGGGCTGAACCGCATCACGCCGGCACGCCTCGAGACCGAGGCCGTCCGCTTCGCCGACAGCGTCGCCCATTTGCCGCGCCCGCTGATCGCCGTGCTGGTGGGCGGCTCCAGCAAGGCCTACCGGATGACGGACGCCAGCTGCCGCGATCTCGCGGCGAAGCTGCGCGCCCTGGCCGAGCGGGAAGAGGCGGGGCTGCTGGTCACCGCGTCGCGCCGCACCGGCGAGGCCAACGCCGCCGTCCTCCGGGAGGCGCTGGACGGCGTGCCTCATCTCTGGTGGGACGGGAGCGGCGAGAACCCCTTTCTGGGATGGCTCGGTCTCGCCGACGGTTTCGTGGTCACGGCCGATTCCGTGAACATGATCTCGGAGGCCTGCGCCACGGGAAAGCCGGTCATGGTCCACGACCTGCCGGGTGGCACGGCCAAGTTCGACCGTTTTCACCGGCTGTTCCGGGAGGCCGGTCTGGTCCGGCCCTTCGACGGGCGGCTGGAGCGCTACTCATACCAACCGCTGAACGAGACCGCCGAGGTCGCCCGCATCGTCCGGGAGCGCATGGCGGGGCGGTAGGTCCCTTTAGATCGTTCCGCTGTTTGATTGAACCGCCACTCACTCGGCGTGTCACCCCCGCCTCTGTGCGGGGGTCCGGAGCGGCTTCGCCGCAAGTCGACAAACTGGCCGGATGCCCGCACAAGGCGGGCATGACACCGAAGCTCCACTGGCAACTCAATCTCCCCAAGGCTTGCTCTGGAATCCCGGGGCCGGCGCTTGCCCCGATATGTCATTGCCCGGACAAGACGGGCAGCGACAATTGCTACTCTAGCCCGCCTTCTGGCGCGCGATCTCGTCCTCGACGTCGCGCAGCTTGTCCTTGCCGAAGAACATCTCGTCGCCGACGAAGAAGGTCGGGCTGCCGAAATTGCCGCGCTCGACCGAGGCCTCGGTGTTCCCGATCAGCTTCTGCTTGATCGCCGGGTCCTGCGTCGCCTCGACAAGGGCGCGGCCATCGAGGCCGGCGGCGTCCAGCACCGCCGCGACGGTCTCGGGATCGTCCATCTTGCGGTTGTCCTCCCACATGGCGCGGAAGACGGCCTCGACATAGTCGCTCAGCCGGCCGTCGCGCTCGGCCGCCAGGGCGCCGCGCATGATCAGCACCGTGTTGACGGGGAAGTGCTCGTTCCAGCGAAACCCGCTGATGCGGTGGTTCTCGACGAAACGCTTCATCTCGAGCTGCCCGTATTCCGCCTTGTTGCGGATGCCCTTCAGGCTTTCCATGGGCGAGACGTTGCCGGTCAGCTTGAAGACGCCGCCCAGCAGGACGGGCACGTAGTCGAACTTCGCGCCGCTACGCTGCTCGACCGCCGGGATGACGCGGTGCGCGAGATAGGCGTTCGGGCTGCCGAAATCGAAATGGAATTCAACCCTGGGCATCGATAATCCTCCCCTTCTGCCGGCGGGGAGCGTATCACGGCGGTGGCGATCTCGGCAGCCATTCGGGAGGCGGAACGATGGACAGGATCGAGACCATCGATCAACTGGAGACGATCTATGGCGAGGCGCCGGAGCGGGCGCTGGCCAAGGAAAGCCCGACGATCATTCCGGAATACGCCGCCTTCATCCGCCGCGCGCCGTTCTGCATGCTGGCGACCGTCGGGCCGGAGGGCGTCGACGTCTCGCCCCGCGGCGACCCGCCGGGCTTCGTCCGGGTGGCCGACGAGCGGACGCTGATGCTGCCGGACCGGCGCGGCAACAACCGGGTGGATTCGCTGCGCAACATCGTGCGCGACGGCCGCGCCTCCCTGATCTTCATGATCCCCGGCATCGGCGAGACGCTGCGCGTCAACGGCGGCGCGGACCTGTCGATCGATCCCGGTCTGCTCGACAGCTTCGCCTTCGAAGGCAAGACGCCGCGCTGCATCGTCCGGGTCCATGTCGAGACCGTCTATTTCCAGTGCCAGAAGGCGCTGGCGCGCTCGGGCCTCTGGGACCCGGCGGCGCGGGCGGACCGCTCCGAGGTGCCGACCGCGGGGCAGATGCTGCAGGCGCTGATGAAGGACAGGGACTTCGACGGCGACGATTACGACCGGACCTATCCGGAACACATGGCCCGGACAATCTATTAGAGTGTTCTAATGTTTGATGGGTCGGCCCAGGCCCGTCGCCCCCGGACTTGATGCAAGGCTCCAGCAAACCAAAGGACCGGGTCCTGGGGTCAAGCCCCGGGACGCCAAGTGATTCCATTCCTTCTCGGAAGACCCCAAGTCCGCTCACGGATGAGCGCAACGGTTGTCAAAGGCAAGCCGGCTGCGGGGCGGATGGGTCCGGCGTCCGCCCCCTGCAGGCTTCGGTCAGCCCGCCAGCGAGGCTTCGACGTACTGGCGGAAATGCTGGATCGGCGGGGTGCGCATCGTCGGGTCCTTGGCCAGGTCGTCCCAGCGGCGGAGCTTCACGGCTTCCTGCGCGAAGGGACGGTGGACGAAGTACTCGGCCTCCCGGCCCGTGAAAGGCCCGCCCTGCACCGCCAGCGAGGTGACGGAGGCGGGCGAGAGCGTGGCGAAGTACTCCAGATCCGTGGCGCAGAGAAAGCGCTTGGCGTCGACATGCAGCCGCACCGGCTCGGTCACGTCGGGACCGAACCACTTCGCCAGTTCATCGGCGCCGATCGCCTCGTGACGCAGGTCCTTGCCCTGGTTCGCGGCCTCGGCGTCGTCGTCCAGCAACAGGTGCCCGTAGTCGTGCAGCAGCGCCGCGGTGATCGTGGCGGGGCTGGCGCCGTCCCGTTCGGCCAGCAGGGCGCACTGCACCCCGTGGGCGAGCTGGGTCACGGCCTCGTTGCCGTACATCCGGCCGCCGCGTGCAGCCAGCAGGTGCAGGATCTCGCCGGCAATATCGCTCATGCGACCCGCCTTCCCTCGCGCCAGACGCCGCGCACGACCGGCAGGCCGTCCACCAGCCGGACGCGGACGAGATCGGCGCGCAGGCCCTCGGCGATCTCGCCCCGGTCGGCGAGGCCGGTGGCTTCCGCGGGGTTGACCGTCACGGTGCGCATGGCGTCGGCGAGATTCATCTCCGGCGCGTGGCGGGGCAGATCGAACGCCGCCTGCAGCAGGCTGTAGGGGATGTAATCCGAGGAAAGGATGTCGAGCAGTCCCAGCCGAGCCAGCTCGGCGGCGGCGATATTTCCCGAATGCGAACCGCCCCGGACGACGTTGGGCGCCCCCATCAGTACCTTCATGCCATGGCCGTGGGAGGCGCGGGCGGCTTCCTCGCGGGTCGGGAACTCGGCGATGGCGACGCCGTCGGCGATGGCTTCGGCGACATGGCCGGCGGTGGCGTCGTCATGGCTGGCGAGCGCCAGTCCCATGCTGCGCGCGCGCTCGACGATGCGCCGCCGGTTGTCCGGCGCAACCCGGGCGCCGCGCGCCTGCCGGTCGACGATGAAGGCGTCCAGCTTCTCGGTCGACCAGCCGGTCTTGCCGCCGTAGTAGGTCCGGAACTGGTCGAGATCGGTGAACTGCCGCTGGCCGGGGGTGTGATCCATCAGCGAGACCAGACGGATGCGGGGGCTGTCGGCCATGCGTTCGAATTCGTCGGCGGCGTTGTCGGCCGACAGCTCGCAGCGGATATGCAGCAGATGGTCGGCGCGGGTCATGTCGGCGTCCAGCGCGTCGGCGATCGCGCCGGCCAGCACCATGGCGTCTTCGCCGACATTTTCCGAATCGGCGTCGTCGCCGACGCGCAGCGCATCGAAGACCGTGGTGATTCCGCTGGCCGCGACCTGGGCGTCGTGGGACAGCACCGCCGCGATCGGGTTCCATTTCACCTTCGGCCGCGGCAGGTAACAGCCCTCCAGGAAATCGGTGTGCAGCTCGATCAGGCCGGGCAGCAGGAAGTCGCCGTCGATATCCTCGCCCGTGACGCCACGGCCCTCGGAGAAGGCGGCGATGCGCCCGTCACGCAGAACCAGCGAGCCGGTGACGACGCGGTCGCGCAGGACGATCTGCGCGTTGTCGAATACCGTCTCGCCCATCTTCGCGGCCCTCCGTTCTGCCGGCGGCCTGCCCGCCGCTCCGTCCAATAGCGCAAAGCCGCCGCCCAGTCAGCGGGGCATGAGCACGCGCCGGATTCCGCCGCCGCGACGACGGCAGGGGATAACCTCTGATTCTGACGGATTTGTGCCGCTTTTCTTACCGTTGCATGACCGCCCCGGCGATCAGCGCATCCTGGCGCGGGCCTTCTCGAAGGTGCGCTGCAGATCGTCCCAGGCATTGTCGAGGCCGCGCAGAAAGCCTTCCCAGCTCTCGTCGCTCTGGTCCTTGGCTTCCTCCCAGCGGTCGCGCAGCAGCTGACGGCGCTCGCGCAGTTCGCGGAGGTATTCTTCGTAGTCGCTGGAACCGCCGACGTCGGAACGTTCGGCATTCTCTTCCAGCTTGACGATGTCCATGTCCGCCTGCTTCAGGCGGGCGTGCATCTTGCGGGCATATTCTTCCTGGCGGTCCATTGTTCTTCTCGTTTGCCGTTGGCTGACATGCGGACCGGCCGCACCGATCCATTCGTGTGACGGAATTGGTCGTTCGGACCATCGGCGCAAGCGGGACCGATTGTCCCGACGCCCGGCGTCAGATCTTCTCGGGGTGTTCCTCGAACCGCTCCGGCGGCGAGGCTTCCAGCAGGGGCAGAACGTCCTCGACGCGATCGACGAAACTGACGAACTCGAGAAGCGCCGGTCCCGCATAGCGGTGCTCGATGAAGTGTGCGAGCAGGGCGCGGAACGGTTCGAAATAGCCGTCCTGATTGACCACGACCACGGGCTTGTCGTGCAGCTCCAGCTGCCGCCAGGTCAGGATCTCGACCAGTTCGTCCAGGGTGCCGATACCGCCCGGCAGCACGCAGAAGGCGTCGGCGCGGCGCACCATCTCGGCCTTGCGTGTATGCATCGTGTCCACGACCAGCAGTTCGGTGACGTCCTCGTTCTGGACCTCGACCTTGTAGAGATGTTCGGGGATGATGCCGACCACGGTGCCGCCGCCGGCCAGGCCGCCCTGCGCGACCCGGCCCATCAGCCCGAGCCGGCCGCCGCCGTAGATGATCGTGCGGCCGCTCTCCGCGATCAGCCGGCCCAGCCGGGCCGCGGCGTCGAGATGGGCCTCGCTGGCGCGGCTGCTGGAGCCGCAGTAGATGCAGATGGAGGCTATCTCTGACATGCGGAAGATCGCTCTGATCCTGATGACCGTCGCACTTTTCTCGCCGTTCGGCGCGACTCGGTCAATGGCCGGCGAGCCTGACGTGGTCGCCGTGGAGGTCGCTGCGTTGCCGTCGGACCCCGGCATGTTCCGCTTCAGCGTGACGGTCCGGCACGGCGATACGGGCTGGGAACACTATGCCGACGGCTGGGAGGTCGTGGCGCCTGACGGCCGGGTGCTGGGCCGGCGTGAGCTGCTGCATCCCCATGTCGGCGAACAGCCCTTCACCCGTGGGGCCGATATCAGGATCCCGCCGGAGATCGGCCAGGTGACCGTACGGGCGCATGACAATGTCCATGGTCTGGGCGGCCAGGTGGTCTCGGTGACGGTGCCGCACGGAGGCTGAGATGAAGGAATCATTGCGGTTGCGGGCTTGCAGGACTACGAATTCCCGATTGACGTGAACTGCGGATCGGAAATCTCTTGAACAGAGCCCTGTTCGCCGCCATCGGCCTGGCGGCAGTGATCGCCATCGGCGCCTATTTCGTTTTCCAGGACTCGGAGGACTCCAGTGTCGTCGTTCTGAGCGGCGAAACCCGGGCTCCGGCGACGGCCGGCGCGGACGCCGACAAGGATGCCCCGGCCGAACCGGAAACCGCGGCGAAGCCGGCGGGGGACGACGCGGCTGCTGCGGACCGGCCGCCCGCCGACGCTGCCGCTCCGGCGCCAGAGGGAAGCACCGGCACTGCGGCGGGCGGAGCCGGGACCGACCCCGACGGCCGGGCCGCCAGCGAAACCGCGGCGAAGACACCGGCGCAGACGCCCGAAAGCAAGTCCGGCGCGGCGGATGCCAGGAACGCGGGCGGCGAAACGCTGAGCGTCGAGGTGGCGAAGAACGCGGTTCGCGCCGAACAGGCGGTCGGCGACAAGCCAGCGGCCGAAGGCGCAGGCGGGAATGCCACCGTTGCAGCGGTCGCGGAACGGGTCGAGAAGCCCGCGGCGTCCGCCGGAGAAGCGGCGGCAGAGAGCGGACGCGACACCGACCAGGCCATGGTCGCGATGACTCCGCCCGCCTTCGATATCGTGCGCATCTCCGACGTCGACTGCACGGCGGTGACGGCCGGCCGGGCCGAACCCGGCGCGACGGTTTCCCTGCTGGCCGATGACGAGGTGCTGGCGACGGTGCAGGCCGACGCGGCCGGCGAGTGGGCGCACTACGTCGAGACGCCGCTCGGTCCGGGGTCCGTGGCGCTCAGCCTGCGCGCGGAGCGGGATGGACGCGCCGCCGAATCGGCCAGCGAGGTGATCTTGGTGGTTCCCGACTGCGCCCGGCCGTCCGGGGACAACTCCGCCATCGCGCTGCTGGCCCCGAAGGACCGGACGGACACGAAGATCCTGCAGGAGCCGAAGACCGAGACCGCGGCCGGAAAACTGTCCGTGGGCAAGGTCGACTATGACGATCAGGGCAATGTCTCGGTCTCGGGGTCCGGCAAGGCCGACCGCGAAGTGCGCGCCTATGTCGACGGCAAGCTGGTCGGCCGCACGCGCGCCGATTCCAGCGGCCGCTGGCTGCTGGTGCCGGACACCGAGATCAAGCCTGGCGTCTACGACCTGCGCGTTGACGAGGTGGACGAGAAGGGGGCGGTTCAGGCGCGGGTGGAACTGCCCTTCTCGCGGGCAGAGCCGGGTGAACTGGACCTGGGCCGGCAGCGTGTCATTGTCCAGCCGGGCAATTCGCTCTGGCGCATCGCGCGCAGCACCTACGGCCAGGGCATCCGCTACACGGTGATCTACAAGGCCAATGACGACCGCATCCGCGATCCGGACCTGATCTATCCGGGCCAGGTCTTCCGCCTGCCGCCGGTGGAGGGCGCTGCCGTCAACTGAAGCCTTTATCGGTTTCACGCGGCTGCTCTATTCTGCCCCTGATTTTGCAATGGGGAGGATATCCGATGAACAATCCGATGGGGATGGAAGGCCGTACCGTGCTGGTGACAGGCGCGGCGCAGGGAATCGGCCGCGCGGTGGCGCTCCAGGCGGCCTCGCTGGGCGCGCGCCTGGCAATCAACGACATGAACGCCGACGGACTGGCGGAGACCGTTGATCTGATCGGGCGGGATGACACGATCTCCCATGTCGGGTCGGTCGCCGATGCCGGCTTCGTCGAGCAGATGGTCAACGATACGGTCAAGCAGGCGGGCGCCGTCCACGGCCTGGTGAACAATGCGGGGATCGTGCGTGCGGCGATGATCCACAAGATGCCGCTGCAGACCTGGCAGGAGGTGATCGACGTCAACCTGACCGGCGTCTACCTCTGCCTGCAGGCGGTGGGCCGCCACATCATCGAGCGGCGCAAGGACGGCGACAAGGAGCCGGGCCGGATCGTCAACGTCTCCTCCATTGCGGGCCGGCGCGGCACCATCGGCCAGATCAACTACGGCGCGGCCAAGTCGGGCGTGCTCGGACTGACGATGAGCGCGGCGCGCGAATGGGGCCGCCACGATCTCAACGTCAATTCGGTCTGCTTCGGACTGGTCGAGACGCCGATGACCGAGACGATCCGCGGCGAGAAGTTCCGCGACCAGTACATGGCCAGCATCCCGCTGCAGCGGTTCTCGACGCCCGAGGAGGTCGCGGTGCCCGTCTGCTTCCTGCTCTCGGACGGGGCGAGCTACATTACCGGTCAGCACCTGACCATCGACGGCGGCAGTCATATCGGCTTCTGATCCCGAGGCGGGCGTCCGGCGGCAGACCGGGCGCCCGCCTACCGATCGCCATTGCGCTTCTCGTAGACCTTGACGAGGAAATCGCCGATGGCGCCGAACATCATGAAGGCGGCGCCGACGATGAACAGCCAGACGCCCAGCGTCTTCCACTGCTCGAACTGCGGCAGGAAGAGCACGCTGCCGGCGAGGAAGTTGATGTTGCCGAACAATCCCAGACCGGTGTGAATCCAGCCATATTCGTGCACGACGGTGCGGGCCAGGCGGGACATCGGTTGTTGCTCCAATCTTGTCTCGACCGGTTTTGTTGCGCATGTAGCCGCGCCGCCGCCGCGTGCAAGTCCGCAACCGGTCATTGCCCCGGCGGCGTTCCCCGCTACCTTTCCCCGGGACGGACAAGCGGCCGGCCTCCCGCCGGCGGCCCGGCGAGGGGGACAAAGCCATGACGGCCCGATCGGACGCCTTCCTGAAGCTCCACGTGAAGGGGCAGCCCTTCGTCATGCCCAATCCATGGGACGCTGGGTCCACCCGAATTCTGGAGAGCATGGGATTCCCGGCGCTGGCGACGACCAGCGCCGGACTGGCCTTCAGCCTCGGGCGGCGCGACGCGGAAGGCGCGGTCAGCCGCGCTGAAGCAATCGCCCACGCGCGCCTGATCGCGGAAGCCACCGATCTGCCGGTCAACGGGGATCTGGAAAATGGCTTCGGCCCGAGGCCGGAGGACTGCGCGGAGACGGTGCGGCAGGCGGTCGAGGGTGGTCTCGCCGGCTGCTCCATCGAGGACACGACGGGCGATCACACGAACCCGATCGTCCCATTCGAATTGGCGGTCGAACGTGTGGCGGCTGCGGCCGAGGCGGCGCGCCAGGCCGGCGGGCTGGTGCTGACCGCGCGGGCAGAGAATTTTCTCTATGGCCGGCGGGATCCGGACGACACCATCCGCCGGCTGAACGCCTTCGCCGAAGCCGGGGCCGATGTGCTTTACGCCCCCGGCCTGCGTGATATCGAGACGGTCCGCAACGTCATCTCGGCCGTCGACAGGCCGGTGAACGTGCTGGCTTCGCCGGGGCTGACGGTCGCCGCGATTGCCGAGGCGGGCGCGGCGAGGATCAGCCTGGGCTCCGCCTTCGCGCTGGCTGCGCTGCGCGGTCTCGTCGGCGCGGCCGAGGAGGTCATGGAGCGCGGCAGCTTTGAATTCGACTCGGCGAAGCCCGGCTATCCCGAAATCAGCGCGCTGATGAAGGGGCGGAGCTGAGGGTCAGCGCCGCGGCGTGGCCGGCGGCTGCGGCGCATCCTTGGGAAAGGCCGTGCCGATGGCGGCGAAGATGAACAGGGCCGCGACGATCTCCGTCCAGCCCAGCCGCTCGCCCAGCAGCAGGGCCGCCGAGCCGAGGCCGACCAGGGGCACCAGCAGCATGGACAGCGACGACGTCTTCACCGGCAACCGCTTGACCAGCCACAGATAGGTGGCGACGCCGAAGACCTGCGCGATCATCCCGGCGTAGAGCGTCGCGCCGACGGCCTGCCATGAGACCGGCTTCAGGTCCGGCAGTTCGGGCAGGGCCATGACCACGATGGGCGCGGCGCCGAAGACGAGCTGCCATGTGATCACCGACATGTGGGGCATGCCGTAGTCGGTGCGCTTCTGCCAGACGGTGCCGAAGGCGAAGCACCAGGCAGCGCCGATCATGACGAGGACGCCCACGGGCGTCTCCCCGAAGCTGGTGATGTCGTCGCCGATCAGCACCAGCAGGCCGATCATGGCGAGCGCCAGTCCCGCCAGCCGCCAGCGGGTGACCCGCTCGCCCAGCATCGGGATGCCCAACAGGAAGGCCCAGACCGGCATGGTGTAGGCGATTAGCGCCGCCCGCCCGGCGCCGATGAGCGTGACACCGATGGCTGACAGCAGCAGCCAGGCGCCGACATTGAAGATGCCGGCGATCATCAGGGGGCGCCATGAGCCCCTGGGCACCCTGAGGCTGTAGCCGGCGGCCCTGGTCACGATCACCATCGAGATCACCGCCAGCACCGAGCTGATGGCGCGGAAACTGAGCACCGGGATCTCGGCGACGGCGACCTTCATCGCCGGCCAGAGCAGGCCCCAGACCAGAACCAGCATGACGAACATGAACAGGCTGAAGGCGCGGCCGCGTTCTTCGGTGAGGGCGGTAACGGACATGGGCGGGGACTGTAGCGGCAACGGGCTGCGCGCCAAGCCGGAATGTCCGGCCGCTCCCATGAACCGGCCGCATGGCTGATCCGGGATGCGGCATTCTGACAATGAAAGTGATTTTCATTCGTATTGCTCTCGGACGGCATTGGCGCTATTGAGAGGCAATCGCACGCTATCGGATGTTCAGGGGAAGGATCCAATGAAGCACGCTTCGAAAATCGCCGCCGCTGCTGTTGCCATTGCTGCGCTGACGACGGCGGCGCAGGCCGAGGAAGGCGTCTATGCCGGCTTCCCGGTAACGGTGAAGGGGTATTCGGGCGACAGGACGCATTCGGTGTCCTACACCGGGCAGGCGGCGCGCAACGTGCTGCACGACTCGCTGAAGAAGCTGGCCGGCAAGGGCGCCAGCGCCGAGGAGATGCTGAGCTACTACGAGGGCAAGGGGCCGGGTCGTACGATCATCGCACCGGCCTCGAAGAACGGTTTCCCGATCCTGCAGTCGACTGTCGACGAAATCAGCGGCGACAAGAACATCGCCGGCAAGACCTACAAGGGCGCGATCCTGGGCTGGCCCAATGCGCTGACCGGTCCGGAGGTCGTCAGCTTCTGGATCGGCAAGGCCGTCGGCGGCAACGGCGTGGATCTGACCAACGGCTACGACTACGCGCAGCTGATCTCCAAGTTCATCATGGGCGCGATGAACTACAACCAGGCCGTCGACGACTATCTCGACGAGAACCTGGAGGCGGACAAGAAGCCGAACGACAAGCCCTACAGCGATGGCGCGGCCTATACGGGCAAGGAACACAGCTGGGACGAGGCCTTCGGTTATTTCGGCGCGCCCGCCCACGCCATGAAGCTGACGCCGGCGCAGGTCTACGACATCGCCAAGCAGAACCCGGAGGCGCTGGCCGCCGCCGACCACAATGGCGACGGCAAGGTCGACCTCCGCACCGAAATGACCTTCGGGCCGGCCTATTACGCCGCCGGCTTCGACAAGGGCGGCAAGACCGAGTACCTGCACGGCATCGTTGGCGCGTTCCTGGAGGGACGGAAGCTGATCGCCGCCGCTGGCGGCGAGAAGCTGACCGACGCCCAGCGCGCCGAGTTGAAGGCCCATGCCGCGACCATCGATGACCTGTGGTCGAAGGTGCTCGCCGAGGCCGTCTTCAAATATGCCGGTTCCGTCTACAAGGATCTCGGAAAGCTGAAGATCATCATGGACGCCAGGGGCGAGACCGACGAGGTCTTCGGCGACTACGTCAAGCACTGGGGCGAACTGAAGGGCTTCTCGCTGGCGCTGCAGACCGGCCGCGAGAACCTGGGTGAAACCGCCGTGCGGATGAACCGCCTGATCGGTTTCGGCCCGTGGCTGCTGAACTCGAGCCAGGTCGTCGATGTCGACAGCGACGGCAACTACCTCAAGGGCCAGGCAGTGGAGATGGGCGAGTACATGCTGCACATGCTGAAACTCCAGAAGCTGATGGTCGACGAGTTCGGCATCGAGGCGCGCAACAACGACATGCTGGCGGACATCAAGTCGCTGGCCGGCCAGCTCGGCAACGGCGCCAGCGCCGAAAACGACTGAGTGCGGCGCGCGAGCGGTCCGCCGCCGGACCGCTCGCACCCACGCTGACCGAGGGGGCCATGCTGGCGATCCTGATCGATTATCTGGGCTCCATTGCGGATGCGTTCGTCAATCCGCAGAAGCGGGTCTTCCTCGGCTACCTGGCCAGCGCGCTCGTCATCGCGCTGGCCGCGTCCGTTCTGGCAGCCGGCGGCTGGCGTCAGGGCCTGCGCGCAGGACTGGTCCGCGTCTTCGACCGACGCATCTGGTTCTCGCGGTCGGCGCGCGCGGACTATCTGATCGTCTTCATCAACCGCGCCGCGATGATGCTGATCGCGCCGCGGCTGATCACGCACATGGCCGTCGCCTCGGCGCTCTATCTCTGGCTGCACGGCTGGGCAGGGATGCCGGCGTCGCCTTCGCCGGAAATGCCGGCCTGGGCGGTGGCGGCGCTGTTCTCCGTCGTGCTGTTCCTCGCCGACGACTTCTCGCGTTACGCCGTGCACCGGATGATGCACCGTTCGCCGCTGCTCTGGCCGTTCCACGCGGTCCACCACACCGCCGAAGTGCTGACGCCGCTGACCGTCTACCGCACGCATCCGGTCGAAGGCGTTGTATTCGCCCTGCGCAGCGCCGCCGTGCAGGGCGTGGTGATCGCGGGTTTCGTCTTCTTCGTCGACAATCGCATCGATCTGGTCACCGTCCTTGGCGCCAACGCGCTGGTCTTCGCCTTCAACGTCGCGGGTTCGAACCTGCGCCATTCGCATGTGCCGATCCGCTATGGCCGGCTGCTCGAACGCTTCCTGATCTCGCCGGCGCAGCACCAGATCCATCATTCCCTCGATCCGCGCCATCACGACCGGAACTTCGGCGCGGCGCTGGCGGTCTGGGACTGGATCGGCGGCAGTCTGGTCGTCTCCGAACGCGGCGAGGAACTGCGCTTCGGGGTGGCTGCGGCGCCGGGCCACGACGCCAACTCGCTCTACAACCTCTATGTCGGACCGGTGCGGCTCGCCGCACAGGCTTTCCGGCGCGTACCGCCCATCCGATTCCTGGGGAGGACATCCATGCAAGCGTTCAATGCTGTCCGTCATGGCGGCCGGCCCGCCGCCGCGCGCGTCCGAGCTTTCGCGCTTGGCGCCGGCGTTCTCGCCGCCGCCACGCTGGCCGCCGGCGATCTTGCCGCGGCGGAAGGGGAACTGGACATCTACTCCCACCGCCAGCCCTTCCTGATCCAGCCCTTCATCGACGCGTTCACCGAGCAGACGGATGTGAAGGTGAACGTCGTCTACGCCTCCAAGGGTCTGGCCCAGCGCCTGCTGGTGGAGGGCGAGCGCAGCCCCGCCGACCTGGTGCTGACGGTCGATATCGGCCGGCTGGGCGTCTACGCGGACAAGGACCTGCTGGCGAGCGTCGATTCCGACGTGCTGGAACAGAACATTCCGGCGCACCTGCGCGACCCGGAGGGCCGCTGGTTCGGCCTGTCCATCCGCACGCGGGTGGTCGCGGTTTCCAGGGAGCGGGTCGAGCCGGGCGCCATCACCCGGATCGAGGATCTCGCCGACCCGAAATGGGAGGGCCGGATCTGCTCCCGGCCCGGCAGTCACGTCTACAACCGCGCCCTGCTGGCCTCATTGATCGCCGCGCACGGCGTCGACCAGGCCGAGGCATGGGCCGAGGGTCTGGTCGCCAATCTGGCACGCCGTCCGCAGGGCAACGACCGCGCCCAGATCAAGGCGATCCACGAAGGCGAATGCGACGTCGCCATCATCAACCACTACTACTATGGCAAGCTGAAGACCTCCGAGACGCCCGAGCATCACGAATGGGCGGACTCGGTGCGGCTTGTCTTCACCAACCAGGACGACCGCGGCAGCCACATCAACATCTCCGGCGGGGGCGTCGCGAAGTACGCCGACAACAAGGCCGACGCCATCCGCTTCCTCGAATTCCTGACCAGCCCCGAGGCGCAGCGGCTCTACGCCGAGGTCAATACCGAGTACCCGGTGAACCCGGCTGTCGAGACCCCGGCGTCGCTCGCGGAGTGGGGCGCTTTCAAGGCCGATGACCTGCCCATCTACCGCATCGCGGAGCTGGCGCCGGAGGCCCAGAAGATCATCGACAGGGTCGGATGGTAGCGACCGACGCAGCCGCCGCGCCGCCGCGAGCGGGCGGGTGGCTGCTGCGCCCTTCGACCCTGCTGGTGGTCCTGCTGGCGGGGGTCCTTCTGGGCCCGATCCTGGCCGTGTTCTTCGCCGCCGCGCAGGACAGCGAAGGTCTCTGGCCGCATCTGCTCCAGACGGTGCTGCCGACCTATGTCGCCAATACCGTCATCCTGATGACCGGGGTCGGCGCGGTGGCGCTGGCCTTCGGCGCGGGGGCCGCCTGGTTCGTCACCCATTACAGCTTTCCGGGACGCCGCGTCCTGGAATGGGCGCTGCTGCTGCCGGCGGCGGTGCCCGCCTACATCGTCGCCTACACCTATACGGACTTCCTCGAATACGCCGGACCGGTGCAGGGCGTGCTCAGGGACCTGTTCGGCTGGCGGACGTCGCGTGAATACTGGTTCCCCGAGATCCGCTCCATGGGTGGCGCCATCCTGGTGATGGGCGCGACGCTCTATCCTTACGTCTACATGATGACGCGGATCGCCTTCCGGATGACGCCGGAATCCCTCTACGACGTGGCCCGTGCGCATGACCGCAACGTCTTCCTCACCGTCGCCCTGCCCATGGCGCGGCCGGCGATGGCCGCCGGGCTGGCGCTGGTGCTGATGGAGACGATCTCCGACTTCGGCACCGTCGAGTATTTCGCGCTGGAGACGCTCACGCTCGGCATCTTCAATGTCTGGCTGGGCATGAACAGCCTGCCGGGCGCGGCGCAGATCTCCATCGTCGCCGTGCTTTTCGTCGTCACACTTCTGGTGATGGAGCTCTACGCGCGGTCGCGGCGGCGCTATGCGGATTCGGGGCGGCGGGTGACGCCGCCGAGGCCCCGGCGGCTGACCGGCTGGCGCGCCGCCGGCTGCGCCGTGGCCTGTCTGATTCCGGTAGCGCTGGGCTTCGTCTTCCCTGCCGCGATCCTGACCGGTTTCGTGCTGCGCGGCCATTCGCTGGACGACTACGCCACGGTCTTCGCCGTGGCCCTGAACTCGGTCTGGGTCGCGGCGGCGGTCGCCGTGCTGGTGCTCCTGTGCTCGGCCATTCTTGCGGTCACCGTCACCTGGCGGGGCAATCGCCCGCTCAGGATCCTGGCCGGGCTGGCGGCGACCGGCTACGCCTTTCCCGGCACCATTCTCGCCATCGGCGTGCTCACCTTCGCAGGGGCGGTGGACGATGTCATCGCGGGCGTCTTCGTCGAGGGTCTGGGCCTGCCTGGCGGCTGGTACCTGACGGGCACCATCGCCCTGGTGCTGCTCGCCTGTCTGGTGCGCTTCCAGGCGGTGGGCTATGGCGCCCTGGTCACGGGCGTGGGCCGCATGCCGCCCAACCTGCTGAATGCCAGCCGCGTCCTGGGCCGCAGCTTCTCCGGCGGCGTCGTGCAGGTGGTGCTGCCCTTCATCCGCAGCTCGGTGATGGCGGCCGGCCTGCTGGTCTTCGTCGACGTGATGAAGGAACTGCCGATGACGCTGCTGCTGCGGCCTTTCAACTTCGAGACCCTGGCGACCTTCGTCTACCAGTACGCCAAGGACGAACTGCTGGAACAGGCGGCGCTGCCGGCGTTGATCATCGTCCTCGCCGGCATCGGCCCGGTCATCCTGATGAACCGCATGATCCGCAGCGCGACGGCCGTGCGGCAGCTCTAGTAGCCGCCGAAGGAGCTGTTTGGCTCCTTCAGGAAGGCAGCTTCCTCCGGTGTCGTCTCCCGGCCCAGAATGCGGTTCCGGTGCGGGAAGCGTCCGAAGCGCGCGACGATCTCGTGGTGGCGGACGACGAAGCCGTAGACCTCGTCGGTCAGGCCGAGCCGGCGGAATATTTCCAGCGAGCGTTCCTGAACCGCCAGATCCTCGGAATGTTCGAACGGCATGTAGAGGAACATGCACCGGTCGTCGGGCAGGCACCGGTCGAAGCCGCGCTCGATCGCCCTTTGCGCCACGTCCAGCGCCTTCGCGTCGGTTGCGAAGGCGCGCGGTTCGTCACGGAACATGTTGCGGGGCAACTGGTCCAGCGCGATCACCAGCGCCAGCGCCCCCTCCGGCGTCTCCTGCCAGTGGTCCAGCCCGCCGGCTGCGGCCCTTTCGTACAGCGCGCCGAACTCGCGCCGGATGCGCTCGTCCAGCGCATCGTTCCGGGTCCAGTAGTCCTTCGGCTCCAGTTCCCCGAACCAGAAGCCGAGCAGCCTTGCAATATCCGGGTCTTCCATCCCCAACCCCTCCGCGTTATCTGCGAGCGTGAAATGACAGGGCCGGAATGTAGATCATCGACCTGGAGAGACCAGCCTTGCGCCTGAGCGTACTCGATCAGAGTCCCATCCGCGCGGGCTGCACGCCAGCGGACGCCGTGCGGGAAAGCGTGGAACTCGCAAGGGTTTGCGACCGGCTCGGCTATCACCGCTACTGGCTGGCCGAGCACCATGCCTCCGCCGGGCTCGCCGGCGCCGCGCCCGAAATCCTGATCGGCCACATTGCCCAGGCGACGCGCCATATCCGTGTCGGCTCCGGCGGGGTGATGCTGAACCACTACTCGGCGCTGAAGGTGGCGGAGTGCTTCCGCATGCTGGAGACCCTGCATCCGGGCCGCATCGATCTCGGCCTCGGCCGCGCGCCGGGCAGCGATCAGAGAACCATGCAGGTGCTGCGCGCGGGGCCGGGGTCCGCACCCGTCGACTACTACCCCCGGCAGGTTCTGGACACGATCGGCTTCCTGAATGACGCGCTGGAGCCGGGTCATCCCTTCTTCGGCATCGAGGCTCAGCCGAAGGGGCCGACCGCGCCGGAGGTCTGGCTGCTGGGGTCGTCGGCGGACAGCGCCTCCTACGCGGCGCATTTCGGTCTGCCGTTCTCCTTCGCCCATTTCATCGCGCCGCGCGGCGGCGACCAGGTGACAGCGGCCTACCGGCAGGCCTTCCGTCCCTCCGACTACTGTCCCGCGCCGATGACCTCGGTCGGCGTCTTCGCGCTGGCCGCAGACACCGACGAGCGGGCTCAGTACCTGGTCAAATCCCGCAATCTGTGGCTGGTCCGCCTGATGAAGGGGGAGCTGGCGCCGTTCCCGACGCCGGAGGAAGCCGACGCCTACGACTATGGCCCCCACGATCTGGCGATCCTGGAGGCCAATCGAGGCCGTTCGATCGCCGGCGACGCGGCGGCGGTGCGTTCGCAACTCATGGCGCTCGCCGAACGATACGGCACCGATGAGCTTGTCATCGTCACCATCAGCCACGACTTCGACGCCCGCGTGCGTTCCTATGAACTGCTTGCGGAGGCGTTCGGCCTGACGGCGCGGGCGGCAGCATGACCACAGGCACGATGGACGAAAGCGCCTCGGCGCGCGTCGGCGGCCTGCGCGCCTGGATCGTCTGGTTCCTGGGCGCCAACGCCTTCTTCTACGCCTTCTTCGAGCGGGCGGCCCCCAGCGTCATGGTCGACCAGTTGATGGGCGCCTTCGCCGCGGGCGCGGGCGTCGTGGGTAATCTGGCCGCGCTCTATCTCTACATCTACGCCTTGCTGCAGCTTCCCGTCGGCCTGCTTCTGGACCGCTGGGGACCGCAGAAGCTGCTTGCTTCCGGCATGGCGATCGCAGGGCTCGGCGTGGCGACCTTCGCCCTGGCGGACAATATCTGGGTCGCCTATGCGGGCCGACTGGCGATCGGCGCGGGTTCCGCCGTGGGCTTCATTTCGGCGCTCACGCTTGCGGCCCACTGGCAACCGCCGCACCGCTTCGGACTCTTTTCCGGCATGACCATGGGGTACGCCATGATCGGCGGTTTCCTGGCGCAGGGGCCGCTCGGCGCGCTGGTCGAGTCCTATGGCTGGCGCGATCCCCTGCTGGTGACGGCGGTCTGGGGCGTCGTGCTGGCGGCGCTGATCTGGCTGGTTGTCCGTGACCGGCCCGACGGCAGGCCCGTGCAGCGGACGGGCAACCAGAGCCTCGGGCGTTCGCTGGTGCAGGCCATGAGCCTGGGCCACAACTGGGTGCTCGCAATCTACGGCCTCGTCATCTCCGGGCCATTCCTGGCTTACGGCCTGCTCTGGGGGGTGCCGCACATGATGCTGGTCTACGGCATCGAGCGCGACATCGCCGGATTCAGCGCCAGCCTGATGACCATCGGCTTCGCCATCGGCGGCCCCCTCGGCGGCTTCCTCTCGGACTATTTCCGCCGCCGCAAGCTGCCGCTGATATTCGCTTCTCTCCTTTCGCTGGTGCTCTGGGCGACCATGCTCTACGCCCCGACGCTGCCGCTGCCGGTCTATCAGGTGCTTCTGTTCCTGGTCGGCCTGTTCGGCGGCTCCATGATCCTCGTCATCGCTCTGGGGCGGGAGCTTTCGCCGCCCTCCATCGGCGGCGCCGTGACGGGCTTCGTCAATGGCGCCTTTGTCGGCGGCGGCGCGCTGCTGCAGCCGATCATCGGTATCGTGCTCGACTGGGTCTGGGATGGTACGGTGTCCGCCGACGGCGGGGTGCCGGTCTATACGCCGGCCAACTACGACACGGCGCTGGTGATCATCCCGGTGGCGTCCGGCATTGGCTTCCTGCTGTCGCTTCTGATGCGCGAAAGCCATTGCAGGCCGGTGGGTGAATGAGCAGCGAACACAAGATTACCCGCGAAGGCATCCTGGAAGGAGCGGTCGAGGAGCGGCTGCAGGAGGCCGAGCGCAAGGGCCTGCTGCAGCGTCTGCCGGAAGAGGTCCGCATTCGCGAGCGTGAGCGGGTGCTGGCCGAGATGGGCGAGACGGTCTGGGTCTTCGGCTATGGCTCGCTGATCTGGAACCCGGCCTTCCACTACGTCGAAAGCCGTCCGGGCCGCATCCATGGCTTTCATCGCAGCTTCTGCCTGGAGACGCCGCTGGGGCGCGGATCGCCCGAGGCGCCGGGGCTGGTGCTGGGCCTCGACAGGGGCGGCTCGTGCCAGGGCGTTGCCTTCCGCGTCGCGCCGGAGCTTGCCGCGCACGAACTCGACATCGTCTTCCGCCGGGAGATGGTCAGCGACGCCTATCTCGCCCGTGTCGTGCGCGTACACACTGCCGACGGGCCAGTCCGCGCCGTGACCTTCGTCATCAACCCCGTGAGCCCGCGCTATTGCTGCAAGCTGGACCTCGAGAAAAGCGCGCAGATGATCGCAAGGGCCGAAGGCTGGCTTGGACCCTGTTCGGACTATCTTCTGAACACGGTCGACCACCTGGCGGAGCTGAAGCTGGTCGATCATGGCCTGTTCCGGCTGGCGGAACGGGTGCGGGAGATTCAGGCCGCCGCCTGACGGCGCGCCAGCTCCGCGAGCCGGGCGGCGACGCCGCCGACGGCGCGGGACCAGTCCCGGTCCGGCAGGCGGACGAAATCGGTCATGTTCGGAAAGAACGGATTGACCGGCTGGCCCAGCGCAAATTCGTAGGGCAGGCGGGAAAGCACGAGCGACGGCACGCCGAGGCTGGCCGCGAGCTGGCGCGAGGTGTTGGTCGGCCCGATCACCAGGTCGAGGCCGGCGGTGAGCCGCGCGACCCTGTCGAAGTCGTCCTTCATGTCCAGGCCCGGCATCTGTTCGATCCGGATGCCGAAGCGGCGCTCGGCCTCCGCGATTTCCTTCGAGACGTCGCCATATTGCAGGTTCACCCAGGTAACGCCCGGCACGGCGAAGACCGGGCCCCAGTGTTCGAGCGGGATATAGCCCCGGTCGCGCAATCGGCTGCGCCTTGTGCTGGTCCATGAGATGCCGACGCGCAGGCCGGGTTCGGTGCGCGGGCCAGCCTCGGCGGTCAGCAGGGGCGGTGTGGCGGGGAAGTCCTCCAGCCGCCGCCGGAAGATCGTCTGCGGGCTGCCGGCCTCGATATAGGCGTCGAATTTCGGCGCTTCGGCCAGCCAGTCATAGCCCCGGTGGACGCCGGGCCTCTCAGAGCCCTGCCATGGGACGAAGCGTACGTCCGGGAAGCTGCGGGAGAGCAGTTCCACCAGCCGGGGATCGCATTCCCACCAGAGCTCGCCGCACGCGGCGCGCGCGTCGGGCAGGCAGTGCAGGAAGTGCAGTTCGTCGCCAACGCCCTGCTCGGCGGCGACAAGCAGGCGGCCGTCAGGCATGGCGCGGCCGTTCCAGCGCTTCAGCTTCAGGTCGCGGCGGACGAAGCCGGGGTAGATCGGCTCCAGACGAGCCTCATAGTCCCGCCAGCCCGTCTCGATATCGCCCGCCGCCAGGGCGAACAGGGCATGGTTGAAGCGTAGCGCAGCGTCGCCGGGCCTGAGCTTCAGCGCGGCGCGGTAGGCGGCGCGCGCTTCTCCGGGCCGGCCGTCGGCGAACAACACCTCCGCCAGGTTGCCGGCGGCGGCGCCGTCCTTCGGGTCGAGCCGCAGCGCTTCATTCAGAAAGGTCTCTGCGTTCGCGTGGTCTTCCAGGTCCGCCATCACCGCGCCCAGCGTCGTCCACAACGGCGCACAGGTCTGGTCGAGCTGGATCGCCGACTGGAGGAGCTCGATAGCGTCCTCCTGCCGCTCCAGGTCGCGTAGCGCGTGGGCAAGGCCGCAGACCGCCGCCGGCGAGCCAGGCTCTGCCATGGCCGCTTCACGGAAGAAGCCGGCGGCCTGCTCGGAGGCCTTGAGGTCGCGGGCGAGACGACCGAGCGCGATCAGGGTCTCGGCATTGCCGGGCGCGACCGAAAGCGCCCGCTCGAAAGCGTCGACGGCCCCGGCGGCATCGCCCAGCGCCTGCAGCGCGGTGGCGCGGCCCTGGTGGACCTGGAAATCGCGCGGGTGCGCGGCGGCGGCCTGGTCGAAGCAGGTCAGCGCCTGATCCGGCCGGCCGCGCGACAGCGCCGCCCAGCCACGGGCGGCGGCTTTCGATCCGGCTTTGGGCGTCCTGCTCATGGGTCCCATCATCGGATGGCATGGTTAAGGAATCGTCGCGGTGCTAGCCTTCCCCGCTCCGCATTGAGGAGGGGAGGATTCAATGGCCGGACCGAAGATCGACACGGTGCGCTTGCAGCGCATCTCCAAGGGCTACTGGGAAGCAGGCGCGTTCTTCGCCGCCATCGACCTTGAGGCCTTCACGCTGATCGACGCGGGCGACAACACGGTCGAGAAGCTGGGCGCCGCCGCCGGCATCGGCGCGCTCAACGCGGAGCGGCTGCTCGACGCTCTGGCCGGGATGGACCTGGTGACCCGTGACGCGGGCGGCGTCTACGCGAACCCGCCGGATGTCGACCGCTTCCTGGTCAAGGGCAAGCCCGGCTATGCCGGCGCCTGGATGTGTTTCCTCAGGGAAAGCTGGCCCGACTGGAACCGCATGGCCGAGATCCTCAAGCAGGACACGCCGGCCGACCGGCTCGGCATGTATGACGACCTGACCGAGGAAAGCGCGCGCGCTTATCATGAGGCGACCTATTCGATCGGTCTCGGTGCGGCGCGCAAGTTCCACCGGGAGGTGGACCTGTCCGGCCGGCGGCGCATCATGGACCTTGGCGGCGGGTCCGGCGCCTACTGCATCGTCGCCGCCGACACCTATCCGGAGATCGAGGGGGTCGTCCTCGATCTGCCGCCCGTGGTGCCGGTGGCCCGCGAGTACATCGAAAACCACGGCGTCGCCGCCCGCGTCCGGGCCGAGGTCTGCGACTTCACCGCCGACCCGCTGCCCCGAGGCTGCGACGTGGCGATCCAGGCCTCCAACCTGCCGATCTATGACCGCGCGATCATCGGCGCGCTGGTGCAGCGCATCCACGACGCGCTGGAGCCGGGCGGCGAGTATCACCTGATCGGGGAGATGGTCGACGATGACCGCATGGGCCCGATCGGCCCGGCCCTCTGGGGCCTTTACGAGGCGATTCCCGGCTCGACCGGCCACGCGCATTCGATCGCGGAGTGCATCGGCTACCTGGAAGCCGCCGGCTTCGAGAATGTCACCGCGACCGAGTTCATTCCGAAGACGCTGACGCGGGTCACGGGTTACAAGCGGAAATAGTGATGCCCGAGATGACGGCGCCCACGGACTTGATCCGAGGGCCCGGAGGAAAATACATGCCGGTCTGGGTTCTCGGGTCGAGCCCGAGCACGCCGGCCGGAGACTAACCGAGCTTCAGCGCGCTGCGGACCTGGCCTTCGGCCTTGTCGAGGGCGGCGTCATCCTCGCCGTAGAGGCGGGCGACGGGCTTGCGGGGTCCGGTGACGAAGCCGGCCTCCGCGATCCGGCCGATGGCGCCTCTGGGTCCCAGGGTCTCGAGCGCCGCGCGCAGCGGCCCGCCATTCCAGGTGCTGATCGCGCCGCGCCGATCGGCCATGACGTCGCGGCGTTTCTCCGCCAGCGTCGCGACCTCGCCCGGGTTGCGCAACGCGTCCTCGCCGAAGATCAGCGCGAAGCGTTCGGCCGCCGTGCCGGATGTCAGCCCGCCCTCCATAGCGTAGAAGGCGCTGGTGCGGTCGAACTCCTTCAGGCCGGTCAGTATATAGGCGCCGGTCTCGATCACCGCCTTCTCCAGTGCGCCGCCGCGGGCCTTGCCGGTCAGCAGCCCGGCGACCTCGTGGAAGCGCGCCTTACCCAGCGTGCGGCCGATGGGGATGGGGCGCGTGAAGGGCGGCTCGCCGATCCAGAAGACGCGCTCCGCCGGAATCCGCTCCGACGCCTGCGCGCCTGCGCCGCGCAGCATCATCAGACCCCCATCCTCCAGCCGGTCGCAGTCGAACGGCAGGAAATCGTCGATGGCAGCGGCCACGCTGCAGCCCGTCGCCGCCAGAACGGGCGCGAGTGCCAGCACGAGCGGCGAAGGCGGGTGTTCCGTCGAGAGTAGTCCGATCCGGGCCATCGGGCCATCCTGCGCAATCGTGTTCGATTCGTCGCCGCCGTTCGACAGCGCCCCGGCCGCGCACTACCATGCCTGCCAGAATTCGGGAGGCCCGGAGATGCCCGACACCGGCGCGACGATGAACGACCTACACCTGCTCCAGCAACTGGAGCGGAAGGTGCTGTGGCTGTCATCCTGGACAATCCATCACGCCAACCACGTGCGCGAGAACCGCGACGGGCTGAAGGTCGGCGGCCATCAGGCTTCCTGCGCTTCGGTCTCGACATTGATGACCGCGCTCTATTTCGCGGTGCTCAGGCCCGAGGACCGGGTCGCGGTGAAACCCCACGCCTCGCCGGTCTTCCACGCCATCCAGTATCTGTTCGGCCGCCAGAGCCGGGAGCGGCTGGAGCGGTTCCGGGCCTGGGGCGGTGCGCAGTCCTATCCCTCTCGGACGAAGGACGCCGACGACGTGGACTATTCGACGGGGTCCGTCGGGCTGGGCGTCGCGGCGACCATGTTCTCCTCGATGATCCAGGACTATGTCCGTCTGCACCGTCTGGCCGACGACAGCGAGCCGCCGGCGCGCATGGTCGCCGTCCTGGGCGACGCCGAGCTGGACGAGGGCAATGTCTTCGAGGCCCTGCTGGAGGGCTGGAAGCACGACGTGCGGAACCTCTGGTGGATCATCGACTACAACCGCCAGAGCCTGGATGGCGTCGTCAATGACCGGTTGTTCGAGAAGATCACCGGCTTCTTCCGCGCCGTGGGCTGGGAAGTGGTGACGCTGAAATACGGCAAGCTGCAGCAGCAGGCCTTCGAGGGGCCCGCAGGCGGCGCGCTGAAGGCATGGATCGACGACTGCCCGAACCAGCTCTACTCCGCCCTCACATTCAAGGGCGGCGCGGCCTGGCGGGAGCATCTGGCCCGCGATCTGAAGGACGCCGATGGCGGGCGCGAGTTCCTCGACAGCCACGATGACGCGGCGCTGCAGCGCCTGATGACCAACCTGGCCGGTCACGACATGGCGGCGGTGCTGGAGGGTCTCCGCGGCGTCAATTCGGATCTGCCGCACTGCTTCGTCGCCTACACGGTGAAGGGCTTCGGTCTGCCGCTGGCCGGCCACAAGGACAATCACGCGGGCCTCATGACGCCGGATCAGATGGCCGGCTTCCGCGAGATCATGGGCGTCGCCGAGGGCGAGGAATGGTCGCCGACTGCGGGTCTGGAGGCCGATGCCGACGACCTGATGGCCTTCCTGCGCGCCGCGCCCTTCAACGCCCGCGAGCCGCTGCCGCCGGCGCCCCTGATCGCCGTGCCGGAGATCGCCGCGCCGGCAGCCGAGCGCATGTCCACGCAGGAGGCGTTCGGACGGATCCTCAACGATCTGAGCCGGGAAGACAGCGATTTCACCCGGCGCATGATCACGGCCTCCCCCGACGTCACGGTCTCGACCAATCTCGGCCCCTGGGTGAACCGGCGGAAGATCTTCGACCGCAACCCGCAGGCGGATGTCTTCCGCGAGGAGCGCGTCGCCTCCCCGCAGCGCTGGGAGAAGTCGCCGACGGGCCAGCATGTCGAACTGGGCATCGCGGAGAACAATCTCTTCCTCTTCCTCTCGCAGGCGGGGCTCGCCGACCGTCAGTTCGGCGCCCGGCTCCTGCCGGTGGGCACCCTCTACGATCCCTTCATTGCCCGGGGCCTCGATGCGCTGAACTACGCCTGCTACCAGGATGCGCGGTTCATGGTGGTCGCGACGCCGTCGGGCGTCTCGCTGGCGCCGGAAGGCGGCGCGCATCAGTCGGTCTCGACCCCGCTGATCGGCCTGGGCCAGCCGGGCCTGCTCAGCTACGAGCCCGCCTTCGCCGACGAACTGGCGGCGATCATGGCTTTCGGCTTCCGCCACATGCAGGCCGACGACGGCGCCGCGATCTATCTCAGGCTCTCCACCCGGGCTTTGGCGCAGCCCGAGCGCGAACTGTCCGGGGACGAGCGCGATGCGGCGGTGCTCGGCGCGCGCTGGCTCGTGGAACCGTCCGGCGACGCTGAAGTGGCCGTCGCGTTTCAGGGCGCGATCGCGGCCGAGGCGCTGAAGGCGTTCGAGGAGGTCGCGGCGGACTGCCCCGGCGCGGGACTGCTCGCGGTGACCTCGGCCGACCGGCTCTATCGGCACTGGAAACGCGACGGCGAGCGCAGCCATGTCGCGTCGCTGCTGGCCCGGCTGGCGCAGGATGCCGGCCTGGTCACCGTGATCGACGGCCATCCCGCGACGCTCGCCTGGCTGGGTGGTGTGAAAGGACACGCGACCGAGGCGCTGGGCGTCACGCGCTTCGGCCAGTCGGGCGACACGATCGACCTCTATGCCGATCAGGGCATCGACGCCGACGCCATAGCCGACGCAGCTGCCCGGGCGCTGGTCCGCCGCGCGGCGCGCTGAGCGGTCCCTTCGGGGCTGGACAGGCAGCAACTGCCTGCCGATGATCCGGCCGCCGAGGGGGAGGATTCATGGACGACAAGACCGACTATTTCGCCAACAAGCGCAATCCGGACGAGCACTACCGCCATTTCGACCCGGAAGACCCGCACGAGGTCAACACCGGCCCCTTCCACTGGCGCAAGAAGGGGGGCCGGGTGCAGTTCGCCTTCCGCGCCGAGCGCAAGCACTGCAACTCCGGCGGCATCGTCCATGGCGGCTTGCTGATGACCTTCGCCGACCTGATGATGTGCGGTACCGCCACCGAAGGGACGGACGACCGCGGCGTCTACACGGTCGCCTTCAACGCGGAATTCGTGGCCAGCGGCGAGGAGGGGGACTTGGTCAAGGCTCGCGCCGAAGTGGTGCGGCGGACGCCCAAGACGGTCTTCATCCGCGGCGAGATCTACACCGATGACCGGATCGTGCTGACCTGTTCAGCCGTCCTGCGCCGCATCCGCGCCGCCTGAGGGCCGCGCGAGGGCGAGCAGCGGCGACAGCAGGGCCTCGAGGCTTTCCGGCTGGTCGAGCCGCAGGGCGACCTCGACGACCGTGACCTTGGCGCGCTGATCCGGCGGCAGGCGGACCGCGTCCTTCGCGGTCGTCACCGGCGTGGCCTTCTCCGCCGCTGCCGCCTTCAGCACCGCCTCGATCTCGGTCTTGCGGAAGGGGTGATGGTCGGGGAAGTCCCGATGGCCGGCGATCTCCGCACCGATGCCGCGCAGGGTGTCCCGGAACTTCCCGGGCCGGGCAATGCCGCAGAAGGCGTAGACTTTGCGGCCGGCCAGCACCTCGGCCGCCCTATCGGGAATGAGATCGCCCCGCAGCACGGGAAGAGGCCCGCGCTGCAGCCGTTCGCCGATGCTTCCGCCGCCAATGGCGATCACGGCGTTGGCGCGGCCGAGGCCGGTGGCGACGCTTTCCCTGAGCGGGCCGGCGGGAAAGACCGCGCCGTTGCCGAAGCCGTATGCGGTGTCGACGACGATGATCGAGAGCGCCTTGACCAGGGCCGGATTCTGATGGCCGTCATCCATCACGATGACGTCGGCATGGCGCGCCAGCAGTTCCGCGCCGCGGCGGCGGTCGGCGGCGACCACCGTCGGGCCGTGCGCGGCGTGAAGCAGGGCTTCGTCGCCGACCTCCGCCGCGCTGTGGCGCGACGCATCGACCAGGGTTGCGCCCCGTCTCGACAGTCCGCCGCCATAACCCCGGCTCAGCACGCCCGGCCGTAGCCCATGGGCGCGGAACCAGTCGGCGAGCATCCGGACAGTGGGGGTCTTGCCGGCGCCCCCCATGACGAGATTGCCGACGCAGATCACTGGAACGCCGGGGTCATGGGGATTGGCCGTCGCTCGCCGCAGCCAAGCGGCCGCCCGCCAGGGCAGAGTGAGGGGCCGCAGCGCCAGCCGCGGCAGGGCGGCACCGCCGGGCGCCCAGAAATGCGGGGCCTTCATGACCCGGGCAACAGCGGCTCCAGGCGGGCCATGACCCGGTCCAGAACCGCCGACTGGCGGGCCGCGATGGCGAGCGCCCGCGCGCCGAGGCTGTTGCGCTCGTCCGCGTGGGCGATCAGCCGCGCGAGGGAGGCGGCGAGTTCCTCGCTGTCCTGCACTTCGATCAGGGCGCCTTCGGAGCGCAGATCCGCGACCACGTCGGCGAAGTTGTGGGTATGGGGACCGGTCAGCAGGCCACGCCCGAAGCGCGCGGGCTCCAGCAGGTTCTGCCCGCCATGGGGGACCAGCGAGCCGCCCACGAAGACCGGCCCGTCCAGACGGTAGAACAGGCCCAGTTCTCCGATGGTGTCGGCAATGTAGACGCCGCAGTCGGGGCCCGGCGTCTGCCCGGCCGTGCGCTGGCACCACGCGATCCCGCGCTTTTCCGCCTTGCGGGCCATGTCGGCGGCGCGTGCGGGATGACGCGGCACCAGAACGGTGAGCAGGTCCGGGAAACTGTCACGCAGGGTCAGGTGGGCATCCAGCGCGATGTCGTCCTCGCCCGGATGGATGCTGGCGGCGATCCAGAACGGCCGCGCGGCCACGATCTCCCGCAGGCGCGCCAGGTCTTCCTCGTCGGCGGGCAGGGGATCGGCGGCGTATTTCAGGTTGCCCTCGCAGCGGACATTGCCGCCGCCCAGGTCGGCGAAACGGGCTGCCGCCTCGTCGGTCTGCGCCAGGATCAGGCGGAAGGCCGAGAGCAGTTCCCGCGCCGCGCCGGACGCCAGCCGCCAGCGCCGCCAGGAACGGCGCGACATCCGGCCGTTGATCAGCGCCATGGGCCGGCCTGTGCCCGCCATGGCGGCGAGCAGATTCGGCCACAGCTCGCTTTCGATCCAGATTGCCATGTCGGGCCGCCAGTGGCCGATGAAACGCCCTGTCGCGTCCGGCAGATCGACGGGCACGTACTGATGCAGGGCGCCGTCGGGCAGGTCCCGCGACAGCATCTTTCCTGACGTCACCGTACCCGTGGTGATCAGGATGGACGTTTCGGGGCGTTCGGCGCGCAGCCGGTGGATCAGGCGGAGCACGGACTGCGCCTCTCCGACGCTTGCGGCGTGCAGCCAGATCAGCGGCCCGTCGGGCCGGGGCAGGGAGGCGTGGCCCATGCGCTCCCCGATCCGGTCCGGGTCTTCCTTGCCGGCGCGCAGACGGCGGCGAAGCAGCGCCTGGCCGAGCGGCGCGGCCGCGCGGCCCGCCCGCCGGTAAAGCCAGAGGATCATTCGGCCCCGACTGCCGCCGCAGCCGTGATCTCCGCGTCGCCCGAATAGAGCTCGGCATAGCGCCCGCCGCGCGCCATCAACTCGCCATGGCTGCCGGATTCCGCCACCCGGCCGTCCTCGATGACGTAGATCCGGTCGGCGTTGATCACGGTGGAAAGCCGGTGGGCCACGGTGATGGTCGAACGGCCCTTCTGCAGATGGTTGAGGGCCGCCTGGACCTTTCGTTCGGAATCGGTATCCAGCGCCGACGTTGCTTCGTCCAGCAACAGGATTGGGGCGTCGCGCAGCATGGCCCGTGCGATGGCGATTCGCTGACGCTGGCCGCCCGAGAGCCGGAACCCGGCCGAACCCACCACGGTCTGATAGCCGTCCGGCAGCGCCGCAATGAAGCCGTGGGCGTTTGCGCCCTCGGCCGCGGCCTCGATCTCGTCGTCGGTCGCGTCGGGCTTGGAATAGGCGATATTGGCGCGCACCGTGTCATCGAACAGGGCGGTTTCCTGGCTGACGAAACCGATGGCGCGGCGCAGGCTTTCGACGCTGACGGCGTCGACCGCCTGGTTATCGATCGTCACCTGGCCGCCGCTGGTGTCATAGAAGCGTCCGACGAGGTTGAGGATCGTCGATTTGCCCCCGCCGGACTGGCCGACCAGCGCGATGGTCTCGCCGGGCCGGCATTCCAGCGTGATGCCGTGCAGGGCCTCGGTGCCGTCGGGGTAGACGAAGCGGACGTCGTCGAAGCGGACATGGCCGCGCGGCACCTTCAGTTCCCGTCCGCCGGAGCGGTCCTCGATCTGCGGCAGGCTGTCCAGCGCGTCGAACAGCCGTTCCGCCGCCGCCAGGCCCGACTGGAAGGCAGCGTTGACCTTGCCGAGCTGGCGGATCGGCGACGCGGCGAGCAGCAACGCGGTGAGAAAGGCGAAGAAGGCGCCGGGCGTCAGTGCGCCCTCGATCACCCTGATGCCGCCATACAGCACCGCGGCGGCCACCGCGATGCCGGCGATGACCTCGATGATCGGGCTGATCAGCGCGCGCACGCGCAGGTTCTTCAACAGGGTCGCGAGCCGGACCGCCAGCGCGTCTCTGGCGCGGCGGGCCTCGTAGTCCTCGCGGTTGTAGGCCTTGACCTGCCGGATGCTCGACAGGGTGTCGGACAGGAACGAGGCGAGAAAGCCCGATGCCTGCTGTACCTGCTGCGACGATTTCCGCGAGAGCCGGCCGATGCGCGCGATGGGCAGGCCGGCCGCCGGCAGCACGATCATCGCCACCAGCGCCATCTGCCAGTCCTTGGTGAACATCACGATGATCAGCGCGATGGCGGTCATGGAGTCCCGCACCAGGGCCACGAAGGTCGTCGCCAGCGCTTCCTGCATCATCTGCGCGTCGGTGAGGAATCGGCTGATCGATTGCCCCACGGTGTGATTGTAGAAGAACCGCAGATCGGAGCGGATCATGCGGTCGTAGAGATCGCCCTGGACGTCGTTGGCCACACGAATGCCGACCGCGCGCATCACATAGTGCTGGCCGAAGGTCGCCACCGCCATGACGGTGAAGATGCCGACGATGATCAGCGGGATCCCGAACAGCTCCTCGCGGTTCTGGTTGATGAAGATCTCGTTGATGATCGGCTCCATCATGTGGGCGATGGCGCCGGTCGTGCCGGCGACCACGGCGATGGAGATCAGGCCGATGACCAGGTCCCGCTTGTAGCGGGACATGTAGTCCGACCAGATCCGGCGCACGAGCCTGCCCGTCGGCGTCCGCCGTCCCGCGCCCTTCGAAGCCTTCTGATTCTGCACGTCCGTTCCGTCTCTTGCGGGAAAGGCGCGGACCATATCATCGCCGCCGCGCCGGGTTAAGCGGGTCAGTCGGCGGCCGTTGCGGCATAAAGCGACAGTTCGCGCGCCGCCTCCAGCCGGGGGAGGGCGGCTTGCATCGCTTCGCCGAGTGCGGCCAGGGCGGCGCGCGCCTCGGGAAACCGGCGTGCGGCGGCGAGCGCCGTCACCTGCTTCAGGTCCTTCGCCCAGGACCGCGTCGCGTCCCGCGCCTCCGTCGCCTCGGGGCGGTAGCGGCGATGCACCCGTCCGACCTCCATCGCCACCATGTCCGCGATCCGGTCGGCGCGGACGAAATCCTCGTCCAGAAGCGGCTGGTTGAGCACTGCCAGGAAGCCGAGCAGACGCGCCAGATCTCCGGCCGGTGTCTCCGGATCGAACCGCCGCGTGACCGCCCCGGCGGCCTGGAGCCAGGCAAGGATCGGTTCCAGCGCCTCCGCCGGCGGCGGATCGCGATGCGCCGCCACGGCGGCCCGGAGCGTGGGCGCCGATCCGTCGTGCAGATAGGGCGCGGTCTCGGCAAGGCCGAAGACGGCCGGCGGTTCGAAAAAGCCGCCCGTGCCGATGTCGTGGCGCGCCGGTGGTGGCAGGGCGTCGACATCGCCATGACACGCCGCGCAATGGTCGCCGTAGGCGTCACGGCCGGCGGCGGCTTCGTCGGTGGTCCCGGGACGGGGCGGGAGGGCTAGTTGCTGCTGATATGCGACCAGAGCGTCGAGCAGCCAGGGTTCGATTTCCGGGCCGCCGAACTCGTTCATGATCACGTGGCGGCTGAAGTCGCGCAGGCTGGCGACGCGGCCGTCATGGCCGTAGGGAGCGGTCAGCCGCACACCGCGAAGGCTCGGGATGTTGACCGGATTGTCGATCCCGTCGTCCTCGCGGAAATGGAACTCGAGGTGCGTGACGTCGACATTGCCGGGCCTGTCCGAAGCGCCGGGAACGAAGAATCGTACATTGGCCGCGCCGTTCGGGTGGCAGGCGTCGCAGGAGAGCCCCCGGCGCGCCGCTTCCCGCCCGAGGGTCAGCGGGCTGCGGAAGGCGAGTTCCCCCAGCCGGGCCATGTAGCCCATTGTCCCGCCCTGCATCTCGGCCCGGATCCAGCGGGCGGGGCGTTCGCTCAGTGTCGTCTGGACCGTCGAGCCGGGCGGCAGCCATTTCAGCGGATCTTCCTGGGCGAGGCCCGCGCCAGCCGGAAGCAGGGACGCGGCCAGCATGACAAGCGATGGCATCAGATGCCGCCATTGCCGCGCCGCGCCGCCGCCGCAGGGGCGGAGCCGCCCCCTGTCCGATGAATTCCGGCCGCTCAGGCGCACTTCGAATGGCCGCAGGAAAGGCACGTGTCGCAGCCCTCCATGCGCGCCAGACTGGCCTCGCCGCAGCGCGGGCACTGGCGCATGGCGGCGGGCGTGTTCGGCTCGCCCACGGCGATGGTCTTCGCCTGGGCCTCCAGCTCGGGCCGCTTCGGATCGGCCATGAAGCCGATGGAGATCATGTGCTTCTCGATCACCTCGCCGATGGCGGCCAGCATGGAGGGCACGTAGCGGCCCTTGATCCAGGCGCCGCCGCGCGGGTCGAAAACCGCCTTGAGTTCCTCGACGACGAAGCTGACATCGCCGCCGCGGCGGAAGACCGCGGAGATCATCCGCGTCAGCGCCACCGTCCAGGCGAAATGCTCGACATTCTTGGAATTGACGAAGATCTCGAAGGGCCGCCGGCGGCCATCCTGGATGATGTCGTTCAGCGTGATGTAGATGGCGTGGTCGCTTTCCGGCCAGTTCAGCTTGTAGGTCTGGCCGGGCAGCACGCCGGGCCGGTCCAGCGGCTGCGTCATGTAGACGACGCCGCCGGACTCGTAGGGATCCTTCGCCTTCGGTTGCGGCTTCGCCGCCTCGGCCCGCGGCGCCAGCGGCAGTTCGGCCTGCTCGTCCGCCGCCTTGTCCGTTTCCTTCTTTTTCACCGACAGAACGGCGCCGGTGACCTCGTTCGGACGGTAGGTCGTGCAGCCCTTGCAACCGCTCTCGTAGGCCAGCAGGTAGATGTCCTTGAAATCCTCGAAGCCGATCTCTTCGGGGCAGTTGATGGTCTTGGAGATCGATGCGTCGATGTACTTCTGGACCGCGGCCTGCATGGCGACATGCTCGGCCGGGCTGAGCGACTGGGCGTCGACGAAGTAGTCCGGCAGAGGCCGGTCGCCGTGCATGCGCCGCCAGAGCCGGAAGGCGTAGTCGGTCACCTCCTCCTCCCGCCTGGAGCCATCGGGCATGAGAACGGCGCGGTTGTAGGCGAAGCTGAACACGGGCTCGAGCCCCGAGGAGATGTTGTCGGCGAACAGGGAGATGGTGCCCGTGGGCGCGATCGATGTGACCAGCGCATTGCGCACCCCGTCGCGCGCGATCGCCTCCCGGACGTCGGCGTCCAGTTCCCCGATGCTCTCTCCCGCCAGATAGCGGTCCCGGTCGAACAGGGGGAACGGACCTTTTTCCCGCGCCAGTTCGGCGGACGCGAGATAGGCGTGGCGGCGGATCGCGGCCATCCACCGCTCCGTCATCGCCACGGCTTCCTCGGAGCCATAGCGCGCGCGGCACATGATCAGTGCGTCGGCGAGGCCGGTGACGCCCAGGCCGATGCGGCGCTTGGCCTGCGCCTCCTTCTGCTGTTCCTCCAGCGGGAAATTGGAGACGTCGGTGACGTTGTCCATCATCCGCACCGCCACCGGCACCAGTTCCGCCAGCCGGTCCTCGTCCAGCCGGGCGTCGTCGGTGAAGGGGTCGACGACCAGCGCGGCGAGGTTGATCGAGCCCAGCAGACACGCGCCGTAGGGCGGCAGCGGCTGCTCCCCGCAGGGATTGGTCGCCGCGATTTCCTCGCAGTAGTGCAGGTTGTTGCGCTGGTTGATGCGGTCGATGAAGATCACGCCCGGTTCGGCATAGGCGTAGGTCGCGCGCATGATGCGGTCCCAGAGATCGCGGGCGCGCAGCGAGCGGTAGGTCCGCCCGCCGAAGGTCAGTTCCCAGCTGTCGTCGGCCTTGACCGCCTCCATGAAGGCATCGGTCACCAGCACCGACAGGTTGAACATGCGCAGCCGGCCCGGATCCTCCTTGGCGGCGATGAAGGCTTCGATGTCGGGGTGATCGCAGCGCATGGTGGCCATCATCGCGCCGCGTCGGTGGCCGGCGGACATGATGGTCCGGCACATGGCGTCCCAGACATCCATGAAGCTGAGCGGCCCCGAGGCGTCGGCTCCGACGCCTTTCACCGGCGCGCCCTTCGGCCGGAGCGTGGAGAAGTCGTAGCCGATGCCGCCGCCCGCCTGCATGGTCAGCGCGGCTTCCTTCAGATGTTCGAAGATGCCGGCCATGTCGTCGGGGACTGTCCCCATGACGAAGCAGTTGAACAGCGTCACCCGCCGCGAGGCGCCGGCTCCGGCGATGATCCGGCCTGCGGGAATGAAGCGGAAATCCTCGAGCGCGCGGTAGAAGGTCTCCTCCCAACGCGCCGCGTCGGCGCCCTCCACCGAGGCGAGCGCCTTCGCGATCCGGCGCCAGCTGTCTTCCAGGGTCTGGTCGACCGGCTGCCCGTCCGGGCCCTTCAGGCGGTATTTCATGTCCCAGATCTGCTGGGAAAGGGGAGCGATCGCGTTCATCTTCGGCTTTCCGCGGCGGGATTGGAGGACACGGGATCATAGGCCATGCGTTGCCGCCAATCAACGAAGCGTTCTCTTTATGTTTACGGCATTCGCCCACCGATCGGTGAACAGGCCGAGTGGGCGGTCACGCCGTTCTCCATCCATATATCCACCGCTGTGGACGAATTTCAGCCCCCGGCTTCGAGTTTCCGGGTTCCGCCTTCGATGGCCGCCTCCAGACGCTGCATGAAATCCTTGCGTTCCAGGCCGGGCGGGATGGGCTCCATGTATTCCAGCACGATCTCGCCGGGCCACTTCATGAAGCCCTTGCGTGCCCAGTGACTACCCGAATTGAGGGCTACCGGGATCACGGGCAGGCCGAGGTCGCGGTAGAGGGCGGCGACACCGGGCAGATAGCGGCGCGTCTCGCCCGGCATCACCCGGGTTCCCTCAGGAAAGATGATCAGGTGACGGGCGTCGTCGCGGGCCCGGCGGGCGTGGCGCAGCATGTCCTTCAGGGCCGCCGCACCCGCCCCGCGGTCGATGGGGATCTGGCGCGTGTGGCGGCAATACCAGCCATAGACCGGCACTCGCAGCAGTTCGCGTTTCATCACGATGGCGGGGTCGTCGACCTCGATATGCCAGATGATGGTGTCCCACATGGACTGGTGCTTGACCGCCAGGATCGCCGGCGCGGGCAGCAGGTTCTCCCGACCCCGCACGCTCCAGCGCGTTCCCACCAGCCAGCGCAGACCCCAGTTCAGTCCCATCGCCCAGATGCGCTGGCCCCGCATCACCGCCTGACGCGGCAGCAGCAGGCCGGGCAGGAAGGCGACGTTCATCACCGCCGACCAGAGCCAGAACCAGATGGTGAACAGGAGTGCGCGGATGACGGTCATCGGAAGCGCAGGTCGCCGATGTCGGCCGTCAGCCGGGCGCGAACGAGACTGAAGAGATACTTGTGATACTCCAGAGCGATGCGCCGCCGCGTGGGCGAGTTCCACCACCAGCGCTCCGGATTGTCCTCGCCGGCGCGGGTGGGCAGCGGCTCCAGGCGTACGTCTGCCATTACCCGGCGCATCTCCACTAGGCTGCGCGGCATGTGGTAGGCGGCTGTCACCACCACCAGGGAGGAGATGTTGTTGCGCCGGACCCAGCGCGCCGTCTCCTCGGCATTGCCGACCGTGTCCTTGGCCCGACGGTCGAGTTCGATGCAGCAGTCGAAGAGCGCCTCGTCGGTGGAGAAGGCGGCGGCGATCTCGGATTTCGCCGTGCCGTCGCCCACGCCGGTGATCAGCATGCGCGCGTCCGGATAGCGCTTCAGCAGCTCCAGCCCCCCCGAGATGCGTCCGGCCGAACCGGTGAGCACGACGATGCCCTCGGCGGGTCCGGGACTGGTGGGAATGCTGTAGACCCGCCAGGCGAAACCCAGCAGCCCGCCGAGCCAGAGCGCGACGAGGCACAGGAGCAGCCGGATCACGACACCCGAACGGCTCACCAGCGTTTCCTCAGCATGCCCATGACCGTATAGCGCGCCGTCAGCGTGGCGACGAGGGCGATGATGACGGGCAGAACCGCCATGGCGATCCAGCCGGACGCCATCGGACTCAGGCCTTGAAGCAGTTCCGAACTCTCCAGACGTGCGGCGCCGACGCCGAAGCCGATGACGATCAGGCCGGGGATGACGCCGCCCAGACCGCCGGCCAGGCCCTGCCACATGGCGTGACGCTGGAAGCGGCGCGCGATATAGGTCTCGTCGGCGCCGATCAGGCGCAGCAGTTCCACCGTGTCCTGCTGCGCCGAAAGCGAGGCGCGGGTCGCGAAAATGGTGACAAGAACGATCACGGCGATGGCGATCAGCGCCAGCGCGCCGGCGACGAGACCCGCCATGCCGGCGAGCTGTTGCAGTGGTTTCAGCCAGCTCTCCGAACGGTCGACGACGATGCCTTCGCGGCCCGCCAGGCGCGCCGCCACGACGCGCGCCGCCGTGGGCGCGGTCAGCCGCACCTCGATCAGCAGCGGCAGGGGCAGGGCGTTGTCCGTACCCGCCCGGTCCGCGTCGCCGATCCACGGCGCCAGCAGTTCCGCGACCGCGCGGCGGGGCAGGGCTTCGACTTCCAGCACCTCGGGCATGGCGCCCAGTTCCCGCACCAGTTCCCTCGCCGTGCCCTCGGCGCCCGGCGCGCCGGTCACGCGCACGGTCAGCCGGTCGCCGCCCAGATCGCCCCAGGAGGCCGTCAGCGCCGCCAGCGAGAACGCCGCGCCGATGGCGATGGCGACCACGAAGGACAGCGCCGCGATGATCCACGGCATGAAACGGCTCGACGGATCGCGCTCGAGGGCGAGTTCCCGGCCGCTCATGCGGGCGCCGCCGCAGCCTGGTCGGCGACAAGTCTTCCGTCCTCCAGGCGCAGCACCGGATAGGCGAACCGCGTCGGCAGCGCCGGGTCGTGTGTGGCGATGAGGACCGTGGTGCCGAGACCGTTCAGCTTGACGAACAGCGTCATCAGCCGCTCGCCCATCTCCCGGTCGACATTGCCCGTCGGCTCGTCGGCCAGCAGCAGGCGGGGACCGCCGATGACGGCACGGGCGATGGCGACGCGTTGCTTCTCGCCGCCCGAGAGTGTCGGCGGGCGCGCATCCGTCTTGTCGGTCAAGCCGACCCAGGCCATCATTTCGGCGACATAGTTGCGGATGTCGGCGGCCGGCAGCCGGCCGGCCAGGCGCAGCGGAAGGGCGACGTTCTCGGCCGCGCTCAGGTGATCCAGCAGGCGGAAATCCTGGAACACCACGCCGACGCGCCGGCGCATGGCCGGCACCTGGCGGCGCGGCACCTCGTTGACGTCCTTGCCGAACATGGCCATCAGGCCCCGGCTTGGCCGCTGCGAGAGATGCAGCAGGCTGAGCAGCGAGGACTTCCCGGCACCGGAACGGCCGGTGAGAAAATGGAAGGAGCCCGGCGCGAGGTCGAGGTCGAGCCCGCGCAGCACTTCGGGCCCGCTGCCGTAGCGCAATCCGACATTGCGCAGCGTCACCAGGGGGGAAGCTGCCGATCTTTCATCGCCGTTGGTCACGTCCGCCCCGCATTGCCGCCGCCTTGAACGGCTTTTGATAAGCTGCCTATATGGCTTCCGATGTTCGATAATCGACAAAGACTCAGCGGATCAATGCCTGAATGATGCTGACCTGTCCCTCCTGCGGGGCCCGGTTCCGGGTAAAACCAGAAATGTTCGCCGCGGGCCCGCGGCTGGTGCGGTGCGCGCGCTGCAGGCACGAATGGCGGGGCCGGCCCGATCCGGACAGCGAAGCTGAGGATGCGGCGTCTGCCGCGCCTGTCGCCGTCGACGAAGCACCTGAAGCGGACGCAGCGGCCGAATCGCCGCCGCCGGCGGAAGCGGACGCGGCAGCGGAAGACGCGGTTGCCGAAGATGACGGCGAGGACGCCGGCGATGACGGGCCGGCGGAGGATTTCGGGGGCGCCGAGGCGGAACCGGCGTCCGGACGGCGGGAACCGGTCTTCGACACCATCCCCGGCGCCGCGCGGCCGGCGGACGATGATTTTCGACCTGCCGAAAGGACGGAGAAGCGGCGGACGCCAGCCTGGGTCTGGGGCGGATGGGCGCTGATCCTTGCGGTACTGGTCTTCACGGCGCTTGCACTGGCCTTTCTCAGGGATCCGATCGTGAACGCGTGGCCGCCGTCGGCGCGGCTTTTCGACCGGATCGACCGCGTGAGCCGCGCGGAAGCGGTTCAGCCGGTGAGTCTGGTGATCGAGAGTTCCCGCCTGACCGGCGGGCAGATGGAACTCGGCATCCGCCTGATCAACGGCACGGCGGAGCCGCAACCGCTGCCGATCGCCGTCATCCATCTGCTGGATGCGGCGGGCGAACTGGTAAAGACGGAACGCATCCGCCTTGACGACGATCCGCTGGCGCCGAAGGAAAGCCGTACCATGCGCCTGCTGCTGGAAGACCTTCCCGAGGGGCTGCAAAAGGTGCGCGCGGACACGGAAACGGCGGAATGACGTCCGGGATTGTCTGTTTTCCGATCCGAGGTCATCTTTTGTTAGGTAGTTGAGCCGGAACCTGAACCGATGTCCCGGATACTGGTCGCAGATGACGAACCCGACATTCGCGACGTGATACAGCGCGCCCTCAAGGCGGCCGGTCACGATGTGACGGCCGTGGCCGACGGCGCTGCGGCGCTGCAGAAGCTGGGCGAGCAGCGTTTCGACCTGCTGCTGACCGACATCGTCATGCCCATCATGGACGGCGTGGCCCTGGCGCTGAAGGTCGGCAAGGAACATCCGGATGTCCGTATTCTGATGATGACCGGCTACGCCGATCAGCGCGACCGCGCCTACAACCTCGACAGCCTGATCGAGGATATCGTGGTCAAGCCCTTCACCGTCGACGAAATCGTGCTCAAGGTGCAGGAAGCCCTGTCGGACTGAGCGTCCGCGGTCAGGCTTCGGTGGCCGGCGCGCTCGGCGCCGCGGACGGATTTCCTGCGAACAGTTGCTCGCAGCGCGCCTCGGCCTGATCCTCGGCCTGCGGGACGGCGGCGGCGGTGCGCAGGACGATCGAGCGCGTCAGGGCCTCGACGCAATGCCGTTCGGCCAGTTCCAGTGCCAGCATCGCGTCGGAAGGGCGTTCCGGCGGGGCGAGCGGAATGCCGGAGGCGCCCGCGCCGAGCAGGCCACAGAATGCGACTGCCGTCACAATACGCACCGCGGTGAATGTGATCCTGTTCACGTTCGGGCTTCCGTCCCTGGGTTGACGCCTTATCGGAGCACCTCTCGCAACCATCGCGCCATGCGGTGAAAGCGGATGGCCACGGGAAGCCGCAGAATATAGTGTCCGCAGCGGTTCCATTTCCGGAGTTCGTTCACCACGCCATGATCGACAAGTCCAGCAGGCGGACCCTCTATCCGCGCATCGAGCCATTCGACCAGGGGCGCCTTTCCGTTTCGGACCTGCACACGCTGCACTACGAGCAGTGCGGCAATCCCGACGGCAAGCCCGCCGTGGTGATCCATGGCGGTCCCGGCGGCGGCAAGAAACCGGACGACCGGCGCTATTTCGATCCGCAGAAGTACCGCGTTGTCCTGTTCGACCAGCGCGGCTGCGGGCAGAGCACGCCCCATGCGGAGCTGACCGAAAACACCACCTGGCGGCTGGTCGAGGATCTGGAGGCGCTGCGAAGCCATCTCGGCATTGAGAAGTGGCAGGTTTTCGGCGGCTCCTGGGGCAGCGCGCTGGGCCTGGCCTATGCGGAGAGTCATCCGGACAGGGTCAGCGAACTGATCCTGCGCGGCATTTTCACCCTGCGCCGTGAGGAACTGCTCTGGTTCTACCAGAAGGGAGCGGACGCGCTGTTCCCCGATCTCTGGGAGAACTATGTCGCCGAGATTCCGGTGGAAGAGCGCGGCGACATGATCGCCGCCTACTACCGCCGGCTCACATCCGAGGACGAGAGCGTCCGCCTTTCGGCCGCCCGCGCCTGGAGCACCTGGGAAGGCGGAACGCTTTCGCTCTACGCCGATCCCGGCCGGGTCGCCGATTTCGCCGATGCGCGCTTCGCCCTCGCCTTCGCCCGGATCGAGTGCCACTACTTCGTCAATGGCGGCTTCTTCGAGAGCGATGACTGGCTGATTGCCAACGCCGCCCGGATCCGCGGCATTCCCGGCGTGATCGTGCAGGGCCGCTATGACGTGGTGACGCCGATGATGACGGCCTGGGCGTTGCGCAAAGCCTGGCCGGAGGCCGATTTCCGTGTCGTCCCCGATGCGGGACACGCGGGCAGCGAACCGGGCATCGTCGACGAACTGGTGCGCGCGACCGACCGCTTCGCCGGCTGACCTCAGGGCAGGAGGCCGGAGACCAGCACCTCCTGCGTCAGCTTGCGGCGCAACGCGTCCTCGAAATGATCCAGGCTGTCGACGCCCATGACGAAACCATTGGCGACCTTGCTGGCGTAATAGGCCTCCAGGTTCTCGCGCTGATGGCCGAAGACCAGGCCGTTGATCTCGATCCCCGCGCCCGCCGCCTGCTCGCGCAGGCGCTCCAGCCCCAGTGAATCGCGGTTGTCGCGGCCGTCGCCGGAGATGTCGATGATCCGCCGGCCCGGTTTGCCCTCCAGCAGTTCCAGCGCGTCCGACATGCCCCGGGAGATCGCCGTGGCGCCCCTCGGACCGAGCGGGCTCCAGCGTTCGTAGATGTTGGCGGCGTCGGCCGGCGTGCTCCAGCCGACCACGATTTCCGAGCGGGTGTCGAACTCGACTATGGCGACCATCGTGTCCTTCAACGCCCTGGCCATGAACGGGTCGCGCAGCACGCGGGCATAGGCGCCGCGCTGCAGGGCAAGCTCGCGGTCGTCGATCGAGTTGGAGCGGTCCACGACAAGCACCAGCCATTCCCGCGCCTGCGCCGGGCCTGCAACCAGGACGCCGGACAGGATCAGCAGGACCGCCAGCAGGCGCATGGCCGGCCTCGGGCGTGTGGTGCACCGGTTGTTCGGGAGCGGCATTGGCGGGACTCGCGGGTGAACTCGCAAAGAACGAGGGGGAGCGGGCGGCGACGCCCGCTCCCCCGGTTCCTGGCTGGTCCCGTCCCTACTTCGGCCGGACGGCGTCTGCCGTGGCCTGGATGAACGCCTGGATCCTGACGACGTCATCCTTGCTCAGGCGGCCGGTGAAGTCCGGCATGCCGCCCTGCACGAAGGTGTCGCTGAGGACCAGATCGGGCAGGTTGCGCAGTACGTTGGCGTCCGTGAAGCCCAGATTGGGCACGTTGCCGCCATTCTGCACGCCGGGCACGCCATGACACTGAGCGCAGCTCGAGACATAGAGGCCCGTGCCGGCGGTGACGTGTTCGGGATCGTACTCGACGCCCTGCACCAGTTCGCCGGCCTGCATCGCCACGTCCTTCGGCTTCTCACCGCTCGCGCCGACCGCGAAGGTGTAGACCCGCCCCGGTCCGACGGTCTCGGTAGCCTTGTTGGCGACCCCGTAGACGCCGCCCCAGCCGACCGCGATCGAGACATACTGCTTGCCGTCGATCATGTAGGTGGAGGGGCCGGCCACGGCACCGGTGCCCAGAGGCGTCTGCCAGAGGGTGGCGCCGGTCGTCGCGTCATAGGCCACGAAGCGACCGTCCGCGGTGCCCTGGAAGACCAGGTTGCCGGCGGTCGCGAGCGTGCCGCCGTTCCACGGCGAGAGATACTCCTGCCGCCAGACTTCCCGCTGGTTGACCGGATCCCAGGCGATCAGGGAACCGTAAGGCTTGGCTTCCGGCGCTACGGCGTTCAGCGCGAAGCCCAGGTTCCAGCCCGAATTGGACGCGAACTTGAACGGCTTGTGTTCGTCCTGGACGAAGTCCTTTTCCGGCAACTGGGTGACCGGGACGCCCTGGGCGGGGATGTAGACCAGGCCGGTCTGCTCGCTGAACGACATCGGGTGCCAGTTGTGGGCGCCATAGGCGCTGGGGATCGTTTCCCAGGGCTTGTCCTTGGCGCGCGCATCCGGAACCTCGATCGGCCGGCCATTGGCGTCGTAGCCCTCGGCCCAGCTCACTTCCACGAAGTTCTCCGCGGAGATGAACTCGCCGTCGGTGCGGTCGACCACGAAGAAGAAGCCGTTCTTCGGCGCGTGCATGATGACCTTGCGCTCGCGGCCGTCGATCTGCAGGTCGGCCAGCATCAGCGGCTGGGTTGAGGTGTAGTCCCAGTGATCGCCCGGCGTCTCCTGATAGTGCCAGACATATTCACCGGTGTCCGGGTTCAGGGCCACGATGGAGGCGAGATAGAGATTGTCGCCGCCGCCGGGGCTGCGGATGTCGCGGTTCCAGGGATTGCCGTTGCCGGTGCCGACGTAGAGCAGATTGAGCTCCGGGTCGTAGACCATGCTGTCCCACATGGTGCCGCCGCCGCCGGCCTCCCAGTACTTGCCCGACGGATCCCAGGTCAGCGCCGCGCGTGCCATGGATTTGTCCTCGAACGGTTTCGAGGGATCGCCCGGCACGGCGAACCAGCGCCAGGCCTGCTCGCCGGTTTCGGCGTCATAGGCGGTGATATAGCCGCGCACGCCGTACTCGGCGCCGCCATTGCCGATGATCACCTTGCCGTTCACGACGCGGGGCGCGCCCGTGATCGTGTAGGCCTTGTCGCGGTCGATGACGGTGTCGACTTCCCACACCGGCTGACCGGTCGCCGCGTCGAGCGCGACCATGCGGCCGTCATAGGTGCCGACATAGACCTTGCCCTTGTGGAGCGCGACGCCGCGGTTGACGATGTCGCAGCAGCCCTTCTCCGCGTAATCGCGGGGCACCTGCGGGTCGTAGGTCCAGATTTCCTCGCCCAGCCGCGCGTCGATGGCGTGCACGATGCTCCAGGACGACGTCACGTACATGATGCCGTCGACGACGATCGGCGTCGCCTCGACGCCGCGCCGCGAATTCAGGTCGTAATACCAGGCCAGACCCAGTTCGCCGACGTTGGCGGTGCTGATCTGGTTCAGCCGGCTGTAGCGTTTCTCGCCATAGTCCAGACCGTAGTTGAGCCAGTTCTCGCTGGTCTTGGCGTTCTCGATGATGGCGTCCTTGTCGACGCCACCGGTAATTTCGCGGATCTTGGCCTCCGACAGGGGCTCCGCCCATGTCGAAGCAGCGGTCAATGCAAGCGTGACCGCGGCCAGCGCGATTGCTGTACTGCGCACGATTTTCCTCCCTGGAACTTTTCTGTTCTTCGCGATCCGGGGAGTCGAGCTGGCCGCCACGGTTGACCCCCTGTCCCCGTACCGATCAGCAAGCCTAGTCGGTTGTGAATTCGTGCGCCAGCTTCTTGCGTTCAAGCGTCCGTTCGGCCGCTTTCTTACCAATCAGTAGTTGGTTGTTACTTGCAGGTAATGAAAATCTTCATTCATGACGGCGGGGGCGTCGCGTCAACCGGTGAGGCCGCGGGCGATGCGTTCCACGTCCTCGCCGGCGAGGCTGGTCGGATGCCGCTTCAACAGCGGGGTCTGACGGCGGATGGCGTCGGGCACGCGGCTGTCGCGGCGGACGATGCCGGCCAGAGAGGGGGCGAATCCGAGAAAGTTCTCGCAGGCCGTGCGCAGCTTCTCGTAGGTGCGCTCGCCATCGCGCTGGTTGCTGGCCAGGTTGATGACGACGCGAATATCGGCGCCGGCGTCGGCGCCGTGGATCAGCTTGATCAGGGCGTAGGCGTCGGTGATCGCCGTCGGCTCCTCGTTGGTGACGACCAGCAGCGGTCCTGCATTCGCCGCAAGGGTGCGGACGGCGCGGTCCACCCCGGCGCCGAGGTCCAGGATCACGCTGTCATAGGTGTCGCCGACCAGCTTCAGGCCGCGGCGCAGCATGTCGAGCTGAGCTGCGCCGGCATCGGCCAGCCGCGCCGTGCCCGAACGGCCGGCGACGACGTCCACGCCGGTTGCCGGATCCTGCGTGACCACATCTCGGAAGGAGGCTTGACCGGTCAGGGCCTCGGAGAGGTCGCGGGCGGGCGACAGCCCGAGCTGGATATCCACGTTGGCAAGTCCCAGGTCGCCGTCGAACAGCAGCACCTTGCGTCCTGCCCTGCGCATGGTGTGGGCGAGAGTGATCGCGAACCACGTCTTGCCGACGCCGCCCTTGCCGGACGCCACCGAGATCATGTTGGCGCCGAGCCGGGCGGACGGATGCCCCGCGGGGCCGTCCTGGCTGCGCGAGCGGGCCGGGTGCTGGTTCATGCGCGTTTCCTGTCGTTGTTCAGGTCGGTCGCCTGATCGGGGTCGCTGAGGATCATCCGCGCGAGCGCGGCGGGAGTGAGGGTATGCAGGCCGTCGGCGATCACCGGCGACGCACCTGCGAGGCAGAAGGCGAGACCGGAACCGGCGGCCGCCAGCAGACCGCCCAGCCGACGGGCGGTGTCGAGACGGGTGACGATCATCCGACGGGCGCCGATGCTGCGGAAGGCTGCGGCCATGTCCTCGGATTCGTAGGGGTCTCCGCCGGCGGGCAGCACCAGGATGGGCTCGGCCTCGTTGATCCGCACCGTTTCCGTCAGCCTGGCCATGTCATAGGCGTCGAAGGGGTTCACGCCCTCGGTGTCGATCAGCCGGGGGCCGCGCCAGTCGAGGCGGCGTTCCGGGCTGAGCCGCACCGGCGGATTCTCCACGATGGCGCCGAGAGCCTTCAGACGGTTGTCGCCGCCGGGGCGTTCGATATCCGTGGTCGCGATCTTCAGCGGCTGCTTGCGCAGTGCCGCCTCCAGGGCAAATTTCGCGGCCACCACCGTCTTGCCGGCGCCCGGCGGGCCGACCAGCGCCAGCGCCGGTTCGGCGCCGGGTTCGGCGGGACGGAAGCTGAAACAGTCGTCCATGCCCGCCGTGAGCGACACCGTGAGGTCCGGGTCGTCCACCTGCGCCGCCACCCTGCAGATGCGTTCGTTGAGAGCCGTCGGCGCGCCGTGAAAGGCGATGGCGCGGACCAGGAACTCGGCGTCCGGCGTCAAGCCGGCGTCTTCCTGCTCGGGTTCGGTGGCCGGAGCCGGGGCGGCGCGCTCGACCGCCGCCGTGACCTCGACGCCCTCGCGGGTCTCCCTGGTGCCGAGAATGACCGCTTCGGGACCCAGTTCGCGGCGGACGTCGCCGAGGGCGGCGGAGACCGTGCGGGCGATGAAGGTGCGGACCTGCATCGCCGATCAGACCTGCGCCAGCGTGCGCAGCCGCACCTTGGGATGGACCTCGTTCTGGCTCATCACCACGGTGGCGTTGCGGAAGCGCTCGACGATGGAGCGGACGAAGGGGCGGATGGCCGGACTGGTCAGCAGCACCGGGTCATGGCCCTGCTGGCCCAGACGGTCGTAGTGCAGGCGCACCGCGCCGATGAATTCCTGCAGCTTGCTGGGCGCCATGGCGAGCTGACGCTCCTCGCCGTGCCCGGTCAGGGCGTCGGCGAAGGCCTGCTCCCATTCCGGCGAGAGCGATACCAGGGGCAGGTAGCCGTCGGGGCTGAGATTGGCGTTGCAGATCTGGCGTGCCAGGCGGGTGCGCACGTGTTCGGTGATCAGGGTGACGTTCTTGGTGAAGCCGACGGCTTCCGAGATGCCCTCCAGGATGGTGGCTAGGTCGCGGATCGAGACACGCTCCGACAGCAGGTTCTGCAGCACGCGCTGGATGGCCGAAACCGAGATCTGGTTGGGGATCAGGTCGTCCACCAGCTTCTTGTGCGCGTCCGGCAGATCGTCGAGCAGCTTGCGCGTCTCCGCATAGGAGAGCAGCTCCGCCATGTGGTCCTTCATGATCTCGGTCAGGTGGGTCGTGACGACGGTCGCAGCGTCGACCACCGTCAGCCCGCGGAAGCTGGCTTCCTCGCGCAGCGACTCGTCGATCCACTTGGCCGGCAGACCGAAGGCCGGTTCGATCGTTTCCTCGCCGCGCATGTCGATGGGCCGGCCGGCGGGGTCCATCACCATCAGCCGGCCGACGCGGACATCGCCGGCGCCGGCCTGCACTTCCTTGATGCGGATGCTGTAGGCGTTGGCGCCGAGCTGGACATTGTCGAGGATGCGCACGCTGGGCATGACGAAGCCCATGTCGGTGGCGAACTGGCGGCGGAGCGCCCTGATCTGGTCGGTGAGCTTCGGCGCATTGCCGTCGCCCTCCAGCAGCTTCAGCAGGCCATAGCCGATTTCCAGGCGCAGTTCGTCGATCGCCAGCACTTCCGAAAGCGGCTGCTCGCTCGGGGTCTCCTCTTCCGCTTGCCTGGCGTCGTCCTCGCGCCTGATTTCCGCAGCCGCGGCGTCCTTCTTGCGCCGGGCCATGTACCAGGCGCCATAGCCCGCCGCCCCGGCCAGCGCCAGGAAGGGCAGCATCGGAATGCCCGGCAGCAGCGACATTGCGACAAGCAGGAACGAGGACAGGCCCAGCGCCTGCGGATATCCGCTGAGCTGTCCGAACAGCGCCTTGTCGGCGGAACCGGTGACGCCGGCCTTGGAAACCAGCAGGCCCGCGGAGGTGGAGACGATCAGCGCCGGAATCTGGGAAACCAGGCCATCGCCGACGGTCAGCAGGGTGTAGGTCTGCGCCGCGGCGCCGAAGCTCATGTCGTTCTGCGCGACGCCGATGACGATGCCGCCGATGACGTTGATGAAGGTGATCAGCAGGCCGGCGATGGCGTCGCCGCGGACGAACTTCGCCGCGCCGTCCATGGCGCCGAAGAAGGTGCTCTCGTCCTCCAGCTCCTTGCGGCGGTCGCGGGCGTCCTTCTCGTCGATCAGGCCGGCGGAGAGGTCGGCGTCGATCGCCATCTGTTTGCCCGGCATGGCGTCCAGGGTGAAGCGCGCTGCGACCTCGGCGATGCGGCCGGAGCCCTTGGTGATGACCACGAAGTTCACGATCACCAGGATCGAGAAGACGATGATCCCGATGACGAAGTTGCCGCCCATCACGAAGTTGCCGAAGGCCTCGATGACGTTGCCGGCGGCGTCGGTGCCGGTGTGGCCTTCGGACAGGATCAGGCGCGTCGAGGCCAGGTTCAGCGACAATCGGAGCATGGTCGCGATCAGCAGGACCGTCGGGAAGGAGCTGAATTCCAGCGGCTTGCCGATGAACAGGCAGGTCATCAGGATCAGCACGGAGAAGGTGATCGAGATGGCCAGGCTGAAGTCGAGCAGCCAGCCCGGCATGGGCAGCATCAGGACGACCAGGATGGCCACGACGCCCAGCGCCAGCGCGATGTCGCCGCGCATCAGATGGCTTTTGAGGACGGCGAGCGTGTCGGCGCCGTTGCTGCCGAAGCCGCCGCCGGTCGCCGTCACTTCGCCGCCGCCGCGTTCTGCGGGGAGCTGCTCGCTCATTTCAACCTGCCGGAAAGGGGGTCAGAACCAATTGCTCAGTACGCCATGCGCCGCATCTCGCCCGGCCCGGGGACGGGGACGCCCTCCTCGGTATAGGCCTTCAGCTTGTTGCGAAGCGTCCGGATCGAGATGCCCAGGATGTTGGCCGCGTGGGTGCGGTTGCCGAAGCAGTGGTCCAGGGTCTCCAGGATGAGCTGCTGCTCGACCTCGGCGACGGTGCGGCCGACCAGGCCGGCCTGCGCCGCGTCTTCCTCCGAGATCACGCCGCCGCCGGAGATCTCTCCGGCGACCCGCCCCGCGGACGGCGCCGCGTTCTCCCCCGGACGGGAACCGTCGGGCAGCACGATCGCTTCGATGGTGATCTCGTTCCCGGTCGCCAGCAGCACGGCGCGGTGGAGGGTGTTTTCCAGTTCGCGGACATTGCCCGGCCACGGATGCCCGCGCAGGACACGCGCGGCGTCGCGGTCGATCGGTTTGCAGGCGACGCCGTTGGCCTCGGAATACTTGGCGACAAAATGGTCGGCCAGAACCGCGATGTCCTCAGGCCGCTCGCGCAGCGGCGGCAGCTTCAGGTTCACCACGTTCAGGCGGTAAAGCAGGTCCTCGCGGAAGGTGCCCGATTTCACCTCGGCGACGAGATCGCGGTTGGAGGTGGCGATGACCCGGATATCGACCTTTATCGGCTTGCCGCCGCCGACCCGGTCGATCTCGCGTTCCTGGATCGCCCGCAGCAGCTTGGCCTGCAGGCGGATGTCCATTTCGGAGATTTCGTCCAGCAGCAGCGTTCCGCCATCGGCTTCCTCGAACTTGCCGATGCGCCGGGCCACCGCGCCGGTGAAGGCGCCCTTCTCGTGACCGAACAGCTCCGATTCCAGAAGGTTGTCGGGGATGGCGGCGCAGTTGACGGCGACGAAGGGTTTGTCGGCGCGCCGGCTCTTCAGGTGAATGTGGCGCGCCATGACCTCCTTGCCGGTGCCGCTCTCGCCGGTGACCAGGATGCAGGCGTTGGAAGGCGCCACCTGGTCGGCCAGCTTGATCACCTGCTCCATGCGCTGGTCGCGGTAGAGCAGGTCGGTCTCCTCGTCGGCGACCGCCTTCAGGACGGCGGCGATCAGCTCGGGATCCGGGGGCAGGGGGACATATTCCTTGGCGCCGCCCTTGATGGCGCGCACCGCGGCTTCGGTGTCGTTGCCGATGCCGCAGCCGATGACGTCCAGACTGATGTGCTCGGCGGCCAGCCCCGTCACGAAGGCGGCGATGTCGAGCTTGACGTCGACCATGGCGAGGTCGGCGCCGCGGCCGGAACGCAGTGCGTGCATCGCGCTCTCGACGGTGTCGACATGGGCGACCTTGGCCCCGTTCTGCATGGCGATCTTGCTGGCCGCGCCGAACTGGCCGGACAGGGGCCCTACGATAAGAAGCCGCATGGCGTTTCTTTCCTCCGTATCAGGTCGCGTAGTACCGCACGCGCTTCAGCGGCGGCAGCAATGAGTTGATGAGCGTCTCCAGCCGGCGCGGATTTTCCTTGCGGCTGATGGAGCAGGCGGCGGCGGCGTAGAGCCGGTTGAGCGTCGCCTCGTCGGCGGCGTTGCGTTCGATCTTGGTGGCCAGCGGATGCAGCACCATGTTGGCCAGCACCGCGCCGTAGAGGGTGGTCAGCAGGGCCAGGGCCATGGCCGGCCCGATCTCGGCGGGGTTGTCGAGACGGTTCAGCATCTGCACCAGACCCACCAGCGTGCCGATCAGGCCCATGGCCGGGGCGATTTCCGCGGCGCGCCGCAGGATATGGACGACGCCGCGCTCGCGCTGAGCGATGGAGACCATGTCGTTCTCCAGGATACGCTCGATCTCGGCGGTCGGCGTATCGTCGGCCACCAGTTCCAGCGCCTTGCGCAGGAAGGGCTCCTCGCGCACGCCCGTCAGCGTCCGGGGCAGGCCCAGATGGCCCTTGCGCCGCGCCTCGTCGGCCAGCCGGACGGCCATCATCGCGGCCTGGGAGGCGTCGCGCGGGCGGCGGAAGATCGCCTGCAGGGTGATCGGCACGGCGCGCAGGACATCGCCGACATGGAAACTGATCAGCGTCACGGCGGCGGTGCCGCCCAGCACGATCAGCACCGAGGGCAGGTTGACGAAGTTCGCCCATCCGTCGCCCAGGGCCACGGTCAGCGCCAGCAGGCCGAATCCGGCCAGCAGTCCCAGCGCCGTCGCGATGTCGAAGCGGCTCAGCATGGCCTTCAGCTCCGGTTCCCCTTGATGATTTCCGTCATCGTCACGCCCAGACGCTCGTCGACGACCACCACTTCGCCGCGGGCGACGAGGCGGTTGTTGACGTAGATGTCGATGGCCTCGCCGACCTTGCGGTCCAGTTCGACCACGGCGCCGGTCTCGATCTTCATCAGCTGGCTGACCTGCATGCGGGACTTGCCCAGCACGGCCGAGACCTGCACGGGAATGTCGAAGACCGCCTCCAGGTCGTTCGCGGTCTTGCTCGTCTCCTCGTCGTCTGCAGCGACGTCGGTGCCGGCGACGTCGGTCGCGGGCACCTGGGCGGCGCCTTCTTCGAGGTTGTCGAGGTCGAGTTCGTTGTCGTCCGCCATGATCGGCTGCTCCGTTGGATCGGGTTACTGGACGTTGTCGGTGGCGAGGTAGGTGCGGACCGCACGCTCGATCAGCGCCTCGGTCCGGGAAAGTTCGAGCGCGGCGCCGCCGTCGGCCCATTCGACGCGGCAGTCGCTGTCGGTCATCGTCTCGTCGGGCAGCATCACCAGATGGCCGTCGAAGCCGGCGCTGGCTGCGATGGCGGAAATGCGCTCCCGGATCGCTTCGGTCACGCCGTCGGACGCCCGTATCACCAGGCGCGGCTCGTCGCGCAGCTCGCCGATGCAGTCGACGATCAGCGCCTCGATGGCCGCCAGGGGATGGGCCTCGATCAGGTTGCCCGCCAGCTTGCGTCCCACGGTCACCGCCACCTCGGCGGCTTCGCGGCGGCAATCGCCGAGCGCCGTCCGAAGCTGCTCGCTGGCGGCGTCGATCTGTTCCGATATCACCGACAGCGAAGCGCTGGCGGCGGCTTCGATTTCCTGGCGCGCTTCCTGATGGCCGGCGCGCTGGCCTTCGGCATAGCCCTCCGCGCGGGCGGCCGCGAGATCCTCCTCGGTGAAGGTCTCGGCCTTCTTGCGCCGCCGGGCTCCGCCGTCGCCGAAGTTCTTGTCGAAAAGGAACTTCTCGCCCATGGTCCGCGCCCCGCTCAATAGACCAACTCGTCGTCGCCCTTGTTGTCGGCGAGCATGATCTCGCCGCGCTGGGCCAGGTCCTTGGCGGTGTTCACCATTTCCATTTGGGCGGCCTCGACGTCCCGCAGGCGGACAGGGCCCATGGCCTCCATGTCCTCGCGCAGGATCTTGGCCGCACGCTCCGACATGTTGGAGAAGAACAGGTCGCGCAGGGAATCCGACGCACCCTTCAGCGCCAGACCCATCTTGTCCTTGTCGACGCCGCGCAGCAGGGTCTGCACACCGGCCGGATCCAGCTTGGCCAGGTCCTCGAAGGTGAACATCAGCGCCTTGATGCGCTCCGCCGAGTCGCGGTTGCGCTCCTCCAGGGCGGCGACGAAACGGTTCTCGGTCTGGCGGTCGAGATTGTTGAAGATCTCCGCCATCATCTCGTGGCTGTCGCGGCGGTTGGTGCGCGCCAGGTTGTTCATGAACTCGATGCGCAGCGTCTCCTCGACCTTGTCGAGAACCTCCTTCTGCACCGATTCCATGCGCAGCATCCGCGCCACGACTTCCATCGCGAAGTCCTCGGGCAGGGCGGCCAGGACGCGGGAGGCGTGGTCGGGCTTGATCTTCGAGAGCACCACCGCGACGGTCTGCGGGTACTCGTTCTTCAGATAGTTGGCGAGCACCGTCTCGTTCACGTTGCCCAACTTGTCCCACATGGTGCGGCCGGCCGGGCCCCGGATCTCCTCCATGATCAGCTCGACGCGCTCGCGGCCCAGCGTCTTGGCCAGCATGCGCTCGGTGCTTTCGAAGGAGCCGACCAGGGAGCCGCCGGAGCTCATCTGGTTGGCGAACTCGACAAACAGGCGCTCCACCAGATCGGAGTTGATCGAACCGAGGTTCGCCATCGTCTGGGAAACTTCCTTGATCTCCTCGTCGTCGAGCAGCTCCCAGACCTTCGCGGTGCCTTCCTCGCCCAGGGAGAGAATCATGATGGCCGCTTTCTGCGAACCGCTCAGATGCCGGTATTCAAGACTTGGCATGATACGCTCCTCAACGGTCCTGGTAGAGCCAGTTGCGCAGGATCGCGACGGCCTCTTCGGGGTGCTTTTCGACGATCTCGGCGATCTTCTTCAGCGACGATTCCTTCACCCGGCCCTCGACGTGGCTGAGATCGATGGTCGGTGAGGGCGGCCGCTGCTCGGCCGCCGGCAGGGCGGGCATGCCGCCGTCGCCGCCCTGGCCGCTGGGCGGCGGCAGGGACAGGTTGCCTTCGGCCTGGCGGCCGGCGGCGGCCAGCGCCGCGTTGATGTTGCCGCTGGCGCCGGCCAGCGCGAGCGAGTCGTCGGCGGCGTCCATGTTGCCGGTGGCCAGGATGCGGCTCAGCATCGGGCGGACGACCAGCAGCATGACCAGCAGGGCGATCAGACCCAGCGCGGCGGTTTCGCCGATGCGGATCAGCTCCGCCTTGCCGAGTCCGGCGACCTCGAATTCCTCCGCGACGGGTTCCTCGAAGACAGCATCGACATCGGCGAAGCGAAGGTTGGAGATCTCGACGGTATCACCGCGCTCTTCGTTGTAGCCGACGGCGGAACGGACCAGCCGGCCGAGTTCTTCCAGTTCGTCCTCCGTGCGCGGCTCATAGGTGCGGTTGCCCTCGGTGTCGGTGCGGTAGTTGCCGTCGACCAGCACGGCGACCGAGAGGCGTTCGATCACGCCGGCTTCCCGCACCTCGGTGCGGATCTGCTGGGAAATCTCGAAGTTCGTCGTCTCCTCGGTCACCGATTCCTTGTTCGAGGTTTGCTCGGTCGCGCCGGCGCCGATGTCCTGTCCGGGCAGGTTGGTGGCCACGGTTACGGCGTCCTGGGCATTGCCTTCATTGGTGCTCGAGGTCTCCTCGCGGAGCTGGGTCGAGCGCACGACCTGGCCGTCGGGATCGTAGGTCTCGCTCTGGGTGGTGACGCGGTCGTGCTGGATCTCGACGGCGACCTCGGCGCGCACGCGGCCGGCGCCGACGGTCTGTTCGAGCAGGGATTCGACGGCGTGCTTGATGCGGCGCTCATGGCCGAGGCGCAGTTCCTGCAGCGCGCTGGGCGCGCTCAGCGGGTCTTCGCCGCCGTCCAGAGAGCGCGAAAGCAGATTGCCGCGGCTGTCGACCACCGAGACGCGGCCCGGATCGAGGTTGGGCACTGCGGCGGCGACAAGGTTCTGGATCGCGGAGACACGGTCACGGCCGAGATTGCCGCGCATCTTCAGGACGATGGACGCGCTGGGTTGGCGATCCTCGCGCTGGAAGACCTCGCGCTTGGGCAGCACCAGATGGACGCGCGCCGCGTCGACGCGGTCGAGGGAACCGATCGTGCGCGAGAGCTCGCCTTCCAGTGCGCGCAGCAGATTGACGTTCTGCACGAAGTTCGTGGTACCCAGCGAGTCGGTCTTGTCGAAGATCTCGTAGCCCACGGAGCCGCCGAGCGGCAGGCCCTCCTCGGCGGCGGCCATGCGCTGGCGGGCGACCTGATCGCGGGGCACGTAGATCTCGCCGCCATTGCCGCGGATTTCGTAGGGGATCTCCCGCGATTCCAGCATGGCGACGATGTTCGCCGCGTCCGCCGGCTCCAGTTCCTTGTAGAGCAGCGCCATGTCGGGCTTGGCGACGCGGCTCGCCAGGAAGACGAAGAAGACGATGACGGACAGGGTGACGCCGGCGATGAGAACCAGTCGGGTCAGTCCCAGATTCTTGATGATGTCGGGCAAGGCCGGCTCCGTCTTCGGGTCAATTGCGGTCTTCGCCAGGGGGCGACGCAGCCGACGATAGGGGAGCCGTCGTAAATCAGCGGTTAACGCTGGGCAGGTTTTGCCGGGTGATGGGAATATTTTTCCGGTCTGGAGTCCGGGGGGCGGCGTTCTGCGCGCGCGCCGGGTATCTATGGATCAATCAGACAGTATCAATCGCCCGCGGCCGCGGAGGCGCGGTAATCCTGGAGACGGGTGGTCCTGAGGCCGCGGACGCCATGGCGTTCGACGGCGCGCTGCCAGGAAAGAAACTCCTCCACCGACAGCGTATAGCGCTGGCAGGCCTCCTCGAGGGTCAGCAGGCCGCCGCGAACCGCGGCGACGACCTCGGCCTTTCTGCGCGCCACCCATCGGCGCGTATTCGGGCTGGGCAGGTCGTCGACCGTCAGCGGCGTTCCGTCCGGACCAATGACGCTTGCCTTTGGACGGGGGCTATCCGGCATTTTTCGGCTTCCTCTCTTGTTCCGACCAGGGAAAGCTACCGCGCTGCCTTTAACATTCCTCTAAATCAGATGGTTAACGGACCGGGCGGTTCCCGGTCCGTCGCCGTCAGCGCTTCAGCCTGACCAGTTCCTCCAGCATCTCGTCGACGGAGGTGATGATCTTGCCGTTGGCCGAGAAGGCGCGCTGGGTCTGGATCATGTTGGTGAACTCCTCGGCCAGGTCGACGGTCGAGGATTCCAGCGAGGAGGGAGCAATGAAGCCCGCGCCGCCGACACCGGCCACGTTGAGGCTGAAATTGCCGGAGTCGTTGTTCTGCTGGAAGGCGTTGCCGTTGACCGAGCTCAGGCCCGAATTGTTCGTGAAGGTGGCGAGCGGAAGCTGGAACGCCTTCTGGCGGGTGCCGTTGTCGAAGAAGGCGGTGACGATTCCGTTCTCGTCGATCTCCACGCCGGTCAGGGAGCCGAAGACGGCGCCGTTGATGCTGTTGGAGATGATCTGGGAGATGCCGTTGAACTGGGTCATCCCGTCCGTGGCGCCGTCGCTGCCGAAGTCGACCGCCACCGTGGAGTTGTTGACGCCCAGGCTGGCGTCCCAGGTGATGTTCAGGTTCTGCAGCGCCGCGCTGGTGTTGGTCAGATCCAGCGTGCCGTCGGTGTTGAAGGCCATGGTGCCCGACGAAATCAGGCCGTTCGGATGGGTTGCGGCGTCGACCTGTGCGGCGGGCTCGACATAGATTTCGGTCAGCCACTGGTTCGCCGTCGCCGACTTGAGGAACCCGATCGTCAGGCTGCGTGTGCCGCCCTGGCTGTCGAACAGCTGCAGCGTGGTCTCGAAGTCCGGATCGAAGGTGCCCGCGGCCATGTCGCCGGCGGCGTAGGCGCCGATGCCGGCGTTCACCGTCTGCGTCGACTGCAGGTTGGCCTGGAGGGAGATCGCGTCGGTCGCGGTGGCGCTGCCGGTGATGGAGTTGACGTTCACGGTCTGCGTGACGTCCAGCACCGTGCGGTTGGTGGGGATGTCGCCGTTGGCGTCGATCGGCCAGCCGCGCAGGTAGTGACCCGCCGAGTTGCGCAGATTGCCGTTCTGGTCGGGGCTGAACTGCCCCGCGCGGGTGAACAGGAACTCGCCGGTGGCGTCGTCGGGCGTCGTGTTGACGACAAAGAAGCCGTTGCCGCTGATGGCGATGTCCGTCGCGGACGTGCTCTGCTGCAACAGGCCCTGGGAGTTGTTGAGATTGATTGGCTGGGCCTGCACGCCGCCGGCGTTGAAGCCGCGGCTGGCGGTGCCGGCCTGGCCCACCAGGGTGGTGAAGGCAGCCCGCGTGGACTTGAAGCCCACGGTGTTGACGTTGGCGATGTTGTTGGCGATGGAACTCATCGCCTGGCTCTGGGCGTTGAGCCCGGAGACGCCGGAGAACATGGCTCCAAGGATACTCATCTGCGTGGCCTCATTTCACGAATGCGTCCGGCATTGTGCCCTGGACGTGCCGCCGACCTACTTCGGCGACGAATGGGTTGTCGTCTCGGTCTAGTCTTCGCTGGTCACCGCGGAGACGGCGGTGACATCCGACAGGGGCAGGATGGCGCCGTTGACGGTCAGCTGTGCGACGCCGTTGACGACTTCGACGCCGTCGACGATGCCGCCGGCGCGGATGGTGGCGGGGATCTTCGAGCCTTCGCCATCGACGGCCGAGATCGAGATCCGGTAGACGCCGTCGGGCATGGTGTTGCCGAGGTCGTCCCGGCCGTCCCAGTCGAAGCTGTTCAGCCCCGCTTCTCCGCTGGCCTGGACGGCGCGGATCGGGCGGTTCTGGCTGTTGGAGATCAGGATCGAGACGTTCTCGGCTTCCTCGTCCAGTTCGTAGCGCCAGGTGGCGGCGCCATCGGTCAGCCGCGCGCGGTCGCTGACGCCTTCGACGGACTTGCCGATATAGTCGACCAGGGCCCCGTGCTGATTGGCCAGCGACAGCGAAACCAGGGATTCGAGATTGTCGTTGGTGGCGATCTGCTGCTCGACCTGGGAGAACTGGACGAGCTGCTGCGTGAACTGCTCCGACTTCAGCGGTTCCAGAGGGTCCTGGTTCTTGAGCTGGCTGGTCAGCAGGGTGAGGAAGGTGTCGAAGTCCTCCGACAGCTTCCGCCCGGCGGCGCCGCTGGCGTTGTTCTGCAGGGTGGGAAGACCCAGTGCGGAAAGATCCATATTCGGCTCCTAGACTGAAAGGTCGATGCCGAGCCCGTCGAGCGACAGGCTCTGGCGGCCGGTGGAAGTCAGGATGGTGTCGGGGACGATCCGCTCGCCCGGCTTCTCGCCGGCCGGTCCGTCGCCTTTCTCCCCGCTGCCCTCACGGTCGCGGCGGTCCTGGAAGGTGAAGCTGTCACGGTCGGTGTTGAAGCCGGCGTCGGCCAGCGCCTTCTCGAGCTGGTTCACGTCGCGGCGGAGCTGTTCCAGCGTCTCGGCGCGCTCGGCGCTGACCACGGCCATGATCCGGCCGTCATGCCCCAGTTCCAGCTTGACCTCGACCCGGCCGAGCTCGGCCGGGTGAAGCTGGATGTCGATCTTGTCCGCGCCCTCGCGCGCACCGCGCACGATGGAGACAGAGAGCTGCTGGGCCGCTTGGGCGGCGTTCTGCGGCATCTGCGGCTGCAGGTGAGCCTGGAACGTCTGTGCCGTCTGGCTGCTCTGAACCGTCGGCTGTGCGCTCTGTTGGGGCAGCGCCGTCTGGATCGGCTGTTCTGGCTGCGGCGCCGTCTGCTGGAACGCGGCCGGGTCGGCGAAGGCGAAGCCGCGCGGCATCTGGCTGTCCATGGCCTGGATGATGGTGGAGTGGGAGGCTGTGCCGACGCCGGCGCCGCCCGTGCCCGATTGCAGCGCCTGCAGGTTCGGCGACGCCGAGGCCGCGGCGGCCGCGTTGGCGAGGGCGTTCTTCGCGACGTTCGCGGAGATCGAGGTCGCCTGCTTCAGGCCCGTCTTGCCATTGAGAGGTTTGATGATGGCGAGGATGTCCGGTTCGGCCTCGGGCAGTTCGCCCTCTGGCAGGGCCGAGGCGGGCGCCTCACCCTGCACGGTCTTCTGAGCCGCTGCGGCGATCGCCTGCGCAGCGGTGTTCGGCGCGGCTGCCGCGCCGGAAGCGGATGCACCGCCGCCACCGCCGCCGCCCGACTGCGCGGGCGTGGCTGCAGCGCCTGCCGAGGTGATCGCCGTACCCTGACCGGCCGCCGCCGCGGACGCGGTGATGGCGGTATCCCTGGCGGAGACTGTCTGTTTGACGTTCTCGGCCGGCTGGGCGGCCGGAACCTGGCCGTCCTCGCCGCGGCTCTCAGCGGTCGCCTCCTTGTCGGCGACGTCACCGGCGCGAGGCGGTTCGTGCGTCCCGGCGGCACCGTCGGAGTTCTTCGGTGGTGCGCCTGCATCGTTCGGGCGGCCGGCGCGCTCGGCAGGCCGGCGGTCGTCCTGCCGGGCGCGGTCGAGCGAGTCGGCGAAGGCGGGGCGGGGTTCTTCGCGCTCGCGCGTCCTGCTGTAGGCGTCGCGCGCCGCGGCCCTGTCGGCGGCGTAGCTTCTGTCGAAGGCGAGAATGTCCGAAGCGGCTGGCATGTTCATCGTCCGAAAATGGAAATCGTCGGACATCCATCAGCAAGGTCGATGCCACGCCCCTCCATGAAAAATAGCACGTATTTTCAATATGTTGAGTGAGAGGAATTTTCTCGTCCATGCGGTGGTCATGGCCCCGCGGCAATTCCTGCCGGGCCAATTCCGCCGCCGGGACGGTTGAGGGAAACTTGGCGACTTGCCTAGAACTTCTCGGTTGCGGGTGTCTGGCTGGCGGGGATCAGATAGCGCCGCAAGCGCCTGGAGGGACACCGTGCTGACGCTCTACGACAACCTGGATTCCGGAAATGGCTACAAGGTCCGGCTGCTGCTCTCGTGGCTGGAAATTCCGTTCGAGCGCGTCGAGGTGGATACCTATGCCGGGGAGAGCCGGCGGCCCGAGTTCCTCGCCCGGTCGCCGAACGGCAAGGTGCCGGTGCTGGACCTGGGCGATGGCGACCATCTGTGGGAATCGGGCGCGATCCTGTTCTACCTCGCCGACGGGACCGCCTTCCTGCCCGACGACAGGCGCGCGCGTGCCGAGGTTCTGAAGTGGATGTTCTTCGAACAGTACAGCCACGAACCCTATGTCGCCGTGCTCCGCTCCTGGTCGCGCCATGGGCCCGTGACCGACGAGCGGAAGCGGCAATGGGCGGCCCGGGAAAGCGAGGGTTATCGCGCGCTCGATATCATGGAGGGGCATCTGGAAAGCCGCGACTGGTTCGTCGGCGAGGGACCGACGATCGCCGACATAGCCTTGTTCGCCTACACCCATGTGGCCGATCAGGGCGGCTTTGAGATGGGACGATACCCGGCGATCCGGCGCTGGATCGGGCGGGTCAGGTCGCTGCCGCGTTTCCGCCCGCTCGACCAGCCCTGAACCGGCCCGCTGGCGGTCAGCCGTCGCCCAGCATCCGCCGCAGATAGCTGCGCCGGCCGGCGTGCTTGCGTTCCCGGTTCCGGTCCGCGTCCTCGCGCTCGTCCAGCGCATCCTCGAAATAGTCCACGATGACGCGGTAGACGCGGCGTCTCGGGCGCGAGACGTCGTCCAGCAGTCCTTCGACCGTGAGTCGGTCGATCAGGGCCTGGACGTAGCGGGGATCCTTGCGCCAGCCGAGGGCGAGGAAGGATTTCAGGCGAGCGAAATCCGCCTCGACGCTCTCCTCCATCGCATTGCGGGCGTCGAGAGTGCCGTCGCCGTCCTCGTCGGCCATGGGTTCAGCTCTTTCTGCCGAAGACGGAGTCGACGGTCGGCTCCTCTTCGTCATCCTTCTCTTCGTCGTCGCCCTTGCCGCGGTTCAGGCCGAAGGCGGCGGCCATTTCGGCCGCATCCGCCGTCAGGCGGTTGCGCGGGTCGATTATGGCCTCGGCCTCGACGGGTTCGCCACTCTCGGCCAGCGCCTTGCGGCGGCGCTCGACGGCCTTCTCGACCGCCTTGGCGAGTTCGGTCTGGGTGCAGATGCCGAGGCTCACCGGATCCGTCGGCTTGATCTGCTGGATGTTCCAGTGGGTCCGGTCGCGGATCTTGTTGATGGTGTCCTTGGTGGTCCCCAGCAGTCGCTGGATCTGGGCGTCCGTGAGCTCAGGATGATGACGCAGGATCCAGGCGATCGCAGCCGGGCGGTCCTGGCGCTTGGAGACCGGGGTGTAGCGCGCGCCGCGGGTCTTGCGCTCCGGCGGCAGCGCCGTTTCCTTCAGCTGCAGGGTCGCCTTCTCGTCCTGCTCGCACCGCTCGATTTCCGCGCGTGTGAGCTGGCTGTTGGCGACCGGATCCAGCCCGACGATGTTCTGGGCGACCTCGCCGTCGGCGATGCCCTGCACCTCAAGCGTGTGCATACCGCAGAATTCCGCGATCTGCTTGAAGCTCAGGGTCGTGTTGTCAACCAGCCATACGGCTGTGGCCTTCGGCATCAATGGCAATGCCAATGTCGTCTCCTGATGATGCTGAGTGGAGTTGGTCAAGCGCATTATACGTTTCTGCGCGATCACGCAAGTTGTCAGACCTCAAGCATGATCTTTCCTATGTGGGTGCTCGCCTCCATTTTTTCATGGGCCTTCGCAGCCTCTGCGAGCGGCAGGACGGTGTCGATCACCGGCGCGACCGCGCCGGAGGCCAGCAGCGGCAGCACATGCTCGGCCAGCGCCTCGGCGATCTCCGCCTTCTGCTGAACCGACCGCGGACGGAGTGTCGATCCGGTCAGCGTCAGGCGCTTCAGCATCATCGGCGTGAAGTCAAACTCGACCTTCGGGGTGTCGAGGAAGGCGATCTGGACCAACCGGCCCTCGACGGCGAGGGCCTTGACGTTGCGGCGGAAATAGTCGCCGCCGACCATGTCGAGGATCAGGTTGACGCCGTCGCCGCCGGTCAGTTCCTTCACCACCTCCACGAAGTCCTCTTCGCGGTAGTTGATGGCCCGCTCCGCGCCCAGTTTCACGCAGGCATCGCACTTCTCCGCCGACCCGGCGGTGGCGAAGACGCGCGCGCCGAAGCGCTTCGCGAGCTGGATCGCCGTGGTGCCGATGCCGCTGGAGCCGCCGTGAACGAGGAAGCTTTCGCCGCCCTGCAGACGTCCGCGGTCGAAGACGTTGGTCCAGACGGTGAAGAAGGTTTCCGGCACCGCCGCGGCCTTCACCATGTCATAGCCTTCGGGCACGGGCAGACACTGCGGCGCGGGCGCGGCGCAGTATTCGGCATAACCGCCGCCGGCAACCAGGGCCATGACCCGGTCGCCCTCCTTCCACTGGCTGACGCCGGCGCCCCTGGCGACGATTTCGCCTGCGACCTCCAGGCCGGGCAGGTCGGAGGCGCCGGGAGGCGGCGGATAGCCGCCGGCGCGCTGGATGCAGTCGGGGCGGTTGACGCCCGCGGCCGCGACCCGGATCAGCACCTCGTCATGGGCGGGCCGCGGCACCGGCCGCCGAACCTGCCTCAGCACGTCCGGCCCGCCAGGGCCCGTGATCTCGATCGCATTCATTTCGTCCGGCAACGAGGCCATGGCCTTCCCCTTTTTGGTCGCGAAGCTCTTTCGATCTATTGTTGTGGCCGCATGGGAGCAAGTGAGGATTGACCATGACGGACGATGAAGAACGCGCCAGGGACACTTTCTTCGCCGCGCGGGACCTCGACGACGTCTCGGTGGAGGAGCTTCAGGAACGGATCGCGGCGCTGCATGCCGAGATCGCGCGCCTGGAAGCGGCCGTCGAACGGAAGAAGTCAGTGCTCAACGCCGCCGACTCGGTATTCAAGCGCTGAGGCTCCGCCGCCCGCCGCCGGTTGGCCCCGGCTTCATGTCGGCGACGCCCAGGATCATGTCGACATTCCTGCCGTCGGCCGCCAGCGGCAGCATCAGGCGGTCGAACAGGAACGCGCTGCCGCCGAAGATCGCCGGTTCGCCGAGCGTGGCCACGGGACGGTGCGTCTCCACGACGCCGTGCACCAGGTCGATGAACCGGAAGCGGCTTTCCCCGCAGACCGGATCGTCCAGATACCTGCCCGTGGCGTCGCCGCCCGACCATTCCGCCACTCGTGTGCCGATCAGGCGGTAGCGGTATCGGCCTGCCTCCGGCGCATCGATCAGGAACAGGTGCCCCAGTATGTCGGTCAGATCTTCGGGCCTGAGATCCTGCCGACCGGGCAGCAGGCCGTCCGTCACGCCCGCCGCCCAGTAGTCATGGACGCGGCGCAGGGGGCCGGCCGGAAGCCGCGCGGTGAGATTCGTCTGCTGGTCGGCGTGATCGTTCATGATCCTGCGTCGCCTCCAATGCCGACGGCTCGTGGCGCGCCGGCGTCCGGGATCCCGATCCTGACCCGTTTCATGCGGTTCAGACAACGGACGCGTCCCGAATAGTGCAACTGGCGGTCGTTTTCGAGGAAAAATGCAAGCGTGATTCAGCTTTGGTTAACTTCCCGCCCTCATGATGGGTATCGAGGACAAGACAGCTTCCTCACCCTCCCTGTCGAACTCGGCCGCTCCCAGCTCCCTCCCCAAAGGGAGCGGCCGAACCCGACTCGCTCCTTACTGACAAGTACTTGATAGTACTGTGGCGTGTTGAAATACGTCGAGCGGTATGCTTGACGGTCCATTTTCGAGCCGCCTTAATTCACCCGCGGAGCCGAGTTTGACAGGGAATGGCTAACCACAAAGGGCGGAAAAGAAGCCCGAGGGAGATCTCCGTGAAAGGCCGCGACCCGGGCACCGGGCGCGGTTTTTCTTTTTCGTCTTCCCCAAGACTGGTATCGATCTTCCCGCCGCCACGACGGCATGGGGAGATGCGATGAAACCGAAATATCCGAAGCTGGCGACGCTGGGCCTGCACGCGGGCCAGCACCCGGACCCGGCCACCGGCGCCCGCGCCGTGCCGATCTACCAGACCACCTCCTACGTCTTCGACGACACCGACCACGCGGCGGCGCTCTTCAATATGGAGACGCCGGGCCATCTCTATTCCCGGATATCCAACCCCACCGTCGCGGTCCTCGAGGAGCGTCTGGCGGCGCTGGAAGGCGGCGTCGGCGCGGTCTGCACGGCGTCGGGACAGGCGGCGCTGTTCCTGGCGGTCTCGACGCTGATGGGCCAGGGCGGGCACATCGTCAGTTCCGCCTCGATCTATGGCGGCAGCCACAACATCTTCCATCACACCCTGCCGCGCTTCGGCATCACCGCCACCTTCGTGGACCCCCGCGACACCGAGGGCTTCGCGAAGGCCATCCGGCCGGAGACGCGTCTGGTGTTCGGCGAGACGCTGGGCAATCTGGGCCTCGAGATCATGGACATTCCGGCGGTGGCGTGCATCGCGCACGACCACGGCCTGCCGCTGATGATCGACAACACATTCGCCACGCCGCATCTCTTCCGGCCTGTCGAGCACGGCGCCGACATCGTCATGCACTCGGTGACGAAGTTCCTGGGCGGACATGGCATCGCCATCGGCGGGGCCATGGTCGACGGCGGAACCTTCGACTGGGCGGCGTCGGGCAAGTTTCCAACGCTCACCGAACCTTATGAGGGCTATCAGGGCCTGAACTTCTGGGAGGAGTACGGGCCGGCGGCGCTGTGCATGCGGGCCCGCGCCGAGGGCCTGCGCGACTTCGGCGCCTGTATGTCGCCGCAGAACGCCTTCTACCTGCTGCAGGGTGTCGAAACCCTTCACGTGCGCATGCCGCGCCATGTCGAGAACGCCCGCCGGCTGGCCGCCTTCCTGGAAGATCACGAAGCGGTCGGCTGGGTCGCCTATCCAGACCTGGAGAGCCATCCCGATCACGAACGCGCGAAAGCGTTGCTGCCCGAAGGTTCGGGCGCGATCTTCAGCTTCGGCGTCAATGGCGGCCGCGAGGCCGGCCGTGCGTTCATCGAGAACCTGAAGGTCTTCTCCCATCTCGCCAATGTCGGCGACGCCAAGTCGCTGGTGATTCACCCGGCATCGACGACCCACCAGCAGATGGACGCCGAGGCGCTGAAGGCGGCCGGCGTCGGCGAGGATCTGGTGCGTCTCTCGGTCGGGCTGGAAGATGCGGACGACCTGATCGACGATCTGAAATCGGCCCTGCGCGCCAGCCAGCGCGTGCTCAAGGCGGCGGCGGAGTAGGGGCGATGGAATTCACGATCGACGGCAACAAGGTCTTCGCCCACACCGGCGGCAGGGACTTCGACCCGAAAGGCGACGTCGTGGTGCTGATCCACGGCGCGGCCATGAACCATCTGGCGTGGGCGCTACAGACGCGCTGGCTCGCCCATCACGGCCATTCGGTGCTGGCCCTGGACCTGCCGGGCTGCGGCCGATCCGAGGGCGAACTGCCCGACAGCGTCGAGGAATGCGGACGCTGGCTGCATCGGGTTCTGGACGAACTCGGCGTGGGGAAGGCCAGGCTGATCGGCCACTCCATGGGGGCGCTGATCGCCATGGAGGCCGCGGGCCAGAGGCCGGAGCGGGTCACCGGGCTGGGTCTGCTCGGCTTCTGCTATCCGCTCGCGGTCAACGAGGCCTTTCTCGACGCAGCGAAGAACGACCTGCCGCTCGCCATCGGCCTGATGAACGACTGGGCGCACGGCCCCCGCGCCCATTTCGGCGGTTTCCAGGTGCCCGGCCTGTGGATGGTGGGCGCCGACACGCGCGTCATCGAACAGGCCCGGCCCGGCGTCCTGCACAAGTGCCTGGCCATCTGCTCCGCCTACAAGGGCGGCGAGAAGGCGGCGGAGGCGGTGGCCTGTCCGGCGACCGTCGTCCTCGGCCGGCAGGATCTGATGACGCCGCTCAAGGCCGGCCGCAAGACGGCGGCGATGATCGGCGGCGCCGCCGTTACCGAACTGGACGACTGCGGTCACATGATGATGTTCGAACAGCCGAAGGCGCTGCTGCGGGCGCTCGCGCCCGTTCTCGCCGCGTGAGCGCGGATTCCCTGCCGAAGGGCGGCGCCGGTTCCCTGAGCGCGCGCGGCGCCCGCTGGAACGCCGCCGGGGTGCTGTTCTTCTGCTTCGTCATCGGCATGACAGGGCGGGGACTGTTCGACAGCTTCGTCGTCATGCTGAGGCCGCTCGACCTCTCCCATTCGTGGAGCCGGGACGAACTCACGGCGATCTACGCCATCGCCATGACCTGCTGGGGACTCGGCGCGCCGCTGGCGGGAATCATCTTCGACCGGGCCGGCGCGCGGCCGGTCTATCTGCTCGGCATCGCCTGTTCCGCCGGGGGCCTGATGCTGGCGAGCACCGACTGGGGCCTCTGGAGCTTCTATCTCGGCCACGGGGTCGCCGTCGGCACGGCGACGGCGCTACTCGGCACGGTCGTCCAAGCGGCGCTGGTCAGCCGCTGGTTCGACCGCAGCCGTTCGACCGCGCTCGGCCTGGTGCATTCCTCCATGGGCATCGGCGTGCTGCTGTTCTCGCCCATCACCCAGCTGCTGATCGACAGCTTCGGCTGGCAGGGCGCCTATCGGGGTCTGACCCTGATAGGCCTCGCCGTCATCGTCCCGATCGCGCTTTTCGCGCCATGGGGACGGTTCCGGGCGGGTCATCCCGAGATTGCCGCAGCCGCGGCCGCGCCGCGCGAGGGGCCGCAGCGTCCGAACTACCGCAGTCTCCGCGAGGCGCTGAGGGGCTGGCCGTTCTGGGCGCTGTCGTGGATCTACGGGATCACCGGCATGGGCATCTACGTGGCCGTCACACAGCTCGTGGACTATTTCCAGGTGCTGGGCGTGCCGGCGCTGGAGGCCGCGTCGATCTATGGCGTCGCCGGCGCGCTGGCGCCTGTCGGCATGGTGGCGTTCGGCGTCATCGCCGACCGGCTGGGCATGCTGCGCGCGGCGACGTTCTCCTACGGCCTCACCCTGGTTTCTTATGCCGGCTTCCTGGCCCTGCCGGAGATGTTCAGCGAATTCGTGCTCTATGGCTCGGCCGTCTGTCTCGGCCTGACGCTGGGCAGTCGCGGGCCCATGGTCTCCTCCATCGTCAGCCGCACCTTCCAGGGTCCGGCCTTCGGCCGCATCTATGGCGCGATCCTGGCTTTCGGCGGCGCCGGCGGCGGTCTCGGCGCCTGGCTGGGCGGCTTCATTCACGACGCGGCGGGCGGTCACGCGGCGCTGTTCTATGTCGGCGCCGTGGTCCTCGTGGCCGCAGGATCGCCCTTCGTCTTTCTCTCTCGCGCCGCGGCGCGCTAGACTCACACTTCGAACCTGGGGAGGCACCGAATGGATTTCCGACTGACCGACGAGCAGGAAGCGATCCGCGACGCCGTCGCGAAGATCTGCGAACGCTTCGACGACGCCTACTGGCTGGACCGCGACGACACCGGCGAGTTCCCGCACGACTTTCACAAGGCCATGGCCGACGGCGGCTGGCTGGGCATCGCCATGCCAGAGGAATATGGCGGCGCGGGCCTGGGCGTCACCGAGGCGGCGATCATGATGCATGCGGTGGCGAAGTCGTCGGGCGCGCAGAGCGCGGCGTCCGCCATCCATATCAACATCTTCGGCCCGCATCCGCTGGTCGTCGCCGGCAACGAGGACCAGAAGCGCGCGCATCTGCCGTCGCTGATCAAGGGCGAGCAGAAGACCTGCTTCGGCGTCACCGAGCCCGACGCCGGCCTCGACACGACCTCGATCAAGACCCGGGCGGAGAAGGACGGCAACGGCAACTACGTGGTCCACGGCCGCAAGATGTGGACCTCGACGGCGCAGGAGGCCGACAAGATCCTGCTGCTGGCCCGGACCACGCCGAAGGAGAACAGCAAGAAGTCGACCGACGGCATCTCGCTGTTCTACACCGACTTCAACCGCGACTACATTGAGGCGCGGGTGATCCCGAAGATGGGCCGGAAATCGGTGGATTCGAACGCGGTCTTCATCGACGGCCTGCCGGTTCCGAAGGAGGATCTGATCGGCGAGGAGGGCAAGGGCTTCTACTACCTGCTCCACGGCCTCAATCCCGAGCGCGTGCTGGTCGGCATCGAGGCCGTCGGCATCGGCCAGAACGCGCTGGCGCGGGCCACCGAATACGCCAAGGACCGCGTCGTCTTCGGCCGGCCGATCGGCATGAACCAGTCGATCCAGCATCCGCTGGCAGTCAACTGGGCCGAGTTGGAAGCCGCCTACATGATGTGCATGCTGGCCGCCGACCGCTACGACCGCGGCGAGGACTGCGGCGGCGAGGCGAACGCGGCCAAGTACCTGGGCGCCGAGGCCGGCTTCAAGGCTGCGACCCAGGCGGTGATGACCCATGGCGGCATGGGCTACGCCAAGGAGTATCACGTCGAACGGCTGATGCGCGAAAGCATGATCGCGCGTATCGCGCCCGTCTCGATGCAGATGATCCTGAACTACATCGCCGAGCGGAAGCTCGGCCTGCCGAGAAGCTACTGACGCCATGGAGACGGAGAACAAGGGTCCGCTGGCGGGCTACCGCGTCGTCGACCTCACCCGCATCGTGCTGGGCCCGCTGGCCGGGCAGATGCTGGGCGACCTCGGCGCGGACGTGATCAAGGTGGAGGAGCCGGCCGGCGACCTGGCCCGCGCCATCGGCACCACGCGGCGCGACGGCATGGCCTCGTGCTTCCTCAACTGCAACCGCAACAAGCGTTCGCTCTGTCTGGACCTCAAGAAGCCCGAGGGGCTGGAAGCCTTCATGCGGCTGATCGAAACGGCGGACGTCTTCATGCACGCGCTCCGGCCCCAGGCGGTGCGCAAGCTGGGCATCGCCTACGAGGATCTGAAGGCGGTCAATCCGAACCTGATCTATGTCGGCGCCTACGGCTTTTCGGAGAAGGGCCCCTACGGCCACAAGACGGCCTTCGACGACATCATCCAGTCGGCCTCGGGCGGCGCGGCGATCCAGGGCTGGCTGCTGGACCAGCCGCGCTATGTCGGCTTCGTCCAGGCCGACAAGACCACCGGCCTGATGGCGGCCAACGCCGTGGTGACGGCGCTGCTGCACCGGGAGCGGACGGGCGAGGCGCAGTTCGTCGAGGTGCCCATGTTCGAGACCATGGTGCACATCAACCTGATCGAACATCTGGACGGCGCCACCTACGCCGACGCCACCGGCCCGACGGGCTACAGCCGCCTGCGCACCCCCTGGCGCAAGCCCTATCCGTCGAAGGACGGCTGGGTGGCGATCCTGCCCTATGACGACCGGCAATGGCGGGTTGTGCTGGAGGCGGCGGGCCGTTCGGACCTGGCCGAGGATCCGATGTTCAACTCCTTCGCCGCGCGCCAGAAGAACGTCGACACCGTCTATTCGACGCTGGCGGAGCTCAGCAAGGCGCTGACCACCGATGAATGGCTGGCCGCCCTGGAGCCGCACGGCGTGCCGTGCTCCCGGGTCAACACGCCGGAAGACCTGCTGACCGACCGGCACCTGACGGATGTCGGATTCTGGGAGACCTACGACCATCCGACCGAAGGGCTGCTGCGGACGATGAAGTACCCGGTCAATTTCGAGAAGAGTCCCGCCAGCGTCCGCCGTCACACCCCGCATCTGGGCGAACAGACGCGCGAGGTGCTGGGCGAACTCGGCTACGACGAGGCGACCGTGGAAGCGATGCTGGCCGCCGGTGCGGCCATCGAGAAGAAGGAAAAGGCGATCTGATGCAACTCCTGGGACATGGATTCTACTATCAGGACTGGTCCGTCGGCTGGAAGTTCAGGACGCTCACGCGCTCCATCACCGAAACCGACATCATGAACTTCGTCGGCGTCTCCGGCCTCACCGAGGAGCTGTTCACCAGCTACTGGTATCTTGAGGAGCATACCGATTTCGCCGGTCGTCTTTCGCCCGGCGCGCTGGTCTTCTCGCTTGCCGAGGGGCTGGTGATCCCGTCGACCATCGCGCGGACCGGTCTGGCCTTTCTCAACTGCGAGATCGACATCAAGGGGCCGTCCTTCGCCGGCGACACGATCCACGTCGAAGGCGAGGTCACCGAGATCAAACCGGCGAAGAAGGGCAACCGCGCCCTGGTTCGTACCGACAACAAGGTGATCAATCAGAAGGGCGACGTGGTGCTGACCTACAATCCGCTCAGGATGATGCGGGGCCGGCCCGAGGAGGACTGATCGTCCCCCGGAGCCTGGCGGCGAAAAGACGCCTTTACCGAAATTCTGAGATTGACAATCATTCTCAATAAGGCGATGTTGATCGGGCCTTGGCATGGCACTGACCGTCGTCCTGCGATCCCCAACACCCCAAGGGGCGGCGGTCCTCCCAAGCGGCCGGCATGAAGGTTCTCGCGAACCGGCGTGCCGGCCGCTCCTTCTTCCGCAGGGGCCGCCACACAACGAAAAAGGGCCCGCCTTTCGGACGGGCCCTTTCGCGTCGGGCCCAGGCCCGATAGCTGTTGGGATCAGTTGTTCTGGGCGCGGGGAAAGCTGACTTCGACGCTCTTCTCCAGCTCCAGATCCCGGTAGAGATCGTCCAGCGGCGGCGGTGCGCCGTTGCGGATCGCGTTCTCGCGGTTCTGGTAGTAGAGCGTGCGCACGGAGGCGTAGAGGTCGATCGCCGTATCCTCCAGCACCTCGAACTCCTCGATCACCTCGGAGCGCTTGTCGACCATGGCGGTGCCGGTGCGCGCGGCCGTGGGCACGAAGCCGAAGACGAGATTGAAGGGATCGGTCACCGAATCGACGACGAATCCCACCGTGTCGCGGCCCGTCGAGGGGCCGAAGACGGGCAGCATGATGTAGGCGCCGCTTTCGTAGCCCCAGACCGCCAGCGTCTGGCCGAAGTCTTCCTTGCGGCGGTGGAAATTGCCGGCCGTGGTGACGTCGAACAGGCCGCCGATGCCGACGGTGGAGTTGATCATGAAACGCATGAAGGTGTTCCACGCCGCTTCGCCGTCACCCTGGAGGATGTTGTTGATCAGCGTGCGCGGTTCCGTGAGGTTTTCCAAGGCGTTGGAGACGCCCAGGCGCAGCGGCTCCGGCGCCACGGTGCGATAGCCGCGGGCGACGGGCCGCATCACGGCACGGTCGAGGCCCATGTTGAAGTCGAAGATTTCGCGGTTGGTCTGCTCGTAGGGATCGGCGGGTGCATCGGCTGCTGCTGCAGCCGACGTCAACATCATCCCGCCCAAGGCCAGGGCGGCCAGGTTCCTGCTGATCCCCATCTCAGAACTCCTTGCCCGAATGCCGATCGAAATTGCCGCGTATTCGCGATCTTTACAACAGAAGCCTTGCCAAAGTGTGATCGCGGCCTGTTCGCGGCTGCGATTGTGACTTATGCATTGTGGCGGGATGGAGAACGCGGGGAGGCATCATCATGTCCTACAGGTCGATATATCGGCCTGGCCTGTTCGAGGGCCGGGCCGTCATCGTGACCGGAGGCGGGTCCGGTATCGGGCGCTGCACCGCCCATGAGCTCGCGTCGCTGGGTGCGGCGGTGGCGCTGGTTGGCCGGCGCCTCGAGCGCCTCGAGGCCGTGGCTCAGGAGATCGAGGAGGATGGCGGCCGGGCCATCTGCCACGCTTGCGATCTGCGCGACGAGGAAGCGGTCCGGGCGATGGTGGCCGACGTCATCGAGCGGCTGGGTCGGGTCGACGGGCTGGTGAACAATGCCGGCGGGCAGTTCACGTCGCCAGCCGAGAACATGAGCCAGAAGGGCTTCGAGACGGTGATTCGCAACAATCTCGTCTCGGGATTCGTGGTCGCTCGGGAGTGCTTCACCCAGTGGATGAAGGCGAACGGCGGTTCCGTCGTGAACATCGTCGCCGATCCGATCGGCGGCATGCCGGCCATGGTGCACTCGGCCGGCGCGCGGGCCGGCATGATGTCGGTGACCGAGACCCTGGCGGTCGAATGGGCCAATCACGGCGTCCGCGTGAACTCGGTCGCGCCGGGCTATATCGCGTCCTCGGGGATGAACGCCTACACGCCCGAGATGCAGGCGAAGTTCACCGAAGGGCTCAAGAAGATGCCCTTCAAGCGCATGGGCACGGAATCCGAGGTCTCCTCGGTGATCACATTCCTGCTGTCGGAGGGGGCGTCCTACGTCTCCGGCGCCTGCTACTACGTGCACGGGGCCAGCCAGTCGATCCGGCAGGACTGGGACATACCCGACCATACCAGGGCGAAACCCTATCAGGGCTTTCATCGCTATAATGGCCCGGTCGCGTTCTGGGGCGACTATGGCGGCAATGGACAGGGGGAGGACTGAGGCATGAAGTTCGGCATCTTCTACGAGCACCAGATCCCGCGGCCCTGGGACCAGCGGAGCGAGCACCGCATCCTCAACGAATCGCTGGAGCAGATCGAACTGGCCGACCGGCTGGGCTTCGATGCCGCCTGGGTGGTCGAGCATCACTTCCTGGAGGAGTACTCGCACTCTTCGGCGCCCGAGGTCTTCCTCGGTGCGGCCAGCCAGCGCACCAAGAACATCCGCCTGGGCCACGGCATCGTCCAGATCACCACCAATCAGCCGCATCGCGTGGCCGAGAAGGTGGGCACGCTGGACCTGCTGTCGAACGGCCGTGTCGAGCTGGGCTTCGGCGAGGGCGCAGGCCCGGCGGAACTGCACCCCTTCGGCGTCAAGGTCCGCACCAAGCGGGAGCGCTGGGAAGAGGCGGTCCAGGCCATCGTGCCCATGTTCACGAAGACGGACTGGGAATTCCACGGCGAGCATTTCGATTTCCCCGCCCGCAACGTGGTGCCGAAGCCGCTGCAGAAACCGCATCCGCCGCTCTGGGTCGCCTGCTCCAACATCAAGACCATCGCCAAGGCCGGCGAGTGGGGCATGGGCGCGCTGGGCTTCAGCTTCATCTCGGCGGAGGCCGCGCGGGCCTGGGTGCATCGCTACTACAACTGTCTGCTGCGCCGCCGCCAGCCGCTGACCGACTATCCGCTCAACCCGAACATCGCCATCGCCAACGGCTTCTTCTGCGCCGAGACCGACGAGGAGGCCATCGAGAAGGCGTCGGGCTGGACCTTCTTCATCTTCGCGCTGTCCTATTACGGCCGGAAGGGCGTCGACGCGCCGGGCAAGAGCGACCTCTGGGCCGCCTACCAGGACTGGCGCCATTCCGAGAAGGCGCAGAAGGCCGTCGAAACGGCGCTGATCGGCAGCCCGGAAACGCTCCGGAAGAAGCTGCGCATGTTCGCCGACGCCCATGTCGACCAGTGCATTCTGGTGGCCCAGGCCGGCCGCACCAGCCACGAGGATATCTGCAAGAGCTACCGCCTGTTCGCGGAGGAAGTCATGCCGGAGTTCCATGGCGAGGAAGCCGCGCATCAGGCCTGGAAGCGGAGCGTCCTCGACGGCGAGACGGTGCTCGAGGAGCTGGATACCGAGGATTTCGACCTCTACAGCCACCAGAACGAGGACATCGTCCGCCTGACGCCTGAAGAGCTCAAGGCGATGATGGCGGAGAAGGAAAAGCAGGCCGCCCCGGGGGACTGACACTCCGCAGGTGACTAGCCGTCCGCCTCCACCAGCCGGCGGAAGGCGCGGATGTCGTCGACGAACAGCGCCGGCTCCTCCATGGCGGCGAAATGGCCGCCGGCCGGCATGTCGGTCCAGTGCACGACGTTGGCGACCCGCTCGACCCACTGGCGCGGCGGGGTGGCGAAGATGTCGCCCGGGAAGTGCGCGACGCCGGTCGGCACCTCGATCCGCCGTCCCTCCGGCGCGATGAAATTGTCGCTTTCGATGATCGAGCGGTACATCCAGGCCGACGTGTTGATCGTCGCCGTGAACCAGTAGAGGGCGATGTTGGCCAGCAGGCGGTCCTTGGAGAATCGGCTCTCGATGTCGCCGCCCGTATCGCCCCAGCGGTGGAACTTCTCGGCGATCCAGGCCGCCAGACCCGCCGGCGAGTCGGTCAGCCCGTAGGCCAGGGTCTGGGACTTCGTCGACTGGATCGCCTGATAGGCGGTTTCGGTCGCCATCAGTTGCTTGCGCCGCCCCGCCCAGGCTTTCTCCTCGGCGTCATAGGGGCGGCTGTCGTCCCGCGCCGGGCGCAGGATCCACATGTTCTGATGGATGGCCTTGCAGACATCGGCGTGGTTCAGGCCGAGCCAGGAGGTCACCAGGCAGCCCCAGTCGCCGCCCTGCGCGATGAAGCCCTGATAGCCCAGGACGTCGACCATCAGCCCGCGCCAGAGCCGCGCCGTCTCGCGGCAGTCGATCGCCTTCGGCGGCGCGCCCGAGAAGCCGTAACCCGGCAGGCTGGGGACGATCACATCGAAGCCGTCCTCCGCATCGCCGCCGAAGCGTTCGGGATGGGCCAGCGGCTCGATCACTTCCAGGAACTCGACGATCGAGCCCGGCCAGCCATGGGTCAGGATCAGCGGCGTCGGACTGGCGCCCGAGCCCTTCTCCAGGATGAAATGGATGTCGAGGCCATCGACATCTGCGGTGAAGTTGTCGAAGCCGTTGATCCGGGTCTCGACCGCGCGCCAGTCGAAGGCGTCGCGCCAGTGGGCGCAGAGCTCCCGGACATAGGCCATGTTCGCGCCGTAATCCCAGCGCGCGTCCGCCGGTTCCTCCCTGGGCCAGCGTGTCGCGTCCAGCCGTGCGTTCAGATCGGCGATCTCCGCATCGCCGACATGGACTTCGAAGGCTTTCATTCTGCTTCTCCCCACAGTCGTACAATGCAGTTCGCTATCCGGGCCCGCCTGCATGCGCCGGTATCCTTCAGTGTCCGGCCCGAAACCGCCTGATGGCCCGAAGCATCACGAAGATCAAGAGCACCGCGAAACAGACGATGGGCCAGACCGTGCCCAGTCCGATCAGGACCTGCTTCCCGTCGCCACAGAGGATCGCGCTCGACCGGACCGCACAGGTTTCCGACAAATCCAGCATCTCCAGGCCCGGCGCCGCGAGGACGGCGGCCAGTGTTACGGTTGCGAAGACGATGAACCTGCCGCCATACAGAAGGGCGACCTGGATCAGGGCCAGCACGTTGTAGCTGATGAAGAAGGCGCCGAGGAGCATGAGGTCGAAGGCCCCGAACTTCAGACTGCTCTGTGCTTCTTCCATCCGCCGGGGCTCTCCGCCATCATGGGCCGAACGACCACAGGGAGGATGATATGGCGTTCGCGGAAATTCTCTACCAAAAGGACGGCCCGGTCCTGACCGTCACGCTCAACCGGCCGGATGCGCTGAACGCCTGGACCCGGCAGATGGAAGCCGAGGTCCGCGAGGCCATGATGGAGGCGTCGAAGGACGACGGCGTGCGCGCCATCGTGCTGACCGGCGCCGGACGCGGTTTCTGCGCCGGGGCGGACATGAACCTGCTGGGCGACATCCAGGACGAGAGTTCGGCAATGCGGGGACGGCTGCAGAGCGTTTCGGCGGTCGACAACGCCATTCCCGGCGGCCTGAACCCGGGGCGCGACTATTCCATGCGCTACGCCTATTTCCCGACCGTGCCGAAGCCGATCCTGGCGGCGGTCAACGGGCCCTGCGCGGGACTGGGCATGATCATGGCCCTCTACTGCGACATGCGCTTCGCCGCCCGGTCGGCCGTCTTCACCACCGCCTTTTCCCGCCGCGGCCTGATTGCCGAGCATGGGATCTCCTGGATGCTGCCGGCGCTTGTCGGCCATGCCAATGCGCTCGACCTGCTGCTGTCGGCGCGCAAGGTGACGTCGGAGGAGGCACGGCAGATGGGGCTGGTGAACCGGGTCATCGACGACGAGCGTTTCGTCGACGAGACCCGCGCCTACGCCGAGGAACTGGCGACCATGGTCTCGCCGCGTTCCATCCGCGTGATGAAACAGCAGGTCTACCAGGCCCTGCATCAGTCGCTGGAGAGCGCGATCCTGACGGCGAATTCCGAAATGCCGGCGAGTTTCGATTCGGCCGACTTCAAGGAAGGCGTCGCGCACTTCGTGGAGAAGCGCGCGCCCAATTTTCCCGGGCGCTAGGGCCGGCTGAAATCGCGCCGGAAACCCGCGAAAATGTGATGCGTGCTGCTGCGTCGGGGTGATGTTATAGTGAAGTTCGCACGTTGGATGAGCCGGCGTGTCATCTATCCTCGGGTGTGCGTATGAGGGGGATGGACTCGGTTGCGGACCTCAGGGGCCGGCCGCCGGGTCATCCGTTGCGCAGAGGCGGAGCGGTGTCATGACGAGACAATTCCACAGGACGACCTTCGGCGAGGAAGCCCCCCAGGGACAGTTCGCCGAGGTGCTCAACGCGGCGGGCCAGAATGCGCTGGTGATCGATCACGGCGCGCTGCTGCTCACCGCCGACTTCGTGCGCGCCGGTTCCGACCTGATCCTTCAGGGCAAGGACGGCACGAAGATCCTGATTGTCGACTTTTTCGGCACAGAGACGCCGCCCGACCTCTACACGCTCAACGGCGCGCAGATCGCCGGCCACCTGGCCGAGCTGCTTGCCGGGCCCAGGGCGGGCGGTCTGGCGCAGCTCGGCGCCGGTCTCGGCAATCCCATCGGCGTGGTGGAAGCGGTCGATGGCGTGGTCGTCGCCACCCGCACCGATGGCAGCCGCGTCGAGCTGTCCGCAGGCGATCCGGTCTATCAGGACGACGTGATCGAGACTGCCGCGGGCGGCGCCTGTGGCCTGCGTTTCAATGACGACACCACCTTCTCGATCGGCCAGGACGCCCGCATGGTCATCGACGACTTCGTCTATGACCCCAGCGCCGGAACCGGCAGCGCGGTGATGAACGTGCTGCAGGGCTCCTTCTCGTTCGTCTCCGGCCAGGTTGCCCAGAGCGGCGACGATGCCCTGCAGGTCAAGACGCCGGTGCTGACCATCGGTATCCGCGGCACCTACGTGACTGGCCAGGGCGCGCAGGAGGGCGAGGAATCGGAAGTCGTCAATCTGCCCGACGACAACGGTCAGACGGGCTCCGTCTTCGTCTCCAACCAGGCCAGCAGCGTGCTGCTCACCCAGGCCTATGAAGGAACCTCGACCAGCAGCCAGTTCCAGTCGCTCAGCGTTCCGCGCATCTACAGTCCGCAGGAAGTCAATCAGAAGTACGGCAACGCGCTCGACTTCCTGCCCCCGACATCGGGTGTGCAGCGCGGCCAGCAGGATGACGACGGCGGCGACGACGACCGCGAAGACGGCGGCGCGCCGGATGGCGGCGGCGGCGGCGACGCCAAGCTCAACGTCAGCGGCGCCGACGAGGCCGCGGGCGACGAGGAGAGCGGCGACGGCGAGGAATTCGAGAACCTGGTCCAGAACGCCAACAAGGCCACGACAGGCAGTGGTAGCGGCACCAAGGCCAGCACGGCGCCTCCGCCGCCGCCTCCGGACGACAATGACGACGAGGAGGTCGTCGCCGGGAACAACAACAATGTTGGCACCGCCGGCAACGACACGCTGACCGGCACCCCGGGCAACGACAACATCGACGCGCTCGACGGCAACGACACGGTCGATTCCCAAGCCGGCAATGACACCGTGCAGGGCGGCAACGGCAATGACAACCTGACGGGCGGCGACGGCAACGATCAGATCGAGGGCAGCGCCGGCAATGACACCATCTTTGGCGGCTCAGGCAATGACGTGATCAACGCCGGCGACGGCGACGACACCTTCGACGGCGGACCCGGCGACGACACCATCGACGGCGGCGCCGGCAGCGATACGGCGTCCTTCACCTATGGTGGCGGCACCGGCGCGGTCGTCAATCTGGCCGACGGGACGGCGACCGACGAGTTCGGCGACAGCGACTCGCTGACCGGTGTGGAGAATGTCGAGGGTTCCGCCTTCAACGATTCCATCACCGGCAGCGCTGTTGGCAACGTCCTCGCCGGCGGCGGCGGCAACGACGTGATCAACGGCGCCGGCGGTGACGACACGCTCCGGGGCGGGGCGGGCGTCGATACACTGAACGGCGGCATTGGCACGGACATCGCCGACTATTCCCAGGCCGCGGGCGCAGCCATTGTCGACCTCGGCGCCGGGACTGCCAGCAATGACGGCGATGGCGGCTCCGACTCGCTGGTCGATGTCGAGAACGTCGTCGGTTCCGGCTTCGACGATGCGATCACCGGTGACGGGGGCGCCAACGTGCTGAACGGCGGCGCGGGCGACGACACGCTTGTCGGCGGCGCGGGCGCGGATTCCATGGATGGCGGCGACGGCACCGACCTCGTGGAATATTCCGGCGAGGCCCAGGGCGTCGCGGTCGACCTGACCGCCGGGACGGCGACCGACGGCGGCGGCGCGACCGACGCGCTGACCGGCATCGAGAATGCCACCGGCACGGCCTTCGGCGACAGCCTGCGCGGCGATGCCGAGGCCAACGTACTCAGCGGCGGGGCCGGCAACGACACCCTCAATGGCGAGGGTGGTGCCGACACGCTGATCGGCGGCGACGGCGACGACCTCTATCAGATCGGCGATGTCAGCGGCGCCGGTGAGCGCGGCGGCGTCGAAGGCGGCGAGAGTCTCGACTTCGGCACGCTCGCGGTGCAGAGCGCAACGGTCGACGACGATATCTTTCTGGAAGGCACCTTCCTTTCGGTGGGTATTTCCGGCGGCGGCTCCTTCGGCACCGCGAGTTCTGCGCCGGCCGGCTTCCATCCGGTCTTCAATGGCAACGGCATCGGCATGAACGTCGACGACGACGGCTTCGACATCGGCAACGATCCGCTGACGGGCGACTTCTTCCTGCCGGGCACGCCGGAGGAAAGCTTCACCATCGGCATCGATATCGGCGGGAACGAGTCAAACTTTTCGAATGCTGAGCGGGTCGGCACGTTCCAGGTCAACCAGAATGTCTCTGTCGCCGACCTGAGTTCCGGCACCACCCTTTCGGCACGCTGGACCGGCACGACCTCGGACGGCCAGGTCGAGGTGCAGCAGGTCGTCTCGTTCACCGAGAACGACAAGTTCTTCCGCAACACGGTGACGCTGACCAATGTCGGCAACACGGTGATCGACAACGTCCGCTACATGCGCAGCTTCGATCCCGATCAGGACGCTGATCTCAACAGCAGCTTCACCACGGTGAACGATATCGTCAATCAGCCGGGCGATGGCGGGAACGACAACCTGGCCATCGTCAGCGCCACCGGTCAGATCAGCGACGTGCCGATCTTTTTCCTGGCCGACGATGCGCGTGCCCGGGTCAGCACCTTCGGCTTCTCCAATCGTGACGCCTTTGCGGATGTGGCGTTCGATATTCCTCAGGCCGAAGGCTTCACCCAGACGGCCGATCAGGCGATTGCGATCACTTTCGAGGGCGGGACGCTGACCATCGGCGGTAGCGTCACCTTCACCTACTTCACCAGCCTCGACTCCGATCTGCAGGGTTCCATCGACGCCATCACGTCCCAGTTCGACGACACCATCGTCGAACAGGCCAATGGCGGCACCGACACGATCCAGAGTTCCATCGGCGTTTCGATGGACGACAATATCGAGGTGCTGGAACTGGTCGGGACCGACAATATCGACGGCGTCGGCAATGCGTCCGACAACACCATGTCGGGCAATACCGGCAACAACGTGCTCCAGGGCGCGGGCGGCAACGACACGATCTTCGGCGACGAGGGCAGCGACAATCTGCAAGGCGGCGATGGCGATGACAGCCTCTCCGGCGGCGGCGGCAACGATACGCTGCAGGGCGGCGCCGGCGGCGATGCCCTCTCCGGCGGCGCCAACATCGACCGCGCCGTCTATACCGGCAGCGAGGACAACTTTGACGTCCTCTTCGCCAATGACGGCAGCAACTCGGTCCTGACCGACACCGTCGGCGGCGAAGGCGCTGATACCCTCTCCAACGACATCGAGGAGATCCAGTTTGTCGATGCGATCTTCGCGATCCAGATCGGCACCTCGGGCAATGACGCCTTGACCGGCGGCGCATCGGCGGACGTGCTGGCAGGTGTGGACGGCGACGACACGCTGACGGGCAATGCCGGCGACGACTTCCTGGTCGGCGGCAACGGCAATGACTCGATCGTCGGTGGCGACGGTGCGGACGACCTGATCGGCGGCGCGGGTGTGGACACCATGACCGGCGGCGCGGGCGGCGACTTCTTCCAGTACGAGGCGGCCGCCGATGGTGTGGCCGTCGGGGCGGACGTCACTGTCGGACAGGCGGAGGTGTCGGTGGACCTGGTGACCGACTTCCAGACGGGCGTCGACCGCTTCGAGTTTTCGGGCGCCGACTTCACGACGAACAACCTGGCCTTCAGCGACGGCGCCTATGACGGCACGAACTCGGGTCTGGAGTCGGGCGAGACCTTCGTCTTCGACGGCACCCACCTGATCCACGACGCGGACGTGAACGTGGCAGGCTACACGGTGATCGCGGAGGTCCAGGGCGATGCCGTGGCCGCCGCCGACATCAATCTCGCGGCCTGACTGCGGCCTCGAGACGAACGGCAAAGGGGAGGGCCCTTGATGGGGCCATCCCCTTGTTTTTTCCGTGGACTCGTGTGGCCGGGACTCAGCGCCCCTTGAAGACCGGCGTCCGCTTTTCGACGAAAGCCTGTGCTGCCGCCTTGTGGTCCTCGGTCTGGCCGGCGAGGGTGTGGTGCAGCGCCTCCATGTCGAAGCAGCGCGCCAGCGGTTCGTTCTCCGCGGCGTTCATGTTGCGCTTCATGTAGGCGAAGGCGACCGAGGGGCCGGAGGCCAGACGCTGCGCCAGCTCCATCGTCGCCTTTTCCAGTTCGCCGTCGGGCACGACCCAGTTGACGATGCCGAGGGCCATCGCCTGTCCGGCGTCCAGCTTCTCGGCAGTGAAATAGAGCTCGCGCGCCCTCGCCGTGCCGACAAGGTGGCTCAGGAAATAGCTGCCGCCGAAGTCGCCCGAATAGCCGACATTGGCGAAGGCCGTGGTGAACTTCAGCGTGTCCGAGGCAATGCGCAGATCGCAGGCGAGCGCGATCGACATGCCGGCGCCGGCAAGGGGGCCGCGCACCATGGCGATGGTCGGCTTGGGCATCTCGTGCAGCAGCCTCGAGATCTCCATCTTCTCGCGCAGCGCATTGGCCTTGCCCTGGATCGAGTCGTCGGCGAACTCCTTGCCCTCGGCCATGGACTTGACGTCACCGCCGGCGCAGAAGCCGCGGCCCGCGCCGGTGATCACCACGCAGCGAACCTCCGGGTCCGCCGCGAAGGCGCGGGCGTTGGCGACCAGCGCGTCCAGCATCTCGCCCGACAGCGCGTTCAGGCGATCCGGCCGGTTCATGGTCATGACGGCGACGCCGCCCTTCCTCTCGATCAGCAGATGATCGGTCATCCCAGATTCCCTCTGTTCCTCGTTGCGTTCAGCCGGCGTGCTTCAGATTGAAGCGTACCTGCATCAGGTCGAACCAGCCGATGCCGTCTCCGGCGGAGCCGCGCGGCAGGCCCCGCGCGCCGGCGCGTTTCAGCGCCTCGCCGCCGTCGGTCATCTCGAAATCGAGCGCGCGAATGCCGGGTTGCTCATTGTCGTCGGTCCGGCGGAAGCGGAGCTGGTCGCCGTCGCCGGTTTCGATGTCGAATCCGCCTTCGTCGACCGCACGGGCCGGCAGCTCCAGCAGCGCCGACCAGGTGGAGGCCTGGCGCGCCGGATCGGGGTGAGCCATCTCCAGACCCGTCATGCGGCGGGTCAGGGACGTGTCGACATGGTCCTTCCATGCCGGCCCGGCCCATTTCCAGTAAGCGTATTCCTCGTTCACGTCCGGCGCGTCGTCGAAGCTGTCGACCGAGACGATGGCGCCGCCCATGTCGACGGGATGGAAGTGCGTGGCGCAGGTGCCCGTCTCGTCATGGCGCCAGACGGCGCGGATACCCAGCTTGTCGGCGCGCGCGCGGGCGCCGGACGCGTCAGGGCACTGGAAGATGGCCATGTAGCCGCAGTCGCCGCCGCGGCGGTCCATGTAACGCCCGGCGGCGGTATCGTCCCTGGTCGGCGCGACGATCTCCAGGAAGTTGCCGCCGACGGGAATGACCGCATTGTGCAGCCCGAACTCGCCGACGCCGGGATCGCGGTAGCCGGTTTCCAGGCCCAGCACATCCAGAAGGGCGTCTTCCGTGGGCGCCAGATCCCGCGCCGCGAAGGCGATCTGTCTCAGTCTCATGTCCGGTCCTCCCCATTGTTCTCGCCGGGCCGGACGCATCTTGCGCCATTTCGCCCGCCGTCAAAAGAGAACGCGGCCGGAGATTGCTCTCCGGCCGCGCGTCCTCCCCGGACAAGGCCTCCTCCCCAGTCGGCCCAGCGGAAGCTGTGTGGGTCCCGGCGCCCTCAGGCGGCGTTCTTGAGCCGCTCTGCGGCGGGACCGATCTTCTTGAGTTCCGGCATGACCTTTTCCGCGAACAGCGTCGCGTTCCGCACCGATTCCTCGTGCGGCATGCCGGCGTAGGAAAAGACGCCGTTGAACCCGTCAGCGCCGATCATGTCGGCGGTCTTGACGATCTTTTCGTAGCACATCTCTGGCGTGCCCCAGACCTGCAGGTTCATGAAGAACTCCGTGGCCCCGTCGGGGCCGGCCTTGAGCAGGTTCTCGCGGAACTTGGCGTAGTACTCGTAGCCCTTCATGTTCTGCATGTGCTCGCCGTCGAACTGGTAATGGTCCATGACCGTCTTCCAGTAGCCGCCGATGTACTGCAGCGCCTGCTCGTAGGCGCGGTCGGGGTTTTCGTCGCAGAACACCCAGCCACCGGCGATGGGGGCGGGGGCGTCCTCGCCGTTCACCTCGCGGAAGATCGTCCGGTACTCGTCCAGTTCGGTCTTCACGTGGGCCCAGGGCTTCTGCGGGATGATCAGGATACCGACGCCGAGCCGGGCCATGATGCGCGCCGATTCCGGGCTGACCGCGGCGGCGTAGGTGCGGCCCTTGAAGCTCTTGAACGGGTTGGGCCGGATCTCGACTTCGGGCTGCTTGTAGTGCTTGCCGTCATAGCTGGCCTTGCCGGTCTCGAGCGCGTCCAGCACCATCTCGGCAGCTTCGACGAAGCGTTCGCGGCTCTCGCCCATGTCCAGGCGGAAGCCGTCGAACTCCACCTTGCCGGCGCCGCGGCCGATCCCGAGGATCATGCGGCCGCCCGACATGTTGTCGAGCATCGAGATCTGTTCGGCGGCGCGCAGCGGATCGTGCCAGGGCAGCACGACGACCATGGAGCCGATGCCGATCGTTTTGGAGTGGCCGGCCATGTAGCTCAGGAACATGGTCGGGTCGGGACACATGGTGTAGTCGGTGAAATGGTGCTCGACCGTCCAGACGGAATCGAAACCCAGGGGCTCCGCCATCTCCGCCAGCGCCATGTCGGCGCGATAGACGTCGTTGTCGCTGCGCTCCTTTCCGGGATTCTGGAAAATCACGCCCATGCCGACCTGCATGCGTCTCTACTCCCTGGTTTTTGATCGTTACTGTTGAGTAGAGCATGCTTGATCATGGGAAGATCGTCAAGCCGCCGGAAGCCGGATGGCGTTGCATGGGTCGGCTGTGGAAAATGCGCTGGCCGCGGCGGGGCCGCTGCGTCAGATGCGGATGGTGCGGGTCTCGGACCAGAGAAAACCGCGCCGGCGCGGCAGGGCGTTGCGGTCCAGAGAGTCCCGGTAGGCGAGGGTGGCGTCGGTCGCCGCATCGGCCCGCGCCGGAACGCCGGCCTCGCCCTGGGCGATGCGCTGAACCTCGAAAAGCAGTGCCGTCTGGTGGATCGAACGGGGGGCGACCGTGACGTTCATCAGCGCCTCGGCGAAGCCGACGGGATCCTCCTGGGCGGCCGGACCGCGCGGCGGGGGCGGCAACTGCCAGCCGCGCGCCTCGAATACGCCATCGACCGCCTGCGGCTCTTCACGGGCCGGTGCGCGCGGGCCCCGGAGGGCGAGGGGATATGAGCCACCTTCGATGCGCATGGTGGTAAGAAGATAAGCCAAATATTATGGTAAATAAAGTGTAAAAGATAAAATTGTCGGCAATTTTGGCCGATTTCTTCTGTTAACCATAAATATTAAACAAGATGAACGCCGCGTCGGCGACGTCATTCACCACGCAGCAGACGTGCGCCGGCGACCAGGACGGACGCCTTCTGGCGTGCGATATAGCGGGGCAGGGCGGAGAATCCGCAGTCGGAGGTCGCGCTGAGGCGTGCCATCGGCACGTGACGCAGCACCGTCTCCAGCCGCCGGGCGACATCCTCCGGCCTCTCCAGGTGGAAATTCTTCACGTCCACGACGCCGGCGGCGATCTCGAAGCGGTCCTGCAGGTCGGCCAGCAATTCGACTTCCGCCATTTCCCGGTTGGCGAACTCGAGCACGAGCTGGTCGGCGTCCAGCGCGGTCATCGCGTCCATCAGCCGCCCGAAGCGCCGGTCCGCGAACGGCCGGCCGGCGTTGTTGCCGAAACAGACATGCACCGCCCTGTAGCCGTCGAAGGCCGCGAGCACGCGGTTGATCGCCTCCGCACCCTCCTGATGCGTGAGCCCGAGCGGCGGATGCGGCAGTGCCGGTTCGTCGAGTTGGAAGATGTCCGCTCCGGCGGCCGACAAAGCTCCGATCTCGGCGGTCAGGATCGCCACGATCTCGTCCAGCACCGCCGCGGCATCGCGGGGCCCCGGATCGATGCGCATGGCGAAGGTCAGCGGGCCGGGCAGGGCCATCTTCACCGGCCGCCCGCCCGCAATGTCCTTCAGGAAGGCGAGTTCGGCGCCGAGGCCGAGCCCGTCGGGCGCGGCGATCCGCTCGCCCGCGACGAACCCCGGCGCCTGATCGTAGCCGGCGATGCCGAGCCGCCGCGTCGCCGGTACGCGGGTCAGGCCCTCCATGTGCTGGAACATCTCGTAGACGAAACGCTGGCGGCGGACTTCACCGTCGGAGATCACGTCGAAGCCGGCCTCGATCTGGTCCTGCACCACCACGCGCACGGCGTCGTTGGTGGCTTCTTCCATGTCGTGGGGCCCGAGCACGCCTTCGCGGGCCTGACGCTGGGCGACGATGAACCAGCCCGGCACGGCGTAGGAGCCGACGCCGATCGCGGGCAGTTCGGGCACACCGGGGATCACGCCGCCAGTCCCCCGACGATCAGCGCGGCCATCATCACCGCACCCAGCAGGATGTTCGACTTGAACTTCCGGAGACAGTCGTCGCGGTCGTCGAGGAGCACCCGGGTCACCTGCCAGGCGAACTGGCCGATCACCAGCGCGAAGGGGAGCAGGAACCAGTGGGAAAAGCCGGCCTCCCGCGCCGCCAGCCCCCAGAACACGACGGCGCCGACATAGAACACGGCCAGCGCCGGCCGCGTCCTGCTGCCGAGCTTCAGGGCCGAGGACTTGACCCCGATCAGGGCATCGTCCTCCTTGTCCTGGTGCGCGTAGATGGTGTCATAGCCGAGCGTCCAGAAGATGCCGCCCACATAGAGGAACACCGGCGCGAGGCCGAGTTCGCCGCTGGCCGCCGCCCAGCCCATCAGCGCGCCCCAGTTGAAGGTGAGGCCCAGCCAGATCTGCGGCCAGTAGGTGACGCGCTTCATGAACGGATAAATTGCGACCAGCCCCAGCGAGCCGACGCCCAGCCAGATCGCCAGGGGGGAGAGCTGCAGCAGGATCGCGAGGCCGACGAGGCAGAGCGCGCCCATCCAGATGGCCGCACCTGTCACGCTGATCTGGCCCGACGGAATGGGACGGTGCCGGGTGCGCTCCACACGTCCGTCGAAGTTCCGGTCGGCGATGTCGTTGATGGTGCAGCCCGCACCGCGCATCACCACGGCGCCGACGCCGAAGAGGACGAACAGCCGGAGCGTTTCCAGGTCGAGCACCGGCCGCGCCAGCCAGATCGACCACCAGCAGGGCCAGAGCAGCAGCCAGGTACCGACCGGCCGGTCGAAGCGCGCCAGTTTCAGATAGGGCTTGGCCCAGTCCGGCGCGTGCCGGTCGACCCAGTTGTCGGCGCGTGCGTCGGCAATGACACTCATTGAACAAACCGCCAGACATCCGTGGAACGGACATCATTGTCTTCCAGTTCGCGCGTCGTTGGAACCGCGTAGTGGGCCAGTTTCTCCAGGCCGGATTTCGGCCGGAAGCTGCGCCCGGGGTCGCCCATCAGGACCGGCATGCCGCCGGCGCTGAGCTGGCGGAACCAAGCCTCGACGCGCCCGCTCGTCGGCTGTTCGTAACAGATGTCGGCGGCGAGCACGAGATCGAAGCCGGCGAGCGGGTCGCCGACGATGTCGGCCTCCATGACGTCGATGGCGACGCCGTTCGCCTCGGCGTTGAGCCGCATGGCGGCATGGCTGAAGGGGTCGATATCGTTGGCGGCGACAGTGGAGGCGCCGGCCATGGCGGCGGCGATGGCGACCAGGCCCGATCCGGCGGCGAAGTCGATCACCCGCCTGCCGGCGACGGCCTCCGGATTGTCCAGAACATAGCGCGCCAGCGCCTGACCCCCGGCCCAGGCGAAGGCCCAGTAGGGCGGCGGCAGTCCGGCTTCGGCCATGGCCTCCTCGGTCATCTGCCAGAGTGGCAGGGCCTCGGTTGCGAGGTGCAGTTCTATTTCCGGCACCAGGGGCGTGGGCAGAAGCGCGGTGTTGGCCCGCACGAAGCGGTCCCGGTCGGCGATATCGAGGCTCATGGCGTCCGCAGCGTCGTCGCCATGTTTCAGACTTCCATCGGTTCGCCGCCAAGCTCGACGATCATCGATTTCAGCGCGTCGGTGGCCCGGTCGAGCAGTGCCGCGTCGGTCGAGCGCAGCACCAGCGAGGAGCCGAAACGACCGTCGCGCTGGAACGGGTAGGAACCCGCCTCGATGCCGGGATGGGCCTTTTCGATCTCCGCTAGGGGGGCGGCGATCACGCCCTCGGGCAGATAGGCGCTGACGGCGCGGCTGAGCAGCGGGTCGCCGCCCACCAGTTCGTGGGCGATGCTTTCGAACATCGCCTGCATGACCACCGGGATACCGGCGAAGACATAGACGTTCTCGACGCGGAAGCCCGGGGCGGTGCTGACCGGGTTTTCGACCAGCACCCCGCCATGGGGCACGCGGGTCATGCGCCGCCGCGCCGCCGTGAAGTCGGCCGGGTTCTTGTAGCGCGCGCTGAGGAGGGCGACCGCATCGGGGTGTTCGGAGATGCCCACGCCGAAGGCTCTCGCGATGGCGTCGGCGGTGATGTCGTCATGGGTCGGGCCGATGCCGCCGGTCGTGAAGACGTAGTCGTAGCGCGCGCGCAGCGAATTCACGGCCTCCACGATTTCGGCCTCGATGTCGGCGACCACCCGCGCCTCCATCATCCGCACGCCGAGCTCGGTCAGCCGCTCGGCGATGAAGCCCATGTTCTTGTCCTTGGTCCGGCCGGACAGGATCTCGTTGCCGATGATGATCAGCGCCGCCGTGACGATCTTCGGCTCAGCCGCCATGGGCCGTTCTCCCCGATTGCATGATCTCGCGCTCCTCCAGGAAGCCGATGACTGCATCGGTAAATACATCATTCCGGTCGCCGGCCACCATATGTCCCGCGCCGGCGACATCGACGAAGCCGGCGTCGGGCCGGATGGCGCGCAGATGATCGATCGCCTCCGGGCTGATGACGTCGGAGAACCGCCCCCGGATCAGGAGGATCGGACACTCCATCCGGCGCACCGCCTCCGACAGCACGCCCTCCATCCGCTTGTTGTCGGCGCTCGACCGGTCGCGGATGGTCTGCGGATCCCAGTGCCAGTACCAGCGGCCCTGGCGCTCGCGCAGGTTCTTGCGGATCGAGTTGAGATCGACGGCGCGCTTGCGCTCGGGCGTATAACCGGCGACCGCTTCGGCGGCCTCCTCCAGGCTGGCGAAGCCCTCCTCCATGTTGGCGCGCATGAAGGCAAGGATGCGGTCTGCGCCGCGGGCCTCCATCTTCGGCGCGATGTCGACCAGGACCAGGGCGCGGGCATCGACGCGGGGCTCGAAGCCCAGACCGACCATCGCGCCCAGGCCGCCCAGCGAGGCGCCGATGACCACGGGCGGCGCATCGAACAGACCGCTCCAGGCGCGCACGTCCGATCCGATGTCGTCATAGCTGTAGTTCCCGTCCGGCGACCAGTCGCTGTCGCCGTGGCCCCTGTGGTCGGCGGTGACGGCCAGCCAGCCATGCGCGGCCATGGTCTCGGCAGTGCCGCCCCAGCTGTGACGGGTCTGTCCGCCGCCGTGCAGGAACAGGACCGGCGGGCCGTCTTCGGGTCCGTAGGCGTCGCCCACGAGAGTCAGCCCATCATGGGAGCGGCAGGTCACCCGCCGTGGGGCAATGTTGTCATTCATTTCACTCGACCTCAGTTGTCCGAAATCCTAAAACCGGGTCCATGATCAGGACCGCCGTCATTCGAATCGGCCTCGCCGCCCTCGCGGGTGCGGGCCTCGCCGCCTGCGAGATCGTGGACACGGGCGCCGAGCGCATCGGCGGCGCAAAGTGCGATCTTTCCAGGGCCACGCCAGGCACCCCGGAATACGAACGGTGCCGCACCAGGAGCTCGCACGATCCCAGGCCGTCGGAGCGCACGCCCGGCGGCGGAATCTTCTGATTCAGGCCTCATAGGTACGCGCCTGCGCCTCGCTCATGCCGAGCTGGACCGCGGCGGCAATCATCTCTTCCCAGGTCGTCTCGTCGACCGGGATGCCGGCGGCGCGGCGTTGCGCTTCCGACTTGCGTTCCGGATCGCCCGGCACCATCACCTCGTCCGCCCAGGCGGCGGCCGGCGAAGCCTTCACGTAGCGGATGAAGGCGTCGATCTCGGCAACGAAGGCGCCGCGCTCGCCCAGCCGCGCCGGGTCGACGACGATGGTCAGCATGTTGTTGATGATCGAGTGTCCGTCAGAGCGGTCCGGAAGGAAGGCGCCGCCGCCGGAGAGCGCGCCGGCCAGAACCTCGCAGATCAGCGCCAGGCCGTAGCCCTTGTGCTGACCTACCGACATCAGTGCGCCGGTCGGCTCCTCGAACATCACGCCCGGATCGGTGGTCATCTCGCCACGGCGGTCGATCAGGCAGTCGGGCGGCATCTGCTCGCCCTTGTTGTGGGCGACGCGGACCTTGCCCATGGCCACCTTGGTCGTCGCCATGTCGAAGACGATGCGCGGGTGATCGGGCGTCTCGGGGATCGCGGTGCAATAGGGATTGGTGGTGTAGCGGGCGTCGGAGCCGCCCCAGGGCGCGACCAGCGGCATCCGCGTGATGCCGTTGACCCAGTGAATGGAGATCAGGCCGGCGTCTGCGGCCAGTTCGCCCCAGGCGCCGATCCGGCCCAGATGGTGGGTGTTGCGCAGGCTCATCAGACACAGGCCGGTGTCACGCGCCCGGGCGATGGCCATCGCCATGGCCTCGCCGCCGATGACCTGGCCATAGCCGGCATTGCCGTCCAGCAGCAGAATCGCGCCGTCGTCGCGCACCACCGAGACGTGCTGGTTCGCGGTCAGCTTTCCGAACTGCAGCGCGTTGGCGTAGGTCGGCATCATGCCGATGCCGTGGCTGTCGTGACCCTTCAGATTGGCCTCGACAAGATTGGTGGCGATCAGCCCCGCTTCGCGTTCGTCGGACCCGCCTGCGCGGGCCATGGCGGCCACGAACGCGGTCAGCCGATCCGCATCGATCGTCGGCATTCCGGTTTCCTCCCCTGGTGCGGCGAGCTTAACCGCAAATGCCGCGGGCTCAAACCTGCGGAGCGGGGCCGGGGCTGAAGCGCTCGATGATCCGCTTGCGAAGCTGGTCGCGGACCTGACGCCAGGCAGCGAGACGCGCTTCGCGGCTGCCTTCGATCAGGCTCGGGTCCAGCGTCGGCCAGTATTCGACGTCGCAGGCCATCGTGCGGGTCAGCTCGATCGCCTTGTGCTGCGCTTCGGGCGAGAGCGAGATGATGACATCGAAGAAGGTATCCTCCAGATCGTCGAAGCTCTTGGCGCGGTGGCCGGAGATGTCGATGCCCAGTTCGTCCATCACCGCGATCGAGAAGCCGTCCACCTCCTTCGCGCGCACGCCGCAGGAATCGACGTAGATCTGATGGCCCATGAGCTGTTTCAGAAGGCCCTCGGCCATGGGAGAGCGCACGCTGTTCTCGGTACAGGCGAAGAGGACGGCCCCGGGTACCTCCAACGGCCCGCCCTATGTCCGGATGTGCAGCACGCAGATCAGCGTGAACAGCCGGCGCGCCGTGTCGAAGTCGATCTCGATCTTGTCCTTCAGCCGCTCCTGCAGCAGTTCCGATCCTTCGTTGTGGACGCCGCGGCGGCCCATGTCGATCGACTCGATACGCGAGGGCGTGGCCGTCTTGATGGCCGCGAAATAGCTCTCGCAGATCTTGAAATAGTCGCGGACGATCCGCCGGAAGGGCGACAGCGCCAGCACCACCCGGCCCTGGGCCGTGCCGTCCTCGCCCGCGATCTCGATGGCGAGGCGGTTGTCCTCGATCTTCAGATGCACCGCGAAGGGGCCGTGAAACTCCTCGCCCAAGGGCGCGAAGCTGTTCTCCTCGATCAGGTCGAAGATCGCCACCTTGCGTTCATGGTCGACGTCCGGACCCCAGCTCTTGATCGACTTGTCGTCGAGCGTGATGGCCGCGATCCCGTCTGGGCTCGCCATGTCTCCGTCACCGGTTCATGCGGATGCGGACGGAGAGCGCGTGCGCCGGCAGCCCCTCGGCGTCGGCCAGGGTCGCCGCCGCCGGTCCGATTTCGCCCAGGCTGGCGGCGTCGCAGCGCACGAAGGTGGTCCGCTTCATGAAGTCCAGCACGTTGAGACCGGAGGAAAAGCGGGCGCTGCGCGCGGTCGGCAACACGTGATTTGGCCCGGCCACGTAGTCGCCGATGGCTTCTGGCGTGTGCCGGCCCAGGAAGATGGCGCCGGCGTTCCGCACGCGCGCCATCATCGCGTCCGGGTCGTTCACCGCCAGTTCCAGGTGTTCCGGCGCGATCCGGTCGACCAGCGCCGGCGCGTCGTCGAGGGTATCCAGAACGATGATGGCGCCATGTGCCTCCCAGCTCGAACGCGCGATCGCGGCGCGGGGCAGGGTCGCGAGATGGTGTTCCACCGCCGCGGCGACGTCGTCGGCGAAGGCCCTGTCGTCAGTTATCAGGATGGCCTGTGCGGATTCGTCGTGCTCGGATTGCGACAGCAGGTCGGCCGCGATCCAGGCCGGATCATTCTCGCCGTCGGCGACCACCAGGATCTCGGAGGGACCGGCGATCATGTCGATGCCGACGGCGCCGAAGACCTGGCGCTTGGCCGCGGCCACATAGGCATTGCCGGGGCCGACGATCTTGTCCACGGCGGGGACGGCTTCCGTGCCATAGGCCAGCGCCGCGATCGCCTGCGCGCCGCCCAGGCGGTAGATCTCGGTCACGCCGGCATGCTCGGCTGCCGCAATCACCAGCGGATTGATGACGCCGTCCGGCGTCGGTACGGTCATGGCGATGCGCTCCACGCCCGCTACCTTCGCGGGGACCGCGTTCATCAGCACCGACGAGGGGTAGGCCGCGAGGCCGCCCGGCACGTAGAGGCCCACTGCGCCGATGGCGGTCCAGCGCGCGCCGAGTTCCACCCCGGCGGCATCGACCACACGGTCGTCGGCGGGCAGCTGGCGCTCGTGGAAGGCGGCGATACGCGTTGCCGCGAGTTTCATCGCCGCCAGCGTATCCGGTTCGCAATCGGCCTTGGCGGCCTCGATCTCGTCCGCGCCGATCCGGAACCGGGATGGGGTGAACTGCACCCGGTCGAAACGCGCCGTGTAGTCGATCAGCGCCAGGTCACCGCGCGTGCGCACGTCGGCGATGATCGCCTGTACCGTCTCGTCGACATCGGCGGCGGTTTCCCGCTTGTCGTCGAGCAACGCTCGGAAATCCGCCTCGAAGGACGCCGCGCTGCCGTCAAGCCGCCTTGGCATCGACCGCGCTCCTGAAGCTGTTGATCCAGCCGTGGATCTCCGCCGGCCGCGTCTTCAGCGCGGTGCGATTGACGATCAGCCGCGACGTGATGTCGGCGATCTGCTCCACCTCGACCAGGCCGTTGGCCTTCAGCGTCGAGCCGGTCGAGACCAGATCGACGATGCGGCGGCACAGACCCAGCGAGGGCGCCAGCTCCATGGCGCCGTTCAGCTTGATGCACTCGGCCTGGACGCCGCGGCGGGCGAAATGGCGCTGGGTGATGTTCGGGTACTTGGTCGCGACACGGACGTGCGACCAGCGCGAGGGGTCGTCGGTCTTCGATAGCTCCGCCGGCTCGGCGACCGCCATCCGGCAATAGCCGATGCCGAGGTCGAGCGGCGCGTATATGTCCGAATAGTCGAACTCCATCAGCACGTCGTTGCCGGCGACGCCGAGATGGGCGGCGCCGAAGGCGACGAAGGTCGCCACGTCGAAGGAGCGGACGCGAATGATGGAGATGTGCTCGTGATTGGTGCGGAAGGTGAGTTGGCGGCTGTCGGGATCGTCGAAGGCCGCTTCCGGCTCGATGCCGGCGGCGCGCACCAGCGGCATCGCCTCCTTCAGGATGCGGCCCTTCGGCAGGGCCAGAACGATCGGTTCTGCTTGGCTCGCGGCGGCGTTCATGGCGTTCTCTTGATCAGTCGCCGTCGCCGTTCTCCGTCTCGTGGCTCGGGCGGTTGGGCGTATACCAAGCACGGCCCATATCGTCCACCAGCACGTCGATGCACCCGGCGTCCAGCTTCAGCGCTGCGCCGCCCGCGAACTGGAGTTCCAGCACCGCGGCCGGCGGATCGGTGACCTCGGCCTCGATATTGAGCAATTCCAGCACGGTCTCTGGATCCGCGTCGGCGAGGCCGAGCGCGCTGACATTCTCGACATCGTTGAACTGCACGCCGGCGCGGATGCGGCTGCCGCCGCGGTCGCCCGGAAATTCGGTGTCTTCCCAGCGGAAGCGGTTGCACACGAAGGCGAAGCGCCGCGCCTTGCGGTCTAGCCCGATATCGCCGCGCTTGACCGTGGCGCTGGCCAGCGCCGCCGCGACGACGCGCAGGTCGTCCGGATCCACCGCGTGCAGTTTCAGCCGGGGCGGTTGCTCCGCCTTTGTTCTCCTGATTCTCATTGTCCGCTACCCGTGTCCCTCATTGCCCCTTCACGCGCTCGATATCGGCGCCGCAGGCCTCCAGCTTCTGTTCGAGCCGTTCGTAGCCCCGATCCAGATGGTATACGCGATTGACCTGTGTCTCGCCATCCGCCGCCAGACCCGCCAGCACCAGCGAGACCGATGCGCGCAGGTCCGTCGCCATGACCGGCGCGCCGCGAAGACGGCGCACGCCCCGCACCAGCGCCGAGGCGCCGTGCACGGTGATGTCCGCGCCCATCCGTCCCAGTTCGGGGACATGCATGAAGCGGTTCTCGAAGATCGTCTCGGTGATCATCGCCGCGCCGTGACTGATCGACATCAGCGCCATGATCTGCGCCTGCATGTCGGTCGGAAAGCCCGGATAGGGCTGGGTCATGACGTCAACGCCCAGTATGCCCTGGCCGTCGCGGCGGACGCGGATGCCGTCTTCCAGGAAGTCGACGGTCGCGCCGGACTTGCGAAGCGGCTTCATGATCGCCTCGACGATCTCGTGATTGGCGCCTTTCAGCATCAGGTCGCCGCCGGTGATTGCGCCGGCGACGGCGTAGGTGCCGGTCTCGATCCGGTCGGGCAGGACCGCGTGGTCGGCGCCGTGGAGCGCGTCGACGCCGTACACGGTCAGGCGGTCGGTGCCGCGGCCCTCGATCCGCGCGCCCATCGCCGTCAGCAGATCGATCAGGTCGGCGATCTCGGGTTCGCGCGCGGCGTTCTCCAGCACGGTCGTGCCGCTGGCCAGCACCGCCGCCATCAGCAGGTTCTCGGTGGCGCCGACGGAGATCTGGGGCATCGTGTAGACGGCGCCCGTCAGGCCCTTCGGCGCCTTCGCCCGGATGTAGCCGCCGTCGATCTCGATCTCCGCGCCCAGAGCCACGAGCCCGTCGATATGGATGTTCACCGGCCGCGTGCCGATGGCGCAGCCGCCGGGCAGGGAGACATCCGCCTTGCCGGTCCGGGCCAGCAGCGGACCGAGAACCAGCACGCTGGCGCGCATCTTCCGCACGATGTCGTATGGCGCGGTGGTGTCGGCGATGTCCGCCGCGCGCAGGGTCCACGCGCCGCCGCCCTGGTCGTCGGCCTCGACGCCGAGACAGCGCAGCAGTTCGGCCATGGTCCCGATGTCCATCAATGCAGGGACGTTCGACAGGCGCAGCGGCTTGTCTGTCAGCAGGCATGCGGCCATCAGCGGCAACGCGGCGTTCTTGGCGCCGCTGATCTCGATCGTGCCCCGCAGCGGCAGGCCCCCGCGGATCAGAATGCTGTCCATGAGTTCGCGACACCTCGAATCGGGTCCCGGCGCGCCCGGAACCGCTGGTTAGTTAGAAATCCGAGCGTGACGCGTCAACGTGGCGGCGATGTGGCCACGCCTGCCGGGTCAGTGCTTCTCGTCGTTCTTGATCGCCCGGCGCTTGCCGCCCGCGTCGGGCCGGCGGCGGCGCTTCAGATTCTCGCGCAGCTTCCGCGCCAGCCGTGCCGCCTTTTCTTCCTTCGCGTCGGGCTTCCGCTCCGTCATCGTGCGCATTCTCCGGCCTTCCGGCTCAGCGGCCCAGCCGGCTGCGGTTAAACTGTACGGTCCGCTCGTCCAGCCGGAACGCTGCAAGCACGCGGTGGTCGGACGCGAAACCGTTGCCGGCATAGGGAATGCGGATCTGCAGGCGCTGCGTCTTCTCGCCGGTGCGGCCATCGATCTCGACATTCATCTCGTAGTCGTCGCGGGCGGTCAGTACGCCGTCGCCGGACACGGTCGCGACCACAACCGGCACGTCGATATCGTCGACCAGCGAACCCTCCGCGCGCACCGCGGTGACGGTCAGCTCGATGGAGAAGTCGACGCGGGAAAAGCCCGTCGAAGACGCCTGACTCTTGTCATAGATGCAGGCTGAATTGCTGACGCTGAGGCGCGCCAGGGCCAGCAGCTTGCCGCTGGCGTCCTGTACCGGATAATCGGCCGCATCGGGCAGGACGCCGATCTTCGGGCAGGGCCCGGCTGCGGCGCTGCCCCCTCCGCAGCCGGAGAGCGCGAAGGCGCCGGCGCCAAGCATGGCGGCCACAATCAATGCGTTTCTTGCTTTCATCTGCTCTGAACTTGTTTCTGGACGTCGTCGGGATGGCTTCCGGACGAAGCGTATTCTTCCAGTCGGTTGACCATCGATTCGGGGGCGCGACCTTGTCGTCTGAGAGGCGGCAATGTAGATGAGGTGCCGGTGGTTCACAAGCCGCAAGCCCTGTCCGCGAAGGAGTAGCCGGTGACAGCGACGGAGCGAGCATTCAAGGAGATCCTGCTGGCCAATCCCCGCGGCTTCTGCGCCGGGGTCGAACGCGCCATCCAGGTGGTCGACAAGGCCCTCGACAAGTACGGGGCGCCTGTCTACGTGCGCCACGAGATCGTCCACAACCGTTTCGTGGTCGAAGGCCTCGAGAAGCGCGGCGCCGTGTTCGTCGAGGAACTGGACGAGGTGCCATCGGACGCCGTCGTGGTGTTCTCCGCCCATGGCGTGCCGAAATGGGTGCCCGAGGAGGCGCAGCGGCGCGAACAGTTCTATCTGGACGCGACCTGCCCGCTTGTCTCCAAAGTTCATGTCGAAGCGGAGCGCCATTACCGCAACGGCCGCCAGATCGTCATGATCGGCCATGCCGGCCACCCGGAAGTCATCGGCACGATGGGCCAGCTTCCCGACGGCGCCATTACCCTGATCGAGAACACCGAACAGGCCGATGCGCTGGAGGTGCCGGATCCGGAGAACCTGGCCTTCATCACCCAGACGACCCTGTCGGTCGACGACACGGCGGAGATCGTGGACACGCTGGTGCGGCGTTTTCCCACAATCCACCGGCCGCACAAGGAAGACATCTGCTACGCCACCACCAACCGGCAGGCGGCCGTGAAGGAGATCGCCAGCCGGTGCGACGTGGTTCTGGTGGTGGGCGCGCAGAACTCCTCGAACTCCAAGCGCCTGGTCGAGGTGGCCGAGAAGGCGGGCTGCCCGAAGGCCATTCTGGTGCCGCGCGCCGCCGAGCTCGACTGGAGCCTGGTCGATGGCGCGGGCATGATCGGATTGACGGCCGGTGCGTCGGCGCCCGACGTACTGGTGGAGGAGGTTCTGGAGGCCTTCCGCAGCCGCTATGACGTACAGGTGCGGGAGGTCGACGGCGTTCGCGAGGAGGTTGTCTTCCGGCTGCCCCGGGCCCTGCTCGACTGATCGGCAGGGACTTGGCGGTCTACACCGAGATCGGCGACGGGGAACTCGACGCCCTCCTCGCCGACTACGAGATCGGCGCGGCCATCGCCTGCACCGGAATCGCGGAAGGCGTGGAGAACTCCAACTTCCTGCTGCAGACCGATGCCGGCATGTTCATCCTCACGATCTACGAGAAGCGGGTGAAGCCCGACGATCTGCCCTGGTTTCTCGCGCTGCTTTCCCACCTGTCGGATCGTGGCGTTCCCTGTCCGGTGCCGGTCCCGCGCCGCGATGGCGGCGTGCTGAGCGATATCCGCGCCAAGCCGGCTGCGATCGTCTCCTTCCTGAAGGGCCGATGGCCGCGCAAGCCATTGCCGCGCCATGCCTGGGCCGTGGGCGACGCGCTGGCGTCGCTGCATCTGGCCGCGGCCGACTTCGGGCCGGAGCGGCCCAACAACCTGTCCGTCGGCGACTGGCGGCCGCTGGCCGAGCGTTGTGCGCCCGGCGCCGACGACGTGCGGTCCGGGCTGGCCGATGAGATCGCCAGCGAACTGGATGTGCTGGAGACGGCCTGGCCCCGCGATCTGCCCCGCGGCGTCATTCACGCCGACCTGTTTCCCGACAACGTCTTCTTCCTGGACGAGCGCCTGAGCGGGGTGATCGACTTCTACTTCGCCTGCAATGACATACTGGTCTACGACCTCGCCATCTGTCTGAACGCCTGGTGCTTCGAGCCCGATGGCGCGTTCAACACCACCAAGGCGCGGCAGATGCTGGGGGCGTACCGGGCCCGCCGGCCGCTCTCGAGGCCGGAATTCGACGCCTTGCCCATCCTGGCGCGGGGCGCGGCCATGCGGTTCCTGCTGACCCGGCTCTACGACTGGCTGAACCACCCGGAGGGTGCGTTCGTGACCCCGAAGAATCCGCTCGAGTACTGGCGCAAGCTGGATTTTCACCGTGGGGTCGGCGGGGCCGCCGCCTATGGGCTGGATTTCTGAGATGCGGCAGGTGGAGATCTGGACCGACGGCGCCTGCTCGGGCAATCCCGGGCCCGGCGGGTGGGGCGCGGTTCTGCGTTATGGCGAGCGCGAGAAGGAACTGAGCGGCGGCGAGGCTCAGACCACCAACAACCGCATGGAGATGACCGCCGCCATCGAGGCGCTGTCGCAGTTGAAACGGCCGTGCCGCGTCATACTGCATACGGACAGCCGCTACCTGATGGACGGAATCACCCGCTGGCTCCCGGGCTGGAAGGCCAGGGGATGGAAGACCGCAGCGAAGAAGCCTGTTCTGAACGAGGAACTCTGGCGCCAGCTCGACGACCTCAACCGTCGCCACGACATCGACTGGCGCTGGGTCAAGGGCCATTCAGGCCATGTCGAGAACGAACGCGCCGACCGCCTCGCGCGGGAAGCCATACCACGCTGATCGCGGCCTGAACTGCCGCGTGATCGTTGTCACGCTTTTCAGGGTTAACAGTCGCTTGACCATTCCCGGGCCGGGGTTGCGATTGATCCGACGCACCGCTCCCCTCAGAATTCAGCGGATGTTGCCCGGGCAACGGTAACGATCCTGGAAGGCAAGGGTGAAGGAACCTCGCAACATTCTCGCATTCCGTCCCAGGGAGCTGACGCCACAGCGCGTGCTGCGCGTGGTGATGGTGGATGACGACTACGAGGACTTCGTGGTGGTCAAGCGGATGCTGCGGTCCGCCGGAACATACAACCTCTTTCACATCGATAATGCCGAAGACGCGCAACGCATGCTGGCGAGCGGCGAGTTCGACGTCGCCCTGGTGGACCAGAACATCTCCGGCGGATCGGGGGCGGCTCTGATCGAGGCCCTGTCGCGCCCTTATCCGATCCTGCCGGTCATCCTGCTGGCCGAGGAGGGCGACGAGCAGTCGGAAGCCCTGGCGCTGGCCGCCGGGGCGGCCGATTATCTGGAGAAGCCCGATCTGTCCGCGCGCCTGATCGCGCGCTCCCTCCGCTATGCGCACGCGCAGTTCTCGACCGAGAAACGTCTGCGGGAGAGCGAGCACAAGATGCGCCTGGCCAAGGAACAGGCCGAGCGCGCCAACGCGGCCAAGAGCCAGTTCCTGGCGCACATGAGTCATGAATTGCGGACGCCGCTCAACGCTATCATCGGATTCTCCGAACTGATGCTGCACGGCGTGATGGGCCCGATCGGCAATGCCCGTTATCGCGGCTACGTCGCCGACATCGGGCAGAGCGGGCAGCATCTGCTGAACCTGATCAACGACATTCTGGACCTTTCGAAGATCGAGGCCGGGCGGATGAATTTCCATCCCGAGCCGGTCGACCTGAACGATCTGATCGAGCAGACGGCGCGGCTGATGCGCCAGCGTTTCGATGAGGCGCGCATCGACCTGCAGGTGGATCGGGGCAACGTCTCGGCGCTGATCGTCGACGTACGGGCGGTCCGGCAGATGATCCTCAACCTGCTGTCGAACGCGCTGAAGTTCACCCCGGCGGGCGGGCGCGTCACGCTGGCCTTCGAGGCGGAGGGCCCGCGGCCGGGTTTCAGCGTCACCGACACCGGTATCGGCATTCCCGAAGACAAGATGGAAACGGTGCTGGAGCCTTTCGGCCAGGTGGAGGAAGAGCTCTATCTGAACGAGGAGGGCACCGGCCTCGGCCTGCCCATCGTCAAGGCGCTCGTCGAAGCCCATGGCGGGCGGCTGGAGATCGAGAGCGCCCTGGGCAGCGGCACGCGGGCCGCCATCATTCTGCCGCCGGAACGGGTCGAACGCGCCGCCGGACGGAGCGCCTGAGCCTGCGCGCCACGAAAAAGGGGGCCGGAACCGGCCCCCTTTCCGCTGCAAGGGACCGTAGGGTCCCCTGATCGACCGGTTCAGAGCTTCTCGAGAATCGCGTCCGCGCCGGAGACCGTCAGTTCGCCGGGATTGCTCTCGACTCCCAGGTGCTCGACCTTGCCGTCGTTGACGATCATGGCGAAGCGGGTGGCGCGCTTGCCCATGCCGCGCGGCGTCAGGTCCAGTTCCAAGCCCAGCCGGGAGACATAGTCGCCGGAACCGTCGGCAAGCATCATCACCTTGCTGCCCACGGACTGGTCCTTGCCCCATGCGTTCATGACGAACACGTCGTTGACCGACAGGCAGGCGATGGTGTCGACGCCCTTCGCCTTCAGTTCGTCCGCGCGGGATACGAAGCCCGGCACATGCTTGGCCGAGCAGGTCGGCGTGAAGGCGCCGGGCACTGCAAACAGTACCACCTTCTTGCCGTCGAACAGGTCGCTGCTGGTGATCGGCGCCGGGCCGTCATCGGTCATCTGCATGAAGCCGCCTTCGGGCATCTTGTCGCCAACTTGGATAGTCATTTTTCTGCACCCCCTTCATGGATTTCGCGCCGCCCCGTTCTCGGGCAGCCAAAGCGCACTTAGTGTGATCATAGCCCAGTTTCCAGTTGCGGCGGCGATTGTCACCGTTTTCCGACCACCGCCGGGATCTCGGCGGCGTAGTCCCGGCCACTCAGCGTCAGGATCAGGCGCTTTCCTTCCAGAGCAATGTCGTCTCTGGCGCCGCCGATCGCCATGCGGCAGCGCGTGACCAGGTCAACGGCTTCGCAGCGTGGGTTGTGGAAATAGAGGTCGCGCGGGCCCTCGACAATCAGGTCGGGCTCCGACAGCGGCCGCGCGGTGCGGAAGCTGGCTTCGAGTTCGCCGCCTTCCGCCGAAAGCGTCTCGACCGTCAGACCGGACGGGGATTGTTCGGGCGCCCGGGCCAGAGCCGACGCAATGGCCGCGCCGTGACGGTTCTCGGGCAGCGGCCCGGCAGGCAGGTCAAGCGCCAGTTCGGCCTCGATCGGTACGCAGACCTCTGCGCAGGCGGCATAGGAGAGCGTCAGACGGATGCGCGTGGTTTCCCCCGGGGCGCGCTCGATGCGCACCGGCAGTACCGCTTCGCCGTGGTAGCCATAGGTCGTCAGGCCGTACAGGTCGAACCGCTCCGGCAGCGGCCAGGCGAGGTCGGCGCGGCCCAGACCGCTGCTCGCCGTCCAGTCGGGCACCGGGGGCAGTCCGGCGTCGCCGGGGCTCCGCCAGTAGGTCTTCCATTCGTCGGCCAGCACGAAATGCAGACCCAGCATGTCGCCTTCGCCGGGGACGTGGCCGGCGATCAGGCGCACTTCTGCCTCGGGGATGCCCGCCCAAGCGGAGACGGGATCCTGTTGCGCGTGCGCCGTGCCGTTGCCGGCGACGGTGGCGATGAACAGGACAAGAGCGAACGCGGTGGGGCGCATGTCGGTTCTATAATCACGCCCCGGCGCGGGCGCCAGTCGCATCCGCTCACGATGCCGTGGGGGAGAGTCCGGGGCGGCAGGACGCTTTGTCCGCTTGAAAGGCAGGGCCCGGCGTTTCATCCTCTGTGCATGAGTAGTGACAAGCAGAGCCGCGCGGCAGACAGCCTGGAAGGGCATCTGCTGATCGCCATGCCCTCGATGCCCGATCAACGCTTCGAGCATTCGGTCATATTCATGTGCGCCCACAGCGCCGAGGGCGGCGCCATGGGTCTGATCGTCAACAAGGCGCTGCCCAACCTCAGCTTCGGGGATCTCGCCAGCCAGCTCGATATCGGCGATGCCGAGGAGATGCCGCCGATCTCGATCCACTATGGCGGCCCGGTCGAGACTGGCCGCGGCTTCGTGCTTCACTCGCCCGACTACACGCGCGACGCCACGGTGGGCATGGGCGAGGGCGTGTCGCTGACGGCGACCGTCGACATATTGCGCGCGCTGGCCACCGGCGAGGGACCGCGCCAGGCCGTGCTGGCGCTTGGCTATGCCGGCTGGGCGCCGGGGCAGCTCGAGAGCGAGATGCAACGCAATGACTGGCTCCACTGTCCGGCGGATTCCGAGCTTGTCTTCGATCTGGCGCTGGACGACAAGTGGGCGGCGGCGGTACGGCGGATCGGCATCGATCCGGCGCTGCTTTCGACCGAGGCGGGGCGCGCCTGACCCCTGGGGTCGCCGCAATGAACCGGGGGAGGGGCCGAGGTGCAGATCAACGCGCAGGCGTTCACCATCAATGTCGACCAGGCGGTGCTCGACGATCTCGCGGCCCGGCTGGCGCGTACGCGTTTTCCTAACGAACCGGAAGGCGGCGGCTGGCACTACGGCACCGACCTCGCCTACATGCGCAGGCTCGTGGACCACTGGCGCAATGGCTATGACTGGCGCCGTTGGGAGACCGAGCTCAACCGCTGGCCGAACTACATCGCCCAGGTCGACGGCTTCGATATCCATTTCGTCTGCGAACCCGGTTCGGGGGCAAATCCGGAGCCGCTGCTGATCACCCACGGCTGGCCGGGTTCGACCTTCGAATTTCACCGCATCATCGAGCCGCTGGCCCATCCCGAGCGCTTCGGCGGCGATGCCGAGGACGGCTTCACGGTCATCTGTCCGTCACTGCCCGGCTATGGCTGGTCCAGCGCGCCGGCGGCGCCGATGCACCCGAAGAAGGTCGCCGATCTCTGGGCGGGGTTCATGACCGAGGTCTTCGGCGTGGAGCGCTTTTCGGCCCAGGGCGGCGACTGGGGCTCCATCGTCACCTCCTGGCTGGCACACCGCCACCCGGATCGGCTGAACGGCATCCACCTCAACATGGTGCCGCTGAAGCCGTATCTCGGCGAGGGCGCGCCCGCGCTGACCGAAGACGAGCGGGCCTGGATCGGCCGGTTCAGGAAGCGCACCGCTCATGCCATGGGCTATTTCCAGATCCAGGGCACCAAGCCGCAGACCCTGAACTACGGCCTGTCCGATTCGCCGGCCGGGCTGGCGGCCTGGATCATCGAGAAGTTCCAGCACCGCATGAAGGAGGGGCCGGGCGAACTCAGCCTGTTCCCGATGGACGAACTGCTGACCAACGTCATGATCTACTGGGTGAACAACGCCCACAACTCCGCGAGCTGGCTCTACACGGCCGTCATCCGAGAAGGCGGCATGGAGCTGAAACGGCGCGAGGACGGCGCCCCTGACCGCATCGAGGTGCCGACCGGCTTCTGCCTGTTTCCCTACGACCTGGTGCCGATCCCGCCCGAGAGCTGGCTGAAGCGCGCCTACGACGTGAAACGTTTCACTGCCCATGACGACGGCGGTCATTTCGCCGCTTTCGAGAAACCCGAGGAACTGGTGGCCGACATCCGCGCCTTCTTCCGGGGGCTGCGATGAGCGTGACAGAGACGCCGGAGGACCGCGCCCGGCACTATGAGAGCTATGAGGTCGGGCAGGTCTTTCACGGACCGGGCGTGACCCTGACAGAATCCGACATCATCGATTTCGCCTTCCGCTACGATCCGCAGCCGCATCACATCGACAAGGTGGCGGCGGACAAGTCCATGTATGGCGGGCTGATCGCCAGCGGCTGGCAGGTCGGCATCGTCGCCTTCCGCATGATGATCCAGGGCGGTTTCATCGGCAGCGCCTCCATGGGCGCGGGCGGACTCGAAAACCTGAAATGGCACGCGCCGGTCCGGCCCGGCGACACGATCTACGGCGAGGTCGAGGTGACGGACAAGCGCGAGAGCCGGTCGCGTCCGGGCCTGGGGCTTGTCTCGATGGATTGCCGCGTCTTCAACCAGCAGCGCGAACTGGTGTGTTCGTGGAACGCCGTGCAGTTCGTCATGAAACAGCCGGAGGAAGCGGCGTGATTCCCTGTCAGCGTCACCTGTTCGATATCCCGGAGGACCGGGCCTATCTCAATTGCGCCTATATGGGCCCGCTGATGCACGGTGTCGTCGAAGCGATGGCGAAGGGTACGACCCGCAAGGCCCGGCCATGGACCGTCTCGTCCGATGATTTCTTCACCGAGACCGAACACGCCCGTGGTCTGCTCGCACGCATGATCGACGCCACTGCGGATGACGTCGCCGTGGTGCCCTCGGCGAGCTACGGTCTGGCGGTGGCGGCCCGCAATATTCCTGTCGCGACAGGGCAGCGCATCATCGTGCTGAAGGACCAGTTTCCCTCCAACGTCTATGGCTGGCGGGAGCTGGCCAGGGCCCGGGGCGCCGAAGTCGTCACGCTTGAGCGCGGGCAGGACGGCGACTGGACCCGGGTCATCCTGGACGCGATCGATGAGCGCACCGCCCTGGCGGCGCTGGCGCAGAACCACTGGACCGACGGCAGTCTGATCGACCTGGAACAGGTGGGTGCGCGGCTGCGCGAAGTCGGCGCGGCGCTGGCGCTCGATCTGACCCAGTCCCTCGGCGCGATGCCGTTCTCCGTGCGCAAGGTACGGCCCGATTTCATGGTCGCCGCCTGCTACAAGTGGCTACTCGGCCCCTACAGCGTCGGTTTCCTCTACGCGGATCCGAAGTGGCATGGCGGCGAACCGATCGAGCAGAGCTGGATGACCCGCTCCAACGCCGAGGATTTCGCCGGTCTGGTGAAATATGTCGACGGCTTCCGTCCCGGCGCGCGCCGCTTCGACATGGGCGAGTTTTCCAATTTCGCCCTGATGCCGGGCGCCATCGCGGCGATGGAGCAGATCCTCGACTGGACGCCCGAGGCCATCTCGGAGACGCTGGGCGCCCGTACAGCCGACATCGCCGCGCGCGCCGCGCGGCTCGGCCTGTCGTCGCCGCCGGATGCCTCCCGCGCCCCGCATTTCCTGGGCCTCGGCTTCCCGGAGGCCCTGCCGCCCGGTCTTGTCGAGGCGCTGGCGGCGCGCAATGTCCATGTCAGCGTGCGTGGTCAGTCCATGCGGGTGACGCCGCATCTCTACAACAACAACGACGATGTCGCCCGGCTGATGGATGCGCTGGGCGCCGTGCTCTGAAGGGGGGATCATCGAACATGGAATATGTCCGTCTCGGCCGGACCGGCCTGAAGGTCAGCCGGCTCTGTCTCGGCTGCATGACCTATGGCGACCCTTCGCAGGGGCACCACAGCTGGGTGCTGCGCGAGGATGAATCGAAGCCGTTCTTCCGCGAAGCCTGGGAAGCGGGGATCAACTTCTTCGACACCGCCGACATGTACTCGATCGGCGCGTCCGAGGAAGTCACAGGGCGCGCGCTGAAGGAACTCGCGCCGCGCGATCAGGTCGTCATCGCCACCAAGGTCTTCAATCCGATGTCCGACGCGCCCAATGACCGGGGCCTGTCGCGCAAGCACATCATGGCCGGCATCGACGACAGCCTGCGCCGGCTCGACACCGATTATGTCGATCTCTACCAGATCCACCGCTTCGACTACGACACGCCCGTCGAGGAGACGATGGAGGCCCTGCACGACTGCGTGAAGGCCGGAAAGGTCCGCTATATCGGCGCGTCGTCCATGTGGGTCAGGCAGTTCATCGAGATGCAGCACGTGGCGCAGATGAACGGGTGGACCGAGTTCGTCTCCATGCAGAACTACTACAATGCCGCCTATCGCGAGGAGGAGCGGGAAGTCCTTCCCTGGTGCGAGGATACCGGCGTGGGCGTCATTCCGTGGAGCCCCATGGCCCGCGGGTTTCTGACCCGGCGGCCGGAAGGGAAGTCCATCGGCGGCACCGATCGCGCGAAGTCCGATCCGGTGGCCCAGCGCATCTTCGGCCGCGACGAGGACTTCGCGGTCGCCAATGCCGTCTGTGACGTGGCCGAGGCCAGGGGGCTGCCGCCGGCGCAGGTGGCGCTGGCCTGGGTGCTGAAGAACCCGGTCGTCACCGCACCGATCATCGGCGCCTCGAAGTCGGGCCATATCGCCGACGCGGTGGCTGCGCTCTCGGTCGAACTGAGTGCCGAGGAGTGCGAGAAGATCGAGAAGCCGTACCGTCCGCAATGGCCCAAGGGCCACAAGTAGGCGGAGAGAACTCCCGCCGCTCTAGGTGAACATGTCGGCGGTGACGGCCTCGTACCAGCCCTGGGCGTAATGGGCCTCGGCCGCGCGGAAGCCGGCGTCGGCGTCCATCGGACTGAGGCCGCCCGACCCCTCGACGCCGACGATGCCGTCATCGGCGGAGCTGCGATAGACCTTGGCGACCGAGATGCCATAGTCCGGCGCCAGGATGCTGTAGCAGGTATTGGCGAAGGATCCGGCGACCGGATCGCGCCCGGTCAGCGACGCGGCGACGTTCAGTGCGGCGATCTTGCCCTGGCTGTTGGCGGAGAAGCCGGACTTCGGCATGGCGCCGGCGATGGCCGCGTCACCGATGATATGGATGTCGCGGGCCATCCGGCTCTCGAAAGTCACCGGGTTGACGGGGCACCAGCCGTCCTCGTTCGCCAGTCCGGCATTGCCGGCGATGACGCCCGCGAACTGCGGCGGGATGATGTTGACCACCGCGCCGGTGTATCGCGCGCCGAAGGCGGTTTCGACTTCCCGCCGTTCCGGATCGACGCGGACGACGCGGCCGTCGTCGGCGGCGTTCAGATACTCGATCATGCCCGGATAGAGGCGCTCCCAGGCCTGCTTGAACAGGGCTTCCTTGGAGAACGTCGTCTTCGGATCGAGAATCAGGATCTTCGAGCGCGGCTTACGGGTCTTCAGGTAGTGCGCGATCATGGAGGCGCGCTCATAGGGACCCGGCGGGCAGCGGAACGGGTCCATCGGCGGGGCAATGATGACCAGGCCGCCATCCTCCATCTCGCGCAGCTGGTCGCGGAGTTCGCGGGTCTGCGGTCCTGCCTTCCAGGCGTGGGGCATGGTACGCATCGCCGCCCGGTCATAGCCTTCGATGGCCCGGAAGTCGAAATCGACGCCCGGCGAGACGATGGCCTTGTCGAAGCCGATCTCCGGCCCGTCGGCCAGCCGCACGGTGCGCGCGCTGGGGTTCAGGCGTCCGGCCCGCTGGTGAATGACATCGATGCCCCAGCGCTTCGACAGCGCCAGATAATTGTGCGCGATCGAATTGAGCGGCCTGAGCCCGCCGATCACCAGGTTGCTGAACGGACAGGTGTGGAAGACCCGGTTCTGCTCGATCAGCGCGACCGACAGTTTCGGCTCGAACTTTCGGACGTATTTCGCGGCGGTCGCGCCGCCGAAGCCGCCACCGATGACGACGACGTCATAGCGGCGCTGCGCCGCCGCCTTGCCAGAGACCATGATGGTGACGCCGGTGGCCAGCGCCGCCTTGCCGAAGCCGCGGCGGGAGAGTTTCTTCATAGCGCTGCCCTATCTCAACCGGTCGAAGTGCGCCGCCATCAGCGCGATTTCCTCGTCGGAGTAGCCCGTGGCGATACGGCCCATGACGGTCGAAGGCCGCTCGCCGGAGCGGAACTCCCGCATTGCCCGGGCGATGTAGTCCCGGTCATGGCCGTCCAGCGCCGGCATCGCGCCGGGGCTCCTGCCGTCAGTGCCGTGGCAGCCGGCGCAGGACAGCGCCAGCACTGCGCCGCGGCTGCGTTCCTGGGCTTGCGAATGGTCGGTAAGGGTCAGGATCGAGAGAACGAAACCAAGCAATAACAGTCTCATCGGGCCAGACCCTCATAGACGGCTTCACGGAACGGGCGGCGCAGACGATAGGCTTTCGAGGGCATGTACTGGGTCAGCAGGACCGCCGTGGCCCTGTGCTCCGGCGCGTTGAAGAAGAAGGTGCCGGCCGCGCCCGACCAGCCATATTCGCCGGCCGGTCCGCCGGTCGACGCTTTCACCGGGTCGGCGACCACACTCATGGTCAGGCCGAAACCGAAGCCCTCCCAGCGGTCGCCGCTGAATTCCTCGACGCCCATCCCGGCCATGTCGCAGCCGCCGGGAAGGTGATTGCGCGTCATCTCGGCGACGGTTTCCGCCGCCAGCAGGCCGCGTCCGCCGTCCATCAGCATCCGGGCGAAAGCCAGGTAATCGTCCAGGGTGGAGACGAGGCCGCCGCCGCCCGAGGGAAAGGATGGCGGCGCCAGGAAGCGGCTGTCGTCCCAGCGGTCGATCGGCGCGTTGGCTCCGTCGTCCGGCGCGGGATAGACCGAACAGAAGCGGTCCTTCCTGGCGGCCGGAAGCAGGAAGCCGGTGTCCGCCATGCCGAGGGGACGGAAGATCCGCTCTTCCAGGAACCGGTCGAAGGGCTGTCCGCCCGCCACTTCGACGATCCGGCCCAGCAGATCCTGGGCCATGGAATACTGCCAGCGGGTCCCGGGTTCGAAATCCACCGGCAGGGAGGCGAGACGGTCGGTGATATCGGTCAGGCTGCCGCTGCTGCGCATGCCTTCAAGGCCCGCGTCCCTGTACATCCCGGCGAGCGGGCCGTCGTAAGACAGCGGCAGGGTGAGGCCGGCGGTATGGGTCAGCAGGTGGCGGATGGTCATCGGCGTCTGCGCCGGCCGCGTCGCGCCGTCGGGCTGCAGCACCTTCAGGTCGCGGAACGCCGGCAGGAAGTCGGAGACCGCGGTGTCGAGCTCGAAACGGCCCTCGTCGCGCAGCATCATCACCGCGACGCCGGTCACGGGTTTGGTCATCGAATAGATGCGGAAGATCGTGTCCCGGGTCATCGGCCGGCCGCTCTCCCGGTCCTTCACGCCGTCCATGAACAGGTGCCGCACGCCGCCGTCGTCAGCCACGCAACCGATCACGCCGGCCAGTTTCCCGTCCCGTACATGGCCGGCCAGCAGCCGGTCGAAGCTCTGAAATCCCGGTTCCGTCAATTCCGCCTCCCGTAGCGCGGCCCAATCATGTGACAATCGGCGCCGTCATGAAAGGCAGGGGGACGAAATGACGGTAACGGCGACCGATCACAGTGTGGCGAGCGGACGCGAGGGGCTGAACGTCCTGGTCCGCAACAAGCGCGGCGGTTCGGGCCCGCCGGTGCTGTTCGTCCATGGCGCAACCTATCCCTCCACGATCATGTTCGACTATCCCGTCGACGGCGTTTCCTGGCTGGACTGGATGGCGGATCAGGGTTTCGACGCCTGGTGCGTCGACCTTCTGGGCTATGGCGGCGCGGACCGTCCGCCGGAAATGCAACAGGCTGCCGAGGCCAACGGCCCCATCGTCGACACGGCCGAGGCCGTCGGCGACGTGAAACGCGTGATCGACTTCATCCTGGCCGAGCGCGGCGTCGGGCAACTCGACCTGCTCGGCTATTCCTGGGGCACCGCGATCGGCGGTCAGGTCGCCGGCGACATGCCGGAGAAGATCCGGCGGCTGGTGCTGGCCGGCGCGCTCTGGCTGCGGTCGGGCAATGTCCAGATCGCGGTCCCGGGCCAGCTCGGGGCCTACCGCACGGTCGATGCCGATGCCATTGTCAATCGCTGGACCGTGGACCTGGACGACGCCCAGCGGAAAGCGATCGCACCCGCCGAGCGGCTGCGCGACTGGGCGGAGGCGGCAGTGGCCACGGATCCGGAATCGGTCCGCCACGATCCGCCGCGTCTGCGCGCCCCGACCGGCGTGGTCAAGGACGTGCAGCAGCACTGGCTGAAGGGCGATCCGACCTACGATCCCGGCCGGATCCGCTGCCCGACAATGGTTGTCGTCGGCGAATGGGACCGGGAGACGACGCCGGAGCAGGGGCTGGAAGTCTTTTCCCGACTGACGGGCACGGCGGAGCGGCGCTTCACCATGATCGGCGGCGGTACGCATTCGCTGCTTCTGGAGAACCAGCGCCACCAGCTCCGCGACGTGGTGGCCGGTTGGCTGTCGGGGTAAACCCGATCGCCCGTTCCGGGGATTGACCCCGGAACCCAGCCCAGCGCGAGATCGCTGCCGGGCCCCGGGATCAAGTCCCGGGGCGCACACTCAACTGTCAGCTACCCCCGCCAGCCAGGCCTTGAGCGGCGCCTCGAATCCGGGAATGGACTTGTAGCGGCGCATCCCCTCAGACATGCCATCTATGGCCGCGGCGAGGTCGCGGGCGCGTTCCGGCGTCGTCACCACGTCCCGCAGGCGCGCCTGGTGAATGCGGACGGTGAACACTGTCGTCTCCGTCTTCGGCAGCAGCCGAAGCGTCTGACGTTCCACACGGAACCAGAGTTCGTCGCCGATATTGTCGGCGTTGAGCCCGCGGCCGGCGTTCGGATCGTTATGGCCGCCCGGCTGATGCAGGGCCGGGTCGTCCAGCAGGGAGAAGTTCAGCCGCCAGAGCAGCCGGTCGGGCGTGAGTCCGGCGAACAGCCGGTCCATCTGCCGCGACAGCCGGTCGGCATAGCCGGGCACGGGCTCGTGAATGCCGGCCAGCGCCTTGCCCATCTTGTCGGCGAGCCGCCAGCGCGTCGGGAAGCCGAGCAGGCCGGCGACCAGGCGATGACCTTCCGGCGACGGCTGGAGCAGCAGGACGTCTTCCTGGACCAGGCTCGCGGCCGCCGTCAGCGGCCTGGCGGGGTCCGGCTGCACCGTCTCGCCGGTGGCAGCCACGCGCAGGCCCTCCGACGTGGGGCTGTAGCGGTCTGCATGATGCGCGAGGAGGTGGGCCGAGAGCGTCTCGATCAATTCGGCCTGGCCGGCCTCGGAATCGGGAAGGGCGAGGAAGACTCCGTTCCGATTCACGTCCAGAAGGTGTTTCTTTTCAGCAATTTCCGCAGCGAAGTTCGAGTCGATTTCGATCCAGTCGGCCGGCTGCAGAACCTTCAGTCCCAGCGACGGGCGGTATTGTCCGCCTTCGGCCGGGAAATAGGGAATCACGACCCGCTCCTGGACCCTTCGACGGACTTCTCCCCGGTCTCCGGTTCCTTCTGATAGCGGTAGACCACCCGCATCTGCCACAGCGCGAAGGCGATGGTGATCGGCATGATGCCGAAGACCTTGAAGCTGACCCAGAAATCGGTCGAGAAACTGCGCCAGACGATCTCGTTGACGATCGCGAGGAAGACGAAGAAGCCGGCCCAGCGCCAGGTCAGGACGCGCCAGCCCTTGTCGGAGAGTGAGAAGGCGGCGCCGAAGATGTACTTCAGAAACAGTTGTCCGAAGGCGAGCCCGGCCAGAAGCGCCGCGGCGAACATCGAGTTCACGATGGTCGGCTTCAGCTTGATGAACAACTCGTCATGCAGGTAGAGCGTCAGCCCGCCCATGATCAGCACCAGCACGCCGGAGACCAGCGGCATCACCGGCGGCCGGCGTTCGATCGAGATGGCCACGGCCAGCGAGATCGCGATGGCGATCATGAAGGCGCCGGTGGCCCAGAAGATGTTCTGCGGCTCGGCATTGCCGAAGATGTTGTGCGACTGGCTGTTGACCAGGAAAAAGACGCCGAGAGGGCCGACCTCGGTCGCGACCTTCAGGCCCTGGCCCATATGGCGGCGGCGCGGCTTCACGGCGGTCTCGCTCATCGTTCAGTCGTCTCCCAGGCCGCAGAGCGCGCGGGCGAAGTCGCGCGCGTCGAAGGGTTTCAGGTCCTCGGCCTGTTCGCCGACGCCGATGAAGTGGACCGGCAGGCCGAACTTCTCGGCCACGGCCACCAGGACGCCGCCGCGGGCGGTCCCGTCCAGCTTGGTCATGACAAGTCCGGTCACGTTGCAGACCTGCTGGAAGACCTCCACCTGATTGACCGCGTTCTGGCCGGTCGTCGCGTCGAGCACCAGCAGCACCGAATGTGGCGCGGTTTCGTCCTGCTTTTTCAGCACGCGGACGATCTTCTCCAGTTCGGCCATCAGGTTGGCCTTGTTCTGCAGCCGCCCGGCCGTATCGATCAGCAGCAGGTCCGCGGCCTGTTCCCGCGCTGTCTTCAGCGCGTCGAAGGCGAGGCCGGCAGCGTCCGCGCCCTGGTCGCGGGCGACGACTTCTGCGCCCGTGCGCTCGCCCCAGATCTTCAGCTGTTCGATGGCGGCAGCCCGGAAGGTATCGCCGGCGCAGAGCACCACCTTGCGGCCATTGCCACGCTCGTGATGGGCGATCTTGCCGATCGTCGTCGTCTTGCCGGTACCGTTCACGCCGACGACGAGGACCACGTGCGGCTTCGCCGCGGGGTCGATCTCCAGCGGCCGCGCTACCGGTTCCAGCGTCTTCGCGACTTCGGTGGCCAAGGCTTCGCGGATCTCGCCTTCGTCGACGTCCTTGTCGTAGCGGGTCCGCGCGATCTCCCGGGTAATGCGGCCCGCCGCCTGAACGCCCAGATCCGCGCGAATCAGCACGTCCTCAAGGTCCTCGAGGGCCTCGTCGTCCAGTTTGCGCTTCGTGAACAGCGCCGAGAGGTTGCCGGTAAGCTGGCTCGCCGACCTGGCGAGGCCGGAGCGGAGCCGGCCGAACCAGCCCTTGCGTTCGCCGTCCGCCATCAGGCCGCCTCCGCCAGCAGGGTCTCGCCGCTCACCGAGGCGCCGCGGGCGCGGACGATCTGGCCCGGCTCGGCGTCGCGGTCCAGTTCGACGGCGGCGAAGTGTGCGGAATGCCCGCGCCGGTCGCGCTCGACCAGCACCTCGACCGGCCGGCCCACCTGTTCGGCGAGGTGCGCCGCAGCGGCGGCAGCGCCCTTCTCGCGCAATCGCGCCGCGCGTTCCTTGCGTTCGGCCTTCGCCACCGCAGGCATCTTCGCCGCCGGCGTGCCGGGGCGTTCCGAATAGGGGAAGACATGCAGCCAGGTCAGGCCACAGTCGTCGACGAGGTTCAGGGTGTTGCGGAACATGGCCTCCGTCTCGGTCGGGAAACCCGCGATCAGGTCGGCGCCGAAGACGATATCGGGACGGAGCGCACGCGCCCGTTCGCAGAAGCGGACGGCGTCGTCGCGGTCGTGCCGGCGCTTCATGCGCTTCAGAATCATGTCGTCGCCCGCCTGGAGCGAGAGGTGCAGATGCGGCATCAGCCGCGGCTCCTCCGCGATCAGCCGCCAGAGATCGTCGTCCACCTCGACCGGGTCGATGGAGGAGAGCCGGAGCCGTTCCAGTTCCGGGATCTGGGCGAGCAGCCGCCGGCAGAGCTGGCCAAGGGTCGGCCGGCCCGGCAGGTCGGGGCCGTAGGAGGTGATGTCGACGCCGGTCAGCACGATCTCGCGTACGCCTCCGGCGATCAGCTTGCGCGCCTCGTCGACCACCTGGCCGACCGGGGCCGAGCGCGAATTGCCGCGGCCGAAGGGAATGATGCAGAAGGTGCAGCGGTGGTCGCAGCCGTTCTGGACCTGCAGGAAGGCGCGGGCGCGGCCGTCGAAACCCTCGATCAGGTGCCCGGCGGTTTCCTCCACCGTCATGATGTCGTCGACCAGGATCGGTTCGTTGCGTCCGTTCAGGAAGGAGCGGGCCTCCAGCTTCTCCCGGTTGCCGACAACGCGGGTGACCTCGGGCATGGCGGCCCAGCTCTCGGGCGCGATCTGCGCCGCGCAGCCGGTGACGACGATCTCCGCCCCCGGGTGTTCCCGGCGCAGCCGGCGGATGGTCTGGCGCGCCTGGCGCTCGGCCTCGGCGGTGACGGCGCAGGTGTTGACCACGACCACGTCGTCGCGTCCGGCCAGGGTCGGGTGCCCGCGCATGACTTCGGATTCGTAGGCGTTGAGCCGGCAGCCGAAGGTGACGATCTCGGGACCGTTCATGCCGCCTCCGCGCCGGCGAGCATTTCCGCGTCGATCTCGCCGCGATAGCTGAGGCTCGCCGGGCCGGTCATCAGGATCTCGCCCTGGTCGTTCATGTCCATCCACAGCGGTCCGCCATCCAGGTCGATACGCGCCGGGCCCCGGACGAGATCGCGCAGGCGCGCGGCGGCGTAGGTCGCACAGGTGCCCGAGCCGCAGGCCTGGGTGATGCCCGCGCCGCGTTCGAAGACCCTGAGCCGGATCGAACCGTCGGCGCGCACGCTCGCCACCGAACAATTGGCGCGGTCGGGAAACAGTTCGTGGCGCTCGACGAGCGGTCCGACGACTTCCAGCGGCACGGCCTCGGCATCGTCGACGAAGAAGACCGCATGCGGGTTGCCCATGGATAGCGCCACCGGGTCGCTCAGCCGGCAGCCGCCGGCCTCGATCGTGAGGTCCACGTGGAGCGTGTCCATCGCCCGCGCCAGCGGCACGTCGCGCCAGCCGGTGCGCGGCGCGCCCATGTTGACGGTCACCAGACCTTCCGGCGCGCGGCAGGCGCGGAGCAGGCCGCCTGGACTGTCGATCCCGACTTCCGCCGCGCCGCTCTCCTCCAGCAGCAGCCGCGCGACGCAGCGTGTGCCGTTGCCGCAGGCGCCGGCGGACGAGCCGTCCGAATTGTCGATCCGCATGTAGCAGGCGGCGGCGTCGCTGGGCAGCAGGGTGAGCAACTGGTCGAACCCCACGCCGCGGCGGCGGTCGCCGAGACGCCGGATCGTCTCCGGCGTCAGCGCGATCGAATGGCGGCGCGCGTCCAGCACGACGAAGTCGTTGCCCAGACCATGCATCTTTATGAAGGGCAGGGGATTCATGGTGCGCCTTATATGGGCCGAGCGGCGGTCCTGTCCATCGCCTCCGGCCTTGCGCCGGTCCCCGAACGAACAGGGACCCGCGGCCGGATACAAGGCCGCGGGTCCCTGATTTTTGGCGCGAGGGAGGGGAGGTTCCCTGCGCCGGTGTTCTCCGGCCGCTGTTTGGGGAGGAGAGGCCCGGAGAAACCCTGTTGCCGGAAACGACCGATGGTCGCGCCGGAATTTCGATTAATGCAAGATTAGCACAGTTTCCCCATCTGCAATGTGCTCAATCCGACTTCGCCCCTGCGCCAAATGACGCAATACATACACTGCCGAATTTCGGTGCACTATTTCAAGCGGCCTTTGCTGCCCGCCGTACCGCCTCGATCGCGTCCGGATTGGCGAGCGCGGTCAGATCGCCCGGATTCTCTTCGAGAACCAGGGCCCGTATGACCCGGCGCATGATCTTGAGTGACCGCGTCTTGGGCAGGTCGTCCACGAAGAGTATGCGCTTGGGCTGGAACGCCTTGCCGAGGCCCTTGACCACGGCGGCCGACAGTTCCGCCGCGATCTCGTCGGAGGCCTGCACCCCCGGCGCCGGGATCGCGGCGATCAGCACGGCCTCGCCCTTGATGGGGTCGGGCAGGGCCACGGCCGCAGCTTCCACGACCTTGCCCGTGGCCATGACCAGCCCCTCGATCTCGGCGGGACCGGCGCGTTTGCCGGCGACCTGGATGGTGTCGTCGGAGCGGCCGTGGACGTACCACAGGCCGTCCGCGTCGCGGCTGGCCCAGTCGCCGTGACGCCACAGGTCGGGGAACATCGACCAGTAGGTCTCGATATAGCGCTCCGGATCGTTCCAGATGCCGCGCGACAGGCCGATGGACGGATTGCGCAGCACCAGCTCGCCCACTTCGCCTGGTCCCACGGGCCGGCCCTGGCCGTCGACGATGTCGGTGCCCATGCCCGGCAGCGGTCCGGCAAAGCAGCAGGCGCGTTGCGGGTTCAGCACGTTGCCGGCAATGAAGCCGCCGCCGATCTCGGTGCCGCCGCAGACATTGATGATGGGGCAGCGGCCATCGTCGCCGGCGTACTTCGCGAACCAGTGCCAGGCTTCTTCCGTCCAGGGCTCGCCGGTGGAAGCCAGGATGCGGACTTTCGAGAGGTCGTGTTTCTGCACCTCCTCCGGCCCGTAGCGCATCAGCCCGCGCACGGCGGTCGGCGCGATGCCGAAGAAGGTCGCGCCGTGCTCGGCGGCGATGCGCCAGATACGCCCCTTGTCGGGCCAGTCCGGCGTACCCTCGGCCAGGATGAAGGTGGCGCCGGTGTAGAGCGTGCCCGCCATGGAGTAGGGGCCGGTGACCCAGCCGAAATCGGCGAGCCACAGCAGCCGGTCCTCCGGCTTCAGGTCGAAGGAGACGTGGAAGTCCAGGGCGCCCTTCACGCCGAGGCCGCAGTGGGTCAGCACCACGCCCTTCGGCCGCCCGGTGGTGCCGGAGGTGTAGGCGATCATCATGGCCTGGTCGGCCGGCACCTGCGTCGGTTCGGCGTCGGCGTCCGCACGGTCGAGATCGCGCCAGTCGTGGTCGCGGCCGCTGGCCATGGGGCAGTCCGCGTCGGTCGTTCGCAGCACGATCATGTGCGCCAGCGTCGGAATGCCGGCGGCGGCCTCGTCCATCACCTGCTTCATCGGCACGTCCTGGCCGCGGCGCTTTGCGCTGTCGACGGTGATGGCGGCGACGGCGCCGGCGTCGTTCATGCGCTTCACGATCGCCTCCGCGCCGAAGCCGGAGAAAAGCGGCGAGATGATCGCGCCGATCCGCGAGACCGCGAGGAAGGCGACCACGGTCTCGGGCAGGATCGGCATATAGACGCCGACGGCGTCGCCGGCCTTCACGCCGAGCGCGGTCAGCCCCGCGGCCAGGTTGCGGACTTCCCCGTCCAGTTCGGCGTAGGTGAGACGGCGGACCGAATCGTCCTCACCGTGCCAGACGACCGCCTCCTTGTCCCAGACGGGGGTGCCGCGGTGCCGGTCGAGCACATTGTCGGTGAAGTTCATCGTGCCGCCGACGCACCACTTCGCCCAGGGCAGGCCCTCGGAGACGTCCATGACCTTCTCGTAGGGCGTGCCGAAACGAATGCCGAGTTCCGCGATCGCCGCGTTCCAGAACCAGTCGGGGTCCTCCGTCGAGCGGCGCACCAGCTCGGCCTCGTCGGCGCAGCCCAGAGCGCGGATGAAGCGGGTCAGGTTGGCGTTGTCGGTGTATTCCGGCGTCGGAACCCAAGTGTAGTCGCTGGCCATTTTGCGGGACCTCCCCTTGCCTCTATGGTCTCCCCGCGGCGAGTATGGCCGCGATATCCGGACGCGTTAAGGGGAGGAAACAACGTGGCAGGCTGGACCGAGACATTCAGGGGCGTGATCTACCCGTGGCACTGCGACCACATGGGCCACATGAACGTGATGTACTACATCAACTTCTTCGATCAGGCCTCGTGCCACGCGCTGTCGGCCTGCGGCTACAAGTGGACCGAGATGGGCGACCAGAACATGGGCTTCGCCGACGTCAAGCACACGGTCGAGTACAAGGGCGAGCAGAAGGTGGGCAGCCCGATCGTGGTCGAGAGCTGCGTCACCAAGCGCGGCCGCACCTCGCTGACCCTGAAACACCGGATGACCAACGCCGAAACCGGCGAGCGGGCGGCGACGATGGAGGTGATCACCATCCATTTCGACCTTGCCGCGCGGAAGCCGGTGCCGCTGCGCGAGGACACGATCGAACTGATCGATTCGCTGCTGGTCGAGGACGCGGAAGCCGCCGACTAGAATGGAATGTGATCTGATTGAAGCACCGCCGCCTGCTTCGGTGTCATGCCCGCCTGGTGCGGGCATCCGGCTGAATCGTTGAGTTGCGGCGAAGCCGCTCCGGACCCCCGCACAGGGCGGGGGTGACAAGCCGAGTGGGCGACGCTTCCGCCAGATGGCGGAACAGTCCAGGTCAGACGAAGGTCATTCGCCGCGAAAGACGGGCTTCCGCTTTTCCTGGAAGGCCCTGAAACCCTCGACGCCGTCGGCGCTGGTGCAGGCTTCCTGCTGGCCCTGGGCCTCCTCGTCCAGCGTCGCCTCGAAGCCGAGATCGCCGTTCAGGATGCGCTTGGAGGTCAGGAACGCCTTCGTCGGGCCGGCGGCGATGTGGCCGGCGAGCTTGGTCACCTCGCCTTCCAGCTCGGCCTGGGGCACGGAGCGGTTGATCAGGCCCATGTCGGCGGCTTCGGCGCCCTTGATCAGTCGGCCGGTGTAGATCAGCTCGAAGGCGCGATGGACGCCGATCCGGGTCTTCAGGTGGTAGTGGCCGCCCGAGTCCAGGATCACGCCGATATTGCGGAAGGGGCTGCCCATGACCGCGTCGTCCGCCGCGATCACCATGTCGCAGGCGAAGGCGAGGCCGAAGCCGACGCCGAGACAGGGGCCCTCGACCATGGCGACGGTCGGCACCTGCAGATCGCGGACCTTTTTCAGCACCGGGTGAATGGTGTCGCGCAGCAGGCCCAGATTGTCGTCGTTCGCCGGGTCGGCGCCGGCGATGTCCCGACCGGCGGAAAAGGCGCCGCCGGCGCCCGAGAGCACCAGACAACGCGCGCCGGACTGCTCGGCCTGCGCTAGGCAATCGGCCAGCAGGGCCAGATCCTCCGGGCGGAGGCTGTTCTTCGCCTTCGGGCGATTCAGGGTGATGTGGGCGATATCCCCCTCGATCCGCAGCAGTACGGTCGCGTCGGTCATTCGGAGCCTCCCCTTGTCCCGGTCTTCGCACTATCTTTGCCCGCGACCGTGACGGGGTCAAAGGCCGAAGGGGAGGGGCCGAAGGCATGAGCGCACTGTTTTCCGAATTCGAGCTGGGCGGGATGACGTTCGACAACCGGGTCGTCGTCTCGCCGATGTGTCAGTACCTGGCCGAAGATGGCTCGGCGACCGACTGGCATCTTATGCACCTCGGCAATCTGGCCATGAGCGGCGCCGGGCTGCTGATCATCGAGGCGACCCATGTCAGCCAGGAGGGGCGGATCACGCACAACTGCCTCGGCCTCTATTCGGACGAGAACGAGGCGGCGCTGACCCGCGCCATCGATTTCTGCCGCCGCCACGGCACGGCAAAACTGGGCATCCAGGTCGGCCATGCCGGCCGCAAGGCTTCGACCGACATTCCGCTTCGCGGCGGCAAGCCGCTGCCGTCGGAGCAGGGCGCCTGGCAGACGATCGCGCCGTCGGCGCTGCCCTATGCTGAGGGCTGGCACACGCCGCGCGCCTTCCAGGCGGAGGATTTCGCCCGGGTCCGCGAAGAGTTCGTACAGACCGCCGTCCGCGCCGCGCGCATCGGCTTCGACCTGTTCGAACTGCACGGCGGCCATGGCTATCTGCTGCACCAGTTCCTCTCACCGATCTCGAACCAGCGCGAGGACGCCTATGGCGGCGACCTGGCGGGACGCATGCGGTTTCCGCTTGAGGTCTTCGACGCCGTGCGCTCGGCCTGGCCGCACGATCGCCCGCTCGGCATCCGCCTTTCGGCGACCGACTGGGTGGAGGGCGGCTGGACGCCCGAGGAGACAGTGGTGCTGGCGCGTGAGCTGAAGAGCCGCGGTTGCGATTTCATCGACGTCACCACGTCGGGCCTCGATCCGCGCCAGCAGATCCCGATCGGCCCCGGCTATCAGGTGCCCTTCGCCGAACAGGTGCGCCGGGAGGCGGAGATCCCGACCATGGCGGTCGGCATGATCACCGAGCCGCAGCAGGCCGAGGCGATCATCGCCGAGGGCCGCGCCGACTTCGTCATGCTGGCCCGGGGCATGATGTACGACCCGCGATGGGCCTGGCACGCTGCGGAGGAGCTGGGTGTCGAAATTCCCTACCCGGCGCAGTACGCCCGCGCCCAGCCGTCGAAGTGGCCGCAGGCCTTCGCCCATCGCCGCCGGACGGCGCCGAAGGCCGTCGGCGACGCCCGGCAGTTGTAGGAACTGCGCGTTCTGGACGGACCGAAGGTCCGATCCGGAACCCATGCCTGAGCCGATCCGGCCTCGTTGTGCCAGGCGGCAAGGCTCAGGCGTGGGTCCCGGGTACCGGCTGCGCCGGCCCCAGGAAGCGTGCGGCCCTAGCCCTTCTTCGGACCGCGGGTGTCGAACTGCACGTTCGGGTCCTGGTAGTAGCGCTTCGCCCAGATGCCCTCGCCGGGCTCGTCCTTGAGCGGCAGGCGCCAGGTGCGCACCTTCGCGTCGGCGAGCTTCACCCGGAACAGGCCGCGGCGCTCGTCGATGGTGTTCCGCACATAGGCCTCGGCGTCCTTCTCCGGCACGTAGCGCGCGGCCATGCGCCGGTAGAGGTCGCGCCATTCGTCATCCTCGCCGACGTCATGGACCAGTTTCGCCCGGCCCTCGACGATCACCTTGCGGTAGGGCAGGGGCTGCTCGTCGATGCACAGCGAGCAGCGCGGGTCGCGGCGCAGGCAGTCGAACCATTCCGAACGCTCGCGGGGCGTGAACCAGACCGCGCCGTCCTCGTGGATGAACCAGAGCGGGGTGACATAGGGGCTGCCGTCGGGGCGGACGACGCCGATCTTCATGACGACCTTGCGTTCGGCCAGGAACGCGTCGCGCTCCGCGTCGGTCAGCTTGGGCATGATTGTCTCCTCAGGCGGCGCTGGCGGCGTCGCCGGCCGGCTCGATACGGTATTTCGAAAGGTCGACGTCGCGGGTCCAGTGCCAGTAGTCCACCAGCCGGAATGGCGTGACCGAATAGACCCGGCCCGCCTTGTTCCGGTAGTAGGTGGTCATGCCCGGATGGGTCCAGATCATCTGTTCATGCTCGGCGTCGACCTTGGCGCACCAGTCCTCCTGGGCCTCCTCGGTCGGCTCCAGAGCCTCGATGTCCTTTTCCATCATCGTCTTCAGGGCCTCGGCAATGTAGTTCGCCTGGCACTCGGCCTGGAAGATGGCGCTGCCGCCATGGCCGAGGCCGGTGTTCGGGCCCTGCATGACGAACAGGTTGGGGAAGTGCGGCACCGTGATGCCGAGATAGGCGCGCGGGTCGTCGTCGGCCCAGTTCTCCTCCAGCTTCCGACCGCCGGCGCCGGTCAGATTGAGCCGGGCCGCCATCAGCGAGACCTTGAAGCCGGTCGCCATGATGACGACGTCGACCTCCCGCAGTCGGCCGTCCCCCGCGACGACGCCGTTCTCCGCGATGCGCTCGACCCGGTCCGCGATCAGCTCGACGTTCGGCTTCTTGATCGCCTGGTACCAGCCATTGTCCAGCAGGATGCGCTTGCCGTAGGGCGGGTAGGTCGGCATGCACTTACCGATCAGGTCGGGGCGGTCCTCCAGTTCCTTCTCGATATGCGCCGCCATCTCCTGGCGGTGGCGTTCGTTGGCGCGGTTCAGCGAGCGGTCCGGATGCTCCCACTCCGGGTCCTTGCGCAGCGTCGGCAGCAGACCGTCACCATAGCGCCACAGCATGGTGAGACGGAACCACGCGGCATAGAAGGGCACGTTCTCCAGCAGCCACTGGGCGCCCTCGCCGATGGGATCATGATAACGCGGAATGGGGCGCGCCCACTGGGCGCTGCGCTGATAGACGTGCAGTTCGGCGACCTCGTCGACGATCGACGGCACCACCTGCATGGACGAGGCGCCGGTGCCGATGACGGCGACCCGCTTGCCCTTCAGATCCAGACCCTCCGGCCACTCCGCGGTGTGGAACAGCGGCCCCTTGAAGCTGTCCAGCCCGTCGATCTCGGGCAGGGTCGGCAGGCTGAGCTGGCCGATGGCGCTGACCAGCGCCTGGGTCTCCAGCGTTTCGGTCGAACCGTCGGGATTGCGCAGTTCGACGCGCCAGAAATGGCCGTCTTCGTCCCATTCGCCTTTCACCACCTCGGTGCGGAAGCTGATTCTGTCCTTGAGACCGAATTCGTCGACCGAACGCTCCAGGTATTCGTGGAGCTGGTCGCGGGTCGAGAAATACCGGTGCCAGCGATAGGGCCGGGCATTGGAAAACGAATAGGCGTGGTTCGGGGTGTCGACGCCGCAGCCGGGATAGATGTTCTCGTACCAGGTGCCGCCGACACGGTCGTTGCGCTCGACGATGCGGAAGGGGACGCCGAGGTCCTTCAGCCGGGAGCCGAGGGCGATGCCGCTGGCGCCGGCGCCGACGATCAGCACCGGCCGCTCGTCGACGGGCGTCGTCTCCTGCGGCCGCTGCCAGGCGTTGTGCTGTGACGCCAGGCCGACCTGCTCGCGCATCATGGGCGCGTACTCGGGCGGGATTCGCTCGCCCAGGCAGGTGTTCATCAACTCGACCATCACTTCGTCGCCGGGGTCGCGCACCGCCGGCTCCAGGCCGGGCCGCGAGAGAATCTCGACCGCGGCGCGGCGCAGTTCGGCGCGCGCTTCCTCGGAGAGGCCGGCGGTTTCGTCGGCGATCAGGCGCACGTCGCGGGCGGGCCGGAACGGCTCCTCCAGCCACTTGCGGTCGCCGGTCATGTGATAGAGGACCATCGGCAGCACGCGATAGTCGGCCTCGGCGAGCGCCACCTCCAGCTTGTCCTTCGGCAGATCGTGAATCTCGATCTTCATTGGCTTGCTCCTCCCCACGGCCAAACTGTCAGCTTCGATGCAATCCGTGAAGCCTACCGATCAGATGTAAATCATACCAATGAGTATCAAGGTGATGCCGGAAACGCAAAAGGGGCCGCGTCGCCGCGGCCCCTTCGCCTGGATTCCGAACTGCCGGCGGAAGCCTACTTGATCTTGGCTTCCTTGAACTCGACGTGCTTGCGCGCGACCGGGTCGTACTTCTTCAGCGACATCTTCTCGGTCAGGTTGCGCGGATTTTTCTTGGTCACGTAGTAGTAGCCCGTGCCGGCGGTGCTCACGAGCTTGATCTTCTGAACAACTGGCTTGGCCATGGCGTGTCTCGTCTCAGTCTGAATTCCGGAGCGCGGAAGATAATCCCGCGGGCGCGGATGTCAATGGAAAGTGGGCCTATTCCTCGACGTCGTCAACGTCGGCCTGGCCGGAAATGCGCCGGCGCACATGACTCCAGCTGACGCCGACGCCCATGATCGTCGCGACCACGACCAGGATGATCCAGATCAGGGCGTCGCGGTTGGTCGGATCCAGCATCTGCTGGTCCACCAGGATCCAGATGATCACGCCGAAGATCGCGGCGATCAGCACGATTCCGAAGATGCCGATGGAGCGGAAGGTCGCGCGCAGGAAGATGACGTAGCCGACGACGAGGATGAGGCCCACCAGCAGCTTGTAGGGCAGGTCGACCTGCAGCTCGTCGAAGGTCCAACTGAGATAGTTGAAGGCGGTCGGGTTGTAGGTCACCAGCACCAGCACGAGGGCAATGAGCCAGCGCTTGAAGAAGCCCGCGAAATCCATCTGCATGTTGTCGTCTTCCCCCTCAGTGCGGCGCCCTCAGGCCGCTTCGACCGCCACCGCCGTGTCGTGGAACAGGCCGCCGCCGACCGGCGCGCCGGGCTCGGCGCTGGTCAGCGCGTTGATACCCAGCCCGTCGACGAAGGCGGCGTTGGGCCAGACCGATTCGACGATGATCACGCCGGAGCGGAGGCCGTCGAAGACCTCCGCATGCAGGCGCACGGTCCCGCGCTCGTTGGAAAGCCTGACGAGTTGCCCGTCCGCGATGCCCAGCTTCCCGGCATCGGCCGCGCCGATCTTCACGGTCGGGCGGTTCTCCCGCTTCTTCGAGGTCGGCGTCTCGGTGAAGGAGGAGTTGAGGAAGTTCCTGGCCGGGCTGGTGCTCATCCGGAAGGGCTTCTCCGGCGTCGCCCGGTCCTCGCGGCCCCAGTAGTCGGGGAAGGCGGGCATGTCGCCGGGCGTGCCGTCCGGTCCGAAACCCTTCGGCGCGCATTCCGACCAGTCGGGGCGGAAGCGGAACCTGCCGTCCGGATGGCCGAACCCGTTCAGATAGTGCGCGGTCTCGAAATCGGGCTGCACGTCGAACCAGCGCTTGCTCCGCAGTTCGTCGATTCCCGGCCAGCCCGAGTTCTTCAGGGTCTCGTCGATGATTTCTTCCGGGCTCATGCCGAAACCCCGATGCTCGGCGCCCAGCCGTTCGGCCAGGGCGCAGATGACGTCGTGGTTGCTGCGGCAGCCTTCGGGCGGCTCGACCGCCTTCGGCCCCAGCAGGATGTGCTGGTGGCCGCCGCCCTGGTAGAGGTCGGTGTGTTCCAGGAACATGGTCGCGGGCAGCACCACGTCGGCGAACTTCGCCGTCTCCGTCAGGAACTGTTCGTGGACGCAGGTGAACAGGTCTTCGCGGGCCAGCCCGGCGTGGACCTTGTTCAGTTCCGGAGCGACCATGGCCGGGTTGGTGTTCTGCGTGAACAGACCCATGATCGGCGGGCCGTCGCCCAGGTCGCGGCGGTCGCCCGTCAGCACCGGGCCGATGCGCGACTGGTCGAGAATGCGCGTGTGCCGCCCCTGGATGTCCAGCCCTTCGATCAGACCCCGGTCCCAGTGGTAGATGGCGCCGTTGTTGTGGAAGGCGCCGCCGCCCTCGTGCCGCCAGGAGCCCAGGACCGCGGGCACGGAAAGCGCGGCGTGCATGTTCACCGAGCCGTTGCGCCCCCGTGTGAAACCGTAGCCCAACCGGAAGAAGGTCCGGGGCGTCTCCCCCACCAGCTTCGCGAAGGCTTCGATCTCCTCGACACCGAGGCCGGTGATCTCCGCTGCCCATTCCGGGGTCTTGTCGGCCAGATGCGCCTCCAGACCCGCCGGATCGTCGGTGTACTTCGCCATGTAGTCGCGGTCGGCATGGCCGTCGCGGAAAGCGATGTGCATCACCGCACAGGCCAGCGCGCCGTCGGTGCCCGGCTTCAGGATCAGGCCCATGTCGGCCTGGTCGATAGTGCCGTTGCGGTAGACGTCGATGGCGACGATCTTCGCCCCGCGTTCCTTGCGCGCCTTGATGGCGTGGGTCATGACGTTGACCTGGGTGTTCACCGGATTGGTGCCCCAGATCACGACGCAGTCGGACTTGGCCATCTCTCGCGGGTCGACGCCGGCCAGCAGGCCGGTGCCGGCGATATAGCCGGTGAAGGCCATGGTCGTGCAGAAGGTGCCATGCATCCGGCTGTAGCCCTTGGCGTGGCGCAGGCGGTTGATGCCGTCGCGCATCACCAGGCCCATGGTCCCGGCGTAGTAATATGGCCAGATCGCCTCGGCGCCGTGTTCGGCCTCGATGGCGAGGAACTTCTCCGCCACCAGGTCCAGCGCCTCGTCCCAGGACGCCTCGCGGAACTGGTCGGACCCCTTGGGTCCGGTGCGGATCATCGGCTTCGTCAGCCGGTCAGGATGGTGGATGCGTTCGGCGTAGCGGGCGACCTTGGCGCAGATCACGCCGTCGGTGTAGCTGTTGTCCTTCGATCCGCGCACGCGGCCGATCCGGTCCGGCGCCAGTACGTCCACCTCCAGCGCACAGGTCGAGGGGCAGTCGTGCGGGCAGGCGGAATAGGCGACGGTGACGGGCGCGTTCATGGCGGACTCCCAGATTCCCAACGGAAGTACACCTAACGTCCGCCCGACGCCGCGGCAAGCGGATCAGGCGTCGGCGCGCTGGGCGAAATAGCGTTCCTGGTTGGTGCGCCGGTCGTCCAGACGCCACGGCTCGTCGGGCCGCCAGTTCATCATGCGCAGGAAATAGCGAGCCAGCCGGCCGTCGGCGACGTCGAGGTCGATGATGTTGAGGCAGGCCGTGTCCTGTTCGAACCGGGCCAGCCCGTGCAGGCCGGCATGGGTGAGCCAGGAGAAGACGACCCGGTTCACGCCGCCATGGGCGACGATCAGCATGGTGCGCCAGTCGTCCTCGATCAGCAGTTCGTGGATGGTCGCAGTCACGCGCTCATAGAAGGCGTCGAACGCCTCGCCCCGGGCGAAGCGCATGCCGGGCTCGTGGGCGCGTTCGAAGGCGTAGACCATTTCGGACAGCGACTCGGAGCGGTTCATCAGCGCGGCGGCGCCGGACCTGATCTCCCGCAGTCCGCCGATGATCTCGAGCTTCGGATCGGGGCGCCCGCCCAGCGCACCTTCCGCCGTCTGCACCGTGCGCAGCAGGCCCGAGCAGACGGCGCGGTCGAAATGAACCTCGCGCAGCGCCTCGCCCATGGCCGCCGCCTGTTCGTGGCCGAGATCGGTCAGCGGCACCTTGTCCGGCTCGGCGACGCGGACGCCGTTCTCGTCGTAGTAGTTCACGTCGCCATGGCGCATCAGATAGACGCGCCGCCGGTCGGCGGCCAGGTCGGTCATGCTCGTCCCCTCCAAGGTCCGGCCGGCATGTTCGCGCCGCCGGATGACAGTTCAGCGACGCCGTCGGCCCCGGTGCTTCTCCCGCGGCGGCCGGCCGCCGGCGGGGCGCTTCCGACCGGGACCCGGCCGGGTCTTCGCCCTGGCGTCCTTCTTCTCGCTCGCCACGATTTCCAGCACCAGCCCGCCGGTCACCGGCACCGCGTCCTGCAGCTTCACGGTCACCGGGTCGCCCAGCCGCCAGAGTCGGCCCGTGCGCCGTCCCACCAGCATGCGCGCCGGTTCGTCGAAATCGTAATAGTCGTCGCCCAGGGTACGCATGGGCACGATGCCGGAGGCGCCGGTCTCGGCCAGGGTGACGAACAGTCCGGCCCGGGTCACGCCCGACACCCGGCCCGCGAACATGCCGCCCACCTGGTCCTTCAGGTAGATCGCCGTGAAGCGGTCCATGGCGTCGCGCTCGGCCAGCATGGCGCGGCGCTCGAACTCGGATGTCTGTTCGGCCAGTTTCTCCACCGTCGCCTTGTCCATGTCGCGCAGGCCGTCATTGCCCGCGCGCATGGCGTCGACCAGGGCACGGTGCACCAGCAGGTCGGCGTAGCGGCGGATCGGCGAGGTGAAGTGAGCGTAGCGCTTCAGCGAGAGGCCGAAATGGCCCATGTTGTCGGTGCTGTAATAGGCCTGCGTCTGGGCTCGCAGCACCGCCTCGTTGACCATGGCTTCCTCGTCGGTGCCCGAGGCCCGGTCCAGCACCTTGTTGAACTGTTTCGGCCGCATCACTTCGCCGATCGTGAAGTCGATCTCCAGGGTCCCGAGGAACTCCTTCAGCGATTTGAGCCGCTCCGGGTCGGGCGGTTCGTGGACGCGATAGACGCAGATCTTCTTGCGTTTCTCCAGCGTTTCGGCGGCGCAGACATTGGCCAGGATCATCATTTCCTCGATGACCTTGTGCGCCTCCAGGCGTTCGCGCGGCCGGATCGCGGCGATGTAGCCGTCCTCGCCGATCTCCGCCTTGCGTTCCGGCAGTTCGATGTGCAGCGGCTGGCGGCGGTCCCTGGCCTTGGCCAGCAGCCGGTAGGCGCCGAAAAGCGGCTTCAGGACGTTGTCCAGCAGCGGTTCGATTTCCGGCCGTGGCGCGCCGTCGATCGCCGCCTGCACATCCTCGTAGGCGATGTTGGCGGCCGAGCGCATCAGCGCGCGCCGGAAGCGGTGGCGAAGCTTCCGGCCCTTGGCGTCGATCACGATCTCGACCGCCAGAACGGGCCGGACCTCGCCGGGCATCAGCGAGCAGAGGTCGGCGGACAGGGTTTCCGGCAGCATGGGCGCGACCCGGTCGGGGAAATAGCAGGAGACGCCGCGTTCCTGAGCCGCCTTGTCGAGGGCGCTGCCGGATCTGACGTAATGGGCCACGTCGGCGATGGCGACGATGATGCGAAAACCGCCTTCGTTCTCCGGGTCGTCATCGGCCGCCGCCCATACTGCGTCGTCGTGGTCGCGCGCGTCAGAGGGATCGATGGTGACCAGCGGCACGTCGCGCAGATCCTCGCGGCCGTGCAGTTCCGTCACCGGCAGTGCTTCCGCCGCCTCGCCCAGAGCCTCCGCGGTGAAGTCCTTCGGGATGCCATGGGTCTGGATCGACATCAGCGAGATGGCGCGGGGATTGTCGAAGGAGCCCAGCACGTCGACGACCTTCGCGTGCCGCGGTCCCAGCGCACGGCCGGGCAGGGCCTCGATCTCCACCAGGTCGCCGGACTGGGCGCCCTTGAGGTCGCCGGCGCGCACGATCATCTCGTCGCGCAGCTTGCGGTCGGCAGGGCGGACGCGGCCCTCGGTACCGACCATCTGCAGCACGCCCAGGATGCGCCGCGGAGTGATCTGCAGCCGCCGGATCGCGCGGGCCTCGTAGCCCTGGCTGTGCCGGGACAGACGGGCAAGGAACTGGTCGCCCGGCTTCGGCGCCGGGCCGCGGACCGTGTCCGGATCCAGCACGATGCGCGGGCTTTCCGCTTCCGATTCCCACTTGGCGGGCCGGCACAGCACGTCGTCGTCCTCGCCGATGGCGGTGACGTCCAGCACCATGACCGGCGGCAGGCGGCCGGGCGGGCGGCCCTTTTCCTGGGTCTCGGCAGTGCGTTCCGCGGCGACTTCCTTGAGCACGCGTTTCAGCCAGATGCGGTCCTGGCCCTTGATGCCGAAGGCGCGCGCCACCTCCCGCTTGCCGGCGGTCCCGCCGGATTCGTCGATGAAATCCCGGATTTCCTTCTTGGTCGGCAGATTGCCGTCGGTCACGCCTACTTCGCTTTCGACTTCGGCTGGGCCTTCTTCGTCGATGTCTTCGCCGTGCGCCCGGCCGTCGTCTTCGATTTCGTGTTCTTCTTGCCCTTGCCGGCCTTCGCCGCACGTTCGGCGATCAACCTCACCGCCTCGTCCATGGTGATGGACTGCGGATCGACGTCCTTCGGGATCGTCGCGTTGACATTGCCGTGCTTTACATAGGGACCGTAGCGGCCGTCGAGAACCTGTACCTCGCCGCCTTCTTCCGGATGCTCGCCGAGGGACTTCAGCGCTTTCGGCTGCGCCCGTCCGCCGCTCTTCTTTTCCGCCAGCACGGTGACGGCGCGGTTGATGCCGACGTCGAGCACCTCGCGCCAGTCGGGCAGATTGGCGTATTTCTTCTCATGTTCGACGAACGGACCGTAGCGGCCGATGCCCGCCGTGATCGGGCTGCCGGTCTCCGGGTGCTCGCCGACATGACGCGGCAGGGCGATCAGCCGGATGGCCAGTTCCAGATCGACGTCGTTCGGCTCCAGCCCCTTGGGCAGGGAGACGCGTTTGGGCTTCTCGCCCGGGGCGCCTTCGCCGAGTTGCAGATAGGGGCCGTAGGGGCCGATCTTGAGCCAGATGGTCTCGCCCGTGGCAGGGTCGACGCCCATCTCCCGGTCGCCTTCCATCTCGGCCTTCTTCTGATCGTCGTCGCCGCCCAGGCGGCGGGTGAACTTGCAGTCCGGATAGTTGGAACAGCCCAGGAACGCGCCGAACTTGCCGAGGCGCAGGCTGAGGCGCCCCTCGGCGCAGTTCGGGCACAGGCGCGGGTCGGAGCCGTCTTCCTTTTCCGGGAACAGCGAGGGCGCCAGGAAATCGTTCAGCGCCTCCAGCACCTCCCCGATCCGCAGTTCCTTCGTCTCGTCGACCGCCGCCGAGAAGTCCTTCCAGAAGCGCCGCAGCACCTCCTTCCAGTCTTCCTTGGCCGCAGAGATGTCGTCCAGTTCCTCCTCCAGCGAGGCGGTGAAGTCGTATTCGACATAACGGCTGAAGAAGTTGATCAGGAATGCGGTGACGACGCGGCCCTTGTCCTGGGGCACGAAGCGCTTCTTCTCCAGGGTGACGTAGTCGCGGTCCTGCAGCACCGAGAGGATCGAGGCATAGGTGGAGGGCCGGCCGATGCCCAGTTCCTCCAGCTTCTTCACCAGCGTCGCTTCGGTGTAGCGCGGCGGCGGCTGGGTGAAGTGCTGGTCCGGCTGCACGTCGCGGCGGTCGAGGCCCTCGCCTTCGGTCAGCTTCGGTAGGCGGCGGTCGTCATCGTCGTCGGAGGTGTCGTCGCGCCCCTCCTCGTAGACCTTCAGGAAGCCCGGAAACTCGACCACCGTGCCGGTGGCGCGGAAGACGATGCCGCCCGCCGCGTCCGGGATGTCCACGCCGGTCTGGGCGAGGCGTGCATCGGCCATCTGGCTGGCCACCGTGCGTTTCCAGATCAGGTCGTAGAGCCTGGACTGCTCGGCGGAGAGATAGCGCTTCATCTGCTCCGGCGTGCGGGTGACGTCGGTCGGGCGGATCGCCTCGTGCGCTTCCTGGGCGTTCTTTGCCTTGGTCGCCCAGTGACGTGGCTTGGAGGGCACGTAGGGCCGGCCGTATTCCTCGCCGATGGTCGCCCGGATGGCGTCGATGGCCTCGGAGGCGAGCTGGACGCCGTCGGTCCGCATATAGGTGATCAGGCCGATGGTCTCGCCGCCGATGTCCACGCCCTCGTAGAGCTTCTGCGCCACCTGCATGGTCTGGCGCGCGCTGAAGCCGAGCTTCCGCGAGGCCTCCATCTGCAGGGTCGAGGTGATGAAGGGCGGCCAGGGCCGGCGGCTGGTCTGGCGGGTCTCGATCTCGCCCACGGTGAAGCTGCCCGCCTCGGCGCGGCGGGCCAGTTCCATCGCTTCCGCCTCGGTCTTGATGTCCAGGCGGTCCAGCTTGCGTCCGTCGACCTGCGTCAGGCGTGCGGTGACATCCTCCCCCGCGGCGGTGCGGAAGACGGCCTTGATCGACCAGTATTCCTGCGGCCTGAACTTTTCGATATCCAGTTCACGCTCGACGATCAGCCGGAGCGCGACGGACTGCACCCGTCCCGCGGAGCGCGCGCCCGGCAGCTTGCGCCAGAGCACCGGGCTCAGCGTGAACCCGACCAGATAGTCCAGCGCCCGGCGCGCCTGCTGGGCGTTGACGAGGTCCATGTCGATCGCCCGGGGGTGCTTCATCGCCTCGGTGATCGCGCCCTTGGTGATCTCGTTGAAGACGACGCGCTCCACCTCGACTGATTTCTTCAGCGCCCGGCGGGACTTCAGCGCCTCCAGCACGTGCCAGGAAATGGCCTCGCCCTCGCGGTCGGGGTCGGTCGCCAGCACCAGCCGGTCCGCATCCTTCACCGCGTCGGCGATGGCCTTCAGGTGTTTGGCCGATTTCGGGTCGGCCTGGTAGGTCATGGAGAAATCTTCCTCCGGCAGGACCGAACCGTCCTTGGAGGGCAGGTCGCGCACATGACCGAAGGATGCCAGGACCGTGTAGTTGGACCCCAGATACTTGTTGATGGTCTTGGCCTTGGCCGGGCTCTCGACGACAACGACGTCCATGGCACCTCAGCGCGTTGGGGGAGGGGACCTTAGGCCCGATCAGTGAGCGGCGAAAATGGGGGCTGGCCCATAGGCTGTCAACGGCCCTCGCGGCCGGGACGTGTTACCCGTCATGATTGAGGGCGTAACGGTTGCCGGCATGACGCTGCACCCGGCCAGCGATCTCCAGCTCCACGATGAGCGCGTTGAAATCGGACGGACCGAGGCCGCTGGCCCGCATCAGCACGTCGGCCTCTGCCGGTTCCGGCGACAGGGCCTCGATCAGGGCGCTGCGCGCCTCGTCGCCCGGATCGAGAGCGAATCCGGCATCCTCCGCCGGGCCCTCGAAGCGCGCCGGCACGGGCTGGAACAGGCTGGTGCGGCCCGAGGCAAGCTCCTCGAGAATGTCGTCGGCGCTTTCCACCAGGCGCGCGCCCTCGCGGATCAGGCGATTGGCGCCGCGGGCCCTGGGGTCCAACGGCGAACCCGGCACGGCGAAGACGTCGCGGCCCTGCTCGCCGGCGTAGCGCGCCGTGATCAGCGTGCCGGAGCGCAATGCCGCCTCCACCACCAGAACGCCCAGCGAGAGCCCGGAGATCACCCGGTTGCGGCGGGGAAAATGCCGCGCCTTGGGTTCCGCGCCCAGGGGCTGTTCGGCCAGGACGACGCCGCGTTCGGCGATTTCCTTCTGCAGGGCTTCGTTCTCCGGCGGATAGAAGATGTCGACGCCTCCGGCGACGACGGCTGCGGTTCCGGTATCGAGGCTGGCGCGATGGGCCTCGGCATCGATGCCGCGGGCGAGGCCGGAGATCACGACATGGCCCTGGGCGCCCAGTTCGCCGACGATGCGGCGGCAGAGCGTGCGGCCGTTGGCGGAGCAGTTGCGGGCGCCGACGACGGCCACCGTCGGCCGTTCCAGCAGCCCGGCGTCACCCAGCACGGAAATCACCGGCGGCGCGCCTTCCGCCTGCGCCAGCCGGGCCGGGTAGTCGGGGTCGCCGGCCATGATCAGCCGTCCGCCGATGCGGCGAAGACCTTCGACTTCCCTTTCCGCCTGCTGGACGGACGCCACCCGCAGCCTGCGGCGGCCATTGCGGCGCGCAATATCGGGCAGCGCCTCCAGCGCCGCCTCGGCGTCGCCGAGCCGCGCCAGCAGGCGCATGAAATTCACGGGGCCGACGTTCTCGCTGCGGATCAGCCGCAGCCGGGCCAGTCGTTCGCCATCGGTGTCCGCCGGTTTCATGGCCGGCAGCATGCACCGGTTGCGCGTCCGGTACAAACGAACAACCCCCGCCGGCGGGCGGCGGGGGCTGCAGGACAGCCGCCGGTCATCGGGGTCAGGCGGCGCGCACACGCTCCAGGAAGCCGTTGATCTCGGCGTTGAGGGCGTTGGCCTGATGCGCGAGATCGCCGGCCGAAGCGAGAACCTGGGCGGCTGCGGAACTGGACTGGCTCGCCGCCTCAGTGACGCCGGAGATGTTGACCGAGACATCCTGCGTGCCAGAAGCGGCCTGCTGCACGTTCTGGGAGATGTCCTGGGTGACTGCGGTCTGCTCTTCCACTGCGGCGGCGATCGTCGAAGCGATGCCGGACAGTTCCTTGACCGCGCCGGTCACCCGGGAGATCGCGGCGGCCGAACTGCCGGTCGCCGCCTGGATGGCCTGGATCTGCTCGGCGATGTCCGTGGTCGCCTTGGCGGTCTGATTGGCGAGCGTCTTGACCTCGGATGCGACGACCGCAAAGCCCTTGCCGGCGTCGCCGGCGCGGGCGGCCTCGATGGTGGCGTTGAGCGCCAGCAGGTTGGTCTGCTCGGCGATTTCCTTGATCAGGGCCACGACCTCGCCGATCTTCTCCGCCGTGTCGGCAAGCTGCTGCACGGTGACGACCGTCTCGTCGGCTTCCCTTTCGGCGGTGCCGGCGCGTGTCGAGGATTCGGACGCCTGGCGGCCGATCTCGCGGATCGAGTTCGACATTTCCTGCGTCGCCGAGGCCACGGTCTGGACGTTCACCGATGCCTGCTCGGAGGCGCTGGCGACGGCGGCGGAGCGGTTGTTGGTTTCGTCCACGGTGGCCGTCATGGCCTGGGCCGCGGCCTGCAACTCGGTGGCGGCGCTGGAGACGGCCTTAACGATGTTGCCCACCGCATGCTCGAATTCGCCCGCGAGTTCCTGCATCGCTGCCCTGCGTTCCGCTTCGGCGCGGGTCTCCGTTTCGCGTTCACGCGACTCCAGTTCGGCCTTCTCGACGGCGTTCCGCTTGAACACCTCGATGGACTTCGCCATCGCCCCGATCTCGTCGCGGCGGTCCAGATAGGGGACCGCGACCCCGGTGTCGCCGGCCGCCAGGGCCTGCATGCGGCGGTTCATGCGCAGGATGGGGTAGGAAACCATGCGCGATATCATGAAGACGATGCCGGCCAGCAGCGCGGCGGCGATCGCGCCGGCGATCACCAGCGCCTCCAGCGCGCCCGACAGGATCTCGGCGTCGGCGCGGCCGAAGTCCCAGACCATGGCGAGGGCGCCGACCACGTCATTGTTCGGGCCGAAGCGGATCGGCGTGACGACGACCTGTTGACCGCCGGCCATCGCGTTGAACGGCTCGCCGGTCTCGGCGGACTGCGTCACCGCGGCCTCGATCGCCGCTTCGTCCGCGGCGGCCAGAGCTTCCGAATTGTATTCGACGATGGCGCCGGCGTCGGCCTTCATGACGCGGATGGCGGCCACGGCCGCACCTTCGCCGGCTGTCAGGGGCTGGTAGGCGTCGCGGATGTGTTCGACCTTGCCGAAGCGTACGGCGCCGCCGACCTGGGCGGCCAGAAGCCGGGTCTGCTCCAGATTGCCGGCCGCGACGAATTCCCGGACGCGCTCGCGCTCCGCGGTGAACTGAAGCGCGATGATGGCGGTGAACCCGGCGACGACGCCGAGCAGCACCACGGCGATGAGCCGCGCCCCTAGGCCGCGGAAGCGGCGGATGTCGCCCTTCCGCTTCGGGGCGGGCGCGGACTGGGTCTGTTCGGTCATGACCGGGTTCTCCGTCGGCTCAGAGAGAGGAGACGTCGACGCCGAACGTCGCCGCGCCGATCACGGCGCCGCTGGCGGGATCGACGATCGGAACGCTGACCTGGCTCTGATAGGTCTGGGTCGACTCGTCCAGCTCGACATCGCTGATGTGAATCGAGTCCGCGCCGGCCAGGAAGGTTTCCTTCCACTTGGCTTCGTCGCCCTGCCAGTAGTCGGAGGTGACGTCGGACTGGCCCACGTTGAGGCCCTTGCCGTCCATGACGAAGATTTCGGTGAACTGGCCGCCTGCGGCTTCCTTGCGGGTCTTCAGATAGCCGGAGAGGTTGTTGGCGAGGACTTCGGAGATCAGTTCGCCACCGCCGCCGTCGACCTCGGCGCGCCACTTCTTGTCGAGATCGTCGATATCGGTCTGGCCCAGTCCGGCAGTCTTCTGGTTCTGCGCGTTGATGGCGGCGACGACCGTGGCGTCGTTGACGATGTTGCGGATCTCGCCCCGGGCGAGCTGTTCCAGCGGGGCGCGGAACTCGTTCGCTGCCGCCGGCAGGACCGCGAGGGCGAGAGCGGCGGCGAGGGCCGTCCGGACGAAGTTGTTCATGGCGTTCCTCCTGGGGGTTGTTCGAAGCCGATCATTTCGAAGTGGTAATGGGAGGAGCTTTCGTTTTGGTTAAACCGGCAAGGACAGTTCGTCTGTATCGCGCCGCCGCCCGGCGATGTGGGGGGGGAAGGTTGCGAACCGGGCGCAACGAAAAATCCCCGCCGGGGGCCCGGCGGGGATTTCCTTGACGCTGCGTTGTCGATGCGGGTCAGGCGGCCTTCGCGTAGCGCTTGCGCACGACGTCGATCATGTGGTCGGCGCTCGAGATCTCGAAGGGATCGCCCTCGACGTCATCTCCCTTGCCGGGCTCCTCGAAGAGTTCGACGATCTCGCCGTCCTCGACCAGCATGGAATAGCGCCAGCTGCGATAGCCGAAGCCGAGATTGTCCTTCTTCACCAGCATGCCGATCTTGGAGGTGAACTCGCCCGAACCGTCGGGCAGCAGGGTCACCTTCTCGATGCCCTGGTGACGGCCCCACTGGAACATCACGAAGGCGTCGTTGACCGACAGGCAGACGATCTCGTCGACGCCCTGCTCGATGAACAGGTCGTGGAGCTCCTCGAAGCGGGGCAGGTGGGTCGAGCTGCAGGTCGGGGTAAAGGCGCCCGGCAGACCGAAGACGATGACCTTGCGGCCCTTGAAGATCTCGTCGGATGTCCGGTCCTGCCAGCGGAACTTGTTCGGCCCCTCGACGGATTCGTCGCGGACGCGGGTCTTGAAGGTTACGGATGGGACGCGCATGAAAAATCTCCTTTGCCCGTGTGTTGTTCGATGATCCCGATTTAGGCGTCGGGGACGGGCACGTCAATACGAATTAGAATGATTTTAATATAAAGATGATCGCCCGGCAGCGTGGCACGGAGGTGGAAGCCTCCGCCGCCGGAGCGGCGAAGGCTTCCTTTCCGGCTCGCGGCGCGGCCGGACGCTACGCAATGTGCGGGCCGCGGGCCGAACCGGTAACAGGGGTGAGCGGACAGCAGGCGGTGGCCCTGCGCCGCGGGGGAGGACCCGGCCGAGGGGGTGGCCGGGTCCTCCGAGGCGCGAGCGCCGCATCCGCTCCATGGGCATGGAAGATGCGGTTCCGCGCCGTTCCCTTGGTGCGTCGGGCGATCCGGCTACCGCGCCCGACTGTCCTCAATCTGGTATCGCTCCGGCACAACGCCAGCAGGATCACGGAAGGGCATCGCGTTGGTCACAACGCGGTCACGGAATACCGCGATCCTCGCCGGAACGGAGATGCCGGCGCGGATGCAATCGGTGGCGCGGGCTGTCCCTTGCCACTGCTCAGGCAAATGGGGCTTCCAACGTTTCTGACAATGCCAAATGGAATTATTCCATCTCTTGAATGACCGATGTCACAGCCCGCCGTGCCTGGGCCGGCGGATCGCCGGTCCCGATCCGTTCAAAGGCGCTCCCGCCGGCCGGCGGTGATCGGTGCGCATCGGCTTGCGCCGTCGGAGCGCTGGCTGTAGGTCCGTCGCAGGGTGGATCCGAGGGAGGCAAGCTGTGAAGGTTCTGGGCGACATTCTTCGTCATCATGCGGCCGAACGAGGCGGCAAGACGGCGCTGAAGTTCGGCGGCCGCGAACACAGCTATGCGGATCTCGATCGATCGACCAACCGGGTCGCCAACGCGCTTCGCGCCGCGGGCCTGGGCAAGGGCGCGCGCATCGCGCTGCTGGCCGCCAATACCGACCGCTTCTTCGAACTTCAGTTCGGCGCCGCCAAGGCAGGCGTCGTTCTGGTGCCGGTCAATTTCCGTCTGGCGCCGCCGGAGGTCGCCTTCGTCGTCAACGACGCAGGGGCCGAGATATTCTTCGTCGATGCCGCCCATGCCGCCCTGGTGCGCCGGATCGCGGGCGACCTGCCGACGGTGAAGCGGATCGTCGCCGTCGACTTTGCCGACGACGAATGGACGGACTATCTGGCCTGGCGCGACCGGGGCGGCGACCATGAATGCGGCGTCGAGGTGCTGGAGACGGACACGGCCTGCCAGATGTACACCTCCGGCACCACGGGGCACCCCAAGGGCGTCGAACTGATGCACTGCAACCTGATGTCCCTGATGCCGGCGGCGACACGGCGCTGGGCCAACTGGAATGCGGATGACGTCAACCTGATCTGCATGCCGCTGTTCCACATTGCCGGCGGCGGCTGGGGCATCGTCGGTCTCTACTCGGGCTGCACCAACATCCTGCACGCCGACGTCGATCCGGGCCTGATCCTGGAGACCATCGAGACCGAACGGGTCTCGATCGTGCTGTTCGTGCCGGCGGTGATCCTGTTCCTGACCCAGCATCCGAAGGTGAAGGACACGGATTTCTCCTCGTTGCGGCTGGTGATCTACGGCGCCTCGCCGATCCCGCTGGACCTGCTGCAGCGCGCCGTCGGCCTGTTCGGCTGCGACTTCGCCCAGGTCTACGGCCTGACCGAGACGTCAGGCGCCATCACCTATCTGCCGCCCGAGGAACACCGTCCGGAGGGCGGCCCGCGCATGAAGTCCTGCGGCAAGGCCCACGAGGCGGTCGAGATCCGCATCGTCGACGACGAGGGCCGGGAGATGCCGGCCGGCGAGGTCGGCGAGATCATCTGCCGTACGCCGCAGAACATGAAGGGCTACTGGAAGCGCCCCGAGGCGACCGCGGCGGTGCTGCGCGAGGGCTGGTTCCGCACCGGCGATGCCGGCTATCTGGACGCGGACGGCTATCTCTACATCCACGACCGCATCAAGGACATGATCGTCTCCGGCGGCGAGAACATCTATCCGGCCGAGGTGGAGAGCGCGCTGTTCGGCCACCCCGCGATCGCTGACATCGCGGTGATCGGCGTGCCCGACGCGAAGTGGGGCGAGGCGGTCAAGGCCGTGGTCGTGCTGAAGGAAGGCGCGCGCCTGACCGAGGACGAGCTGGTCGCCTACGCCCGGGAGCGCATTGCCGGGTACAAGGCCCCGAAGTCGGTGGATTTCGTCGCCGAGCTGCCGCGCAACCCGTCGGGCAAGATCCTGAAGCGGGAACTGCGTGCGCCCTACTGGGAAGGCCGGGACCGGCAGGTGAACTGACTGCCTGCCGGGTGCTGCGAATGACGGTCCGGCGAAGTTCGCGCTTGCGGGCCGCGCCGCTTCCGCGCCAGATCGCGCGATGAACTCGTCGGCCGACAATCTCCGGGGCGCGCTGCTGATGTCGGTCTGCATGGCCGGCTATGGCATCAACGACGCCATGATGAAGCTCGCCTCGGCGGACGTGGGGTTCTTCCAGGCCCTGCTGGTGCGCGGGCTGTTCGCCACGACCATGCTGGCGCTCATCGCCTGGCGGCGCGGCGCCCTGATGGTCTCCGTCCCGCGCGGCGACCGGACGATCCTCGCCTGGCGCATCGTCGGCGAGGTCGGCGGCACCTACTGCTTCCTGCAGGCGCTGTTCAACATGCCCATCGCCAACGCCACGGCGATCCTGCAGTCCATGCCGCTGGCGGTGACGCTGGCGGGGGCGCTGTTCCTGCGGGAGCCGGTGGGCTGGCGGCGCTACAGCGCCATTCTGGTCGGCTTCGCGGGCGTCCTCATCATCGTCCGGCCCGGCTCGGAGGGCTTCAACGCCTATTCGCTCTGGGCGCTGGCCGCGGTCTGCTTCATCGTGCTCAGGGACATCATGACCCGGCGGCTGACGGCGTCGATTCCGTCCGCCTTCGTCGCCCTGCTGACCGCCTTCTTCATCACGCTGATGGGCGCGGTCTTCGCGCCGACGCAGGAATGGCGGCCCATCGGCGGCTACGAGATCGCCCTGCTGGGCGGCGCGGCCTGTTTCCTGATCACCGGCTACACGTCATCGGTGGCGGCGATGCGGGTGGGCGATATCGGCTTCATCTCGCCCTTCCGCTACACCATCCTGATCTGGGCGATCCTCTCCGGCATCGTCGTCTTCGGCCACTGGCCCGACCGCTGGACCCTGATCGGGTCGGCCATTGTCGTGGTCACCGGCATCTATACATTTTACCGCGAACGCCGCCTGGCCGGGCGTTGAGGCGGAAACCGGGGAATCCCGGCATAAGCATGCGCTTATGCGGGGCATTGTAAGCGCCGGGTCGATACCGGACCCCGGGTCCGTGCGCCATTGAAAGGGGGCGGCTGCGACGCCGCGAACCGGAGATGGAGATGTCCGATGAAGGCCATGATCATGCTTGCCCTGACCGCGCCACTTCTGATCGCCTCACCTGTAATGGCGTCCGATCGCCAGGGCGACGACCGTGGCGTCCGCGCCGAATATGGCGACCATGAGCGACGCGAATACCGGCAGCGCGACCGTGAGCACGAAACGCGCGGCGACCGGGACGATGAAGGCCGGAAAAGTCGGGAAGGTCACGACGAAGGATATCGCCGCGGCGAAGCCGAAGCCCGGGCGATCGATGACGATATTGTCCGCCAACTGACGGACGAAGGCTACCGCATCGTGCGGATGGAGCGCGAGCATGGCCGGGTCGAGATAAAGGCGATCCGCGACGGGCGGGTCTACGAGATCGATGTCGATGGCGCGGACGGCCGCGTTCTCCGCGTCCGGGAAGACGACTGATGGCCTCCGAAGCAGGTCAAGCGCCGGACCGCATATGGGATCCCCTGGTCCGTCTCACCCACTGGGGCGTGGCGGCAGCGGTGCTGCTCAACGGTCTGGTGATCGATGAACACGCGCTGGCCCACATCTGGATCGGCTACGTAGCGCTCGGACTGCTGGCGCTGCGGGTCATGTGGGGGGTCGTGGGCACCGCGCCGGCCCGGTTCTCGGCCTTCCCGCCGAGCCTCTCGGCTGCGCTGGGGCACATTGGCGACTTGATGACCGGCCGTCACCGGCGGCATGATTCCCACAATCCGCTTGGGGCCCTGATGGTTTATGCCCTCTGGGGTTCCCTGGCGCTGGTTTCCGTGACCGGCGTGATGATGGAAAGTTCGCCCTTTCCGGCCGCTTCCGACGCTCAGGTGGAGCGTTACGAAACCCACGATGAGGACGGGCACGACGACGAGGGGGAAGAGGTTCTGGAAGAGGTGCACGAGGTCTTCGCCAACCTGCTCCTGCTGCTTGCCGCGCTGCATGTCGGCGGCGTGATCCTTGAGAGCCGTCTGTCCGGGGTGAACCTGGCGCGGCAGATGGTGACGGGCCGGCGGGAGACGCCGCGTTCCCGGCGCGAATGACCGCCAGGCAGAAAGATCCGGGACACGGCGCCGGCGACCGGCGGGCGGCCATCCTGGCCGTCCTGCTGGCCGTCCAGGCGCTCTGTGCTGTCTTCTTCGTCGGCGATGTGATCACCGATTTCGGCCGTGTCGGTCTCGATCTGCACACGGCCTTCGAAGCGCTGGTCGCCCTGATGCTGGTGGCGGGCGTCGTCCTTGGCGGGCTCGAGATGCGCCGCACGCTGGAACGGAACCAGCGCGCCGAAGCCGCGCTGTCGGTGGCATCCGGCGCCTTCGTCGAACTGATCGACAGCTATTTCGCCAGATGGAAACTGACTCCGGCGGAGTCGGATGTGGCGATGCTGGCGTTGAAGGGCTTCGACGTGGCCGAGATCGCCGGCTTCCGCAGCGCCGCGCAGGGTACCGTCCGGGCCCAGCTCGCCCGTGTCTACGCCAAGGCCGGCGTTTCCAACCGCACCCAGCTCGTCGGCCTGTTCGTCGAGGAACTCATGGGCGGCGGGGTCCACAACGCGGTCTGAGCGTCACACCCCGCCAATCAATCGCCGCTGCAGTTCCGGGTCGGGCAGGGCGCAGAGTTCGGCCCGGCCGAAGAGAGCATAGCGGTTGCGCGCGATGCGGCGGTAGAGCCAGTTCTGCGCCGGGCGGGGGAGGACCCTGAAGGCGCCGAGCAGGCGTCCGGCGCCGCCCAGCCGCGCGCCGGCGGCGATCACGGCTTCCAGCGAGGTCCGGACCTGTCCCCGTTCGATGTAGAGCCAGCTTTCGGGGTCGTCCGGGTCGAGGCCCAGTCCGGCCAGAAGCCGACGCCCCAGCGGACTGGCCGCCGTGGCGATACGGAACTCGCCGCGTCTGTCGTGGCGGGCGATCCAGCGTGCGGCGCCGGAGCACAGCGCGCAATCGCCGTCCATGATCAGCAGGTGCTCGGGCAGGTCGCCGCCGTCACCGGTCACGGGCCTCTCCCGCCCTATTCCAGCAGGGTCAGGACATTGCCGGCCGGGTCGCGGAAATGCGCGAGCGTGCCGCCCCATTCCTGCTTTTCCGGCGGGCCCTCGAAGCGCACGCCCCGGCCGCTGAGGGTCTCGTAGGCGGCGCCGATGTTGTCGATGGTCATCGAGATGCCGACGAACCGGCCGACCAGGCCCTTGTCGGCCGCCTTCGCCTCCTCGACGATCAGCTCCGCATTCTCCAGGCCGTAGCCGGCGGCCCGCATCCCGTCGGCCCGCCAGTTGGTCGGCAGGGCCAGCAGGTCGGAATAGAATTCGTGCGCCTTGTCGAAGTCGTCGACGAAGATGCGTACGCCATACAGTTTCATTGTCGGCCTCCCGGGGTTCCGTTTCCCCGCATATGGGCCTCGGGTCTGCGATTGCAGCGGGGCCGGGGGTCGGTCCTCCGCCGCCCCCCGGACGCCGCGCTATTGCAGCATCAGCCTGGGCAGCCAGAGGGTGACCTGCGGGAACAGGATGACGACGCCGAGACCGATCACCTGCAGCGTCACGAACGGGATGATGCCCCGGTAGATCGACTGCATCTTCACCTCAGGCGGCGCCACGCCCTTCATGTAGAACAGCGCGAAGCCGAATGGTGGTGTCAGGAACGATGTCTGCAGATTCACGGCCACCAGGATCGCGAACCAGTAGATCACCTGTTCCTGGATCTGCTGGAAGGGCAGGCCCTCGACGCCCAGATGGCTTGCGAACTCGGGCGAGAAGGCCTGGATGACGGGCGCGAAGACCGGCAGGATGATCAGGGTGATCTCCAGGAAGTCGAAGAAGAAACCCATCAGGAAGACCGAGAACATCAGCAGGAACAGCAGCGGCCATGCGCCCAGGTCGAGGACTTCGATCAGCTCGATGATCAGATCCTCGCCATAGACGTTGCGGAAGATGGTGGAGAACGCCGTCGCGCCGACGAAGATGAAGAAGATCATCGCCGTGGTCAGCCCCGTACGGTGGCAGACTTCCCGCACGACCTCCTTCGTCAGCGTGCGGTTGAAGGCGGCCAGTATCATCGAGCCGAAGGCGCCGATGCCCGCGGCCTCGGTCGGGGTGGCCCAGCCGGCGAAGATCGACCCCAGCACCATGATGATCAGGAAGATCGGCGGCACGAAGCCCTTCAGGATGCCGCCGAAGATGGTGTTGCCCTCCTTGCGGCCCATCATCATCGAATAGGTGAAGATGGCGAGGAAGCCGATCAGCGACCAGTTCACCCAGTCGATGCCCAGTCGCGAGAGGACGTAGACGGCGATCACGATGGCCACGGTGACCGAGAAATAGACGGCGACGTTCCGGAAGTTCGTCGGATCGACGTGAATCATGTCTTCGGGCAGGGGCGGGGCGACGCTCGGGTTAATCGTCGCCCGGGTCATGATGTAGATGAAGTAGAGGCCCGAAAGCACCAGACCCGGCAGCACCGCGCCGATGAACAGGTTGCCGACCGACACCGCCAGCAGGTTGGCCATCAGCACCAGCATGATCGAGGGCGGGATCAGGATGCCCAGCGTCGCGCTGGCGGCGATGGTGCCGGTGGCCAGCGAATGCTGGTAGCCGCGCCGGAGCATGGTCGGCAGCGCCAGCAGGGTCATCATCACGACCGAGGCGCCGATGATGCCGGTGGTCGCGGCCATGATGGTGCCCATGACGGTGATCGAGAGCGCGAGGCCGCCGGGAACGCGGCGCAGCATGATCTGCAGAATGTGCAGCAGGTCGGCGGCGACGCGGCTGCGCTCCAGCATGGTGCCCATGAACACGAAACAGGGGATCGCCACCAGGATCGGGTTCTGCACCGCTCCCGAGGCGCCGTCGCCGCCCCAGATGCGGTTGATGACCTGATAGAAGATGGCGTAGTCCAGCACGCCGATGGCAATGCCCAGCAGGCCGAAGATCAGCGAGATGCCGCCAAGCGCGAAAGCGACCGGCAGGCCCGTGAACAGGGCCATGGCCAGCGCCAGGAACATGTAGCCGCCGATGTAGTCGTAGAGGTGATCGTCAATCAGCCATTCGAAGAATTCCATCGTCAGCGCTCTCCCTCGACCGAAAGGACTTCCGGCCCGTCGTCCAGGGAGACCTTCGGCAGCACGTCGATATCGGTGAAGAAGGGGATGTCCTGTTCGGCGCGGACCCGCGCGTCCGGCGATCCCCAGAGATAGGCCGCGACGCGTATGGTCATGGCGAAGGCGGCGATCAGCATGACGAAGAAGCCGATCGGCATCGCCGACTTGATGACGTAGCGCCAGGGAATCCCGACCATCGATTCCGACCCCTCACCCTGATGGTAGGAAAGGGCCACCATGTCGATGGACTTGGCCAGCATGAAGCACAGGAACGGCATGGCGAACAGGATCAGGCCGATGAATTCGATCCAGCACTGGGTTCGCCGAGAGCCCATTTCGCGGAAGATGTCGACGCGGACATGGGCGTTCATCAGATAGGCGAAGCCGAAACTCAGCATCAGCAGCACGCCGTGGATGTGCCACTGCAGATCCTGCAGGATGAAGGAGACGGAATAGCCGTAGTGGATCGTGATCTCTGCGGACCATTCCTTGATGATGTCGATCTTCCGCGTGATCACGTCGAACATGATGATCATGATCAGCGGCAGGATCAGCCAGCTCGCCCCCTTCCCGATGGAGCGGGAGAAACGGTCGGCCGCGTCGGCGAGTTTGAGCATCTTGTCTGGAGTCCCGTCTTCCTGGGCGTTCGCGGACCCGGATCTGACGCTGCTGGGGCCCGTGCCGTTGGCAAGAATCGACCGGCGCGGGTACTCACGCCGGTCGTTGCAAAACCGGGTGCGGCGGCGGCCGCTGGCGGCCGCCGCCGCGTCACGCCGGACTACTTCAGATAGCCGCGCTCACCCCAGATCTTGTACTCCTCGTGGAAGGCGGTGTAGCTGTCCCAGAGGCGCTTGACGTCCGGATTGGCCGCAAGCTCCTCCTGGAGCACCTCCCCCCAGGCGCCGCGGAGCTGGTCGAGGATCTCCGGCGACCAGTCGACATTCTCCACGCCGTCCTTCTCGTTGGCGATCATCGCCGCGGACTGAAGGGCTTCACCCTCGGCCAGTTCCACGCCGATATTGGCCGTGCAGGCCATCTCGAAGATCGCCTTCTTCTGGTCGTCCAGCTCGTTCCACTTGTCGCGGTTCACCAGGAACTCGTTGGTCGTGGACTGCTGATGCCAGCCGGGGAAGTAGTTGTACTTGGCGATCTGGTAGAAGCCGAGCGTACGGTCGATGGCGGGCATCGAGAACTCGGTGGCGTCGATGGTGCCGAGTTCCAGCGCCGGATAGATATCGCCGCCGGCGAGCTGCTGGGTGGCCACGCCGAACTTCTGCATCACCTTCGCGCCGATGCCGAAGAAGCGCATCTTCAGGCCCTTCAGCTCGTCGAGGCTGGTGATCTTGTTGCGGAACCAGCCGGAGGTCTCCGGCGGGATCATGCCGCAGTAGAAGTATTCGATGTTGTCGCGCCCGTAGAACTCCTTGCCGAGCTCGACACCGCCGCCGTACTGCAGCCAGGCGTTGAACTCCAGCGCGCCCGGGCCGAACGGCCAGGTCGAAAGGAAGGCGAAGACCGAGTTCTTGCCCTGGTTGGCGCCCGGCGTGCCGTAGGCCGCCTCGAACGCGCCCTGGCTGATCGGGTCGTAATAGGCGTAACCGCCGGCCAGCGCGCCGGGCTCGAACACCTTGATGTCGAAATCGCCGGCGGAAGCCTTGTCGACCCAGCCGGTGATCCGCGGCCCGACCGGCCCCAGAACCGCCACGTTCGTGCCGAAGGCGGAATGCAGCTTCCAGCGGACCTTCTTCGCGTCGGCTTCCGATGCCGACATGGCGAGCGTCACGCTCGCCGCAAGCGCTACCGCGCCCAACGTCTTGATGAGATTCATGATCTACCTCCCTTTGCGGACCACCGGTCCCTTTTTCCTCCGGCGTTTCGCCGGGTCCCTGCAGTTGGACGCAGGTAAAGCGGGCGCTTCTTCTGACGCCTCGTTGCGGCCATTTAGCCTCGCCTGCGCGCATGACGCAATGGCCGCAATCAGAAAAGAACAGAGCCGAGGTGTTTTTTTACTGATCGGTATCAAAAACTATACTCATGAGTATTTGCCCTTCGACGGCATGGCGCCGATCGATCGAGGATGACCTCGCGTCAGCCGTCCGGTGCGTTGGAAAAGAGTCAATTCGGCAACGCTTTGGCCCCTTCAGCGGAAAAAGCACATGAAGGCGGCGCAATCCGTTTGACCGGGCGAATCGGTTCTGATTCGATTCGCCGATGACCCTTTCGCCCGCCGGATCGAGACACCTGCTGAAGTTCGCGCCCCCGCTCATCGGCGCGGCCCTGGTGTTCTATTTCGGATTCCACGCCGCCTATGGCGAGCGGGGCCTGGTCGCGCTCAGGAAACTGGAGGCCGAGGCCGGGCATCAGCAGGAAAGACTTGAGGACCTGCAGGCGCGCGAAGAGCGGCTCCGACGCCGGGTGGAACTGATCCGCGGCCCCGAGATTGATGGCGACATCCTGGAGGAGCAGGCGCGGCGCATCCTCGGATGGAGCCGCCCCGACGAGGTTGTCATCCTGCACCCCGGGCCTTCCGCGGCAGGGCGGTAACCGATTCCGGGTTAACGCGGAGTTTCGCCGTGCAGAGGGTGAAAATCTGTGCGTTACTGTCCGCCGTGTCCCGTCGCCAGGTGAGTGGCCCGAACAGGGCCGGGGAGGAAGCATGGCCAAGTCCACCAGCAGCCGTTCCAGCCGGGCGCCCCGCGCGCGCAGCCGCGCCGGCGCCGCCAAGGCGGAGGCCGCGCCGCCGGAGACGAGCAAGGACGAACTGATGTCCTTCTACCGCGAAATGCTGCTGATCCGGCGCTTCGAGGAGAAGGCGGGCCAGATGTACGGCATGGGTCTGATCGGCGGTTTCTGTCACCTCTACATCGGTCAGGAGGCGGTCGTCGTCGGCATCCAGGCGGCGCTGACGCCGGACGACAAGGTGATCACGTCCTACCGCGATCACGGCCACATGCTGGCCTGCGGCATGGAATCGAGCGGGGTGATGGCCGAACTTACCGGCCGCGCCGGGGGCTATTCCAGGGGCAAGGGCGGCTCCATGCACATGTTCAGCCGGGAGAAGAACTTCTACGGCGGACACGGCATCGTCGGCGCCCAGGTGCCGCTCGGCACGGGTCTCGCGATGGCGGAGAAGTACAAGGGAACGGGCGCGCTGAGCGTGACCTATTTCGGCGACGGCTCCGCCAACCAGGGTCAGGTCTACGAGGCCTTCAACATGGCGGCGCTGTGGAAGCTGCCGGTGATCTACGTGATCGAGAACAACCAGTACGCCATGGGCACCTCGGTCGCCCGGTCCTCGGCGCAGGTCGAACTCGCCAAGCGCGGCGAGAGCTTCGGCATCCCGGGGCGGCAGGTCGACGGCATGGATGTGCTGGCCGTCAAGGCCGCCGCCGAGGAGGCGGTCAAGCACGTGCGCGAGGGCAACGGGCCGATCATCCTGGAGATGAAGACCTATCGCTATCGCGGCCATTCCATGTCGGATCCGGCCAAGTACCGCTCCAAGGAGGAAGTGGCCAAGATGCGCCAGGAGAAGGATCCGATCGAACGGGTCCGCGCGCGGCTGCTGGAGGAGTTCGAGGCCGGCGAGGACGAGTTGAAGACGATCGACCGCGAGGTGAAGGGTATCGTCTCCGACGCGGCCGAGTTCGCCCAGCAGAGCCCGGAGCCGGATCCGTCCGAACTCTATACCGACATCCTGCGCGAGGCCTGAGGGGAGAGCCTGAGCGATGCCGATCACAATTACGATGCCCGCCCTTTCGCCGACCATGGAGGAGGGCACGCTGGCCAAGTGGCTGGTCAAGGAGGGTGACGAGGTCGCCCCCGGCGATGTGCTGTGCGAAATCGAGACCGACAAGGCGACCATGGAGGTCGAGGCGGTCGACGAGGGCGCCATCGGCCGGCTGCTGGTCGAGGAAGGCACGGAGGGCGTGAAGGTGAATGCGCCCATCGCCGTGCTGCTGGGCGAGGGCGAGGACAAGTCCGATCTGGAGGGCTACGAGCCCAGGGGCGGGCCGTCGCCCGACCGTGAAGGCGACGCCCATGTCGACGAGGCGCCCGCCACGCCGGCGCCGAAAGCGGAAGCACAGCCGCGCTCCGCGCAGCCGGTTGCGGTCGACGACGAGGAGGAGCCCGAGATCCCGGCAGGGACCGAGATGGTCGAGCAGACCGTCCGCGAGGCGCTGCGCGACGCCATGGCCGAGGAAATGGAGCGCGACGAGACCGTCTTCCTGATGGGCGAGGAGGTGGCCGAGTACCAGGGCGCCTACAAGGTCTCCCAGGGCCTGCTGGACCGCTTCGGGCCGAAGCGGGTGATCGACACGCCGATCACCGAGCACGGCTTCGCCGGCGTCGGCGTCGGCGCGGCGTTCGGCGGGCTGAGGCCCATCGTCGAGTTCATGACCTTCAACTTCGCCATGCAGGCGATCGACCAGATCATCAATTCCGCGGCCAAGACCCTTTACATGTCGGGCGGCCAGATGGGCTGTCCCATCGTCTTCCGCGGCCCCAACGGCGCGGCGGCCCGCGTCGGCGCACAGCACAGCCAGGACTACGGCGCCTGGTACGCGCAGATTCCGGGGCTGAAGGTGGTGTCGCCCTGGTCGGCGGCTGACGCCAAGGGCCTGATGAAGGCGGCGATCCGGGATCCGAACCCGGTGATCTTCCTCGAGAACGAGATTCTCTACGGCCGTACCGGCGAGGTGCCGAAGGACGACGGCTTCGTCCTGCCCATCGGCAAGGCCAAGGTGGTCCGCAAGGGCGCGGACGTGACCCTGGTCGGCTACTCCATCATGATCGAGAAGGCGCTCAAGGCGGCCGAGATTCTGGCGGAACAGGGGATCGACGCGGAGATCGTCGACCTGCGCTCGCTCCGTCCGCTGGACACCGCGACCGTGATCCGGTCGGTGAAGAAGACCAACCGTCTGGTGACGCTGGAGGAGGGCTTCCCGACCTGCGGCATCGGGGCGGAGCTTTCGGCCCGGGTGATGGAGGAGGCTTTCGACTGGCTCGACGCGCCGGTGAAGCGCGTCACCGGCGAGGATGTGCCCATGCCCTACGCGGCGAACCTCGAGAAGCTGGCTCTGCCACAGCCCGAGACCATCGTCGAGGCGGCCCGGGCCGTCTGCTACGCCGACTGAGGGGGGACGCGAGATGCCGATCACCATCACCATGCCTGCGCTGTCGCCCACCATGGAGGAAGGCACGCTGGCCAGCTGGCAGGTCAAGGCGGGCGATACGGTCGCCGCCGGCGACGTGCTCTGCGAGATCGAGACCGACAAGGCGACCATGGAGGTCGAGGCCGTTGACGAGGGCACGATCGGGAAGCTGCTGGTCGAGGCGGGGACCGAGGGCGTGAAGGTCAATGCGCCCATCGCCATCCTGCTGGAAGAGGGCGAGGACGAGAGCGCACTGGAGGGCTACGAGCCCGAGGGCGGGGCCGCGCCCCCGCCGGCGGAAACGGCCGAACCGGAACCGGAAGCGCCGCGGCCGGCGAAACAGCCCGCCGGATCGGTGGCCGACGACGCCCGCGCGCCTGCACCGAAGCCGGCATCCGGCGGCGGCGGGGGACGCATCTTCGCCAGCCCGCTGGCGAAGCGCATGGCGGAGCAGGCCGGGCTCGATCTGGCGGCTATCGAGGGCTCCGGTCCGAAGGGCCGCGTCGTCAAGCGCGACATCGAGGCCGCCGTGAAGGCGGGGACGGGGAAGAAGGCGGCTCCGCAGGCCGCTGCCACCGCCGCGGCAGCGCCGGCGCCGAAGCCGCTGGCCGTGGCCGGCGACTATCCGCCGGCGACGGACGACTACGAGGAGATCAAACTCAATTCGATGCGGAAGACGATCGCGCGCCGCCTCACCGAGTCGAAGCAGACGATCCCGCATTTCTATCTCACGATGGACATCGAACTCGACCGCCTGCTGGCCATGCGGAAGGATCTCAACGGCCGCTCCGACGCCTACAGGATCTCGGTCAACGACTTCATCATCCGTGCTACGGCGCTCGCGCTGCACCGCCACCCGGAGATCAACGCCCAGTTCACCGGCGAGGCGATCCTGCAGCATCGCAAGGTCGACGTCTCGGTCGCCGTGGCGATCGAGGGCGGACTGATCACGCCGGTGATCCGCGATGCCGACCGCAAGGGCCTGGTGGAGATCGCCAACCAGGCCAAGGACCTGGCCGGCCGCGCCCGCGACGGCAAGCTGAAGCCGGAGGAGTACCAGGGCGGCACCTGTACGGTTTCCAACCTGGGCATGTTCGGCATCGACCAGTTCGTGGCCGTCATCAACCCGCCGCAGTCGACCATCCTGGCGGTGGGCTCGGGCAAGCAGAAGCCGGTAGTCAAGGATGGCGCGCTGGCCGTCGCCACCGTCATGACCGCGACGCTGTCATGCGATCACCGCGTCTATGGCGGGGCCGAGGGCGCGCGCTTCCTGGAGACCCTGAAGGGCTTCCTGGAAGACCCGGTCACCATGCTGCTCTGATCCAGGGGGACGACTGAAATGGCGAAGGAATTCGATCTGGTCGTCGTCGGCGGCGGCCCCGGCGGCTATGTCGCCGCGATCCGGGCGGCGCAGCTGAAAATGAACGTGGCGCTGGTCGAGCGGGAGCACCTGGGCGGCATCTGCCTCAACTGGGGCTGCATCCCGACCAAGGCGCTGCTGCGCTCGGCCGAGGTCTACCACCTGATGCAGCACGCCGGGGATTTCGGGTTCAAAATCGACGGCAAGATCGAGATCGACGCCGCGGCGGTGGTCAAGCGCTCGCGCAAGGTGGCGGGCCAGCTCTCCGGCGGCGTCAAGCACCTGCTGAAGAAGAACAAGGTCACCGTCTTCGACGGCCACGGCGCGCTGGGCGGCAAGGGCGTCGTCAAGGTCACGAAGGACGGCAAGGCGGTCGACGAGATCAGGGCGAAGCACATCGTGCTCGCCACCGGGGCGCGGGCGCGGACGCTGCCCGGTCTGGAGCCCGACGGGGACCGCATCTGGACCTACAAGGAGGCAATGGTCCCCGAAAGCCTGCCGAAATCGCTGCTGGTCGTCGGCTCCGGCGCCATCGGCATCGAATTCGCCAGCTTCTACCGCACGCTGGGCGCCGAGGTGACGGTAGTCGAGGTGCTTGACCGTGTTCTCCCCGTGGAGGATGAGGAAATCTCCGCCTTTGCCGAGAAGGCCTTCACCAAACAGGGCATGAAGATCATGACCGGCGCGACGGTGGAGAAGCTGGACAAGACGAAGGACGGCGTCACCGCAACGGTGAAGAAGAAGGACGGCAAGACCGAGAAGATCACGGTCGAGCGCGTCATCCTGGCCGTCGGCATCGTCGGCAATGTCGAGAACATCGGCCTGGAGAACACGAAGGTCGAGGTCGACCGCGCGCACGTGAAGATCGACGGCTACTGCCGCACGGGCGAGCCCGGCGTCTACGCCATCGGCGACCTCTGCGGTCCGCCCTGGCTGGCCCACAAGGCGAGCCATGAGGGCGTCATCTGCGTCGAGAAGATCGCCGGGATGGACGTCCACCCGCTCGAGGTCACCAACATTCCCGGCTGCACCTACTGCCAGCCGCAGGTCGCCAGCGTCGGCCTGACCGAGGCCGCGGCAAAAGCGAAGGGCCACGAGGTCAACGTCGGCCGCTTCCCCTTCATGGGCAACGGCAAGGCCATCGCGCTGGGCGACCCCGAAGGCATGGTCAAGACGGTCTTCGACAGGAAGACCGGCGAGCTGCTCGGCGCGCACATGATCGGCGCGGAAGTGACCGAGCTGATCCAGGGCTACGGCATCGCCAAGACGCTGGAGACGACCGAGGCGGAACTGATGCACACGGTGTTCCCGCATCCGACGCTGTCGGAGATGATGCACGAGTCCGTGCTTGACGCCTATGGTCGGGCCATCCATTTCTGATCCGAGTTCCGTGGAAGTCCTGAGGTCTGCATGACCGACATCGTCAAAGCCGCGCCGCGCCATCCCGAGAAGGCCCACAGGCCCGACCAGCCGGTGTGGAAGAAGAAGCCGGCCTGGATCCGGGTGAAGGCGCCGACGTCGCCCGCCTACCAGGAAACCCGGGCGATCATGCGCGAGCACAAGCTGCACACGGTCTGCGAGGAAGCGGCCTGTCCGAACATCGGCGAGTGCTGGGCCAAGGGCCACGCCACCATGATGATCATGGGCGACACCTGCACCCGCGCCTGCACCTTCTGCAACGTCAAGACGGGCCGGCCCGGCCAGCTCGATCCCTTCGAGCCGGAGAGCGTCGCCCAGTCGGTGAAGAAGCTGGGGCTGAACCATGTCGTGGTGACCTCGGTGGACCGCGACGACCTCGACGACGGCGGCGCCGACCACATGGCGCAGACCATCCTGCGCATCCGCGAGGCCAGCCCCGGCACCACCATCGAGGTGCTGACCCCGGATTTCCAGAAGAAGCCCGGCGCGCTGGAGAAGGTCGTCGAGGCCCGGCCCGACGTCTTCAACCACAATCTGGAGACCGTGCCGCGGCTGTACGGCGAGGTCCGCCCCGGCGCGCGCTATTTCCATTCGCTGCGCATCCTGTCACGGGTGAAGGAGATCGACCCGTCCATGTTCACCAAGTCGGGCATCATGGTCGGCCTGGGCGAGGGACGGGAAGAAGTGCTGCAGGTCATGGACGATCTGCGCTCCGCCGAGGTCGATTTCATGACCATCGGCCAGTACCTGCAGCCCAGCCGCAAGCATCACGCGGTCGACCGCTTCGTCACGCCGGACGAATTCGCGAGCCTGGAGCGGAGCGCCTATGGCAAGGGCTTCCTGATGGTTTCGGCGACGCCGCTGACACGGTCGTCCTATCACGCCGGCGACGATTTCGAGCGGCTGCGCGCAGCGCGGGAACGGCGCCTGAAGGCGGCATCCTGACCGGCTGATGCCGAAACACTCCGAAAATCGCGTGCTGCCCTACACGCCCGAACAGATGTACGCGCTGGTCGCGGACGTGGAGAAGTATCCGCAGTTCCTGCCCTGGTGCGTCGGTGTTCGCATCGTCTCCCATGGCGCCGAACAGATCACCGCCGACCTGCTGATCGGGTTCAAGATGTTCCGCGAACGGTTCCGTTCGAAAGTGGATCTGGAGCCGCAAACCCCGCGCATCGATGTGGCCTATATCGAGGGGCCGATGCGATATCTCGAGAACCACTGGGTCTTCCGCGATCACGAGAAGGGCTGCGAGGTCGACTTCATGGTCGATTTCGAGTTCCGCTCCCGGTTGTTGCGCAGGGCGGTGGAGCCCCTGTTCAACGAAGCCGTGCGGCGCATGGTGACGGCGTTCGAGAGACGCGCCGACGCGCTCTACGGCGAAACGGCGGCACAAAGAAAATGAGCAGCCACCTTTTCAGGTGACTGCTCGACTTTCGGCCCCTGGCCCTTCCCGGGTCTTGTTATTGTACTGACCGATCCCGGTTCACTGTGCCTGTGGGGCCGAATTCAGGCGTTGCAGAGGATGTGCGGTCGCTCGCCGGTCCGCCGCTCAGGGAACCAGACTGGCGAGTTCGGGCTGCGGCGCTTCTGTCGGCGCGATTTCGGTCAGCCCTGAATTGGTTTCGTTCGGTGTCGAAGCGGGCAGGGGCTCCGTCGCCATGGCGGCCATGGCGCCCACCAGTATCGTTGCAATCGCGATCAGGCGTCCTGCAGCACGGTCACTGATCATCTTGCCCTCCTGTCTACTCTACGCGTTGACTCATCGGGTCCGGTTGATCCGGACGTCTACTCCAGACTGTCCTCTACCGCTTCGCCGGTTTCCTCGGCGTCCTGACCGACGCCGCGAATGGTGTTCTCGCAGGCGACCAGCGCGCCGCCAAAAGCGAGGATGGCGATGTAGGCGAGGATGCGTTCGCGGATACTCATCTTGTTGTACTCCGTTCTTCCAGAGCCTTGACCATGTCCCGGCCTTCCTTGGCCGTCCGGCGCGCGGTGCGGGCTTTTCCGTCCGTCTTGAGTGCGCCCCGGACATCGGGATCCCTCACCTCCCCGGGACCCCTGGTGACATCGTCGAGGATGTCTTCGGTGACCACGATCGAAAGCAGCAAGGGCATGTCGGCTCCTTCTTGTCGTTGATGGCGTTGTTGCCATGCCCCTGAACCTAGAAACCGAAGCGAAGCGGATCAAATATTTTCGTATGATCTACTTGCTACATTTCATCCATGTAGGGGAGTCCACTCAAATGGTGATGTCACATGCATTGATGACATGATGGAAAGATGGGTTTTTCAATCATGTATGGAGTATCATGAACCCATGCAGGTAGCGCAGGTGACATAACCTGTGGTAAATAAGCAGTTGGAGTAAGTGACTCATGTGCCTAGGATGTGCGTCCCATCATGTTTGGTTGGAGAGTTGAGTAGCATGGTTGAGGCGCATCCGCCGAAGAGGACCGAGAAGCTCCAGTTGATGCTGGACGATCTCGAGATGGAAGCGATCGACGACTGGCGGTTCCGCAACCGGATGCCGTCGCGGGCGGCCGCCATTCGCGAGTTGATCCGGCGGGGGCTGCTTTCGCCAGCCGATGTGCCCGAGGATCTGAGCGACCGGACATCCACGGATTTCCGTATTGTTGATCCCGACGAAGCCCGGGAGCAGAAGGACTGACCGGCTAGGCCGCGCGTTCCTTGGAGCATGGGACGGTTCTGACCTGTCCTTGACGCATGGCTTCCGATTATCCAGCAATTCCGCGAAGTTGCGTGTTCCGTTGGATGTCACGGTCCGGGCATGCTGTGCGTGCGTGGGGAATATTTCCTGCGGCAGCACTGGCCGGAGCGGTCGTTGGCGTGTTGTAATGACACCCTGCATTGAGGTGAGTCACCACGCAGCGAGGAAGGGCGGTCAGTGATGAGTAGCATATCGAAGACGCATCCGCCGAAGCGAACCGAAAAGCTCCAGCTCATGCTGGACGATCATGAGCTGGGAACCGTCGACGACTGGCGGTTCCGCAACCGGATGCCGACCCGCGCGGCGGCGATCCGTGAGTTGATCCGGCGCGGTCTGGAAGTCAGGGACGAGGAGCTTGGCGAGACGGGCGAGGAAAGAGCCTCGAGCGAGTTCCGCATCGTCGACCCTCAGGAAGCCCGCAGGGCCTGAACCTGCGCCGCCGGCCGGTTTCGGCGGCAATCGGGAAATGCAATGAACGTGGAGCCGTGCGTCCTTCGGGCCGTGCGGCTCAGTCTTGCGCGCGCAGCATGCGGTGCACGAGCCGGAAGGCCTGCGCCACGGTCTCGCGGCGGATGAAGGCGCGCCCGCGGTCGGCGAACAGGTGACGTTCGTGCAGCGTCGTGCCGCCCGTGGCGGCGCAGGCGAAATGCACCAGTCCGACCGGCTTCTCGTCGCTGCCGCCGCCCGGCCCCGCGACGCCGGTCACGGCGATCGCGATTTGCGCGCGGCAGGCCTGCAGCCCGCCCTCGGCCATGGCGACGGCGACCGGCTCCGAAACCGCGCCGTGCCGTTCGATCAGTGCCATCGGCACCCCCGCCAGATCGTGCTTGGCCTCGTTGGAATAGGTCACCAGGCCCCCGGCGACGGCGGCGGACGAGCCCGCGATATCGGTCAGCGCCGCGGCGATCATGCCGCCGGTGCAGCTTTCCACCGTACAGATCATCGCCTCCCGCGCCTTCAGCGCCTCCAGAAGATCGATCGCCGCCTGATGCAGCGCCCCGCTGTCGGTGGTCATGCCCATTGCTCCATCATCCAGTAGCCGCCGCCGAGCAGCAGCGCGGCCAGCATCCCGGCCATCAGGTCGTCCACCATCACGCCCAGCGAACCCTTCAGCCGTCTGTCGGCCCAGCCGATGGGCCCGGGCTTCCAGATGTCGATCACGCGGAACAGCACCAGCCCCGCGAGGCAGCCGGCCCAGCCGGCGTCCGGCAGTGCCAGATAGCCGATCCACAGGCCCGCCGCCTCGTCGATCACGATCTCCTGCGGATCGTCGCGGCGGTCGCGTACGCGCATGTGGCGGCTGGCCGCCCACCAGCCCAGCAGCGAGGCGATCAGGACGCCGGTCAGCAGCGCCGGCTTGCCGCCGAATTCCAGCATCGCCCAGCCGACCGGCGCCGCCGCGATCGAGCCCATGGTGCCGGGCGCCCAGCGGGCGTTGCCGACCCAGAAGAAGGTGGCGACCATGGTCGCGAAGCGGTCGATCATTCGGTGGTTCCGGCGGGGAGCGCCACTGTCGCCGTGGCCTGGGCGGCCATGCCTTCGCTGCGGCCCGTGAAGCCGAGTTTCTCGGTGGTCGTGGCCTTCACGCTGACCCGGTCCGTCGGGATGGCGGCGATGGAGGCGATGCACGCGCGCATCGCCTCGCGGTGCGGCTTCATCTTCGGCGTCTCGCAGACCAGGGTGACGTCCACGGCGACGATCTCGCCGCCCCGCTGCCGCACACGCTCGGCGGCGAAGCGGAGAAACCGGTCGGACGACGCGCCGCGCCACTGCGGATCGCCTGGCGGAAAATGGTCGCCGATATCGCCGTCGGCGATGGCGCCGAGGACGGCGTCGGTGATGGCGTGCAGGCCGACATCGGCGTCGGAATGGCCGGCGAGGCCCCGGTCATGTGGGATCTCGACCCCGCAGACGATCATCGGCCGGCCGGCCGCATAGCGATGCACGTCGAAGCCGTTGCCGGTCCGGTAGACGCGGGAACTGCGCGACGCGGCTGCGCGCCCGGCGAGCAGGCCCCGCGCGCGGGCGAGGTCGTCGGAAGTGGTGATCTTGAAGTTGTCTTCCTCGCCCTGGACGGTGACCACGTCGATGCCGTGCATGCGGGCGACGGCCACGTCGTCGGTCAGGGCCTGGCCGGCCGCCGCCTCGTGGGCGGCGAGGATGGCGTCGAAGCGGAAGCCCTGGGGCGTCTGCGCCCGCACCAGCCCTGCGCGGTCCACATCCGCCGCGATCGCCTCGCCCGAGAGGCGTTTCAGACTGTCGCTGACGGCCAGCGCCGGCAGCGCACCATCGGCGCCGTCCAGTCCGGCCAGCACGGCGTCGATCAGTTTCCGGGAGACGAAAGGGCGCGCGGCATCGTGGATCAGAACCCTTTCGGGGGCGACGGCGCGCAGCGCCTGCAGGCCGAGGCGGACGGAGTCCTGCCGTTCCGCGCCGCCGGTCACCGGGGCCCCCAGTCCGAGGTCGCCTGCCGCCGATTCGTAGAGGGCATGGTCCTCGGCGCCGATGACGACCAGGACGGCGCCGATTTCCGGATGACCCAGAAATGCCTTTACGGTATGCCGCAGCAGCGCGCCCTCGCCGAGCGGCAGGTACTGCTTCGGCAGGGTACCGCCCAGCCTGCGGCCTCTGCCTGCGGCGACGATGAGGGCGGCGCAGTTCATGGCCGGAAGCTACTACAGCGTTTCGCCGCTTCGCCATAGCTCGATGGTCCGCTTGCCATCCGGGCGACAATGCGCCATGTTTGGCTATGAATTAATCAGCGTTCTCAGTTGATCAAATTATGAGCATTGAAATCGGCGACATCCAGTTGGACGGGCAGGTGCTCATGGCTCCGATGTCGGGCATCACAGACCCGCCGTTCCGCCGCGCCGTGAAGCGCTTCGGCGTCGCGCTCGCCTTCTCGGAGATGGTGGCCGGCCGCCAGGCGCTGACCGGCCAGGACCGGGCGCGGCGCATGATGGCGCCGGACGGCGTCGGCCTGCCGGCGGTGCAGATCGCCGGCTGCGATCCCGCGATCATGGCCGAGGCGGCGCGCTTCAACGCCGACCGGGGCGCTGCGGTCATCGACATCAACATGGGTTGCCCGGCGAAGCAGGTGACCGGCGGCTATGCCGGCTCCGCGCTGATGCGCGACCTCGGCAAGGCGGTGGCGATCATCCGCGCCGTGGTGGGCGCGGTGGATGTGCCGGTGACCCTGAAGATGCGGACGGGCTGGGACGACGAGAGCCGCAACGCCCCGGAACTTGCCCGCATCGCCGAGGACATCGGCGTGAAGATGATCACCGTGCATGGCCGCACCCGCTGCCAGTTCTACAAGGGCCGCGCCGACTGGCGCTTCATCGCCCGGGTCAAGGCCGCGGTCTCCGTGCCGGTGATAGCCAATGGCGACGTCCGCACCGCAGCGGATGCGCGGGCGTGTCTGGCTCAGTCCGGGGCCGACGGCGTGATGATCGGCCGCGGCGCCCAGGGCCGGCCGTGGCTGCCGGCGCGGATCGCCGCGGAACTGGACGGCCGCAACTGGATCGCGCCGGGTCTGGCGGAAATCGGCTGCATCGCCATGGACCACTACCGCGACATCGTCGCCGCGGGCGATCCCGAGCACGGCGTGCGCATCGCGCGCAAGCATCTCGGCTGGTACGGCGAGCATCTCGATGACCCGACCGCCTTCCGCCGCGAGGTGATGACCGAGGCGGATCCGGACCGCGTGCTGGCGGCGATCGAATCCCACTTCCGGGAAAGGGCCATGGCTGCATGACCGCGACGCCGAGCCACGAGGCGGTCGTCAACGCCATTGCCGACCCGCTTCTGGTGGTGGACGGGCAGGGCCGGATCCTGTTGGCCAATCCCGCCGCCGAGGAGTTCTTCGGCATCGGTCAGGCCATGCTCCGCCGTCAGACCATCAACGACATCGCGCCCTTCGGCAGCCCGCTCCTGTCGCTGTTCCGCCAGGCGCGGGACGGGATGGGCGCGATTTCCGAATACGGCGTCCTGCTGGGTACGCCACGCTCAGAAGTGAAGACGGTCAATATCCAGCTTTCGCCGATCGTCGAGCAACCCGGCTCCGTCGTGATCCAGATCGAGGAGCGCACCATCGCCTCGAAGATGGACCGCTCCCTGACCCACAGGGGCGCGGCCCGGGCGGTGACCGGCATGGCCGCGGTGCTGGCGCATGAGGTGAAGAACCCGCTCTCCGGCATCAGGGGCGCTGCGCAGCTTCTGGAACAGAACGTCGACGAACCCGATCAGGAACTGACGCGCCTGATCGTCGACGAGGTTCAGCGCATCGTCGCCCTGGTCGACCGGATGGAGGCATTCTCCGACCCGCGGCCGTCCGAGCGCACGGCGGTCAACATCCACGAGGTGCTGGAGCGGGCACGCCGGGTGGCCGAAAACGGCTTCGCGCCGAACGTGCGCTTCGTCGAGAACTACGATCCATCGCTGCCCCTTGTGCTGGGCAACCGCGACCAGCTCATCCAGGTCTTCCTCAATCTGGTGAAGAACGCCGCCGAGGCGGTGCCGAAGAAGAACGGCGAGATCGTGCTGGCGACCGCCTATCGCCACGGTGTTCGTCTGGCCGTGCCCGGCAGCAGCGAGCGGGTGCAGCTGCCGCTGGAGGTGACGATCTCCGACAACGGTCCCGGCGTGCCCGAGGATCTGCGCCAGCACATGTTCGATCCCTTCGTGACCACCAAACCTGCGGGCACTGGCCTCGGGCTCGCGCTGGTGGCGAAGATCATCAACGACCATGGCGGAATCATCGAATTCGACGGCGCCGAGCGTGGCGCCACGTTCCACATCTATCTGCCCGTTGCGCACGGGAAGGCGAAAAAGAAATGACCGCGAGATCGATCCTGATAGCCGACGACGACCGCAGCATCCGCACGGTCCTGGGACAGGCGCTGGGGCGGGCGGGCTACGACGTCCGCACCACCGGCAACGCGGCGACGCTCTGGCGCTGGGTGTCCGACGGAGCGGGGGATCTGGTGATCACCGATGTGGTGATGCCCGACGAGGACGGCCTGGACCTGCTGCCCAGGATCAAGAAGCGCCGGCCCGAGCTGCCCGTCGTCGTGATGAGCGCGCGCAACACCCTGCTCACGGCGGTCAAGGCGACCGAGCGCGGCGCCTATGAGTATCTGCCGAAGCCCTTCGACCTGAAGGAGTTGCTCTCGATCGTCGACCGGGCCCTCAACCAGCCCCGGAAAGGCGAGGTCCCGCCGACGATGGAGGCCGAGGACAGCATGCCCCTGATCGGCCGCTCGCCGGCGATGCAGGAGATCTACCGCGTGATGGCGCGGTTGATGACGACAGACCTGACGGTGATGATCACCGGCGAGAGCGGCACCGGCAAGGAACTGGTGGCGCGGGCGCTGCACGAATACGGCCGCCGCCGCAACGGCCCCTTCGTGCCGGTGAACATGGCCGCGATTCCGCGCGAGCTGATCGAGAGCGAGCTGTTCGGTCACGAGAAGGGCGCCTTCACCGGCGCTTCGCAGCGTAATGTCGGCCGCTTCGAACAGGCCGAGGGCGGTACGCTGTTCCTCGACGAGATTGGCGACATGCCGCTGGAGGCGCAGACTAGGCTGCTGCGCGTCCTGCAGCAGGGCGAGTACACGACCGTCGGCGGCCGCAACTCGATCCGGACCGATGTCCGCATCGTCGCCGCGACCAACCGCGACCTGCGTCAGCAGATCGGCCAGGGACTGTTCCGCGAGGATCTGTTCTATCGCCTCAACGTGGTGCCGATCCGTCTGCCCCCCCTGCGCGAGCGGCGCGAGGACATTCCCGACCTGGTGCGGCATTTCCTCAACCGCACTGCCGAGGAGGGCCTGCCGTCCAAGACCATAGACCGCGCCGCCATGGACCGCCTGGTGGGGCACCGCTGGACGGGCAATGTCCGCGAACTGGAGAATCTGGTCCGCCGCCTGGCCGCGCTTTATTCCGAGGAGGTGATCGGCGTCGAGATCATCGAGCGCGAGCTGGCCGATCCGACGCCGACGCCGGTGGAGGAGGTCAACCCCGCCGGAGAGAGCCTCGGCTCGGCCGTGGAGTATCACCTGTCGAAATACTTCGAGGCCCATGGCGACGACCTGCCGCCGTCGGGCCTCTACGACCGGGTGCTGAAGGAGCTGGAGCGGCCATTGATCTCGCTGTCGCTGGCGGCGACCCGCGGCAACCAGCTCCGCGCGGCCGAGCTGCTGGGCCTGAACCGCAACACGCTCCGCAAGAAGATCCGCGATCTCGACATCCGCGTCATCCGCGGCGCCGGCCTGTCCTAACCGCCGGTGAAGCTGCGCACCAGGCTGGCGGCGACGAGGTTCCAGCCGTCGACGATGACGAAGAAGATCAGCTTGAACGGCAGCGAGATGATGATCGGCGGCAGCATCATCATGCCCATCGACATCAGCACGCTGGCGACGACCATGTCGATCACCAGGAACGGCACGAACAGCAGGAAGCCGATCTCGAAGGCGCGTCTGAGTTCCGAGATCATGAAGGCCGGTATCAGGGCCTGAAGAGGCGTCTGTTCCGGCGTCAGGCCGGAAGTGTCGATATTGCCGATGTCCAGGAACAGGGCGAGATCCTTTTCGCGGACATGGGTCAGCATGAAGGCGCGCACCGGCACGATGGCGCGGTCGAACGCCTCGCGCTCCTCGATCTCCTCGTTCAGCAATGGCTGGATGCCGTCCTCCCAGGCCTGCTCGAAGGTCGGGGCCATGATGAAGGCGGTCAGGAACAGGGCGAGCGAGATGATGACCACGTTCGGCGGCGTGGTCTGTACGCCCAGCGCCGAACGCAGCAGCGAGAGCACGATGACGATGCGGGTGAACGAGGTGACCACGACCAGAATGGCCGGCGCCAGGCTGAGCACCGTCAGCAGCGCGATGAGCTGCAGCACCCGTCCGGTGAAGCTGCCGCCCTCGCCGAGATCGATGTTCAGTTCCTGCGCCAGCGCCATCCCCGGCAGCAGCAGCGCCAGGGCGAGGAGCAGGGGCGGCAGCAGCCGGCGCACGGTCACTGCGGGCTCTCCTCGGCCGGCTTCGTCGCGATGCCGGTTTCGATGACGGTTTCGGAGTTGGGGCCGATCAGGATCAGGTGCTCGCGGTCGTCGCGGCGGACCAGGACCAGGCGGCGGCGGGTGTCGACGGTCTGCACCGCGACGATGCCGAGCCGTCCCGCGCCCCCGCCCGATATGCGCGGGGCGAGTCCGAAGCGGCGCGCCGCCCAGGCGGCGGCGGCGATGAGGCCGACGACGACGGCGAGTCCCGCCACGAACCGGATATATTCGAGGGATTCCATATGCCTGCGCTGGCCTTCTGCCGCTTTCCGTCGGATTCAACGCCCGGGACTTCTGTCCCGCGGGCCGACACAGTTTCGCAGGGCCGTGGTTAACGATCCGATAATGACCAACCTTACCTTTCCTTAACTCTTTCGGCCGACACTGCCGGTCCGTGGCGGAACAGGCTTTCGCCCCTTCGACGGACGGTGACGGCGCCTCATGCTTCTGAAGAACATCCCGATATTCTCGGCCCTGACGCGGCAGATGGACTGGCTGGCGTCGCGGCAGAAGGTGCTGTCGCACAACATCGCCAACGCCGACACGCCGGGCTTCCGCGGACGCGACCTGGAGCGGCTCAGCTTCCGGGAACTGCTGACCCGCCCCGACGATTCGATGCGGGTGGCGAAGACCAACGCCGGACACATCGCGCCCAGCGGCGAGGCGAGCGACGACTACCGCCGCAGCCGGGAGACCGGATACGACACCAATCCGGCCGACAATTCGGTCTCGCTGGAAGACGAGATCATCAAGGTGAACGACACGCGCATGGCCTATGACCTCGCCAGCTCGCTGTACCGCAAGCACGTGCAGATGGTGAAGATGGCCATCGGCGGCCGCGGCGGCTGAGGCCGGGTCACGGCAGGCAACGGGAGATAGGCAATGGATCTCGAGAAATCGATGATAACGGCGGCATCCGGCATGCGGGCCCAGTCGGCGCGCATGCGGCTGATCGCCGAGAACATCGCCAACGCCAATTCCACGTCCAACCGGCCCGGCGAGGATCCCTATCGCCGCAAGGTGCTGACCTTCGCCCAGGCCCTGGATCAGCAGTCCAGCGCCCAGGTGGTGGAGGTGGACAAGGTCAGCCTCGACAAGTCGCCCTTCCGCGAAAAGTACGACCCCGGCAATCCGGCGGCCGACGGGCGCGGCTACGTCAAGCTGCCCAACGTCAACGCGCTTATCGAGATGATCGACATGAAGGAGGCTCAGCGGTCCTACGAGGCCAATCTGACCTCCATCGAATCCGCCAAGCACATGATCTCGCGCACCGTGGATCTGCTGCGTTGAGTGGATGGCTTTCAGTCAGGGAGGTCCAGAAATGGACGTGACGCTGCAGAATGCGGCCATGGCCTATGGCAAGGCCGTCAACCGGGGCGGCGAAACCGGCCCGTCCGATGGCGCCGGCGCAATCGCCGGCGGCGAGTCCGGCTCCTTCGCCTCTATGGTGAAGGCCGCGGGCGAGGGCGCCGCGGGCGCGCTGGAGAGCTCCGAGACCCTCTCGGTGGGCTCGGTCGCCGGCAAGGTGGAACTCACCGACGTCGTGCATGCCGTCAACAACGCGGAGATCGCGCTGCAGACCGTCGTGGCGGTGCGCGACCGCGTCATCGACGCCTATCAGCAGATCATCCGCATGCCGATCTGACGGGGCCGCGCCATGACCCCCGTTGAAGTCGTCGACATCGCCCGTGAGGCGATCTGGGTGCTGCTGAAGGTTGCGGCGCCGGTCATGCTGATCGCGCTGGGCGTCGGCCTCACCGTCTCGCTGTTCCAGGCACTGACCCAGATGCAGGAAATGACCCTGGCCTTCGTGCCGAAGATCATCGCCATCTTCGTCGCGCTGATCGTGCTCTCGCCGTACATGATCGGGGAGCTGACCGGTTTCATGGACCAGATCGCGCTCAGGATCTCGGATACCGCCCCCAACGGCGGCTAGCCGGAACAAGGGAGCCGCCCGTGCTCGCCGACCTGCTACCAGCCCTGATCTTCTCGCTGCTGCTCGTCTTCGCGCGGGTCGGCGCGATGCTCATGGTGTTGCCGGGCTTCGGCGAGGCCTACATCTCGCCGCGCGTGCGTCTGGTGATCGCGCTGGCGCTGTCGGTCGTGGTCCAGCCGGTGGTCGGCGGCGCGCTGCCGGCCATGCCCGCGCAGCCCCTTGACCTGCTGCCGCTGCTGTTCGGCGAGATCGTCATCGGCGTCTTCATCGGCGGCTCGATCCGGCTGCTGGTCTCGGCCCTGCACGTCGCCGGCATCGTCATCTCGTTTCAGTCCAGCCTTGGCTTCGCACAGTTCTTCGACCCGGCCCAGGGCACCCAGGGCGCGCTGCTGGGCAGCTTCCTGACCGTCATGGGCATGACCCTGATCTTCGTCTCCGACCTGCATCACCTGATGCTGATGGCCGTCACCGACAGCTATCAGCTCTTTCCCGCGGCGGTGATGCCGCCGCTGGACGACTTCGCGCAGACCGCGGCCCGCTTCGTCGCCGGCAGCTTCCTGGTCGGCATCCAGATCTCGGCGCCGTTCATCGCCTACGCCCTGGTACTCTACATCGGCATGGGCCTGATCAACCGGCTGATGCCGCAGATGCAGGTCTTCTTCATCGTCATGCCGCTGCAGATCACCTTCGCGCTGATGTTCTTCATGATCACGCTGGGCGCGATGGCGCTCTGGTTCCTCGAGCATTTCGAGGAAGGCGTCGCCATGTTCCTGGCCGGAGGGTAGGGGATGGCCGAAGACCAGGATCCCTCGCAAAAAACCGAGGAACCGACAGACAAGCGAAAACAGGACGCCCTGGACAAGGGGCAGGTCGCCAAGTCTCAGGAAGTCGGTCACTGGTTCATGATGCTGGGCGTCGCCGGCATGCTGATCTTCATGATCGGCCACGCCGGCCAGGCCCTCTTCGGCGGTCTCAGCGCGTTCATCGCCAATCCCGACCAGATCGTCGTCTCGCCGGGCGCCATGCAGGGCCTGCTCGCCACGGTCGCCATGGACATGGCCGTCGCCATCCTGCCGATCATGGGCGTGCTGATGGTGCTGGCCGTGGCGGCGACGCTGATCCAGCATCCCCTGCTGTTCACGCCGTCCAAGCTGAAGCCTGAGCTGTCCAAGATCTCGCCCATCGCCGGCTTCAAGCGCCTGTTCTCGCTCAATTCGGTGATGGAGTTCCTCAAGGGGATCGCCAAGCTGGCGATCGTCGCCGCGGTTGCCTTCGCGCTGATCTGGCCGGACCTGCAGGCCCTGCCGCAGCTCATGGAGATTACCCCGCTCGGCGTCATGGAGTTCGTGCGCGAGGAGGCGCTGACCATGGTCAGCGGCGTGCTGGCGGTCATGACCGTCATCGCCGGGCTCGATTTCGTCTACCAGAAATGGAAGACCAACCGCGACATGCGGATGTCGCGTCAGGACATCAAGGACGAGCAGAAGCAGGCCGAGGGCGACCCCCTGATCAAGCAGCGCATCCGCGCCATCCGGATGGAGCGCGCCAAGCGCCGCATGATGTCGAAAGTGCCGTCGGCCAGCGTCATCATCGCCAACCCGACCCACTTCGCCGTCGCGCTGCACTACGACATGGAGACCATGGCCGCGCCCGAATGCGTCGCCAAGGGCATCGACGCCGTGGCGCTTAAGATCAGGGAGATCGGCGAGGCCAACGGCGTGCCCGTGATCGAGAATCCGCCGCTGGCGCGCGCCCTGCACGCGACCGTCGAACTGGACGAACCGATCCCCGTCGAACACTATCAGGCGGTGGCGGGCGTGATCAGCTACGTCATGCAGATGAAGAACCGCTACAGCGCGGGTGGCGCCTGAACAGCATGACCCAACAGACGGACATCGCCGGCCATCGGCGGACGGCGCAAGGCCCGCACGGCCGGGCGCCGCTGGGTCTGGGCGTCGCCGCCGGCCTCGGCCTGATCGCCATCCTCTCCGCCGCCGCGCTGGCGGGCGTGCCCCAGGTCTCGGGCGCGGTCCTCGGCGTCGGCGGGCTGGCGGGGGTCGGGCTGGTCCTTCTTTCGCTGCTGCGCCGCGGCGCAGGCGCTGAGGCGCCCGAACCCGCGCCCGAAGCAGAGGTCTCCCCGAAGGCGGCGCAGGAGCCGGAAATCGCGGCCGGAACGGCGGCGGCGCTGACCGCGCGCATCGAGGAACTGGAAAGCGCCCAGAGCCACGCCGAACACCTGCTGAGCCGGCTGATCGGCTTCGCCCCGCTCGGCATAGTGCTGAGCGATTCCGCGGGCACGGTGCTGCGCGCCAACGCCAATGCCGGACAGATGGCCGGTCTGAAGGCCGCGCCGGTGGGTGGCCGCTTCGTGGAGCTGTTCGCCGAATCCGATCGCGCCGCGGCGCAGGAGCAGCTCGACCTCATCATCGCCGGCGAACAGCGCCAGAAGCCCGTGGAGCTGAAGCTCGCCGGACCGGCGGAGCGCGTGGCGCTGCTCTATGGCGGCTTCGTCGACGACGACGACCGCGGCGAACGGCTTGCCGCGTTCTACCTGATCGACGCCACCGACCAGCGCAGCCTGGAGGCGCAGTTCGCCCAGGGCCAGAAGATGCAGGCCGTCGGTCAGCTCGCCGGCGGCGTCGCCCACGATTTCAACAACCTGCTGACGGCGATGATCGGCTTCGCGGATCTGCTGCTGATGCGCCATCCGCCGGGCGACCCGTCCTATACCGACATCGTCCACATCAAGCAGAACGCCAACCGCGCCGCCGCGCTCGTCCGTCAGTTGCTGGCCTTCTCCCGCCGTCAGACGCTCAGGCCGAAGATCCTCAACCTCACCGACGTGCTGACCGACATTTCCGACCTGCTGCGCCGGCTGATCGGGGAGCACATCAACCTGCGCATCGTCCACGAGCGCGATCTGGGACTGGTCAAGGCCGACCAGGGCCAGATCGAGCAGGTGGTCACCAACCTGGTGGTCAACGCCCGCGACGCCATGACGGCGGGCGGCACCGTCACCATCGAGACGCGCAATCTCAGCCAGGCCGCGCCCCGCCAGGTCGGCGACGAGACCATGTCCGCCGGCGAATATGTAGAGATCGAGGTGACGGACACCGGCCACGGCATTTCCGAAGAGCACCTGGAGAAGATCTTCGAGCCCTTCTTCACCACAAAGGCCATCGGCCACGGCACCGGCCTGGGCCTCGCCACCGTCTATGGCATCGTCCGCCAGACCGGCGGCTTCGTGGAGGTGGAGAGCCGGCAGGGCGAGGGCACGAGTTTCCGCATCATCCTGCCCCAGGTGCGCGTCGACCCCGCCGCCGGGGAGGGCGCGCTGGCCCGCCGCGCCGCCGTCGACCTGACCGGCAGCGGCACCATCCTGCTGGTCGAGGATGAGGACGCGGTGCGCCTGTTCGCCGCCCGGGCGCTGCGCAACAAGGGCTATACCGTCGTCGAGGCCGAAAGCGGCGAGATCGCGCTGGAGATCATCAAGGAGCGCAACGCCGAGATCGACCTGATGATCTCCGACGTGGTGATGCCGAACATGGACGGCCCGACGCTGATCCGCCACGCCCGCGAACTGCGCGCCGACATCCGCGCCATCTTCATCTCCGGCTATGCCGAAGAAGCCTTCCGCCGCAGCCTGGGCGACGACCTGGGCGATGTCGACTTCCTGCCCAAGCCGTTCAGCCTCAAGCAACTCGCCGCCAAGGTGAAGGAACAGCTCGACCGCTGACTCGAACGCGGCCGTTCGGGTTCGGGTGGCCGTCTACAGCTCCGCGAACGATGTAGCGACGCCGGAAAGCCGCTTGCCTTTGCGGCAGGCGGAGGCAGAGTCGCGGGGATGGGGAGGAAAATCAGAAGAGCGACACATCTTATTCGTCCGCGCGTTTGGGCTCGGACGTGGTGGCGGCTGTATTTGCTGGAATTGCTCGCGCTCATCAACGATAGCGGCATATTGCTCAGCATTATATCAGTGCCTGTATCCCTATTCTTCACGTTTGAATTTTTTGGGATGCGGCAAACGATGATTGAGATTGGTGCAATCGTTGTCGCTGCATTGGCATTTGTGGTCTCTCTGACGGCATTTATGCTGATCTGCGCGATTCGCGCGGCCGTAATGGTCCCAAAAGAAATTTCAAATACTGGACTATGGCATGGGAAAACGTTCGTATTTCACGAACCCCGGCGCATCCTTACGCGGATTGTGAGCCCAGCCGAGGCCGGCCAGCACATATATTTTTCTGTTCCAGAGGCGGTGCCGGGTAGTTTTGTTCAAATGAAAGTCAAATTTGAAAATCGGCACTATAAAGGCTGCATTGCGAGCGCTATTGCACCATTGGTCCTTTCCAATTTGGAAATCGCTGAGGAAGCCACATATGGCGTCACCTTGGACCGGAAAAGACAGGCGATTTTGGTATTTCATGTGCGCGAGGACGCGACACCGACCTCAGCACGTGTATATATCTTGTCGTGGGGAGGCGAGGTTGGCCCAACGTAAAGATATAACGCTTGAAGAAGCCCGGCGCTTGGGCCGGCTCGACCAGTTTGCCAAGGAACACCCGTCTACCGGCGATGCAGATGCCTTCGAGGCGCTGTTTCTTATGGCAGATACCTAAGTTGGCTCCGGATCGGAGTCCGGCCTGATCCGAGGCCGGGCTTGCGCGCGGCCCCGGCGGGCCCCGTCGAATCGCGCTGCCTGTCCCAAGGGAATACATGCGGGTGGTTCCGACCGTGAACGGATGCGGAATATTTCCCGCCTTTCTCTTTGATTCCAGATGCTTGCAGGGTGCTTGCGAAACGAGAACAAAATCGGTACATTGTTCCTGTTTGACGGCATGTCCGGGCCGTGGATGATGGGAGAAGAACAATGTCGCAATCAGCGTTACGCCTTGTCGAGAAGGGAGCTTCCAACATGGCCGACAAATCCAAGGCGCTCGACGCCGCACTGGCCCAGATCGAGCGGGCCTTCGGCAAGGGCTCGGTCATGCGCCTGGGCCAGCGGGAGGCGATGAACGTCAGCGCGATCTCCACCGGTTCGCTGGGCCTGGACATCGCGCTCGGCATCGGCGGCCTGCCCAAGGGCCGCGTCGTCGAGATCTACGGCCCCGAGAGTTCGGGCAAGACCACGCTCACCTTGCACGTCATCGCCGAGGCCCAGAAGCTGGGCGGCACCTGCGCCTTCGTCGACGCCGAGCATGCTCTCGACCCGGCCTATGCCAAGAAGCTGGGCGTCAATATCGACGACCTGATCATCTCCCAGCCCGACACCGGCGAGCAGGCGCTGGAGATCGCCGACACGCTGGTGCGCTCCAGCGCCATCGATGTGGTGGTGATCGATTCGGTCGCCGCCCTGGTGCCCCAGGCGGAGCTGGAAGGCGAGATGGGCGACAGCCATGTCGGCCTGCAGGCGCGGCTGATGAGCCAGGCGCTGCGCAAGCTGACCTCGTCGATCGCGCGCTCCAACTGCATGGTCATCTTCATCAACCAGATCCGCCTGAAGATCGGCGTCATGTTCGGCAGCCCGGAGACCACCTCCGGCGGCAACGCGCTGAAGTTCTACGCCTCCGTCCGCCTCGACATCCGCCGCATCGGCGCGATCAAGAACCGCGACGACGTGGTCGGCAACCAGACCCGGGTGAAGGTGGTCAAGAACAAGGTCGCCCCGCCGTTCAAGGTGGTGGAGTTCGACATCATGTACGGCTCCGGCATCTCCAAGACCGGCGAGCTGCTCGATCACGGGGTCCGGCTGAACATCGTCGACAAGGCCGGCTCCTGGTTCTCCTACGGCGAACAGCGCATCGGCCAGGGCCGGGAGGCGGCCAAGCAGTTCCTGGCCGAGAATCCGGACGTCGCCGAAGCCATCGAGGCGGAGATCCGGCACAATGCCGGGCTGCTGTCGGACGCAATGACCACGGGGCCGGAGGGCGACGAGGACGACGGCGACGCGGCGCTCGCCGCCGGGGAGTGAGCGCTCAGAGCAGCTCGTTCTCCATCTTCGCGGCCTGGATGCGCAGGACGCGGATCTCGCCGTTCTGCATCAGCTTCAGCCGCGTCTGCCAGTGCTCGACGATGTTCACGAGTTCCTGCAGCATGCGGGCCTGTTCCTGATACTGCGCAATGCGCTCGACCGTGGCCTGCCAGCGTCCGAAGGCGGCGGAGGCCCGGTCGATGCAGCGCTCGGTGGCGTCCTCGACCGCGAAGACGCGCAGGCCGGATTCGGTCAGCCGCCGGGTTTCGTCGCGCTCGATGAGCAGCGTCGGCTTCTGGGGCTCCAGGCGGGAGATCATCTCCTGCTCGACCGATTCGATGTCGGCGTTGTCGGCGGCGACATAGTGGGTGAAGATTGCCTGGCCGCCGCGGCGCAGCGTGCGCTCCAGCTTGCGGTAGATGCCGTGGCGGTTGGCGACGCCATGCAGCAGCAGCCGCGAGACGACCACATGGTAGCGCGCGCTGGACAACTCCACGTTGTCCAGGTCCACCGGCCCGGTCTTGACCTTCTCGAACAGCTTCTCGTCGCGCAGGATCTCCTGGCAGACCGAGAGGTTCTGACGGTCGGGCTCCAGCACGCTGAGCTGGAAGCCGCGAGGGCCGGCAAGGGCCACGGCCGGACCGCCGGTCTCGGCGCCGAGCAGCAGCACCACCGCGCCCGGGCCGATGTCCAGCGGCGCCGGCAGGGCGGCGAGGGGGTCGGGGGCCAGCGGCAGGGTGCGGGCGTCGCCGAACAGCAGGTGCGTGGTGTCCACCGCGGGCGAGAACCGGCAGGTGCGCGTATAGCGGGGCTCAGCGGCGCGTTGGGTCACGCGCTTTTCGGACGGCTTCTCGGAGAGGTCATAGCCCTCCCACCACGCCTTCAGTCTCGTCCGGAATGCGGCTTTCGGCATCGCGCTGGCTGTTCGGTCTCGGTCAGTACTTGATTACCAGCGGAACCTAGAGGCCATGGCGCTAAATAAGGGTTAAGCCGGCTGGCGGGCGGGCGAGGGCGCGCGCGCTTGACACCCATGCGCGGCGGGACCAGATTACAGCGCTTGTTCAACAGTGTTTTTGTCGAAAAAACAAGACGTTAGAAAGAGGTGACCGTGCCGGGCGGCAACGAAATTCGCAAAGCCTTCGTCGATTTCTTCAAGGCGAACGGGCACGAGCATGTGGCGTCTTCGCCCCTGGTGCCGCATCAGGATCCGACCCTGATGTTCACCAATGCGGGCATGGTGCAGTTCAAGAACGTCTTCACCGGCCAGGAGAAGCGCGACTACAACCGGGCCGTGACCTCGCAGAAATGCGTCCGCGCCGGCGGCAAGCACAACGACCTGGACAATGTCGGCTACACGGCGCGGCATCATACGTTCTTCGAGATGCTGGGGAATTTCTCCTTCGGCGACTATTTCAAGGACCTGGCGATCGATCTGGCCTGGAAGCTGGTGACCGAGGAGTTCGGCCTGGCGAAGGATCGTCTGCTGGTCACCGTCTACGCCGACGACGATCAGGCCGCCGATCTCTGGCGCAGGATCGCGGGGCTGCCCGACGAAAGGATCATTCGCATCGCGACGTCGGACAATTTCTGGTCGATGGGCGATACCGGGCCGTGCGGACCGTGTTCGGAGATCTTCTTCGACCACGGCGAGGGCGTGCCCGGCGGGCCGCCCGGCAGTGCGGACGAGGATGGCGACCGCTTCATCGAGATCTGGAACCTGGTCTTCATGCAGTTCGACCAGCGGAGCGACGGCGAGCGGATCGACCTGCCGCGCCCCTCGATCGACACCGGCATGGGGCTGGAGCGCGTGACCGCGACGCTGAACGGCACACACGACAACTACGCCACCGATCTGCTGCGCAACCTGATCGAGCAGTCGGCGCATTTCTCGAACACGGAGCCCGACGGCGGGGGTGCGGTCCATCACCGGGTCATTGCCGATCATCTGCGCGCCAGCGCCTTCCTGATCGCCGACGGCGTGCTGCCCTCCAACGAGGGGCGCGGCTACGTGCTGCGCCGGATCATGCGCCGAGGCATGCGCCATGCCCACATGCTGGGCTGCCAGGATCCGCACATGTACCGCCTGGTGCCGGAACTGGTGCGCATGATGGGCGCCACCTTCGGCGAGCTCGTCCGCGCCGAGGCGCTGATCACCGAGACGCTGAAACTGGAGGAGGGGCGCTTCAAGCAGACCCTCGACCGCGGCCTCAAGCTGCTGGAGGAGGAGACGGCGAAGCTGGGCGGGAAACAGGCGCTCTCCGGCGAGGTCGCCTTCCGCCTCTACGACACCTTCGGCTTCCCCCTCGATCTGACCCAGGACATCCTGCGCAACCAGGGACGCGGCGTGGACACCGAAGGCTTCCGGTCCGCCATGGAGCGTCAGCGCGCCGAGGCGCGGCGGAGCTGGGCGGGCTCCGGCGAACAGGCCACCGAGGCGATCTGGTTCGACATCCGGGAGAAGGTCGGGGCCAGCGAGTTCCTGGGCTACACCTCCGACGTGGGCGAGGCGCAGGTCCAGGCGCTGGTCGCCGGCGGCGAGCCGGTCGAACGCGCCGGCGACGGCGACGACGTCATGGTGGTGCTGAACCAGACGCCCTTCTACGGCGAATCCGGCGGCCAGATGGGTGATTCCGGCGAGATCCGCCTGGCCGGCGGCGGCGTGATCCGCGTCTCCGATACCCAGAAGCGGGTCGGCGACGTGCATGTCCATGTCGGCCGTGTCGAGGGCGGCGAGGTCCGTGTCGGCGATACGGTGACCGCCGCGATCGACCGGGAGCGGCGGGACCGCCTGCGCGCCAACCATTCGGCCACCCATCTGCTGCACAAGGCGCTCCGGCGCCGGCTGGGCGATCATGTGGTGCAGAAGGGTTCGCTGGTGGCGCCGGACCGGCTGCGCTTCGACATCTCCCATCCCAAGCCGATGACCGAGGCGGAGCGGGCCGACGTCGAGGTCGAGGTCAACCGCATGATCCGCGGCAATGGCGAGGTCGTGACGCGGCTGATGGCCCCGGACGAGGCGGTCGAGGCGGGCGCGCTGGCGCTGTTCGGCGAGAAATACGGTGACGAGGTCCGCGTCGTCTCCATGGGCGGCGGCGATGCGCCGGAATTCTCGACCGAGCTCTGCGGCGGCACGCATGTCCGCCGCACCGGCGATATCGGCGCCTTCCATATCGTCGGCGAAGGGGCGGTTGCCGCGGGCGTGCGGCGCATCGAGGCGATGACCGGGCAGGCGGCGCTCGACTGGCTCGGCGGGCAGGAGCAGACGCTCCGCACCATCGCCGGGGCGCTGAAGACCACGCCGCAGGACGCGCCGGCACGCGTCGCCCAGCTTGTCGAGGAGCGGCGCAGGCTGGAGCGCGAGCTCGTCGAAGCGCGCCGCAAGGCGGCGCTCGGCGGCGGCGGTCAGGCCGGCCCTGCGGCAAGGGAGATCAACGGCATCCGCTTCGTCGGCCAGGTCGCCGAGGGCGTGCCGGCGAAGGATCTGAAGGGCATGGTCGATGCGATGAAGGCGGGCGGCTCCGGCGTCTATGCCGTGGTCGGCGTCAATGACGGCAAGGCCGCTCTGGTCGTGGGCGTCACGGAGGATCTGACCGACCGGGCCGACGCCGTGGCCCTGGTGCGCGCCGGCGTCGGCGCCATCGGCGGCAAGGGCGGCGGCGGCCGCCCCGACATGGCCCAGGGAGGCGGACCCGACGGGTCGCAGGCCGCCCAGGCCCTGTCGGCCGTCGAGGCGGCGCTGGCGGGCTGACGCGCATGGGCCGAAGGGGCGACGCCAAGTTCACCGCCCGGCGGCGCGCCTTCGAGATTGTCGAGGAAGCCGCGCCCGGCGACCAGCCCAGCCAGGCGTTCGACTGGTTCCTGATCGGCCTGATCGCGCTCAACATCGCCGCAGTGGTGCTGGAGACGGTGCCGTCGATCCACGACGACTTCGCGGCCGGGTTCCACGTCTTCGAGATCGTCTCCGTGGTGATTTTCACCGTCGAGTACGTCCTGCGCATCTGGGTCGCGCCGGAACACGCATCCTTCCGCCAGTATGGCCCGGTTGGCAGCCGTCTGCGTTATGCCGTCAGCTTCTTTGCGCTGATCGATCTGCTGGCGATCCTGCCGTTCTATCTCGCCTTCCTGCTGGGCCTCGATCTGCGGGTGTTGCGGGTGCTGCGGCTTCTCCGCTTCCTGAAGCTGATGCGCTACTCGGCGGCGATGATGACAATGCAGCGTGTCGTCTACGACGAAAGGCGCGCCCTCGTGGCCGCGCTGCTGATCATGCTCGGTCTGCTGATCGTCGCCTCGACGGGCATGTACTACGCGGAGCGCCATGCCCAGCCGGAGCGTTTCGGCTCGATCCCGGCGGCGATGTGGTGGGGTCTGGCGACGCTGACTACCGTTGGCTATGGCGACATCGTGCCGGTGACCCTGGTGGGCAAGATGATCGGCGGCATCGTCATGCTGCTGGGGCTGGGCATGTTCGCGCTGCCCATCGGTATTCTGGCGACAGGCTTCACCCAGGAGGTCAAGCGCCGCGAGTTCGTGGTTACCCGCTCCATGGTGGAGCGCATAGCCCTGTTCGAGAAGCTGCCGCCCAGCGAGACGGCCCGTCTCACGCGGCAGATGCGGGCCATCCGCTACGATGTCGGGGCGGTCATCGTGCGGCGGGGCGAGCCGGTCGAGAGTCTCTATTTCCTCGCCGTCGGCGACGTCGATCTGGAGATCGGCAAGCGCGACTTCCACCTGGAGGACGGTGATTTCTTCGGCGAGACGGCGACGTCGAAGCGCGTCGAGGACGATCTCATGGCCATCGCCTCGTCCCAGTGCCTGGTCATGGCGCTGGACCTGCGCGACCTCAATCCGCTGATCAACCGCCATCCCCATCTTGGCGCGCGCCTGGCCGAGGTGGCGGAGGAGCGGATGGGCACGCCGCTGGCCGACGCGGACCACGGCGCCGCCTGAGGCCTATCTGCCGGGCACCAGCCGCAGCACGCCGATGGCGCCGGGCTCGATATCCTCGGGCCGCATCGACATCGGGATGTAGTCGACGCGCCGCCAGCGGTCGACGAAGCCGCTGTAATGACCGGACAACACATTGCCCGACTGCCCGGTCGAGTGGATGTAGAGGGAGCGATCGAGGTCGTCGAGATCGTAGATCGCCCGCATCGACGCCGCGCTGTTGGTGGTGAACGGATCGCGCTCCCGGCGCATCGTGGAATGGGCGACGTTGACGGTGAAGCTGTCGCCGCCCACGGGCGTGCGGATATCGAAGATGTCGCGCAGCACCGGCACGTGGGTGAAGGGGTTGTGGTCGCTCAACGCCTCGTGGATCGGGCCCCAGACCCAGTTCTGGCGGTCGGCCCCGAAACGCTGCTCCAGATCGGCCAGGGCGAGGTCCAGCGACCGGCTCAGCATGTCGGCGCAGGTCTCGCGTCCATCGGTCGCCACATCGTCGCACCATATGCTCATGCCGTCCGCGTCGGTCAGGACGCGGCGCATGAACAGCACGCGCGGCGCCCACAACTCCTCGAAGGCGCCCCGGCCCTCGTCGATCAGGACCTGGCGGACGAACTGGCGGTACCAGGCGCTGAAGACCGTCGGCTCGATCCGGTCGGCCGACATGTCGCCGTTCCATATCTTCAGGTCCGCGACCACGGCCCGGGCGCGCTCGCCGGCGGGCTGGAAGGCCAGCATCAGGGGAAGGAACTCCCGCGCCATCAGGGAGACCTGATCGGCCTGGATCGTCTTGAAGCTTTCGACCGAATGGGCGTTCCGGGCGGTCAGCAGATCGGTGATCCGCTGGGCGCGGTAGGGCGGCGCCCATTCATTGGTCAGAAAATAGGGATAATCGTCGCCGACGATCCGGTTGTTGGCGGTGACCACGAAGCCGCTCTCCGGATTGACGGTCGAGGGCAGGTGCCGGTGGGGCACATAGCCCAGGCGCTGGCCCTCCGCCTCCCAGCCGCGCACCGGCAGCATGCCCTGCCATGGCGAGCGGTCGGCGCGGATCGGGACCTTGCCGGCGGCGACGAAACCGATGTTTCCCTCGACGTCGGCGATGACGATGTTCTGCTGGGCGCCGTCGAAGTCGCGCATGATTTCCTGCAGTTCCGTCACCGTCCGGGCGTCGGCGGCGCGCAGACCGGCGCGGGCGGTCATCTCGTTCGCTTCCAGCACGTGCCAGCGGAGGGCTACAACATGGTCTTCGGGCGCGAATTCGCGCACCCGGCCCGTGGCTTCGTTCAGCACGGGACCGTTGCGGGTCTCGCGCACGGTGATGGTGCGGTCAGCCGAATCCTTGACGCGGATCACTTCCTCGCGGGTCTCGAAGTCGGCCCAGCCGGCTTCGGTGCGGTACTGGGCCGGGTTGTCGGGGTTGATCTGCTCGATCACCAGATCCTGCGTGTCCGGACCGGTATTGGTGAAGCCCCAGGCGAGATGGCGGTTGCGGCCGAGCACCACGAAGGGCAGTCCCGGCAGCGTCGCGCCCATGGCGGCCGTCTCGCCGTCGTCCCAGTGCGCGAAGTACCAGACCGACGGCGTCTGCAGACCCAGATGCGGGTCGTTGGCCAGCAGCGGCTTGCCGGTGGCGCTGCGGCTGCCGTCGACCACCCAGTTGTTGGAACCCAGGCCGTCGTGACGGCGGAAGGGCTGCGCGGCGGCGATCATCGGCCCGATTCCCGGCAGGGCGTCCAGAGCCGCCCGGTCGGGCAGGGCCACGGGCCCGTCGGCCGGATAGGGCGGCCAGATCTGGCGCATCCGCTCGGGGCCGAGCAGTTCGGCGACCTGGGCGCGTGTGGCCTCGCTGGTCCAGTTGCCGGACAGGTCCAGCGCCATCATCTTCAGCCAGACGAGCGAGTCGGCGGGCTTCCACGGTTCGGGCTCGATGCCGAGGATCAGGAACTCGGGCGGCAGCAGGCCGTCATCGTTCTCAAGGAAGGCGTTCACGCCGTCGGCGTAACGCTGCAGCAGGCGCCGGGTGCGGGCATCGAGATTCGGGACGGTCGCTTCCGCGGCGCGGTAGAAGCCCAGGGTCCGCAGGAAGATATCGGTCTGCAGCGTCTGCTCGCCGGCGAACTCGGACAGGCGGCCCTGACCGATCCGGCGCTGCAGTTCCAGCTGCCAGAGCCGGTCCTGGGCGTGGACGAAGCCGAGAGCGAAAACCGTATCCTCGCGGCTGCCGGCATAGATGTGCGGCACGGCGAAGCGGTCGCGCACGATGCGGACATCGTTCTCCAGAGCGGGAAGCGCCACTTCGCCGTCGACCTGCGGCAAGGTCATGCGGCCGACCACGAACAGGCCGATGACCGCGATCGCCACGAACACCACCAGGGTGCCCGATATGCGCCAGATCCATTTCATCGCGCGCGGCGTCCCGGCGGGCAGTTATCATGCATCCCGAAAGCATCGCGCGAAACGTGATTCGCCACAACAGCCAAGGCCCCGGCCAGCCTTGGCTTTGCGCCCCGCCGCGCGCCGGTGTAGGAAAGACGAAAGCAATTTCCGAACAGGGGAGCAGGCAGGCGATGGCAAAGCGTGCGGCATTCATCGGACTGGGCGTCATGGGTTTTCCGATGGCGGGGTATCTCCAGCAGAAGGGTTACGACACCTGTGTCTACAACCGCACCGCGGCCAAGGCCGGGGAGTGGAAGTCCAAACACGGGGGCCGCAGCGCGGCGACCCCACGGGAAGCGGCCGAAGGCGCGGATTTCGTCATGGCCTGTGTCGGCAATGATGACGACCTTCGCGGCGTCGTGCTGGGCGCCGACGGCGCCTTTGCAGGGATGAAGGAAGGCGCCATCTTCGTCGATCACACCACGGCCTCGGCGGATGTCGCCCGCGAGCTTGCCGCCAAGGGCGCGGAGATGGGGCTGGGCTTCGTCGACGCACCGGTCTCGGGCGGTCAGGCCGGGGCGGAAAACGGCGTACTGACCGTGATGTGCGGCGGCGATCAGGCGCATTTCGACGCCGCGAAGCCGGCCATCGACTGCTACGCCCGGGCCTGCGAACGGCTGGGTGGCGTCGGCGCTGGCCAGCTGACCAAGATGGTCAACCAGATCTGCATCGCCGGGCTGGTCCAGGGCCTGTCGGAGGCGCTGCACTTCGCCCAGAAGGCCGGGCTCGACGGCCGCGCGGTGATCGACGTGATCTCCAAGGGCGCCGCCCAGTCCTGGCAGATGGAAAACCGCTACGAGACCATGCTGGACGACAAGTTCGATTTCGGCTTCGCCGTGGACTGGATGCGCAAGGACCTGGGCCTCTGCCTGGAGGAAGGCAAAAGGATCGGTGCGAGCCTGCCTGTGGCCGGTCTGGTCGACCAGTTCTACGGCGACGTCCAGTCCATGGGCGGCGGCCGCTGGGATACCTCCAGCCTGATCCGGCGTCTGCGGCAGCTCCAGAAATCCTATGGCTGACAGGGATGCGCAGGGGGAGGAGGAGACCGGCGCTCCGGCCCCTTCGCCTGCCGAAGCCGCGGAACGGGCCGTCCGTGAGGCGCGCGGCCGCCGGTCCATGGGCCCGTGGACCTGGGCCGTGCTGCTTGTCCTCGTGCTCGTCATCTTCACCACGCTGCTGGTCCGCTGGCCGGCTTGACGGGCCGAAGCCCGCTCTCTAAGTCCCGGTGAACCCGCCAACCGGAGAAATCCCGCATGTCCGACGCGCCCCGCGCCCTGCCCGAGACGATCGACGCGACCGTCGAGTTGCTGTCCCAGGGCGATTATGTCGCCGACCGCAGTCTGGCGACCGTGGCCTTCCTGTCGCTGCGCATGGGCCGCCCGATCTTCCTGGAAGGCGAGGCCGGCGTCGGCAAGACCGAGATCGCCAAGGTCCTGGCGCACAGCCTGGGCCGGAAGCTGGTCCGGCTGCAGTGCTATGAGGGACTGGATACGGCTTCGGCTGTCTATGAATGGAACTACGCCCGCCAGATGCTGGAGATCCGCCTGGCCGAGGCAGCGGGCGAGACCGACCGCGAGAAGCTGGCGAAGGGTATCTTCACCGAGGAGTTCCTGATCCGCCGGCCGCTGCTGCAGGCGCTGGAAAGCGAGAACGGCGCCGCCCCGGTACTGCTGATCGACGAACTGGACCGCACCGACGAACCCTTCGAGGCCTATCTGCTGGAGGTGCTGTCCGACTACCAGATCACGATCCCCGAGATCGGCACCATCAAGGCCGCCGAGCCGCCGATCGTCGTCATCACCTCCAACCGCACCCGGGAGATCCATGACGCGCTGAAGCGGCGCTGCCTTTATCACTGGGTCGACTATCCCTCTGCCGAGCGCGAACTCGAGATTCTCGCCCGCAAGGCCCCCGGCGCGCCGGAGCGGCTGACGCGGGAGATCGTCGGCTTCATCCAGGAGCTCAGGAAGATGGACCTGTTCAAGGTTCCGGGCGTGGCCGAAACCATCGACTGGACCAAGGCGCTGAGTGAACTCGATGTCATCGCCCTCGATCCCGACACGGTGAACAACACCCTTGGCGTGATCCTGAAATATCAGGATGACATTGCGAAGATGCAGGGCAGCGAGGCGGCGAGGATCCTGCGCCAGGTCCAGGCCGAGGCGGCCGCGCTGGGATGAGTCCCGACACCCCGCCCGCCGCCGGCGACGGCGGCCCGGAGAGGGATGGCGGAAGCACCGGCGGCGGCCGCTTCGCCGAGAACATCATGTACTTCGCGCGCGCGCTCAGGGCCGCCGGCCTGCCGGTGGGCCCGGGCCAGATGCTGGACGCGATCCGCGCGGTCGAGACGGCCGGCCTGCGGCGGCGCGACGACTTCTACTGGACCCTGCACGCGATCTTCGTGAAGCGCCGCGACCAGAAGGAGCTGTTCGACCAGGCGTTCCAGATCTTCTGGCGCAATCCGGAGCTGCTGGAAAAGATGATGTCGCTGCTGATGCCCGTGGTGCATCCAGACATCGAGGAGACGCCGGCGGAGAAGAAGAAGGCGATGCGCCGCGTCGCCGAGGCGCTGGCGCGCGCGCAGGAAGACCAGCCGGTCGGCGAGAAGAAGGAACTCGAAGTCGACATGTCGCTGACCGTTTCCGACGAGGAACGGTTGCAGGCCAAGGACTTCGAGGACATGACGGCCGAGGAGCTGGAACGGGCGCGCAAGGCGATCCAGCGCATGCGCCTGCCGCTGGCCGACATCAAGACGCGGCGTTTCGCGCCCAAGGCCCATGGCCGCCGTGTCGACATGCGCCGGTCCTTCCGCTCGACGCTGAAGTCCGGCGGCGACATCGTGAAGCTGGAACACCGCGCCCGCGTCCGGCGCCATCCACCGCTGGTCATCCTCTGCGACATCTCCGGCTCCATGGAACGTTATTCGCGGATGATGCTGCACTTCATGCACGCGGTGACCAACGACCGGGACCGGGTCCACAGCTTCGTCTTCGGCACGCGGCTGACCAACATCAGCCGCCATCTCAGGCACCGCGACATCGACCTGGCGCTCGAGCGGATCGGCGATCAGGTGCGGGACTGGTCCGGCGGCACCCGTATCGGGGCGACCCTGGCCGAGTTCAACCAGTACTGGTCCAGGCGGGTGCTGGGGCAGGGCGCGGTGGTCCTGCTGATCACTGACGGCCTGGACCGGGACGCCGGCGAGGGGCTGGAGAAGGAGATGGAGCGGCTTCACAAGTCGTGCCGTCGGCTGATCTGGCTGAACCCGCTCCTGCGCTATGACGGCTTCAAGCCAAGGGCGCGCGGCATCCGGGCGATCCTGCCTCATGTTGACGAATTTCTGCCGGTCCACAATCTTCAGAGTCTCGGCGACCTGACGGCCGCCCTGAGCGATCTCGGCCGGCGCCGCAATGCGGGCGCCGGCATCATGGCAGAGGCGGAGGCGGAGGCGCAGACATGAACCAGGAACGCAGCGATATCCTGCAGACGGCGGCGGACTGGCAGGACGCCGGCCGCAAGGTGGCCCTGGCCACGGTGGTCTCGACCTGGGGTTCCGCGCCGCGCCCGGCCGGCAGCCAGCTTGCCGTCTCGGACAGCGGCGACTTCATCGGCTCCGTCTCGGGCGGCTGCGTCGAGGGCGCGGTGGTGGCCGAGGCGCAGCAGATCATGCAGTCGGGCGCGCCGAAGCTGCTGGAGTTCGGCGTGTCCAATGACGAGGCCTGGGAAGTGGGCCTTGCCTGCGGCGGCCGCATCTCCGTCTTCGTGGAGAAGCTGAGCTAGATGGACCGCGACATCCTCAGGGAATTGCTGGCGGACCGCGATGCCAAGCGGTCCGTGGTTCTGGCGACCGTGCTCGAGAGCGGCGCCCAGCGCCTGATCCGGCCGGGTGGAGACGATCCGCTTCAGGCCGAGGCCGAGGCTGCGATCCGCGCCGACAAGCCGGCGACGGTGGAAACCGACGACGGGCAGGTGTTCCTCAACGTCTTCAACCCGCCGCTGCGCATGATCATCGTCGGCGCAGTCCACATTGCGCAGTTCCTGGCGCCCATGGCGCAGATGACCGGCTATGCCGTCACCATCATCGACCCCCGTCAGGCCTGGGCGACGCCGGAGCGTTTTCCCGATATCCGAATCGTCGACGAATGGCCCGACGACGCCATGGCCGAGCTGACGCCTGATCACCGCACCGCGATCGTCACGCTGACCCACGATCCGAAGCTGGACGACCCGGCGCTGCAGGCGGCGCTGAAGTCGGAAGCATTCTATGTCGGTTCGCTGGGCTCCACGCGGACCCACGCCAAGCGCGTGCAGCGCATGGAGAGCGCCGGCTATTCCGAGGCCGAGATCGGCCGTATCCATGCGCCCGTCGGCCTCGACATCGGCGCCAAGTCGCCGGCGGAGATCGCCGTCTCCGTCATGGCCCAGGTGACGGCGGCGCTCCGGGGCGCGGCGTGAGGTTCGGCCGGCTACCACTCGATGAGGCGGAAGGGGCGCTCCTCGCCCACTCGGTCACGGTGGACGGCCGCCGCCTGAAGAAGGGACATCGGCTGACCCGCCAGGACATCGCCGGGCTGGCGCAGGCCGGGTATCCGGACATACTCGCCGCGCGTCTTGAAGCGGGCGACGTGAGCGAGGACGAGGCGGCCGGACGCATCGCCGAGGCCGCCTGCGGGGATGGTGCAGCTGTCAACGCACCGTTCACGGGCCGCTGCAATATCTACGCGGAAGTATCTGGTATCGTTTGCATCGATCCGGAAATCGTCGCGTCGATCAATTCGATCGACGAGTCGATCACCATTGCCACGCTCCGGCCCTACGAGGCCGTCGAGAAGGGGCAGATGCTGGCGACGGTCAAGATCATTCCTTTCGCGGTCGAGGCGCATCTGCTCGCTGCCGCGACCGAGCGGGCGACCGGCGCGGTGCGGGTCGCACCCTTCCAGGCGCGGCGCGTCGGCGTGATCTCGACCAGGCTGCCGGAAACCAAGGCGAGCGTCATCGACAAGGGCGTGGAACTGATGCGCCGGCGTCTCGAACGGACCGGCGGCGAGGTCGCCGAGGCGGTCACCATCGACCATCATGAGGATGCGGTGGCGGAGGCGGTGGCGAAACAGGCGGCGGCCGGTCTCGCGCCCATCGTGATCTTTTCCGCGTCCGCGATCACCGACCGCCGCGACGTGGTGCCGGCGGGGATCGTCGCCGCCGGCGGCGGGATCGACCATTACGGCATGCCGGTCGATCCGGGCAACCTGATGCTGATGGCGCGGATCGGGGATGCGCCGGTAATCGGCGCGCCGGGCTGCGCCCGAAGCCCGAAGGAAAACGGGTTCGACTGGGTAATCAACCGTCTGGCCGCCGGTCTTGAAGTCGGGCCGGGCGAGATCATGGCCATGGGGGTCGGCGGTCTGCTGGTCGACACGGGTCAGCGCGGGGCGCCCCGGGAGAAGCGCGCCTCGACCGCCCCGCGCATGCCGAAGGTGGCCGCCATCCTGCTCGCCGCCGGCCAGTCGCGGCGCATGGGGGCGGTGAACAAGCTGCTGGCGACGGTCGCGGGCAAGCCGCTGGTCCGCCACGCCTGGGACGCCATCGCCGCCAGCAAGGCGTCTCCTGTCATCGTTGTGACAGGCCACGAGGGTGAGCGCGTCCGCGAGGCGCTGGGTGACGCACCCGAGGCCATCTTCGTGGAGAACCCGGACTATGCGGAGGGACTCAGCACTTCGCTGAACGCTGGTCTGCTTGCCGCGCCGGAAGACTGCGAGGCCGTTGTCGTCTGTCTTGGCGACATGCCGCGGGTGAGGGAGGGACTGATCGACCGGCTGATCAGCGCCTACAACCCGGTCGAGGGGCGCGCCATCTGCGTGCCCACGCGGGACGGCAAGCGGGGCAATCCCGTGCTGTTCGACCGGCAGTTCTTCGCCGAAGTGCGGGACATTGCCGGCGACGTGGGCGCCAAACATCTGATCGGCCGGCACGAGGACATGGTCGCCGAGGTCGCGGTGGATGACGACGCCATCTTTCTGGACGTGGATACGCCAGAAGCGCTGGAGAAACTGGCTTGAGCGAACTGGAGCAGACGGAACTGCTGAAGCTGGCCGCGCGGGCCAGCGGGGCCGGACGGCTGGAGAACCCGGACGGGTCGGCGGAGATCCGCAACCCCTTCTGCGGCGATCGCCTGAAGCTGGACGTGCGCCTGGAGGACGGCAAGGTGGTCGAGATCGGCTACGAAATCCGGGCCTGTCTGGTCTGCCAGGCCTCCGCCTCAATCGTCGGCGAGCACATGCCGGGCCGGCGCGTCGAGGAGATCGCGAGTGTCGCGGCCGAAGTCGAGAAATTTCTCAAGGATGTCGGCGAAGCGCCTGAACTTTTTGCGCTTTTCGAGCCCATGAAGCCCCATCTCAACCGCCATGTCTGCATCCTGATGCCCTTTCAGGGCGTGGCCGAGGCCGCCGAAGACACGGGCTGATTGCACATTCGCCGCGCCCCGGTAGACTTGCCCCCGAGGGTTCAGCCGGGGGGAGTTTCATGATCAGGGCCGTTTTCTTCGTACTCATCTTGGCCGCGAGTGCCGGCGTGACTCAGGCGCGTGAGGTTTCCATCGGCGCGTTCGAGGGCGTCTGGCGCGGCAGCGCGGTTTCCGAGAGCGATATCAGCACGCATTTCCGCGTCACCGCGCGCGATATGGACGTGGAAATCCGCGGCGAGAGCGGCGGCGGTTTCTCGGTGCGCTGGGCCACGATCCTGCGTCAGAAGGGCGTTCCGGACGCCCCGGTCGAAGTTCTGAAGGAGGCCCGGGTCAGCTTCGTGCCCGATCCCGACCGCACCAAGGTCTGGCGTTCGGCGCGCGGCGGCGATCCGATGAGCGGGGAAGGCTACTACTGGGCCCGGCTGGAGGAGCAGACGCTGACCGTTTACGGCCTGGGGGTGGCGGCGGACGGCACGGCTGAGCTGCAGGTCTACCGCCGCACGCTCACCGATCTCGGCATGGAGCTGGAGTTCATCCGTACCGTCGACGGGGAGCCGGTGCGTACGGCCCGCGGCAAGCTGATCAAGTTCGCGAAGTAGCACGCGGCGCGGCAGCCGTGTTCGAACTGCTCGCGGTCGTCGACTTCTCCGCTGCCGCGAGCCCGGGTCCGAAGCGGCCCACGAAGGATCGCTGCTGGGCCGCGATCGCTGTCCGGGGACGCCGGTTCGATCCGGTCTACTGCCGCACCCGGCAGGATCTGCTGGAACTGCTGTACGGGGCACTGGAGAAGGCCGCTGGACCGGCTCTGATCGCCTGGGATTTTCCCTTCGGCTATCCGGTCGGCAGCGGGCTGGGCGGCGGCCGAACAGCGGCGGAATTGCTCTTCGGGCTGGTCGAGGACGGACCGAAGGACGCCAACAACCGCTTCGACGTGGCGGACCGGCTCAATCGCCGGATGGGCAACCCGCCCGGCCCGTTCTGGGGGCGGCCTCGAACGCAGGCGGCGGAAACGGTGTACGAGACACGCCCGTCATTCGGCCATCATGCCTTTGCGGAGTGGCGTCTGGTAGAGCGCCAGGTTCGGGAGGCCGGACACAAGTCCATCCAGAGCGTCTGGAAACTCGCCTATGCCGGCTCAGTGGGCAGCCAGGCCGTCATGGGACTTGCCCTGATCGAACGACTGAACCGCAGCCTCGATCCGGCGCGGCGCACGCTCTACTGGCCGTTCGAGACGGGCTGGAACGCCGATCTCGATGGCGTGGTGCATGTCGAGTGCTGGCCCACTCTGTTTCCGTTCGAGGACCAGCCTTACGCCATCCGCGACGCGCGGCAGGTGGCCGCGACCCGCGATGGTCTGCTGGGTGCGCAGAACGAGGGATATCTTGTCGACATGCTCGCTGCGCCTGCGTCGCTGACGGCGGCGGAACGGGAAGCGGTCACGACCGAGGAGGGCTGGATCCTGGGCTTTCCGTCTCGCTGATCCGCCGTTCGAGCTCGGCGAGGCAGGCCTCCCGGTCGGCTGTGAAGTCCCCCGCGATCCACCAGTCCTCGACAGCCTTCAGCAATTCGCCGACCGGCGGGCCGGCTTTGATGCGGCGCGCCGTTGCGTGGCGTCCGCTGAGGGGGAACTTCGGCGGGCGCCAGTTCCGAGCGGTCTCCCCCGCCTCCGGCGTGACCGCCCCGCCCCGGGCGTGCGCCAGTGCGAGCCGGTCCGCTGCGGCCTCTCCGCCCGAACGATAGACGACCCTGCGGATCGCCGCGGCGTCGGTGCCGGCGTCCTCGGGCAGGGGGGCCACGGCATTCACGACGCGTCCGGCCTCGCGGCGCGAAAGCTTCCACCGTCTCGTGACATCCCCGGCGGTGTCGGCGTCGGCCTCCGGCAGCAATGCCGCAAGCCTGAGTTCCGCGTCGCACGCGCCAGGCAGCGCGTCGGAGACGGAGAGGTCGCGGCATTCGGGCAGCAAACGGGCCAGGATGCCACTTTTTTCCATCCCGTGCAGCGTCTCGGCCGCCCAGGGCCCGGCCAGCAGTCGCTTCGTCTCGTGCCAGACACGCTCGGCCGACAGCCGTTCGAGCCCCTCCGCCAGCGCGGCGCAGGCCTCGAGGCCCGGCGGGTCGAGGTCGAGTCCGATCTGGGCGTGAAAGCGGAAGAAGCGCAGGATTCTCAGATAGTCCTCGCGGATGCGGGTCGCCGCATCGCCGACGAAACGCAGCCGGCGCGCGCGCGCATCGTCGAGGCCCCGGCCGGTCGGGTCGTACAATTGTCCAGCGTGGTCGGCATAAAGAGCATTGACGGTGAAGTCCCGCCGCGCGGCGTCCTCGGCCCAGTCGGTCGTGAACCCCACGACTGCCCGGCGGCCGTCGGTCTCGACGTCGCGCCGCAGGGTCGTGACCTCGACGCCCTGACCCTCCAGCGCGGCTGTCACCGTGCCGTGCTCGACGCCGGTGGGCACCGCCTTGATGCCGGCCTGCTGCAGCGCCTCGATCACGCGCTCCGGCAACAGGGTGGTGGCGATGTCGATGTCGCCGGTCGGCCGGCCCAGAACCCAGTCGCGGACGCAGCCGCCGACATAGCGCGCCTCGCCGCCGGCAGCCTCGAGAGCCGCCAGCACGCGTCCCACGGCCCGATTCCCGCGCCAGGGCGGCGGGGCAGGGGGCGCCCCCCGGGTCATTCGGCGGGCCGGGTTTCCGCCGGCTTGATGACGCCGTCCTCGTAGCGGGGCGGGATGTATTCGCCGCCCGGTTCGCTGCCCATCATGAAGGCGAGCACTGCCATGGTGATCACGCTCAACGCCAGGCCGCTGGCTGTCAGCCAGAGCCAGGGGACCATGGTGAGCCCCTTGTTTTCCCGGCGTTTCGCGATCAGCCAGTAGATGCCATAGAGCACGAAAGGCAGCAGGAACGGCACGACGTGGATGATGAAGCGGCGCATGATCAGCCTTCGTCCGACAGACGCTCGTAGAGGTTCATCAGCATGCCGGCCGTCGCTCCCCAGATGTAGTAGTCGCCATAGGGCATCGCCCACCACCTTCTCGGATTGCCATTGAACCAGCCCGTATGACGATGATGGTTGGCGCTGTCGAGGAGAAAGGCCAGCGGCGTCTCGAAGACCTCGGCGACTTCGTGGGGGTCGGGCGTCGGATCGAAATCCGGGGCCACGATGCCGACGACAGGCGTGACGGCGAAATTGGTGACGGTGCGGTAGACGTCGAGGCGGCCGAGGATTTCCACACGGTCGCGCACGATGCCGACCTCCTCCTCGGTTTCCCTCAGCGCCGTGTCCTCCGGCGATTCGTCATGGGGCTCCATGCGCCCGCCGGGAAAGCTGATCTGGCCGGCATGGGCGCGCAGATGCGCCGTGCGGCGCGTCAGCAGCACCGTCGGTCCCTCCGGACGGTCGACGATCGGCACCAGGACGGCGGCGGGCCGGAGGCTGATGCCGCCTGGCGGCGTATCGGACGTCAGGTCGTAGTCCGAATGGCCCCAGGCCGGTGCGGCCGGCCGGAGGATGCGGCTGCGGATGTCGTCGGGTTTCATGGCGTTCAGTCCAGCGGCCTCCCGTCGCTGCGGCCGATGACATGGAAGCGGCCCGCGCTCATCACCCCCTGGACGGCGACGCCGTCGATCTCGCGCTCCTCGGCGATGTCGACCAGGTCGTAGAAGACGCTGCGGGCCAGGATCCCTTCCAGCCGGTCGCGGACCAGGACAAGGGGAGTCGGCTCGCCGGTCTCTGGGTCCACGGGAACCCTGAGCGGATGAGCCTCGTCCAGCGGCGCCACATCGCCGGTATGGGTGCGGAAGACCAGCGTCTGATCGTCGCCCTCGCCCTCGCGGTACATCTCGCTGACATAGAGCGGCGCGACATCGACTTCGATCGCCAGCCGTTCGGCCGGCGTGACGAGGTAGTGGCGGCCGTCGTCGTCCTTGCGCAGCACCGTCGAGAACAATCTGACCAGCGCCGGCCGCAGGATCGGATCGCCCTCATGGTACCAGGTGCCGTCGGCGGCGATGCGGATATCGATCTCGCCGACATTGGCCGGATCCCAGAGATGCACCGGCGGATAGGATTTCCGCGCTTCCGCGTCCAGGGTTTCCGCCAGCTGGTCGATCCTCAGATGGTTCTTGTCGGGACTCACGCCATTCACTCTCGGCTTCCTTCCGGCACATCGCCGTAAATTGATCCTGCTCACGGGGAATCGTCTCGCAACCCGCGTCATGCTCAATATAATCATCCTCATGCAAAACGTCAGCGAAGCGGGCGAGGACCTCGCCCAGGAAGTGGAAGCGCTGGGCGAGAAGGCCCACCGCATCCGCGACGCGATCGGGCAGGTCATCTTCGGGCAGCATTCGGTGATCGATGAGACGTTGGTGACCCTGCTGTCGGGCGGTCATGTGCTTTTCATCGGGGTGCCGGGCCTGGCGAAGACCAAGCTGGTGGTGACGCTCGGGGCCGTGCTGTCGCTCGACAGCCGGCGCGTGCAGTTCACGCCCGACGTCATGCCGGCCGACATCCTGGGTTCCGAGGTGCTGGAGGAATCCGACGCCGGACGGCGCTCCTTCCGCTTCATCCAGGGGCCGGTCTTCTGCCAGTTGCTGATGGCCGACGAAATCAACCGCGCCAGCCCGCGTACCCAGTCCGCGCTGCTGCAGGCGATGCAGGAATACCATGTCTCCGTCGCCGGCGAGCGTCATGAGCTGCCCCGGCCGTTCCACGTGCTGGCGACCCAGAACCCGCTGGAGCAGGAAGGTACCTATCCGCTGCCGGAGGCGCAGCTCGACCGCTTCTTCATGCAGATCAACGTGCCCTATCCGGACATCGAGGCCGAGCGCCGGATGCTGCTTTCGACGACCGGCGCCGAGGAAGTCTCGCCAGGCGCGGTGATGACCGCCGACGAACTGATGAAGGCGCAGCGGCTGGTCCGGCGCCTGCCGGTCGGCGACAGCGTGGTCGAAGCGATCCTGACGCTGGTGCGGTCCGGCCGGCCCGAGGAGAGCGGCGACGAGGAGATCCGCCGTCACGTAGCCTGGGGACCGGGGCCGCGCGCTTCGCAGGCGCTGATGCTGGGCGTGCGCGCCCGCGCATTGCTGGAGGGCCGCTACGCGCCGTCCGTGGATGATGTCGCCGCGCTGGCGCCGCCGATCCTGCGGCACCGCATGGCCGTCAATTTCGCCGCGCGTGCCGACGGCGTCACCGTCGAGCAGATCGTCGCGCGGCTCGTGAGCCGGCTCTAGCCGCCGATGGCCCTGGCTCCCCCGCCGGCCCGGATCGATCAGCGACTGAGAAAGCGCGCCGACCGGCTCGCCGGCGCGATGGCGCCGCTGCTGGTCGAGGCCGAACGCGTGGCGCAGACCGTCAGCCAGGGCGTGCACGGTCGCCGGCGGGTCGGCGAGGGTGAGAGTTTCTGGCAGTTCCGCCGCTACCAGCAGGGCGATCCGGCCTCGTGGATCGACTGGCGTCAGTCGGCCAAGCGCGTGCCGACCTATGTGCGCCAGAACGAGTGGGAGGCGGCGCAGGCCGTCTGGCTGTGGCGCGACGGTTCCGAATCCATGGATTTCCGCTCGCATCTGGGCCAGACCACGAAACTCCGGCGCGCCACCCTGCTGACGCTGGCGCTGGCCTCTCTGCTGCTGCGCGGCGGCGAGCGCGTGGCCTTTCTCGGCATGGACCGCCCACCCGGGTCCTCGCGTGCGCTGCTGGAGGATTACGCACTGGCGATCGAGAAGGGGCTGGTGGAGGATCACTCCAGCCTGCCGCCGTCGGCCAATCTGCCGCGCTATGCCCAGGTGGTGCTGATTGGTGACTTTCTGACGCCGCTGGACGAGGTCTCCGTCTTCCTGCGGCGGTTCTCCGCAGTTGGCGTGGGCGGTCACCTTCTCCAGATAATGGATCCGGCGGAACATCGGCTGCCCTATGACGGACGGGTGGTGTTCGAAAGCCCGGAAGGCGAGGGCGAAGTGCTGATCGGCCGGACCGAAACGATTCACGAGGAATACGCCGTGCGTGTCGACCGGCGGCAGGCCGATCTGCGCCAGATCGCGCGCAGCGCCGGCTGGACGTTCGACACCCACCACACCGACCAGCCCGCCCAGGCGGCCTTGCTCTCGCTCTACCAGGCGATTTCCGGGGCCAGCCAGTGAACGCCCTGTTGTCCGCCTTTGCCTTCGGCCAGCCCTGGATCCTGCTGGGGCTGCTCTCGTTGCCGGTCATCTGGTGGCTGCTGAGGGCGACGCCGCCGGCGCCGCAGCGGATCAGCTTTCCGCCCGCGCGGCTGATCTTCGAAATGGCCCGGCGCGAGGAGACCCCGGCGCGGACGCCTTGGTGGCTGCTGCTGCTCAGATTGCTGATCGCCGCGCTGATCGTCGCCGGACTGGCCCGGCCCGTCCTCAATCCCGGCGCCGAGTTCGCATCATCGGGGCCGGTGGTGCTGATCGTCGACGACGGCTGGGCGGCGGCGCAGAGCTGGCGCGCACGGGTGCAGACCATGGCCGACATCGCCAACCGCGCCCGGCGGCAGGAACGCCCGGTCATTCTGCTCAGGACGACGCCCGATCCGGATGCGGTGGCGCCGCGCGCGGCATTCATGTCGGCCACCGAGGCGCAGGGAATCATCCAGGGCATGGAGCCCAGATCCTGGCGGCCGGATCACGCCGCCGCCGCGGCGGCGCTGGAAGGGCTGTCGCTGGAGGGCGCGGCCAATCTCTACTGGCTGTCCAACGGCCTTGAAGGAGCCGACGCCCGGGCGCTGATCGAAACCGCCCGCCGTATCGGCACCCTCACCGTCATCGAGCGGCCGGCGGGGGAGAGCGTGACGCTCGTGCGCTCGGTCGAGGGCGCGGGGGCGCAGGTGGAGGTGCGGCTGGAGCGCGACATCGACTCGACCGCGGAGACGGCGATGGTCCGTATGGTCGCCGAGGACGGCCGCATCCTGCTGCGCCGCCCTGTCGCCTTCGAGCCCGGCGCGCGCCAGACCTCGTTGACCGAGACGCTGCCCGTGGAGGCGCTGAACCAGATCGCCCGGGTCGAGATCGAAGGCCGCCAGAGCGCCGGGTCCGTGGCGCTGCTGGGCGACGGCCTGAAACGCTACCGCGCCGGTCTGGCGGGCACGCGCGAGCCGGAACGCGCTCAGCCGCTGCTTTCGGATCTCTACTACCTGGAGCGCGCACTGGCGCCCTTCGCCGAGATTCGCGAAGGCGAGATCGCGCGCCTGCTCGACGAGCCGCTGTCGATGCTGGTGCTGGCCGATGTGGGGCAACTGGTGGAACTCGACCGGCTGAGGGTGGCGGACTGGATCGAGAAGGGCGGAGTGCTGGTGCGTTTCGCCGGCCCGCGGCTGGCCGAACAGTCCGACGACCTGCTGCCGGTGGCGATCCGCCAGGGCGGGCGCAATCTGCAGGGCGCGATGAGCTGGTCGGAGCCGGCGAAGCTGGCCCCATTCCCCGAAAGCAGCCCCTTCCGCGGCCTGCCGGTCCCCAACGATGTCTCGGTCCGCCGCCAGGTGCTGGCGGAGCCGACGGTGGATCTGCCGGACAAGACCTGGGCGCGGCTGGAGGACGGCACGCCGCTTGTGACCGCGGAGCCCCGGGGCAAGGGCTGGCTGATCCTGGTTCACACGTCGGCCAATACGGCCTGGTCGAATCTTTCGCTGTCGGGGCTGTTCGTCGAGATGCTGCGCCGCATGAGCGCCCTGTCGACGGGCATCGACGTCGAGGCCGAGGACAGGATGCTGGCGCCGCAGACCGTGCTCGACGGCTTCGGACGCGGGATCCGGCCCGGTCCGACGGTCCGGCCGCTCAACCAGGCCGCGGCGGCGGAGACCCCCATCGGCCCGCGTCATCCGCCGGGCCTCTACGGGGAAGACGCCGCAGCGCTGGCCTTCAACGTGGGCGACCGGGCCGCGCAGCCGGCGCGCCTGGGTGATCTGCCCGCCGGCGTTCTGCGCGGGGAGATCGGCGGCGATCCGGAGCGCGATCTCGGACCCTGGCTGCTGGCGCTCGCCCTGGCCCTGCTGCTTGCCGACTTCGTCATCGCGCTCTGGCTGCGCGGCCATCATCGATTCTCGCGCCGGAGCGCGACGGCCTCGGCGCTGCTCTGCGCCGCGCTGATGGCCGGCCTCGTGCTGGCGCCCGGCACCGGGCGCGCGCAACAGGCGGGAGAGGTCGACCGCTCGGTGGTCGAGGACGCGCTGGACATGCGCCTGGCCTATGTCGTCACCGGCGACGACAGGGTCGACCGGATGTCGGCCGCCGGCATGTTCGGCCTGAACGAGATCCTGCGCGCCCGCACCTCGGTGGAGCCCGTGGAGGCGGCGGCCCTGAACATCGAGCGCGACGAACTGATCTTCTACCCCGTGATCTACTGGCCGATGACCGAGAGCCAGCCGGCGCTCAGCGACCGGGCGGTGCAGAAGCTCGACAGCTACCTGCGCACGGGCGGCCTGGTGCTGTTCGATACCCGCGACGACGGCAGTCCGATCGGCCGGGGCAGCGACGCGGGGCCGGGCACCATGCGGCTTCGGCAACTGCTTTCGCGCATCGATGTCGGTCCGCTGCAGAGCGTTGACGAAGATCACGTGCTGGGCCGCTCATTCTACCTGATGGACGTCTTTCCCGGCCGGTATTCCGGCGGGCGCGTCTGGGTGGAGAATCTCGAATCCTCGGCCAATGACGGCGTCTCGCCGCTGGTGATCGGCGGCGCCGACTGGGCCGCGGCCTGGGCGATGGACGATTCCGGCCGACCGGTCGCGATGCTGCACGGCGGCGGCAATCAGCGGGAAATGTCGTTCCGTTTCGGCGTCAATCTGGTGATGTACGCGCTGACCGGCAACTACAAGGCCGACCAGGTTCACTTGCCGGCCATCCTCGAGAGGCTGGGCCAGTAGATGTTCATGAATGGCAGCCGACTGGTGTTCGAACCCCTCGTGCCGGAGGCGCTGCTGTTCGTCATGGCCGGGTTCGGCGCGGCGCTGGTGCTGTTCGCGCTGTTCCGGCGCGCGCCCGGCGGGTTGCTGCGCCTCGCACTGATGGGCGTGCTTCTCGCCTTCCTGGCGGGACCGACACTGGTGAAGGAGGAGCGGCGCTATCACGACGACGTGGCGGTGGTGGTGATCGACCGCTCCATCAGTCAGGAGACCGGCGACCGGACGGCGCAGACCGATCGCGCAAGGGCGGCGGTCGAGGCTGCGGCCAGCGGACTCGACGGCCTGGAACTGCGCATTGTCGAGGCCGGCCCGCGCGCCGGCGGGCCGCCGGACGGCACCATGCTTGTGGACGCCGCGCGCCGCGCCATGGAGGGCGTACCCGGCGACCGGCTGGCTGGTGTCGTCATGATCACCGACGGTCAGGTCCACGACCTGCCCGCGGAGGGCGCCGCGGACCTTTTCGGCGCGCCGCTGCATGTATTGCTCACCGGCGAGGAAGACGAACTGGATCGGCGCATCGAGATCGCCTCCGCCCCGGCCTTCGCCATCGTGGGCCAGCAGGCCACGGCGGCGATCGTGGTGCATGACGGCTCCGGCGCCTCGCAGTTCGCCCGGGTCGCGATCCGCCGCGACGGGGAGCCGCTGGAAACCCGTCTGGCGCCGGTGGGGCGGGAGACCGAAATCGAACTCCCCGTCGGCCATGGCGGGCGCAACATCTTTGAGTTCGTCGTCGACGCGGGCGAGGGCGAACTGACCCTGGAAAACAACCGCGCCGCGATCGCGGTGAACGGCGTGCGCGACCGGCTCCGCGTGCTGCTGGTCTCGGGCGAACCCTATAACGGCGAACGGACCTGGCGGAACCTGCTGAAGGCCGACCCGGCGGTCGACCTGGTGCATTTCACCATCCTGCGCCCGCCGCAGAAGCAGGATTCGACGCCGATCCACGAGCTGGCGCTGATCGCCTTCCCGATCCGCGAACTGTTCGAGGTCAAGATCAACGAATTCGACCTGATCATCTTCGACCGCTTCTGGCGCCGGGGCGTGCTGCATTTCGCCTATCTCAACAACATCGTCCACTATGTCCGCAATGGCGGGGCGCTGCTCGACGCGGCCGGGCCGTCCTTCGCCGGGCCGGCCAGTCTCTACCGCACGCCCCTGTCCAAGGTGCTGCCCGGCGCGCCGACGGGCGAGGTTACCGTGACGGGCTTCCGGCCCGAGGTCTCGGAAATCGGCCTGCGGCATCCGGTGACCGCCGACCTGCGCGGCCCCCTGGGCGATCGCGACTGGGGCCGCTGGTTCCGTCTGGTGGACACGGAGGCCGCCGGGGCCGACGTGCTGATGACCGGACCGGGCGACAGGCCGCTGCTGGTGCTCGACCGGGTGGGCGAGGGGCGCGTCGCCCAGGTGCTGTCCGACCAGGCCTGGCTCTGGGCCCGCGGCTACGAGGGCGGCGGGCCACAGGCGGAAATGCTGCGCCGGGTCGCCCACTGGCTGATGAAGGAACCGGCGCTGGAGGAAGAAAGCGTCACCGCCGAGATCGAGGGCCGGCAACTGACCGTGAAACGCCGCTCCCTGACGCCGGGCCCGAAGACGGTGACCGTGACCGGGCCGGACGGCCGCGCGCGCCGGCTGCAATTGCAGGAGGGCAACAACGGCCAGAGCTTCGCCCGCATGGATCTGGACGTCGCCGGGCTCTACCGCGTGCGCGACGGCGATCTGCAGTCGGTCGCCGTCCTCGGCAATCTCAATCCGCTGGAATTCGCCGATCTGATCTCGACGCCGGAGAAGCTGTCGCCGCACGCGGCCGCCTCGGGCGGGGCGATGATCCGGCTCGCCGATACTCCGGAACCGTCCCTGCGCCGCGTCGAACCGGGCGATCGGGCCGCCGGCCGAGGCTGGTACGGTCTGGTCGAGAACGAGGCCTATGATGTGACCGGGATCAGCCGTGCGCCCGCCGCGCCGCCTTGGGTGCTGGTCATCCTGATGCTGGGCCTTGCCCTGCTCGCCTGGCGCCGCGAGAGCCGCTGAGCACACCAGGAGAGGGGATCGCATGGACGTGACAATTCTCGGCAGCGGCTCGCCGATGCCGCATCCGGATCGCGCCGGCCCGGCGACGCTGGTGCGTGCCCGCGACAGGAATTTCCTGTTCGATTGCGGCCGCGGTGTGTTGATGCGGACCGCGGCCGTCGACGTGGGCGCGGCGGCGCTTGCCGGGCTGTTCATTACCCACATGCACAGCGATCATACGACGGACTTCAACGACGTGATCACGACGCGCTGGATCATGAGCCCGGGCCCGAATCCGCTCGCCGTGTACGGGCCGGGCGGAATGGCCGCTTTCGCTCGCGCGACGCTGGCGGCGCTGGAGACGGATATCGGCTACCGCATCGCCCATCACGACGACCTGACCGATCCGCCACGGCTCGATGTTCACGAGCTGGAAGCGGGGCTCGTGCTCGACACCGATGGCGTTCGCATCACCTGTGCGCCCACCGATCACAGCCCGGTCCATCCGACCCTGGGCTACCGCATCGAGGCGGAGGGCCTCGTCGTCGCCATCGCCGGAGACACGGTGCCGTGCGCCGGACTGGACGAGATCTGCCGGGACGCGGACATCTATGTCCAGACCGCGATCCGCCGCGACGTGGTCGAACGTGCGCGGATGCAGCGGATGCGTGATGTTCTGGACTATCACTCCGATGTCCGCCAGGCCGGCGAGACCGCCCGGCGCTGCGGTGTGAAGACACTGGTGCTGAACCATCTCGTGCCGCCACCGTCGCCGGAGCAGGAAGCCGACTGGAAGGCCATCGCCGCCGAGGTCTTCGACGGCGAGATTCTCGTCGCCCGGGATCTGATGCGGATCGGAGGCTGAGCCGCCGCCGGCACTATTCTCCGCCGTCGGGCCCGTAGAAGATCACCCAGGTCGCGAAGTCGTCCGAGAAATCCTCGAAGCGGTGCTCGGCGCCGGCGGGGGCGAAAAGGGCGTCGCCCGGGCCGAAGGGCACGCGTTCGCCATTCATGAAGAACGTGCCCGAGCCGCTGGCGACGATGTAGAGCTCGTCCTGTTCGTGCGGCGTCTGCGGGTCGCGGCCCTTCGGCGCGTAGTAGCGGAGCGTCATGGAGCCGTGCTCCATGAGCAGCGATGACGCGCGGCCCGCCGGAATGGGCGCGGCCTTCGCTTCCTCGACCGTGGCGCGGATCTTCATGGCTCGATCCTATCCGGCGGTGGCGTTGGCCATGACGCCGCCGTCGATGACGAAGGTCTGGCCCGTGGTCCAGGAGCCGGCGGGCGCGGCGAGATAGACGGCGATGCCGGCGATGTCCTCGGGCTCGCCGAGGCGGTTGAGCGGCGTGCCCTTGATCCGCCGCGACGCCCGGTCCTCGTCCGACCACAGCGCTTTTGCGAAGTCGGTCTTCACCAGGCCCGGCGCGATGCAGTTGAAGCGGATGTTGTCCTTGCTGAACTCCGAGGCGAGGTTGCGCACCAGTTGCATGTCCGCAGCCTTCGAGATCGCGTAGGCGCCCAGCGCCGCGCTGCCCTTCAGACCGCCGATGGAGGAGACGATGATGAAGGCGCCGTCCTTGCGGGCCTGCATTTCCGGCACGACCATCTGCGCCAGCCAGAGATTCGACTGCACGTTGCAGGTCATGATCTTGTCGAAGGCCTCGTCGGGAATGTCGAGGTTGGAGCCCATGAAGGGGTTCACCGCGGCATTGCAGATCATGATGTCGATCTGCCCGTAGGCGGCCTTCGACTGCTCGACCAGCTTCCCGAGATCGTCGCGGTGGGTGATGTTGCAGGCGATCGCCGTCGCCTCGCCGCCATCGGCCGTGATCTCGTCGACCACGGCCTGGCAGGCGTCCAGCTTGCGGCTGGCGACGACGACCTTGGCGCCGTGGGCGGCCAGGGCCTGGCAGATCGCCTTGCCGATGCCCTTGGACCCGCCGGTGACGACCGCGGTCTTGCCGCTCAGGTCGAAGAGGTGCCGCATCGCGTCAGCGTCCCGGCATGGCCGGGCGCTTGGTGCAGCGGTTCAGCCAGTCCGGAATGTTCGGATATGCCGACATGTCGAACTTCGAGAGCTTCGCCCAGAGCAGCACGCCGGCGACGTTCAGATCGGCGACGGTGAATTCGTTGCCCACCAGATAGTCGTGATCCGCCAGGTGGTTGTTGAGCACGGTCAGCGGCCATTCGAGGTCCTTCTTCGACTGCTCGACCACCTTCGGGTCGCGCTGGTCCTCGGGCAGCATCGCGGCGTGGAACAGGTAGTTCAGGATCGGCTTCTCGACGTCGGTCATGACCCAGAAGCTCCACTCCAGAACCCGGGCCTCGCCCTGCAAGTCCTTCGGCATCAGCTTGCCGTGCTTCTTGGCCAGATAGATGTTGATGGCGCAGCTTTCGCCCAGGGCGAAATCGCCGTCCTCGATCGCCGGGACATGGCCGGCGCGGTTGATCGAGAGATATTCCGGCTTCCGCGTGACGCCGGAGCGGAAATCCATCGTGTCCTGCTCGTAATCGAGGCCCAGTTCGTTGGCCATCCAGACCGTGCGCAGGGCGCGGGACTGGTTCGGTCCGTGGATCTTCAGCTTGCTCACCGTGTTTCCTCCCCATCGGTCAGGCTTGCGACGGGCGGCATTTGATCCGCCTTCGGCACGGCAGTCAATCGCCGCCGCCGGCGCAGATCCGCCCACTGCATCAGGGCGATGGAACCCAGCACCAGCAGGCCGCCCAGCGCCTGCAACAGGCCCAGCAACTCGCCGAACAGCGCCCACGCCTCGACGATCGAGGTCACCGGCTGGATATTGGTGAACATGCCCGCCTTGAGCGCCCCGATGCGGCTGATGGCGTAGAGATACATCGGCATGGCCGAGCCCTGCAGCAGGGCGACGCCGAACAGTCCGCCCCAGCCGCCCGGCGTTTCGGGCAGGCGGACCTCGGCGAGGGTCAGGCCGATCAGGGCCATCACGACCAGCGACACCCAGCCGAAATGGAACGTCATGACGAAGACGTTGACCCGTCCGAAATGCCGCGCGACGAGGACCGCGTTGATGGCGGTCGCGACGGCCGCCACCAGCGAGAAGGCGACGCCCCGCCAGTCCGCGTCGCCGGCCGAGGCGCCCAGCATCATCGCCAGGCCGACGAAGGCCAGGACGATGCAGAACAGCTTGAGCGGGCTCGACGGTTCGATGCGGAAGACGGTGACGATCACCGCGATGAGGATGGGGAAGGTGAAGAAGAGCAGCGCCGCCAGGCCGACGGAGATGAACTCGACCGCCCCGATATTGCCGTAGGTCATGGCGGTCATCAGAACGCCGTTCAGCAGCGCCAGCGGAAACAGGCCGGGCGGCAGGCGGAAGGTGCGCCGCGTGACCAGCAGGCCGATGGCGATGGCCGTGATCATCATCGAGGTGCGCGTGGCCGCCACCACGATGCCGCTCGCGCCGCCATCATAGGCGAAACGCGCCACGGCCACGGCGCTGCCCAGGAACACGCCTGCCAGCAGCGCCAGCAGGAGGCCGGCGATCTGAGTCCTGTCCGCTTCCACGATTCCTCCCCGGCCGTCAGGGTGGCGCGACCGCGGGCGGCGGCGCAACCGCTATCGGCGGGAGGGTGGGCCGTGGATTCCGGCGGTCGGCACCGGCACGGGGCATTTCCCCTACCGTCCGGCCGGTGACCCGGGTGTAGAATCGCGTCACGGCCGTCCTGCCGGCGGCCGCCGGTTGGTTCCAGATCAGGTGGCCCCGTTCGTTCATGATGCTCTCCCCGCGCCTAGGCCATACAGGACCGGTGACAGCTGCCGGAAATCCGGTTCCGGCCGGACGGCCGCCGCCGCTGGGCGTCCGGGCCGGGCAAGTGACGCCATGAGGGTCGTGGCCTGGAACTGCGCCATGGCGCTCGAGCGGAAATGGCCGGCTCTGGATGCGCTGGCCCCCGACATCGCCGTCATCAGCGAATGCGCCCGTCCCGAACGCCTGCGCGCCGCCGGCATGGACCTGCCGCCCCGCCGTATCGCCTGGACGGGGCCGAACGAGGTCAAGGGTCTGGCCGTGATCGCGCGCGCGCCGTTCCGCGTGCGCCGTCTGCCCGTGCACGATCCGGCCCTGCCGCACGTCATGCCGGTGGAGGTCCGGGGCGCCGGGCTCCGTTTCACCGTGCTCGCCGTCTGGGCCCAGAACGCGTCCGGGGGGTTCCGGCGCCGGGCCGAGCCGGGCCCCTTCAACCGCGCGCTGGACCGCTATGGCTGGCTGGCGGGGCAGGGGCCGCTGATCGCGGCCGGCGACTTCAACAACCACGAACGCTGGGACCGGCCGGGCCATGCCATCAACTTCGCCGAGAACGTCGCGCGCTGCCGGCGGCTGGGCCTGGTCAGCGCCTATCATCTGGCCCGCGGCGAGCCCTTCGGCGCCGAGAGCGAGCCGACCCATTACTGGCGCGACCGGCGCGAGGACGGGCCGACCTATCACATCGACTACCTGTTCTTCAGCGCCCGCTGGCGGCCGCGGCTGCGCCGTTTCGGGGTCGGGCCTTTCGCCGATTTCTGCGCCGCCGGACTCTCCGATCACGCGCCGCTGGCGGCGGATTTCGACCTCGGCCGGGGCGCCCGGTCGGGGGCGAAACCGGCACCGTCTTGGCTATTGCCAGTGCGCGGGCGATCCGCTAGAAACCCGTCTCCGCTGAACGGGGCCACTGGCGCCGTTTGAGAGTGTGGGCGCATAGCTCAGTTGGTAGAGCAGCTGACTCTTAATCAGCGGGCCGTAGGTTCGAGTCCTACTGCGCCCACCAATTCTCCCGATGATTCCGACAGGTCGGCGGCCGCGGTCAGGCCGCGGTGGCGCCGCGGCGCAGGCCGACCATCATGTTCCAGAGGTCGTTGACTGCGACCGGCTTGGACAGGCGGGGCGCCTCGCGCAGCGCCGGGTGGCCGTCGGGGTCGGCCCTGTAGCCGCTGACCACGGCATAGGGAATGTCGCGGCGGCAAAGCTCGTGCGCCACGGGCGCCACGCTGGTCTCCCCGAGTACCTCGTCCAGCAGGGCGGCCTCCGGACGGTCCCGTTCGATCGCCCCGATCGCCCGCCCCACGGTCGCGACAGGACCGAGGACGGTGCAGCCGAAGCCCTCCAGCATGTTGCGCAGGTCGAGCGCGATCAGGGCCTCGTCCTCGACCACCAGCACCCGCCATCCGTTCAGCATCGTTTCCTCGTCCCGCATCTCCGTTATCCGCATTCTTCTTCTTCGTTCCTGTCCGGCGCTCAAGCGCGCTGCAGCGTGAATTCGCAGAGCAGCCCGTCGGACCCGCGTCCTACATGTAATGAGCCGCCCAGGTCGTATTCAACCAGCTGCCGGATCAGCCCGTCATCGAAGGCGCGGCTGCGTTCCAGGGCGCTGGTCGGGCCGCCGACCTCCCGCCAGGTCACCCGGATGACGTCGTCGTCCTCCAGGATCCAGCGCAGGTCGACGTGGCCGCCGCCGTCCTCGTGCAGCGCGCCGTCCCGGGCGGCGGAGGCGATGAATTCGTGCAGCACCATCATCAGTGTCACCGCCTTCTTCGGCGTGATATCGACATTCGGCCCCTTCGGCTGCAGGCGCTCCGCGTCGGTCTCGGCGGCGGCCTGCCTGACCACGTCCATCATGCCGGCGGGGGTCGTGCTGCGGTCCAGCAGCAGTTCGTGGCCCCGCGCCAGGGCGGCCAGGCGGCCCTCGAACTCGTCCCAGAAGTCCTGCAGCGTGTCGGCGCGCGCCTTGGTCTGCAGCGCCAGGCCCTGGACGACCGCCATCCAGTTGCGGACCCGGTGGTCGAGTTCCTCCATCAGCAGGCGCTGATGGGTCTCGGCGCGCTGCTGCTCGGTGACGTCGACAATGCCGAGAAGGATCAGATCCACGCTGTCGAGCCGCCGGCCGTTCAGCAGCATGATGCGCTGTCCGATGGATTCGAACTCGTGCTCGACCAGGTGGTTCTCGAAGCGGCTCTCGCGCGACAGGGTTCCGGTCAGCAACCGCCGCAGTTCGGGGATGTTCCACTGGCCGTTGCCGAGGTCGTAGATCAGTCGCCCCCCGGTTTCCGCTGGCGCCACCTGAAAGGTCTCGTAGAAGGCGGCGTTGGCGGATTCCACCCGCAGGCTCGAATCCAGCACCAGCAGGGGCACCGGCACCGTCTCGACGATGCTTTCGGCGTAGGTGCGCGCGGCCTGGACCTCGGTGATGTCGCTGAAGCTGACGACGACGCCGTCGATGCGGTCGTCGCCGGTGCGGTAGGGTGAGATGCGGCGCTGGAACCAGCGTTTGTCGGGGCCCGGGACTTCCCTTTCCCGCCGGCCCAGATCCCGCAGCACCGCGCGGCAATCGGCTTCGAAGCCGGGGTCGTCGAAATGCTGGACCAGCTCGGTTATCGCCCGGCCCTGATCGGAGGACCGGATGCCGAACAGATCCTCCATGCCGGGCGAGAACCAGCGGACAGCGAGTTCGGTATCGAGAAACAGCGTCTGCACGTCGGTGCTGTGCAACAGGTTGTCGAGATCGCTGGTGCGTTCCTGCAGGGCCTCGACCTTGGAGCGAAGCTGGGTGTTGACCGCGTTGAGCTCCTCGTTGAGCGACTGCAGTTCCTCCTTCGAGGTTTCGAGCTCCTCGTTGGTGGCGCGCAGCTCCTCGTTCATCGACATGATTTCTTCGTTGTAGGACTTCAGATCCTCCTGAGACCGGCTGGCCTCGGCGGAGCAGGCGTCCAGTTCCCGCTGCAGCAGCCGGATCTCTTCCTCCAGTTCCCGTTCGCGGGCGTCGGACCGCGCCGTTTCCGGGCCGGGGGCCGCCCTGGCTTCCGATCTTTCGACGAAACTCACCAGCCAGCGGTTCTCGACCCCCTGCGCCGACAGCGGCGCGACTTCGATGTGGATCGGCGTCGTGCCTTCGGACGTCGAGGCCTGGGCCGGCTCGACATGGACGGCGCCGCTTTCCCTGGCCTGGTCGACGGCGCTGCGCAGGCGCGTCGACATCCCGTCGCGCAGCAGCATGACCAGGTTGCGGCTGGGTTCGCCTGCCTGCGGCTTGAGATAGCGTTCGACGTCGCCGTGGAAGTAGAGCACCTCGTAGTCCTGATCGATCAGCACCGACGGCGGCGCGTGGCGGTCGGCCAGCGCCTTCAGCGTCAGCTGCGTCGCGCGCGATGCTGCGCCCGGCCGTGTTCTGGCGGCGGGCGTTGCGCCGCGGCCGCCACCCTGATTCCCGGCCACGGGAAACTGCACGTCGCCGGCGTGCGCGGGTTCGGTCCGCGCATACAGCCGCCATTCCTTGTCGATCGCCTCGAACAGGCCAGTCTCGCCGGAAATGGATTCGACGTTGCCCAGGAACAGGTATCCGCCGGGGCGCAGCGAGAAATGGAACAGACGGATGAGCCGGCGCTGGAACTCGGGACGCAGGTAGATCAGCACGTTGCGGCAGACCACCAGGTCCATCCTGGCGAATGGCGGATCCTGCAACAGGTTCTGGGCGGCGAAGACCACGCTTTCGCGCAGTTCGGGGCGCACCCGCACGGTGTCGCCCTCGCGATGGAAATACCTGTGGAGGCGCTGCTCGCTCAACGCCTGCACGGCGGCGGCCGGGTAGACGCCCTGGCGCGCGCGCGCCACCGCGGCCTCGGAGATGTCGGTGGCGAAGACCTCGACCCGGCCGTGGCGGCCCTGGGCTTCCATCTCCTCGCGAAGCAGGATCGCCAGCGAATAGGCTTCCTCGCCCGAGGCGCAGCCGGCGACCCAGGCGCGCACCACGTCCCCCTGATCCGACTGAATGATCGGGCGGACCGCCCGTTCCAGCAGCACGTCCCAGGCCGGCGGGTCGCGGAAGAAGCCCGTCACCGAAATCAGCAGGTCGTCGGCGAGGGCGCGGACCTCCTCCGGGTCGCCGTCGAGCCGGGCCACGTAGTCCTCGAACGCGCCGCCGCTCAACTGGACCCGGCGTTCGATTCGCCGTTGCAGGGTTCCGTTCTTGTAGGGCGTGAAATCCAGCCCGGTCTCCGACCGAATGGCGTTGATGACCGCGCTCAACTGCCGTTGGCCGCCGGACGAAAGGTCATCGGATTCGTCGCCGGTCGCGCTGTGGTCGCGCAGGGCGATATCGCCCCGGCCCCCGTGGCCGTTGGCGGCGTAGCGGACGATCAGACCGGCCATCTCCGCCGGGGAGCGGATCGCGTCGACCAGACCGGTCTGGATCGCGTTCTGCGGCATCTCCGGGAACTCGGCCGTCTCCGGCGTCTGCGCCAGCACGAGGCCGTTCTGCTCCCGCACGGCGGCGAGGCCCGCCGAGCCGTTGGCGCCGGTGCCGGACAGGACCGCGGCGATGGTCCGCGCGCCCACGTCCTGCGCCAGGGCGGTGAAGATGTCGTCGACCGGATGGTGCGCCGCACCGGCGGCCCGGTCCTTCGGCAGCAGGCGTCCGTCGCGCACATCCAGGGTCTGACCGGGCAGCAGGACGTGGACATGCCCGGCCCGGATCGCCGTGTCCCCGGTGATCGACTGCACCGGCAGCCGCGTCGCCGACTGCAGGATTTCCGCCATCATGCTTTCGTGGTCGGGCGAGAGATGGGGGATGACCAGAAAGGCGATATCCGCCGTCCCGTCTTCGCCGAGCTTCTCGTCGAGCGCCTTGAAAAACGCCTGATAGGCCGCGAGGGCCCCGGCGGAACCGCCAAGGGCGACCACGGCGAAACTGTCGCCTGCCTTTTCGTTCATCTCCCTGCCCGGATGTCGCGACGCCGCAGCGCCGGGACGCGGAGGCGAAAAATGTCATGGAGGTGCGCCGTAGCACTGAGGTATCGGGCTCCGGCAGTCGTATCCCCTCCGAAATCACCTTCGCGTTTTTGGACCGGTGAGGCAAGGTCGGGCCGGCGAAGCCGTGTCAGGACAGGTAGTCGGTCTCCCGGTCCCAGAAGCGCATTGCGCGGCATTTCTCGATGAAGGCGCGGGCGTCGCCGGCGTCGGCGACCTTCACGCAGCCGCTGTCCAACTCCGGCCCGATCGCAGCCTCGAGCACAGGCTGGGCCTGCTCGCCATAGGCGATGAACTTGGCGTGGGCGAAGGCGTCGCTGACGAAGTCGACCGTTGGCTTGTCCTGCTTCACCTGCCCGGCGGTGTTGGACGGCATGACCACGGCGACGGCGTCGAAGACCACCGACGGTCCGCCGTCGATCTTCTCGTCCGCCGCCAGCGCCGTGCCGTCGGAGAGCTTCGCGCCGGCGATGTGCGGCGCGACGATGGCGACCTTCGTCCCCTCAGCCTCGGCCGCGGAGCGGATCGCGGACACGATGTCCGCGTCGGCGCCGTCGGAGATGTAGAGGCCGAGCCGGCGCCCGGCGAAACTGGCCGGACCGTTCTTCAGGATCGACAGCGCATCGGAGGGCGGCAGGTCCGGGACCGGCTCGCGGGCCGGCTTCATCTTCTCGGGCAGGCCGTCCATGCCCAGGCCGGCGGCGACCTGTTTCGCCAGGGTGTCGTCGATGTTCTGCAGATGACCGACCATGCGCGCGCGGATGTCGGCGCGTTCGCACTTGGAGAGTTCGAAGGTGAGCGCGTCGGCGATATGGCGTTGCTCGACCCCGGTCTGGCTGACGTAGAACTGGCGCGCCTGGCTGTAATGGTCGGCGAAGGTCTCGGAGCGGACGCGCGCCTTCGGGCCGCCCACATTCTCGGGATAGCTCTCGAAGCCCTTGTTCGGATTCTCCCGCGGCCCGCTCTCATCGTCCCAGCTGTTGGGTTCGTAGTTGGCGCGGCCGGTCGGGTTGCGCATCGCCATGTGGCCGTCCTGCTGGTAGTGGCGGACCGGGCATTTCGGCGCGTTGATCGGCAGGTGGGTGAAATTGGTGCTGCCCAGCCGCTTCAACTGGGTGTCGAGATAGGAGAAGTTGCGACCCTGCAGCAGGGGATCGTTGGTGAAGTCGATGCCCGGCACGATGTTCTGGGTGCAGTAGGCGACCTGCTCCGTCTCGGCGAAGAAGTTCTCGACATTGTTGTCGAGGACCATGCGGCCGATGGTGCGGACAGGCACCTGCTCCTCGGGGATGATCTTCGTCGGATCGAGAACGTCGAACTCGAAGCGTTCGGCGAAATCCTCGTCGAAGACCTGGACGCCAAGCTCCCATTCGGGATAGTCGCCGGCGTCGATCGCGTCCCACATGTCGCGGCGGTGGAAGTCCGGATCCATGCCGTTGATCTTCAGCGCCTCGTTCCAGACCACGGACTGAAGCCCCAGCTTCGGCTTCCAGTGGAACTTGACGAAGTGCGATTCCCCCTCGGCGTTCACCAGCCGGAAGGTATGCACGCCGAAGCCCTCCATGAAGCGGAAGGAGCGGGGGATGGTGCGGTCCGACATGATCCACATGACCATGTGCATCGATTCCGGGCTGAGCGAGATGAAGTCCCAGAAATTGTCGTGCGCCGTCTGGGCCTGCGGAAAACCCCTATCCGGTTCGGGCTTGGCGGCGTGGATCAGGTCGGGGAACTTGATGGCGTCCTGAATGAAGAAGACGGGGATGTTGTTGCCCACCAGATCCCAGTTGCCTTCTTTCGTGTAGAACTTGGTGGCGAAGCCGCGCACGTCGCGGGCGAGATCGGGTGAGCCCTTGCTGCCGGCGACGGTGGAGAACCGCACGAAGACCGGCGTCTTCTCGCCCTTGCGCTGGAACAGGTCGGCCTTCGACAGTTCGGGGATCGGGTCGGTCAGTTCGAAATGACCGTGCACGCCATAGCCCCGGGCGTGGACGACGCGCTCGGGAATGCGCTCGTGGTCGAAGTGGAAGATCTTCTCGCGGGCAACCTGGTCTTCCATCAGCGAGGGGCCGCGTTCGCCCGCCTTGAGCCAGTTCTGATCGTCTGAAACGGGGGCGCCCTGGGCGGTGGTCATCTGTTCGCCCTTTGCCTTCTGGTGGGTCTCGCCGCCCTTGCCCCTGGGGAGTTCCTTCATGACGCTGTTCCTTGTACCGATCGGTTGGTCCGCCCCATCGTTGAGGTGTGGGGTCGTTGCTTTGCGGTAGGTGAGCAGCCGGGAATCGTTTCAAAGAGGGTCAATCGGACGCACGCCGGGGCCCCGGACGGCTCAGCCGAAGCGGGCGAGAAGCCGCACGATCCGGCGGGTCCGGTCCGAAAACAGCTTCGGCGTGTAGTAGCTGCCGGCGAGGCGTTTCGTGACTTCGCCCATTGTGGGGTAGGGGGCGACGAAACCGGCGAGATCGGCAACCTTCATCCGCTTCTTCACCGCCAGCGCCCAGATGCCGATCAGGTCGCCGGCGCCAGGCCCGACGATGCCGGCGCCGATGACGCGCCCCTTGTGCACGATTGCCTTCGCCAGCCCTTCGGTGCGGCGCTCGGCCCGGGCGCGGTCGTTGTCGGCCAGGGGCCAGCGCAGAACGTCGATGTCGCCGTGCCTGCTCCGGGCGGCCTCCTGCTGCAGGCCGACCCAGGCGAGTTCCGGGTCGGTATAGGTGGTCCAGGGGATGATCGCCGGGTCGTCCTTCACCGGCAGGCGGAACAGCGCATTGCGGATCACGAGACCCGCATGATGGCCGGCGACGTGGGTGAACTGCAGCCCGCCGGCGGCGTCGCCCACGGCGTAGACCCGCCGGTTGGTGGTCTTCAGCCCGCGATCCACGACGAGTCCCCGGGTGCCGTGCTCGATCCCCGCCTTCTCCAGGTCCAGCCGCTCCAGGTTCGCCCGGCGGCCGGCGGCCACCAGCAGATGGCTGCCCTCGATCCGTTCCTCGCCGTCCGCGCCCTCGAGCACCACGGCCGGTCCTGCCTCCACGCGCGCGATCTTCACGCCCTCGCGGATGTCGACGCCGCTCTCGCGCACCGCGTCCGCTGCGATGGCCGTCAGTTCCGGATCGTCGCGCCCCAGTACCCGCGCGGCCTCCAGCACGGTGACCCGCGCGCCCAGTTCGGCATGGGCCTGGGCCAGTTCCATGCCGATGGGCCCGCCGCCGATGACGATCAGGTGGCCGGGCAGGACGCGGTTGTCGAAGATGGTCTCGTTGGTGAGATAGCCGGCTTCCTCCAGACCGGGAATCGGCGGCGCCACGGGGCGGGAGCCGGTGGCGATGACGAAACGCCGCGCGCGCACCAGCACGCCCCCGGCCTCGACCTCCCGCGGCGAGACGAAGCGGGCCCAGTCGCGGATCACCTGCACGCCCAGACCCTCGAACCGCTCCTGGCTGTCATGGGGCGCAATGGCGTCGATGACGGACCGTACATGGTCGTTGACCCTGTCGAAGCGGACCTCCGGTGCCCCATAGTGGACGCCGAAGTCGCCTGCCCGCCGCCAGACGGCGGCGTGGTGCGCGGCGGCCAGCAGCGATTTCGAGGGCACGCAGCCATAGTTCAGGCAATCGCCGCCCATGCGCCCGCCCTCGATCAGCACCGTCGGCGCGCCCATCTGGACCGCGCCGGCGGCCACGCTCAGACCGCCGGATCCGGCGCCGATGACGCAGATGTCGGTGTCGATGCGTTCGGGCATGGGCTCTCTCCTCGGGGGCGGTTCCCGTCAGGCTATCGCATGCGTGCGGCGCGCGACGCTCACCGCGGTTGACTTGGCCGTGACCGGCTCATATACAGCGCCTCTCGCAACCCCTGCCGGTCGCCCGGCGGGCCGCAATTCATGTTTCAGGAGAGCCAGTCGTGAAGCGTACCTTCCAGCCGAGCAATCTCGTGCGCAAGCGCCGTCATGGCTTCCGCGCCCGCAAGGCGACGGTTGGCGGTCTGCGCATCCTGCAGCGCCGCCGCGCCAAGGGGCGGAAGCGGCTGTCAGCCTGATTTCAGCCCGGTGACGATCGGCCGGTTGAAAAAGCGGGCCGATTTCCTGAGGCTCAGCCGATCCAGGGTCCGGACCGCGGCGAAGGGCCTGGTGCTCCAGGCGGCGCCCATGCCCGCCGCGCCGACCCCGCTGGACGAAAGAGGCAGACCGGACATGCGCGTCGGCTTTACCGCATCGAAAAAGGTGGGAAACGCCGTGCGGCGCAACCGGGCCAAGCGCCGCCTCCGTGCGCTTGCCGAGGATGTGCTGCGTCAGCGCGCCGAGCCCGGCCATGATTACGTCCTGATCGCCCGCGCCGCGACCGTCGAGCGCGATCACGCCGCCCTCGCCGACGACCTGCGCTTCTCGCTGAAACGTATCGGCCTGCTGCGCCAGGGGGCGGACGCATGATCGCCCGTGTCCTGGTTCTGTTGCTCAAGGCGCCTGTCCACTTCTACCGCTACGTGATTTCGCCCTGGCTGGGACCGAACTGCCGTTTCCAGCCGACGTGCTCGGCCTATGCGCTGGAAGCGCTGAAGCGGCACGGACCGTTGATCGGACCACTGCTGGCGCTGCGCCGGCTGGGCCGCTGCCATCCCCTGGGCGGCCACGGGTACGACCCGGTGCCCGACGGGATCAGGTTCTGGCCGCGGCGGGACGCGAAGTCCGCCGACGCGCCCGACAACTGCTGAAGGACCGCGTTTCGATGTCCGAACAACGCAATCTCATCCTCGCCATCGTCATCTCGATGCTCATCCTGCTGGGCTCGCAGTACTTCTTCTCCTCCGATGTGCCGCGCCCGGACGGCGGCGACACCGGGCAGCAGCAGACGGCCAGCGATTCCATGACGCCGCAGCCCGGCGCCCAGACGCCGCAGGGCGCGCCTGCGCCGGGCGGGAGCGACCTGCCGCGGGTCGCGCCGCAGCAGAGCCGCGCCGCCGCACTGGCCGACGCCGCGCGGGTCCGTATCGACACGCCGAGGGTGGACGGCTCGATCCGCGTCCGGGGCGCGCGCATCGACGATCTCAGACTGAAGAACTATCACAAGACGGTCGACCCGACCTCGCCCGAGATTGAACTGCTGAACCCGCGCAACGCGCCCAGGCCCTACTACGTCGAGTTTGGCTGGGTCGCCGCCGCCGGCGGCGACGTGGCGCTGCCGGACCAGGACACGGTCTGGCAGGCTGATGGAGACTTGCTGACCCCGGGCAGCCCGGTCACCCTGAGCTGGAGCAATGACGCCGGCCTGATGTTCGAGCGGCGCATCGAGGTCGACGAGAACTACCTGTTCACGGTCAGCCAGACCGTGCGCAATACCGGCGATCAGGCGGTCACCCTCTATCCGTATGGACTGATCAGCCGGCACGGCACGCCGGAGACGGAGGATTTCTATATCCTCCATGAGGGTCCCCTCGGCGTCTTCGGCGAGGAACTCACCGAACTCGACTACGAGGACCTGCAGGACGAGCCCTCCGGCGTCATCAAGCGCAATTCGACCGGCGGCTGGCTCGGCATCACCGACAAGTACTGGCTGACGGCGCTGGTTCCGGACCAGAAGGCCGCCTTTGAAGGTGCCTTCCGCCACCGTGTCGACCAGGGCGTCGACAAGTACCAGGCGGACTATCTCGCTGCGCCCGTGACGATAGCGCCGGGCGGCAGGGCCACGATGACCGACCGCCTGTTCGCCGGCGCCAAGGAAGTGGACGTCATCGACGCCTATGAAGAGCGCTACACCATCCAGCTCTTCGACCGCACGATCGACTGGGGCTGGTTCTACTTCCTGACCAAGCCGATCTTCTATGCTATCGATTTCTTCTACAATCTGCTGGGCAACTTCGGCCTCGCGATCATCGCGCTGACCTTCTGCATCAAGTTCCTGTTCCTGCCGCTGGCGTGGAAGTCCTACGTCTCCATGAGCAAGATGAAGGCGCTGCAGCCGGAAATGGTGAAGCTGCGCGAACGCCTTGGCGACGACAAGGTGCGCATGCAGCAGGAGATGATGGCCCTCTACAAGAAGGAAAAGGTCAATCCCGTCTCCGGCTGTCTGCCGATCCTGCTCCAGATCCCGGTCTTCTTCGCCCTCTACAAGGTGTTGTTCGTGACCATCGAGATGCGTCACGCGCCGTTCTACGGCTGGATCGAGGACCTGTCGGCGCGCGACCCGACGAACGCCTTCGAGCTGTTCGGGCTCATCTCCTGGGGTGCGCCGGACTTCCTGCATCTCGGCATCTGGCCGCTGCTGATGGGCATTTCCATGTACGCCCAGCAGAAGATCAACCCGCAGCCGCCGGACCCGATGCAGGCGCGTATCATGATGATGCTGCCGATCATCTTCACCTTCTTCCTCGCCAGTTTCCCGGCGGGTCTGGTGATCTACTGGACGGTGAACAACTGCCTGTCGATCGCCCAGCAGTGGTTCATCATGCGCCGGGTCAACAACCGCCGCGCCGCGGCCGCGAAACCTGGTGAATGACGAGACGCCCGACCCGGAGGCGGGCCGGCTGCTCTTCGCCGCCGAATGCCGCTTCGTCATCAGCGTGGCGTGGCTGGAGCAGCTGCCGCCGGCGGACCTGCCCGAAGTGGCCTTCATCGGCCGCTCAAACGTGGGAAAGTCCAGCCTTGTCAACGCGCTGACGGGCCGCAAGGCGCTGGCCAAGACCTCCAACACGCCGGGCCGGACGCAGCAGCTCAACTTCTTCGACCTGGACGGCCGGCTGATGCTTGTCGACCTGCCGGGCTATGGCTTCGCCAAGGCGCCGAAGGGGGCGGTGGAGGCCTGGACACGGCTGATCCGCGCCTATCTGAGGGGACGGCCGAACCTGTTGCGGGTCTGCCTGCTGATCGATTCGCGTCACGGCATCAAGAAGCCGGACGAGGAATTCATGGACATGCTCGACAAGGCGGCCGTGGTCTACCAGGTGGTGCTGACGAAGACCGACAAGCTGAAATCCGGTGCGCTCGCGAAGGTATCGGCGGATACGGAGGCGCGGCTGAAACGCCGCGTCGCCGCCTTTCCCCGGCAGCTTGCCACCAGCGCCGAGAAGGGCGATGGCATCGCCGAGCTTCGGGCCGAACTCGCCATGCTGGCAAGTGCGGGCGGCACGGGGCTATAAACCCAGCAATGACGAATCGGGCGGGGAGGACAGGAACGTTGAACGAGGAACTGCTCAGGAAGGCCGCCACCCTGCAGGAAGCGCTGCCCTATCTGCGCCGGTTCGCCGGCGAGGTCTTCGTCATCAAGTATGGCGGCCACGCGATGGGCGACGACACCCTGGCAAAGGCCTTCGCCGAGAACATCGTGCTGCTGAAGCAGGTGGGCATCCATCCGGTGATCGTGCACGGCGGCGGGCCGCAGATCGGCCGCATGCTGGAGCGGCTGAAGATCCACAGCCAGTTCGTCGATGGCCTGAGGGTCACCGACCGGGAAACCGTCGACATCGTCGAGATGGTCCTGTCGGGCTCCATCAACAAGCAGATCGTCTCCGCCATCCAGCTGGCCGGCGGCATGGCGATCGGCCTCTCCGGCAAGGACGGCGCGCTGATCCAGGCGCGCAAGCTGACCCGGTCCAAGGCCGATCCCGATTCCAACATCGAGCGCATCCTCGACCTCGGCTTCGTCGGCGAACCGCGCCACATCAATCCCGACATCTTCAACGCCATTGATCTGGACGCGGTGATCCCGGTGATCGCGCCGATCGGCGTCGGCAAGAATGGCGAGACCTTCAACATCAATGCCGATTCGGCGGCCGGCGCCATCGCCTCGGCGCTCGGCGCGGCCAAGCTGATCATGCTCACCGACGTGGCCGGCGTGCTGGACAAGGACGGTCAGCTTCTGCCGGTCCTGACGCCCCGGGACGTGCTGGTCCTGCGTGGCGAGGGGGTGATCACCGGTGGCATGATCCCGAAGATCGAGACCTGCCTCGACGCGGTACGCAACGGCGTCGGCGCTGCCACCATCCTGGACGGGCGGGTCGAGAACGTGATCCTGCTGGAGACCTTCACCGAGCACGGCGTCGGCACGATGATCAGCCGCGACGATCCGGCGGACGGGGAAGGCGGCTGATGCTGCTCGAAGGCTCCTGTCACTGCAAGGCGGTCCGCTTCCGCGTGGAGTCCCGCCATCCCTATCCCTTCAATCTCTGCTATTGCAGCATCTGCCGGAAGACCAGCGGGGGCGGCGGCTATGCCGTCAATCTGGGCGCCGACTACGCGAGCATGGAGATCGAGGGGCGTGAGAACATCCGCGTCTATCGCGCCCGCATGGAAGACGAGCGGACCGGCGAGGTCACGGCCTCCAACGCCGAGCGCAGCTTCTGCGGCGAGTGCGGCACCCATCTCTGGCTCTGGGACAGCCGCTGGCCGAATCTGGTGCATCCGCTGGCGGGCGTGATCGACACCGATCTGCCCGTGCCGCCCGAGCGCACGCATCTGATGATGGACTTCAAGCCCGACTGGGTGCTGTTCCGCCCCGGCGAGCACGACCACGTCCATGGCCACTATCCGGAAGAGTCCCTCGAGGACTGGCACAAGCGGTTGGGGCTGGAGGATTAGCTCACGCCGTATTGCGTGAGAGGAGATCGGTTATCAGTTTGTTGAGGCTCAGGCCGCGCGCGGCCGCCTGATTGGCCAGTTTCCTGTGAAGCGCCGGGTCGACGCGAACCACGAAACGTCCGGAAACAGGCTTCTCCGGAGATTCGCCGCGCTGTTCGCAGAACTGGAGATAGTCGTCGACGCTGCCGCGGAAGGCTTCGTGCAATTCGTTGACGGTCGTGCCTTCGAAAGCGATCACATCACGCAGTCCCAGCACTTCACCATGGAACACGTCGTCGACGTCGTCGAACTCGACCTTCGCCTCATATCCCTTGTACTTCATCATGGTTCGATACCCGCCTCGCTGAAAAAGCGCCTGAGTGAACGGATGGCGCCGCGCCTTGTCGTGGGCTGGGGATGGGGGCGATGGAACACCGCCCGTATGCCGTTCAGATGGAACCGCACCCTCGAACCCCGTCCTTCGGTCACTTCACCTCCGCAAGCCCGGACCAGAGCTTCCACCGATGACCAGCGGATATCGGGTTTCGCCGGTTCCTCGAAAATGGCTGCCAGCGTCTTGCGGTTCGCACCGTTCATTCCTGCAATTTATCACTCTTGTAGGAATTTGGTATCAAAAAATGATATCACAAGACTACGGCTTCGCCTTGTCGCCGGCCGGCTTCTCCGTGGCGTCCAGGGCGTCGGCCAGACGCTGCGCTGCGGAGCCGGGCCGAAGCGGCTTCTGCTGGCTCTCGTGCGGCGCCCAGCCGGTCAGCCAGATGATCTCGAAGGTCGCCGGCACCCGGCCGTCCGCCAGCCCGAAACGGTCGGCGTAGATCTCCATCGCCCGGAGGAGGGTCGCCCGGCGCAGCGGTTTGCGGCGTCGTTCGCGAACAACGTTCTGCTCACCCATTCCGCGCAGGTCGGCGAGCAGCTTCAGCGGATGGCCGTAGGTCACGGTGATGGTGTCCATGTCCGCCACCGGCAGCGCCAGGCCGGCGCGCTGCAGCAGGCCGCCCGAATCACGAATGTCGGCGAAGGGGGAGACGCGGGGGCTGACGCCACCCTCGATTTCCGATTCCGCTTCCATCAGCGCATGGCGCAGCTCGTGCAGCGTGCCGCCGCCGAACAGCGCCGCGAGCAACAGCCCGTCGGGCTTCAGCGCGCCTCGGAGCTGGATCAGCGCGCCGGGCAGATCGTTGGTCCAATGCAGCGAGAGCGGGCTGAGGATCAGGTCGAAGCTTCCGGGCGCGAAAGGCAGCCATTCCTCGTCGGCGGCGACCGCTGGCCGCGGCCGGGCGAAGGCCGCGGCGAGGTCCATGGTCACGGCTTCGGCGATTTTCCTGTCCGGTCCCACCAGTCCTTCCGGCAAGCGGGCGCGGCCGCCGACGACCAGCGCCCGCCGGAAACTGCGCTGCACGTCGCCGAGCCGGTCGGCCATGCGTTCGGCGACATCGCGGAACAGGAAGTCGTGATCCGCGAACCCGGCCGCCGCGCGTGCGCGGTTCCGGGCATGCAGTCGCCGCTCGAAGATCTCGATCTCGGAAGCCATGCGGCGGATATGGCAGGTTCCGGCGGTCCTTGCCATACTCGGCGGGCGATGAAACTCCTCCGACCAGCCGCGCGCCTCGCGCTCGACGTCCTGCTGCCGCCGCAGTGCTTCGCCTGCGGGGCGGAGGTCGCCGATCCGGCCAGGCTCTGCGCCCGCTGCTTCGGCGAGAGCGACTTCATCACCGAGCCGATGTGCGCCTGCTGCGGCCTGCCCTTCGATTTCGAGACCGAGCCCGGCCGCATCTGCGCGCTCTGCGCGGCGCAGCCACCGATCTTCGACCGGGCCCGGTCGGCCGTGCGCTATGACGAGCCCCTCCGCCAGACGGTGCTCGGCTTCAAGCATGGTGACCGCACCGACATGGCCGCAGGGCTGGCGACGCTGCTCTGGCGGGCCGGAAGGCCCCTGCTGGCGGACGCGGATGGCGTCGTGCCCGTGCCGCTGCACCGCCGGCGGCTCTGGCGGCGACGCTATAACCAGGCGGCGTTGCTCTCCCGGGAACTGGCGAACCGTGCAGGCATCGGGTTCCTGCCCGATCTGCTGGAGCGCCGGCGTCCCACGCGCAGCCAGGGCGGACTCAGCGCCACCGCCCGGCGGCGGAACGTGCGTGGCGCCTTCCGGGTGACCGACGGTGCGGCCGCACGCATCCGCGACGCCCGGCTGGTGCTGGTCGACGACGTCTATACCACCGGGGCGACGGTGGAAGCCTGCGCCCGCGTGCTCAGGCGCGCCGGGGCGGCGTCGGTCGACGTGCTGACGGTGGCGCGCGTTGTCCGGGCCGGACAGACGCACTAGGTTAAACAGGTCTCAACAAGGACGGGAACGGCGAAGACCATGTCCAGGGTCGTGATGTATACGACGGGGCTCTGCCCCTACTGCTACCGCGCGAAGAAGCTGTTCGACGACAAGGGTGTCGCCTACGAGGAGATCGACATCATGTTCACGCCGGGCAAGCGCGACGAGATGATCAAGCGCTCGGGCCGGCGGACAGTGCCGCAGGTCTTCGTCGGCGATACCCATGTCGGCGGCTATGACGACCTTGCCGCGATGGAGGCGGCGGGCAGTCTTGATCCGTTGCTGAAGGAAGCGCCGGCGCCATGACTTCGGTCAGGGCCGCCTGCATTCAGCCGAACACGGGTACGGACTGGGAAGCCAATCTGGCCGCCAACCGGCCACGGATCGAGGATGCGGCGAAGGACGGCGCGATCTTCGTCCAGACGCCCGAGGTGACGAACTTCATCTTCCGCCGCCGACGCGACACCATGGAGGCAGCGTGTCTGGAGGAGGACGATCCCTCGCTCGCCGCCTATCGCGACCTCGCCGCAAAGCTGGGCATCTGGCTCAACATCGGTTCGCTGGCGCTGAAGACGGCGGGCGACGATCGGCTGGTCAACCGGTCCTTCCTGATTGCGCCCGACGGCGCCATCGCCAACCGCTACGAAAAGATTCACATGTTCGACGTGGATCTGCCGTCCGGCGAGTCGTTCAAGGAATCGAAGGCCTACAGGCCGGGCACATCGGTCAACGTGGTCGATCTGCCATTCGGCCGTCTCGGCATGACGATCTGCTACGACATGCGCTTTCCGCACCTATACCGCGATCTGGCCAAGGCCGGCGCCGATATCCTCACCATGCCCTCGGCCTTCACCGCGGAGACAGGCAAGGCGCACTGGCACGTGCTGCTGCGCGCCCGGGCGATCGAGAACGGCTGTTTCGTGATCGCGGCGGCGCAGACGGGCGAGCATGACGGCGGGCGGCAGACCTATGGCCACTCGCTGATCGTGGCGCCCTGGGGCGAGGTGCTGGCGGACGGCGGAGAAGAACCCGGCTGGGTCGCGGCCGATCTCGACATGGAGAAGATCGAGAAGGCGCGCCGGGCGGTGCCGTCGCTTTCCAATGACAGGCCCTATGATCTTGGCCGGGCGGCCGCGACGCAGGCGGCGGAGTAGCGGCTTGCCAAACGGCCCACGGACCGTAACATCCGGATTTGCCGGTCCCGCCCAAAAACGGGGCCGTTTTGCTGTTGCCGCAGAAGCCGTCGGGGAGGGCGTTCGAGAATGACCAAGTTCGGTGTCGCGCAGGCGGTCCGCCGCGTCGAGGATATCCGCTTCATCACGGGAACCGGCGAATATGCCGACGACATCCGGCTCGAGGGCCAGCTTTTCGCCGTCGTGGTCCGTTCGCCCTACGCCCATGCGAAGATCCTGTCGGTCGACGCCGACGATGCGAAGACACTGCCCGGCGTGGTCGACATCGTCACCGGGCAGGAACTGCAGGACGCCGGTGTCGGCGGTCTTCCGAGCCTCTGGCCGGTCAAGAACAAGGACGGCTCCAAGCGCGCCGAACCGCCGCACTTCGCCCTGGCGCACGACAAGGTCCGCCATGTGGGCGACGGCGTCGCCTTCGTCGTGGCGGAGAGCCTGGCGCAGGCGCGTGAGGCGGCCGAAGCGGTGATGGTCGACTACGAGCCGCTGGACGCCGTCGCCGACGCGCGCAAGGCGAAGGAACCGGACGCGCCGCTGCTGCATGACAGCGCGCCGGGCAATCTGGTCTTCGACTTCGAGAACGGCGACGAGGCCGGCACGAAGTCCGCATTCGACAAGGCCGCGAAAGTGGTCCGGATCGAACTGATCAATCAGCGCGTCGTCGCCAATTCCATGGAGGCGCGCACCTCGATCGCCGACTACGACGCCGAGGCCGACAAGATCACGCTCTACACCTCGACCCAGGGCGGCTGGGGCATCAAGCGCCAGCTCGCCGGCTGCCTGGGGCTCGAAGACAGCCAGGTCCGCGTGGTCACGCCGGACGTGGGCGGCGGTTTCGGCATGAAGCTGTTCTTCTATCCCGAACACATCCTGTCGGCCTATGCCGCGCGCAAGCTGAAGAAGCCTGTGCGCTGGATCTCCGACCGGCAGGAAGCGTTCCTGACCGACACCCAGGGCCGTGACCACTGGTCCTGGGCCGAGATGGCGATCGACGAGAATGCGAAATTCCTGGGGCTCAGGGTGCATACCACCGCCAATCTGGGCGCCTATCTTTCCACCATGTCGTGCCTGATCCCGACGGCGGCGCACGCCAAGGTGCTGGCCGGCGTCTACGACATCCCGGTGATGTACTTCGACGTCCACGGCGTCATGACCAATACCACGCCTGTCGACGCCTATCGCGGCGCGGGCCGGCCGGAGGCGATCTACCTGATCGAGCGGCTGGTCAACCGGGTCGCCATGGAGACCGGCCTGGATCAGGACGAGGTGCGCCGGCGCAATTTCATCCGGCCGGAACAGATGCCCTACAAGACCTCGACCGGCGAGACCTATGATTCGGGCGAGTTCGGGCGGCTGATGGAACGCGCGCTGGAGGAGGCCGACTGGCAGGGCTTTGCCGCCCGCAAGGCGGAGAGCGCGAAGGCCGGCCTGAAGCGCGGCCGCGGCCTCTGCTACTACATCGAGGCCACCGCCGGCATGCCCGAGGAATCGGCGGCCATCCGCTTCGATGAGGATGGCACGGTATCCGTCTTCGTGGGCACCCAGTCGAACGGCCAGGGCCACGAGACGGCCTTCACCCAGCTCATCTGCGACCGCCTGGGCATCGACGCGGAGAAGGTGAAGATCGTCATGGGCGACACCGACGCCATCCCCACGGGCGGCGGCACGGGCGGCTCCCGCTCGCTGGTCTCCACGGGCACGGCGATCCACGCCATGTCCGACGCGGTGATCGAGAAGGGCAAGGCGGCCGCGGCCCGGCATTTCGAGACCAGCGCCGTCGATATCGAGTTCGGCGACGGCAGCTTCTCGGTCGCCGGCACGGACCGCCGCATCGACATCCTCACCCTGGCCGATGAAGCCAGGAAGATGGCGCTGGCCGGCGAGATCGAGGCGCTCGATACGCGAGAGACCGCGAAATTCAATCCGGTGACCTATCCCAATGGCTGCCATGTCTGCGAAGTCGAGGTCGATCCGGACACCGGCGTCACCCGCATCGACCGCTGGACCGTGGTCGACGATTTCGGCAACGTCGTGAACCCGTTGTTCGTCGAAAGTCAGGTCCATGGCGGCATTGCCCAGGGCGTCGGCCAGGCGATGCTGGAACACGGCTATTTCGACGAGGACGGGCAGTTGCTGGCGGGGTCCTTCATGGACTACGCCATGCCCCGCGCCTACGACCTGCCCAACTTCGACTTCCACCGCGAGGAAGTGCCCTGTAAGTCGAACATGCTTGGCACCAAGGGCTGCGGCGAAGCGGGTTGCCTTGCCGGCCCGCCGGCGCTGATCAATGCCATCATCGACGCGCTGTCGGATCTCGGCGTGACCCAGATCGACATGCCGGCGACGCCGCAGGCGGTCTGGCGCGCCATCCAGGCCGCGAAATAGAGGGGGCGGCCTTGGCGGAGGGGGCGGATCCGGAACCGGCCGGCGACGATGAGAAGCCCCGGCCCGATCCACTCGGCCGCCGCCGGCTGGGCATGATGTTCTTTCTGGGCGTGGTGCTCTTTCTCGTCGCACACGGCGCGTTGCGCCGATGCGCCTGGTTCGAATCGGCTGGCGGCTAGGCCATGGAGGCCTTCGTGCCAGCGCTGGTCACGTTCTTCGTCGTGGTCGATCCGATCGGCATTGCGCCCATCTTCGCGACGCTGACCGAAGGCGCCTCGCGCCGCCACAAGACGATCATGGCGGTCAAGGCGACCGTCGTCGCCGCCTGCATCCTGTTCGGCTTCGCCTATGGCGGTGCGTTCCTGCTGGGGGCCATGGGGATCACACTGGAAGCCTTCCGCGCCGCCGGCGGCATCCTGCTGTTCCTGATCGCGCTGGAAATGGTGTTCGAGAAGCGCAGTGAGCGGCGCGAGAAGCGCACGCACGACATGGTGGAACACCGCGGGAGCGTCGAAGAGGATATCTCCGTCTTTCCCATGGCCATTCCGATGATGGCTGGGCCCGGCGCCATCGCGACGATCATGCTCTACATGAAGGAAGCAGGGGACGCCTTCGCCGACCAGATCGCGGTGCTGGGCGCGGCTTCGGCGGTGCTGCTGATCTGCCTGGCGATCTTTCTCGCGGTCGGGCCTGTCCTGCGGTTGCTGGGCGATACGGTCGCCCAGACCATCGGCCGCATCCTGGGCGTCATCCTGGCGGCGCTGGCGGTCCAGCTCGTGTTCGACGCTGTCGCCAACACCTTCGGCGTTGCGCCGATGTAGCTGCAGCCCGTGACGCGCGCCACAGCGGCGGCGCGTCCGATCGGGCTATGATCCGAGTTCAGTCGGCCGAACCTGGAGTGCGGAGGTCATGGAGCTGGGCATCGACGCCATTCTCGTCATCGCCGCGCTGGCCGGGGGCGGCCTGCTCTGCGGGGTCGCGGTCATGCGGCGGCGGGCGGCGCGGGAGCGGCGGCTGCAGCGCGAAATGCGCTCGCCGGAGCATCAGTTCCGCCAGATCATCGAGCATTTCAACAGGCTGGATCAGTCGCTCGCCGCCGACAGCGTGCCCGGCGGACGGGACAGACGGAGCTGACCGGAAGACGCCGCCCCCCCGTCAGCGGGCGTCGTGGAAGATCACGCCCAGCGTGCGGCGGTGGCCCGAGCGCAGCGTCGAGACGCCATGGCGCATGGTGACCCGGGAATAGCCGTTCTTCGAGGGCACGGGCCGCTGGTTGACCGCGAACAGCACGGCGTCGCCCTGCCTGAGCGAGATCACCTCCGCCCGGTTCTGCTTGCGCGCCTGGGTTTCCGTCAGCACGAACTCGCCGCCCTCGAATTCGGCCGGATCGGTGAGCAGCACCGCCATCTGAACGGGAAAATGCATCTCGCCATAGAGATCCTGGTGCAGGCGGTTGTAATCGCCGGGGCCGTAACTCAGCACCAGCGGTGTCGGCCGCGTCTGTCCCGCCGCGTGGCACTGTTCGACGTAGTCCGCATGCGCTGCCGGGAAGCGGGATTCCCAGCCGAGCCGTTCGGCCCAGAGATTGGCCAGCGGGGCGAGTTCGGGATAGACGCTTTCCCTGAGACGCTGGACAGGGACGGGCAGGGGATAGCGGAAGTACTTGTACTCGCCCTCGCCGAAGGAATGGCGGCGCATGACCACGCGGCTGCGATAGAGCCCGTCGTCGGCATAGCCGCCAGCGATCGCCGCGCAGGTCCGGGGGTCCAGCATTTCCGGGGCGACGGCGAAGCCGCGATCGTCGATCTGCCTGCGGATCGCTTCCCAGTCCCGGCTCATGCCGTCCGCCTCCGGGCGAAGCGCAGCAGCCGGCCGTCGACGCAGGCCAGGCCGGCGAAGATCAGGGCCAGCCCGCCGAGAGCGGTGGGCGCCAGGCTTTCGTCCAGGAAGACCACGCCCAGGAAGATGGCGCTGGGCGGGATCAGGAAGGTCGTCAAAAGCAGATTCGTCGCGCCCGCCGTCGCCAGGATGCGGAAATAGAGGATATAGGCGATGCCGGTGCCGGCGACGCCCAGCGCCACCCAGGCGGCGAGCGGCGCGAGGGAGGGCAGGGCCGCTGGCGCGCCCTCGGCGAGAAGCGCCACGGGCAACATGATCGCCGTCGACATGGTGAGCATGCCGGCCGCGGCGACCGGCGGCGCGAAACGGCTCAGCCGCCGCCCGAACGCGCCCGCGAACGCGTAGGAGACGGCGGCGCCCACGACCGCGAGTTGCCCCAGAAGGCCGTCGCTCAGCCCCGTCAGCGCCTCCGGCCCGATCAGCAGGGCCACGCCGGCGAGGCCGAAGATGACGCCCGCGGCCTTTCCCGGCGTCGCCCGTTCGTCGGCCAGAAGCAGATGCGCGACCAGGATGGCGAAGATCGGCGTGGTCGCGTTCAGGATCGAGGCCAGACCCGAGGTGATGTGCTGCTGGCCCCAGAAGATCAGGCAGAAGGGGATGGCGTTGTTCAGCAGGCCCATGAGCGCCAGATCGCGCCAGTCGTGCCAGCCCTGCGGCCGCCTGGCGCCAATCGCCAGCACCACGAGCCACAGCACCGCCGCGCCCATGGCGACGCGCCCCAGCACCAGTGTCAGGGGGCCGACCTCTCTCAGGGCGATCTCGACGAAGAAGAATGTCGAGCCCCAGATGAGCGACAGCCCGGCGAGCAGTCCCCATTCCGTCGCGCCCATCGATCTCACCGCCATTGCGTCCCCGCGTTCTTCGTGCCGTTGCGGCCCCTGACATAGCGCGGGCATCGGAACTTCGCCTCCCGGAATTTGCGCCGGTTGCCGGGGCCGTTGGTTGGCCTAGACTGCGCGACGGGGAGGACGCGACCATGGATTTCAACATACCCGACGACATCCGCGACTATCTGGCGGTGCTGGACGACTTCATCGAGAAGGAGATCAAGCCGCTGGAGGAGGAGAACATCCGGTTCTTCGACCACCGCCGCGAATACGAGCGGACGGACTGGGAAAACGGCGGCCGGCCGAAGGAGGAGTGGGAAGAGCTGCTGGCGGAGATGAAGCGCCGCGCCGACAGGGCCGGCCATCTGCGCTGGGCCCTGCCGAAGGACGTCGGCGGCTCCGGCGGCTCCAATCTCGGCATGGCGATCATCCGCGAGCACCTGGCTCACAAGGGGCTGGGGCTGCACAACGATCTGCAGAACGAAAGCTCGATCGTCGGCAACTTCCCCGTGGTCCACATCTTCCGGGCCGTCGGCACGCCCGAACAAAGGGAAGAGTTCATCGAGGACATGATCACGGGCCGCAAGCGCGTCGCCTTCGGCGTCACCGAGCCCAATCACGGCTCCGACGCGACCTTCATGGAGACGGAAGCGAAGCGCGACGGCGGCGACTGGGTGATCAACGGGACCAAGCGCTGGAACTCCGGCATGTCGAACGCGTCGCACGACGTCGTCTTCGCCCGGACCTCCGGCCAGCCCGGCGAGCCCATGGGCATCACCGCCTTCATCGTCCCCTGCGAGACGCCGGGCGTCGACGTCGCCTACATGCACTGGACCTTCAACATGCCCTCCGACCACGCGGAGGTGCACTTCCGCGACGTGCGCGTGCCCGACAGCGCGATCCTGCACGAGGAGGGGCGCGGCCTGGAGTGCATGCAGGCATTCTTCCACGAGAACCGTATCCGCCAGGCCGCCTCCAGCCTCGGCGCCGGGCAGTACTGCGTCGACGAGGCGGTGAAATGGGCCAACAAGCGCGTCACCTGGGGCCAGCCGCTGTCGCGCAACCAGGCCATCCAGTGGCCGCTGGCCGAACTCAACACCGAGGCGGAGATGCTGCGCGGGCTGGTCTACAAGTCGGCCTGGCATCTGGACCAGCAGGACCACATGGCGGTGACCCACTGGGTGGCCATGGCCAACTACCGCGCCAACCGCTTCGTCTGCGAGGCCGCCGACCGGGCGATGCAGGTGCATGGCGGCATGGGCTATACACGCTACAAGCCCTTCGAGCATATCTACCGCCACCATCGCCGCTACCGCATCACCGAAGGCACCGAGGAGATCCAGATCCGCAAGGTCGCCTCGGACCTGTTCAAGAAGTTCAGGGAGTAGATTCGGCTCCAGGTGTCATCCCCGTTCGAGCGTAGCGAGACGCGGGGATCGGGTGAGGCAAAACTCGGGCGTCCCTTGGCCCCGATGCCCGCGTCCCTTCGGGAGCGGGCATGACAGGAGCTCGAGTACCGCTACCCCGCTAGCCCGAGCTTTTCCGCCAGCCCGATGCGTTGCAGCTTGCCGGTGGCGCCCTTCGGGATTTCCTCCAGGATCAGCACCTTGCGCGGTACCTTGAAGTCCGCCAGACGCTTCGCGGCGAAGTCGCGGATGGCGCGTTCGTCCGCCTCCTGGCCCTCGCGGAGGACGACGGCGGCTGCAACCTCCTCGCCCAGCTTCGCGTGCGGCATGGCGAAGGTGACGGCCTGGGCCACCGCCGGGTGGTCCATCAGCACCTCGTCGACCTCGCGCGGCGAGATCTTCTCGCCGCCGCGGTTGATGATCTCCTTCAGCCGGCCGGTGATGGTCAGATAGCCTTCCGTGTCGAGCACGCCCTGGTCGCCGGTGCGGAACCAGCCATTGGTGAAGTTCTCGGCATTGGCCTTGGGGTTGTTTTCGTAGCCGGCAGTGACGTTCGGTCCCTTGATCACCACCTCGCCGGTCGCGCCGTGCCCCAGCAGATTGCCGTCCGGGTCCATGATGCCGACCTCCGGCCCGGCGGCGACGCCCACGGTGCCCGGCTTGCGCGCGGCGGGCGGCAGCGGGTTGGAGGCCATCTGGTGGGCCGCCTCGGTCATGCCGTAGCTTTCGATGACGGGGCAGCCGAAGGTCGCTTCCAGCTCCGCCATCACCTGCGGCGGCAGGGAGGAGGACGACGAGCGGATCAGCCGGAAGGGGTGCGCCTCGATGACCTCCGCATTGCGGCCGGCGCGGCCCAGGATCGCCTGGTGCATGGTCGGCACGGCGGTGTACCAGCTGGGCTTCGCCGTCTCGACCCAGTTGAAGAAGCGGAGCGCGTTGAAGCCTGGGCTGCACCAGACGCTGCCGCCCGCGGCGACCGAGGACAGCACCGCCGCGATCAGGCCGTGGATGTGGAACAGCGGCATGATGTTGAGGCAGCGGTCCTCGGCCTTCAGCGCGATGGCGTTGGCGATGTGGCGGGCGCTGGCGACGACGTTGCGCTGGCTGAGCGGCACGATCTTGGGCCGGGAGGTGGTGCCCGACGTGTGCAGCACGAGCGCCACGTCGTCCGGTCCCGCCGGCCCGGGATTCGCGGGCGTGCCTTCGATCCCGCCGGCCAGGTGGAACAGCCCGGCCGCTTCGTTGCGCCGCGGCGACAGGCGCAGGACCGGGATGTTCCGCTTCTCCGCCACGCCCAGCGCATCGCCGTCATAGTCGTCGGGCACGACCAGCGCTTTCGCGTTCAGGTCGGAGAGGTAGAAGTCGTACTCGTCCGCCCGGTAGGCTGGGTTGAGCGGCGCTGTGGTCGCGCCGCAGGCGATCGTGAGGAACGCCGTCGCCATCTCCGGCCCGTTCGGCAGCACGATCGCCACCCGGTCGCCGCGGCCGATGCCGAACCCGTTCAGGGTGGCCACGACCTCGTCGGCGAAGGCGCCGAGAGCCTCGTGGGTCATGTCGGGCCGGTTCTCGCCGCCGATGGCGGGGGCGGCGGCGTTGCCGGTCTCCAGCAGGGCGCGGACGGTGTCGGTCATGTCGGGCGGCCTCCCTCGGTGTTGCATGCAACACCTAGCCCAGAGGCGCGCCCCGGTCCATCCACCGCTGCAGCCTGTCGACATCCGCCCCGTGCAGCGCGAAGCGGCCGCGCCGCCAGGCGATGTCCTCCGCAGTGCGGGCGAATTCCTCCTCCAGCATCCACTTCGCCTCGCGGGCGCGCAGGCCGCCGCCGAAATCCTCGCCCAGGTCCGATTCGCGGTGAGTCCCGCCCAGAACGTCGGGCGTCAGCGGGCCGTGGCGGGCGACCAGTCCGCGGATGAAGGCGGCGTCGATATGGCTGTAGTTCGCCGCGACTTTGTTGGCGAAGACGCCGTAGTTCTCCTCGATCGTGCCGTCGATCAGCCCGGCCGTGCGGGGCGACGATCCGACCCCGTGCTCGGCGAAGACGTCGCCCAGCCGCGCGAGAAGACTGTCGTCCTGGCGCAGGTGCTGTATGCAGGAGAGTTCGGCCGGATCGTCGATGACGTTTGCGCAGATCACGTCGTCCTGCGTCAGCTCGAGGCCGAAATGTATCTCGAACGTGCCTCCCAGTTGTCCGAAGGCCGCCTGGACCGACGATTCGCCCACCTCGCGCTCCAGCAGCAGTGTCTCCTGGTCGAGCGGCAGGACGAGCATGGGCACATTGTCCTTACAGGAGAGGCTGTAGGCGAAATCCTCGCGGTAGCGGCGGCGGACGATCATCCTTACCCGTGGGTCGAAGGTTCCGCCCTTGTCCTGCTGATCGTCGGTCAGATTGTAGCTGGCGCTGATCGCGCCTTCCCGAGCCAGAACACCGCCACGGCTGGTGAAGTCGCGGGCGAGCGCCACGGTCAGACGCGGAGCGTCGACGAAATGGACGCGCTCCATCTTCACTCGCGGAATGGCCTGGCGCACTTCGTCGATGAGCGGACGGCCGGCCTGATGCGCCTGAAGATCGATGGTCTCGCCGAACTTGCCGGCCTCATGGCCATAGTAGAGGCCAAAGAACCGCTTCCTGACCGCCCCCAGCGTCACCAGCCGCACGGGCCGCACGAGATGTGGCGCCAAGCGGCGGATGTCGTCCAGGATTTCTGCGTCGGAGCGTTCGCCCTTCGCCGCCGGGCGGTCGGGATAGAGCAGGTCCCGGCACGACGGCAGACCTTGACCGGTGACGATGTCGCGGTCGGCGGCCCAGACGCCGCCCAGCCCCATCAGGGCGACGCGGCGCGCGATCCAGGCGGCGAAGACGCCGCGGAAGCCTATGGCGAAGAGGTGCTCCGCCAAGGGTCCGCGCCGTTCAGGCCCCGAGGACCGGGAACGAGCGGATGAAGTCCCGGACGCGCGGCTGGATCTCGGTGCGGAAGCGGTTGCCGTTGAATACGCCGTAATGGCCGACATCCGGCTGGACGTAGTCGAGTTGCTTGCGCTCGGGAATGTTGACGCAGAGGTCGTGGGCGGCCTGGGTCTGGCCGATGCCGGAAATGTCGTCGTTCTCGCCCTCGACCGTGAACAGGCCCGTTTTGGTGATCTTCGAGGGATCCACCTTGCGGCCCCGCCAGGTCATGTTGCCGTTGGGCAGGTCGAACTTCTGGAACACCGATTCGATCGTCTGCAGGTAGAACTCCGCGGTCATGTCGAGCACGGAGAGATACTCGTCGTAGAACTTGCGGTGTGCCGCAGTCGTGTCGCCGTCGCCCTTGATCAGGCCGTCGAACAGCCGCTTGTGGGCGTCGATGTGACGGTCGAGGTTCATGGTCATGAAGCCCGTGAGCTGCAGGAAGCCCGGGTAGACAGACCGCATGAAGCCCGGATGAGGCATCGGCACCGACATGACGACATGGTTCTTGAACCACTCCAGCGGCCGGGAGGTCGCCAGTTCGTTGGGCACCGTCGGGCTCTTCCGCGGATCGATCGGGCTGCCCATGATGGTCAGCGTCGCCGGTGTGCAGGGATCGCGGTCCTCCGACATCAGCGCCGTCGCAGCGAGCACCGCAGGCCCCGGCTGACAGACCGCCATCACATGGGTGTTCGGGCCCAGGACGTGCAGGAAATCCATCACGTAGTCGATGTAGTCCTCGAGGTCGAACTTGCCTTCGGAAACCGGCACCTGACGGGCGTCCCGCCAGTCGGTGATGAAGACCTCGTGCTCCGGCAGCATGGCCCGGACCGTGCCGCGCAGCAGCGTGGCGAAATGGCCCGACAGTGGCGCGACGATCAGCACCCTGGGCATGTCGGCCAGCTTGGCCGGGATCTCGGATCGGTCCTTCTTGAAGTATTTGAGCTGCCCGAAGGGCTTGCGCATCACGATCTGCTCGCTCACGCCGACCCGCGTCCCGTTGACCATGACCTCGTCGATCTCGAAGGCCGGTTTGCCGTAGCGGCGCGTGATGCTCTCGAAGACGTCCGCGGCGGCGGCGGCGGCGCGGCCCTGCACGGTGAAGGCCGCCGGATTCATCGGATTGCGGAGCGCGGCCTGCGTGAACTGGGCAGCCGTCCTGAACGGCGCGATCGCCGCGTGGTTCATTTCGTAGAGCTGATAGAGCACTTTGAGCCTGTTCCTTCCGTTCCGGATTCAGGATTCTGAATCCTGAGGAATTGCTATTGCACCGCACAACACCCGGTAGTTGTCAATCTTGTTACAGGCCGCGAATTGTGCACTGCCAAACTGAATCTGCTCTTAACAGCGCCGCTTGCAAGGCGTTGCGTGACGCATGCGCGGTATGTCGATGCCCTCTGTTGCAGCGCGGAATGACGCGCCCGTGAGTGGTGCCGGCGCCGGAACCGGCTACCATTGCGTCGGTCCCATTCGTGAACGGAGCTCATGACATGCTTGCTCGCAGAACCGTGTTGAAAGGCGCCGCGTCCCTGCCGCTGGCCGCCATCCTCGCCGATCCTCTCCTGTCGCGCGCCGCTGCGGCGACGCTCAGCGAAACCGCGTTGACCACGCATGACGGCCGCACCGTCGCCGGGTTCGTCGCCATGCCGGAGCAGACTCCGGCGCCGGCGATGCTGCTGATCCACGAATGGTGGGGCCTGAACGACCAGATCAAGGCCATGGCCGGGGAGTTCGCGAAGATGGGCTATGTCGCCGTCGCCGCCGATCTCTACGACGGCAAGGTGGCGACCGATCCGGGGAACGCGCGCGCCTACATGCAGCAGGTCGATGCCGCGCAGGCGACCGACACGCTGGCCAGCTGGATCGACTGGATGAAGGCTCATGAATCCGTCAACGGGAAGGTGGGCACGGTCGGATGGTGCTTCGGCGGCGGCTGGTCGCTGAACGCCTCCATCGCCCGGCCGGTGGACGCGACGGTGGTCTACTACGGGAATGTCGCCCGCGAGGCCGAGGCGCTGAAGCAACTCAGGGGGCCGGTGCTGGGGCACTTCGCCGAGCACGACGAGTGGATCAACCACGACATGGTGAGAAAGTTCGAGGCCGAGATGGCTCTCGCCGGGAAGGAGGTCACCAGCTACTGGTACGACGCTCAGCACGGCTTCGCGAACCCCACCACGGCCCGCTACGACGCACAGGACGCGATGCTTGCCTGGGCCCGGACCCAGGATTTCCTGCTCGCCAATCTCGGCTAGAGCTTCGCGATGAAGCTGTTCCAGTATCCGTCCGCCTTCGGCCTGACCAGCCCCAGCCCGTTCTGCGTCAAGGCCGAGGTTCTTCTGCGCATGGCCGGCCTCGAATATCAGGATGTCCGCGTCAACGATCCGCGCAAGGGGCCGAAGGGCAAGCTGCCGACGATCGAGGTGGATGGCCGGATGATCGGTGATTCCGAGCTCATCCGCCACGAGATCGAGAAGCGGACCGGGTTCGACTTCGACGCCGGTCTCGATGAGCGCGAGCGGGCCGTGGCTCACGCTTTCGCGCGCATGGTGGAGGAGCGGCTCTACTGGGTCATCGTCTACAGCCGCTGGATGGATGACGACGCGTTCCGCCGCATCCGGAAGAGTTTCTTCGCCGGGTTGCCGCCCGTGATCCGGTCGATCGTGCCGGTCGTGGCGCGTCGTCAGGTCCGCGGCTACCTGCACGGCCAGGGCCTCGGTCGGCACAGCCGCGCGGAGGTCATGGAATTCGGCGCGCGCGACGTGGCTGCGCTGGCCAGCCAGCTCGGCGGGCGCGATTTCATGATGGGCGAGCGCCCGACCTCCCTGGACGCAACGGCCTGGGCGCATCTGCAGAACATCGCCGTGCCTGAGCACGAATCCAGTCCGCTCCGTCAGGCGGTGCGGGAGAACGAGCGGCTGATGGCCTATGTCGAACGTGGCCGGGCACTGTGGTTCCCGGAGACCGGGCCGGACGGCTGAGTGCGGCCAAACGGCACTGTCCGAACGAAAAAGGGCTCCGGCACGCCGGAGCCCTTTGAAATCGTTCCGTCGCCGGTCCGGATCAGGTGGCGGCTTCCTCCACCGCCTCCGCGTCGGTTTCCGCCGGCAGGGTCAGGTCGGCCGCCGCGCCGCGCTCGGCGCGGGCCTTCTTGATCTCCCGCTTCAGCCGCCGGGCGTGCAGCGACAGGTCCGCGTCGGACTGCTTCAGGATATAGTTGTCGATGCCCTCGTTGTGCTCGACCGAGCGCAGGGCATGGGTCGAGATCTTGAGGGTGACGGTCCGGCCCAGCGCGTCGGAGCCGAGCTTCACGCGCCGCACGCTCGGCAGGAAGCGCCGTTTGGTCTTGATGTTGGAGTGGCTGACATTGTGGCCGGACATCACGCCCTTGCCGGTCAGCTCGCACCGCCGAGCCATGTCTAGTCTCCCGTTCTGATCGAAATAAAGGGACGGTCGCCCGTCCCGCAATACCGAGCGGCGGTGTTTAGCGAAGCCGCCGCGGGCGGTCAAGTCTCCGAATGGCCGAGGAACAGCGCGCGCAGCGCGTCCGCGGCCGCGCCGGGCGTCGCTTCGCCGCTCATCACCCGCGCTTCCCAGTCCGGCAGGGCCGCCGCCACGCGCCGGTCGCGTGTCAGCGCGTACACCAGCCCGTCCGTCAGCTCCTGCCACATCCAGGCCTTGGCCTGTTCGGCCCGCTGCTGTTCGAGTGCGCCGGCTTCCGTCATTGCCTCGCGGTATTTCGTGATGTCGCGCCAGATTTCGTCGATGCCCTCGCCCTTCAGCGCGGAGGCCAGCCGCACCCTGGCGCGCCAGTGCGGCGTCTTGGGACGGATCAGGCCGAGCGCGCCGCGGTATTCCGTCGCCGCCCGTTTGGCAGCGGCCAGCAGATCGCCGTCGGCCTTGTTGATGACGATCAGGTCGGCCAGTTCCATGACGCCGCGCTTGATGCCCTGCAATTCGTCGCCGCCGCCCGGCGAGAGCAGCAGCATGAACAGGTCGACCATCTCGGCCACGGTGGTTTCGGACTGGCCGACGCCGACGGTTTCCACCAGCACGACGTCATAGCCGGCGGCCTCGACCAGAAGCATGGTCTCGCGGGTGCGCCGAGCCACGCCGCCCAGCGTGCCGCCAGAGGGCGAGGGCCGGATGAAGGCGTTCGGGTCGCGTGCCAGATGCTCCATTCGCGTCTTGTCGCCCAGGATGGAGCCGCCTGTGCGTTTCGACGACGGATCGACGGCCAGAACGGCGACCCGGTGGCCGGCGGCGGTCAGATGCTGGCCGAAGGCTTCGATGAAGGTCGACTTGCCGACCCCCGGCGTGCCGGAAATGCCCAGCCGGACGGCGCCGCCGGCCCGGCCGACCAGCTTCTCCAGAAGCTCCTGCGCCTGCGTGCGGTGATCGGCCCGGCTCGATTCGACCAGCGTGATGGCGCGGGCCAGGGCGCGGCGATTGCCGTCGGCGATGCGGTCGGCCATCTGCTCCAGATCGGGGGCGCTCATGACTTCGCTCCGGCGAAGGGCAGGGGCGCGGCCGTCTCGTCCAGCGGCCAGCGGGCGCGCGGCGCAGTTGCCAGCGGATCGGTGAGACCGAGGCGGAACCGCTCCACGCCCGCCCAGGCGACCATGGCGCCATTGTCGGTGCAGAGCTTCGGCGGCGGCGCCTTCATCTCGATGTCGCCGACGCGCGCCGTCTCCCGCAAGCGACCCCGCAGATACCGGTTCGCGGCGACGCCGCCGGCCAGCACGAAGGCGTTCGGCGCCACACCCTGCTCGCGGCAGCGGCCGAGCGCCCGCCCGACACGATCGGCCAGCACGTCGCCGATGGCAGCCTGGAAGCTGGCGCAGAGATCGGCCAGATCCTGCGGCGCGGGGCGGGGGCCCAGCTTCTCCGCCGTCTGGCGGACAGCCGTCTTCAGTCCGGAGAAGGAAAAATCCAGTTCGGGCCTCCCCATCATCGGCCGGGGCAGGCCGAAGCGCGCCGGATCGCCTTCTGCCGCGCAGCGCTCCACAGCCGGACCGCCGGGGAAGCCCAGGCCCAGCAGCTTGGCGGTCTTGTCGAAGGCCTCGCCCACAGCGTCGTCGATGGTCGCGCCCAGCCGGCGGTAGTGGCCGACGCCCTCGACCAGCAGGATCTGGCAATGCCCGCCGGACACCAGCAGCAGAAGATAGGGAAATCCCACCGGATCGGTCATGCGCACGGTGAGCGCGTGGGCTTCCAGATGATTGACCGCGATCAGCGGCTTGTTGGCGGCCAGCGCCATGGCCTTGGCGGTGGTGAAGCCGACGATGACGCCGCCGATCAACCCAGGTCCGGCCGTCGCTGCGATGGCGTCGACGCCGGCCAGCCCCATCCCGGCCTCGGACAGTGCGGCGGCGATCACGCCGTCCAGCTTCTCGACATGGGCGCGGGCGGCGATTTCCGGTACCACGCCGGCGAAGGGCGCGTGCTCATCGATCTGGGAGAAGACCACGTTGGACAGGATCGTTCCGTCGTCGCGCACCACGGCGGCGGCGGTCTCGTCGCAGCTTGTCTCGATGCCCAGTATCGTTGTCACCTGACGGCCCTTGACGCTGGCAATAGCGGAAGCGGGGAGGTAACACCGCCAACCATGAACGGACAAGCAAGTATGAAGATCGGTACCCGCGGCAGCCCGTTGGCGCTGTGGCAGGCCAACGAGGTCAAGCGGCGTCTCCATCAGGCGCATCCGGATCTGCCGGACGAGGCGGTGGAGGTGGTCGTCATCACCACCACCGGCGACCGCATCCGCGACCGGGCGCTCGCGTCCATCGGCGGCAAGGGCCTGTTCACCAAGGAGATCGAGGAGGCGCTCGCCGCCGGCGAGATCGACATGGCGGTGCATTCCATGAAGGACATGCCGACAGTCCTGCCGGACGGCATGGAGATCTGCTGCCTGCTGCCGCGCGAGGATCCCCGCGATGCCTTCATCTGCAATGTGGCCGAGGGTATCGCCGGTCTGCCTCACGGCGCGGTCGTGGGCACCGCGAGCCTCCGCCGCCAGGCGCAGGTGCTTCACCGCCGCCCGGACCTGAAGGTGATCACCTTCCGCGGCAATGTGGCGACCCGGCTGGAGAAGCTGGACCGGGGCGAGGTCGCCGCGACGTTCCTCGCCAATGCCGGGCTGATCCGGCTGCAGCGGACCGAGCGCATCACCGCCCTCATCGAGCCCGAAGAGATGCTGCCAGCGGTCGCCCAGGGCGCAGTCGGCGTCGAGATCCGCAGCGATGACGAAGCGACGCGGGCGCGGCTGGCCGCGCTGCACGATAGCGAGACCGAGTACGCGGTGACCGCCGAACGCGCCATGCTCGCCGCGCTGGACGGCTCCTGCCGCACCCCCATTGCCGGGCTCGGCCTGCGTCAGGCGGATGGCGAACTCTGGCTGCGCGCCGAAATCGTCATGCCGGACGGCAGCGACCGCCGGGCGACCGAGCGGCGCGGGCCCGTGTCCGACGCCTTTTGCATGGGCGACGACGCCGGAAAGCAACTGAAACGGGACGCCGGGCCGGCCTTTCTCGCGGAGATCTTTTGAGAATCCTTCTCACCCGGCCGCGCCTCGACGCGGTGGATACGGCCCGGGCGCTCGAGGCCCGCGGCCACCAGGTTCTGATCGAGCCGGTGCTCGATATCGTGCTGGAGGCGCCGGAGGGGCTGGACCTGCAGGACGTGCAGGCCCTGCTGGCCACCAGCCGCAATGGCGTCCGGGCCCTTGCGGCGGCCACCTCGCGTCGCGACCTACCACTCATGGCAGTGGGACGGAGCACGGCGGCGCTGGCGCGCGAATGCGGCTTTCCAGACGTGCGGGATGCCGACGGGGATGTCGATGACCTCACCCGCCTCGCAGTGGCCGAACTGGATCCCGCCGCGGGTCCGCTCCTGCACGCCGCAGGCGCCGAAACCGCCGGCGATCTCAAGGGGACGCTGGCGGAATCGGGGTTCCAGGTTCGGCGGGAAGTGCTGTACCGCGCGGTGGCGAACGACCGGATTTCCGCGGATGCGGCGGCGGCGCTGACCGCCCGGCGGATTGACGCGGTGCTGTTTTTCTCCCCGCGGTCGGCGGAAGCCTTTGCTAGGGTGCTGGACAATATGGGACTGACCTCGGCGGCGGAGAGTCTTGTGGCCTTCTGCATCAGCCCCCGTGCGGCGGAGATGGCGCGGCGGCTGCCCTATCGGGAGGTTGTATCCGCCCCCCGCCCGAATCAGGATGCCTTGCTGTCCTGCGTGGACGGTCACGCCGCCAGCGAACGACACAGGTGAGTAGATGACCAGCGACGACAAGAAGAAGTCCGATCAGGGCTCCGAAGCCGCGGCGGACGGACCCGCCGGATCCGACAAGCAGACCGGGACCGAGACGGCGGCCGGCGCTGGCCGGGAAACTCCGGCCGAGGTCCGGGCCGCCGGCATGGAAGGCGCAGCCGTCTCCGTGCCCGACAGCGAACAGCGTGACGAGGACGCGGCGAAGACGGCGGCCGACGAGGAGCCCGCCGCCGATCGGTCGGAGGAAACGGAGACCGTGGTGGCGCCGCCGCCACGCTCGGACGGCCTGGCCCGGATTCTGGCCGTTCTGGCCCTCATCGGCGTCGGCGGCGTCTACGCGCTGACGCATGTCCAGCAGGTCCCGAGCGGCAGCGCCCAGCGCCTCGCCCAGCTGGAACAGCGGGTCACGGAACTGGCCGAGGCCGGCCCGGCGGCGCCGGAACAGGCGCCTGATCCGCGGGTTGCCACACTGCAGTCCGATCTCGCCGTCTTGCAGGAGCGCGTGACCGGTCTCGCCGGTGAACTCGAGGCGGCGCAGGCGGCAGGGGCGTCGGAGGATGCAGCGCAGCCCGCCGCCGAACTGGCCGCGCGGCTCGGCGCACTGGAGGACCGGCTCGGCGAACTGGGAACGCTGGAGGAGCGTCTGTCGGCGCTGGAAGACCGTCCGGCCGGCCCCGAGAGCCAGGGTCAGCCGCTTTCGGTCACCGTCGGCGACGGCGGCGGCCAGCAGGTGCGCGAACAGGTGGCGGCGCTGGAGACCCGGCTGGACGATCTGAACACCGAGCTGGCTGCGCTGCAGGCGCGCCAGGACGAGTTGCGCAACAGTCAGGCGGGACTTTCCGAAGACCTCGACAGCCGCATCCAGGCGGTCCGGTCGGACCTGACCGGCGCGCTGGAGCGGGAGACAGGCGACGTCATGGCGCGCCTGAACGACATTGCGGCGCAGGCCGAGGCGGCCGGCGAGGCCCGACAGGGCGAACTGGCACGCAATGCGGCCCTGGTGCTCGCCATGGGCCGCCTGCGCGACGCCGCCGCCGGCGAGCGTCCGTTCCCCGGTGCATGGGAAAGCGTCACGGCGCTGGGCGTCGACCCGGCGGCCTATCCGGCGGTCGCCGAGGCGGCTGCGGGCGGTGTGCCTGCGCAGTCCAGCCTGCAGGAGCGGTTCCCGGATGTGGCCAGCCGCGCCGTCGTCGCCGCCACCACGGGCGAGGACGACAGCCTGATCGGCGGCGCGCTCCGGCGCGTCGGCAACGTGGTCCGGGTGCGCCGTACGGGCGAACTGGAAGGGGACAGCGTCGAGGCCGTGGTCGCCCGCGCCGAGGCCCGGGTCCGCGAAGGCGACCTGCGCGCCGCGGTCACGGAACTTGAGGCGCTCGACGGCGAGGCCGCCGAGGCCGTGGCCCTCTGGAAAGCCGAGGCGGAGCGGCGGATCGCCCTGGAAGCGGCGATCGACGGCCTGCAGACGGCGGTCTATCAGAACCTCTCGAAGGACGGCTGATCCATGATCCGCCTGATCCTTCTGTTCCTCGTCGTCGTCGCTCTGGCGGCAGTGGCCGCGTGGCTGGCCGACAATCCCGGCCGCGTTTCGATGCAATGGGGCGGCTGGCAGATCGATACTTCGGTCCCGGTGATCGTCGGCGCGCTGGCGATCCTGATCGGCGTCATCCTGCTGATCTACCGCCTGATCGGCTGGCTGCTCGCCGGACCGGGGCGTATCCGCGGCTTCCTGCGCGGCAACCGCAGCGAGAAGGGCTACCGGGCGCTGACCGAGGGCATGGCCGCGATCGCCTCCGGCGACTGGCGGCGCGCCACGAAATCCGCCGAACAGGCCGACCGCTATCTCGCCAATCCGCCCATGGCGCTGCTGCTGAAGGCGCAGGCGGCGCAGCTCGCCGGCGACGACCGGCAGGCCGAATCCCATTTCCGGGCCATGCTGGAAACGCCGGAAACCGAGCTTGTTGCCCTGCGCGGGCTGCTGATCCAGGCCGGGCGCGCCGGCGATCACGACCGCGCACTGGAGCTTGCCGCCCGCGCTCACCGGCTCAGGCCCGACGCCGGCTGGGCCGTGCGGGCGCTGTTCGATCTGCAGTCCGCCGCCCGCGACTGGCGCGGGGCTCAGGTCACGCTCGCCGACGGCGTGCGCACGGCGGTCTACGAGAAGGAGGCCGCACGGCGTCTGCACGCGGTGATCGATACCGCCCTGGCGATGGAGAAGGAGGAGGCTGGCGATCTGAAATCCGCGCTCTCCTACGCCCAGAACGCCCTGAAGGAGGATCCGAATCACGTGCCTGCCGTGGTCGTCGAGGGCCGCCTCCAGGCCGCCGCCGGCCGGGAACGCCGGGCCACGCGCCATCTGGGGGAGGGCTGGTCCAGGCTGCAGCACCCCGATATCGCCCGGGCGATCATGGATCTTCACCCGGATGAGGATGCGGAAGCGCGGCTGAAACGGTTCGAGAAGATCACCGCCGCGGACGTGGACCACGCCGAGACCCAGCTCACCCTGGGACGTCTGGCGCTGGACGCCGACCGGGTCGACCTCGCACGCGACTACGCCTACGCGGCGCTGGACCGGGCGCCGGTGGTCGACCAGCGCTTCTGCCGTCTGATGGTGGATGTCGCCGAACGCAGCGAAGGCGGCGCGGAGAAGGCGCGCGAATGGCTGGGCCGGCTGGCCGACGCCCCGCCGCCCGGCCGCTGGCAATGCAGCGCCTGCAACGCCATCGCCCCCGCCTGGAAGCCGCTCTGCCCGTCCTGCGGTCATTTCGACGGGTTGGAATGGCGCGCCGCCGAGCCGCTGCGGGACGCGGTGCTTCTGGTGGAACGCGAGCACGAACCGACGAAGATCGAAGCCGAGATCGAGGAAGCCGTGACGGAGGAAGATGCCCCGCCCACGCGAAACCGGGGTTCCGGCGGCTGACTCCTTGGCATAGTCTGCGCGCCGTCATCCATTCAGGGGAGGAAATCGAGATGATCGGAGTGGTTGCCACCATCAAGACGAAGCCGGGCGCCGGCGCGGATTTCGAGGCCACCGCCAAACGGCTGGTCGAGGCGGTCAACGCCAACGAGCCGGGCTGCCTGTTCTATCGCCTGTTCCGTACCGAGAACGAGAACGAGTACAGGTTCCTCGAGGCCTACAAGGACATGGACGCCGTGCAGGCGCACCGCGCCTCCGACCATTTCCGCACCATCGGCAAGGAGATGGGCGCGTTCATGGACGGCCCGCCGGACGTCACCCGCATGGAAGGCGCCGAGTAGGACGAAGACACTTGCGCGGTCTCGTCTGCCGCGACTGGCGGCCCTTCGAGGAACTCGAACTCGCCGACGACCTGCCCGAGCCGGAGCCCCGGCCCGATCAGGTCGTCATCGGCGTGCGCGCCGTCGGCATGTCCTTCGCCACCAACCTGGTGGTCTCGGGCCGCTATCAGCGCAAGCCGCCGCGGCCCTTCACGCCGGGTACGGAAGTGGCCGGGGAGATCGTCGCCGTCGGCGACGCAGTCGAGGGTCTTGCGCCGGGCGACCGGGTGATGTCCTTCGTCGACTGGGGCGGCATGGCCGAGCGCGTCGCCATCTGGGGCGGGCAGGTCTACCGCATGCCCGACGACATGGACTTTCCCGAAGCCATACCGCTGCTCTCGTCCTACGGCACCTCCTGGGGCGCGCTGCATCTGCGCGCCCGCCTGGAGCCCGGCGAGCGGGTGCTGGTGCACGGGGCGGGGGGCGGCGTCGGCCTGGCCGCGGTGGAACTGGCGAAGGCGCATGGCGCCACCGTCATCGCCCGGGCCGGGACGGCGGAGAAGCGGGACTGGCTGAAGGCCCGTGGCGCCGACCATGTGCTCGACAGCCGTACGGAGAACTTCAAGGACGAGGTGCTGGCGCTGACGGACGGGCAGGGCGTCGACGTGGTCTACGACCCGATCGGCGGACAGGTCTTCCACCAGTCGCTCAGGGCGCTGGACCGGGGCGGGCGGGTGCTCACCATCGGCTACGCTGGCGGCGAGATCCCGGAGATCGGCGTCAACCTGCTGCTGGTGAAGGACATCTCGGTGATGGGCTTCAACTGGGGCACCTACTGGGGCTGGAGCCCGAACGACGAGCGGGTGCGGTTCTCGCCCGTGCGGCAGCGGGCGATGGACAGCCTGAAGGCACTCTGGGCCGAGGGTGCGATCCGCCCGCACGTCCACGCCGCCTGGCCGCTGGAGAGCTTCCGGGAAGCCTGGGCCGAGGTGCGTGACCGCAAGGCGCTCGGGCGCGTGGTGCTGACGCCCTGAACAAGCCCGTACGGGCGGGGCAACCTGCCCCTTGCCCGGGAGGCCGCGCCGGGCTATAGACGCGGCCCTGTCGGCACGAAAGGCCGGCCCGGCGCCGTCGTAGCTCAGCTGGTAGAGCAACTGATTCGTAATCAGTAGGTCGGTGGTTCGAGTCCACTCGACGGCACCATTCAACTTCCTGAAAATAAATAATTTTCCAAACATATCCACGGCGAAATGGCCCGGTTTTCGCCGCTTTCATCGCCTGACCGCCGAAAATGCGGGGGGATCACGACCGGGACCTTCGAGCCGAAGGAAGCTCGCCGAAAGTCCTCGCCACCGCCTCGTCTGCGTCCAGGATCACGCGAACCTGCGTGCCGCGGCCGGGTGCAGAGCCGAGGACGACCTGATGTCCCAACAGATCCGCCAGCCGGCGGACGACGGTCAGTCCGAGTCCCAGCCCCTGCGGACGCTCACCTTCCTGCGGCGCCTGCATGAAGGGCTCGAATACAGCCTGACGCATTGCCGCTGGAATACCGCGACCGTCGTCCTCGACGTAGAGAGCCAGGCATCCGTTCTCGATCCCGGCGCGCACCACAGCGTTCCCGTTCGGCGCGTGGACGGCGACGTTCTGCAACAAATGGTGCAGCATCCGGCCCAGCAGTGCGCCATCCGTGAAGGCATGCACCTCGGGCAAATCGGTGTGCAGCGCCACGCCATGATCCGCCAGTGCCGGACCGATTTCGTCCATCACCTGTGCGACCACTGCGGCAAGCGGCGTCGAGACGATTTCCGGTTCGATGGCGCCCGTTTCCAGCTTCGACATGTCGAACAGAACGTCGAACATGTAGCCCAATTCGCGCGCCGAGCACTCGATGTTGCGGCCGATCTCCCTGCACATCTCCATGGGCGAGGCCGATAGCGAACTGGCGAAAAGCTGCATCGCCTGCAATGGCTGGCGCAGGTCATGGCCGGCCGCGGCCAGGAGACGTGACTCGTTGAACTGCTTGTACATGCCTTCTTTCACGCTGCTTTGCCGATCCTTGAACGCCGCCGCCTGACATGGACGGACCGGTGAACCGCGCCCCGGCCGGCAGCGTACGAAGCGCGCGTCAGCGCGACCGGAGCGCTGCGTATTCTGGCAAAGAGTCTTCGCCTCGTCGCCTCTGAAACTGGATATATGCCCTCATGCAAACTGTCGTCCGTTGCCCGCAAGCCAATTCACCGAAAACGACCGCCGGTCCGTTGACGAGTTGCAAGGATCCGCCTTCGAGACGGAAGACAATCGAAGAGCAAAACCTTTGGTGGACAGGGTTAACGACCTGTTCATCCAAGTATAAAATCATCATCATGGATATCTGGAAGCTCGGAATGAGCAGGACCAAGCCGAGGGCTGCAGGGGGCAATCTATGTCTGCGATGATGCCGCGCCCTGCCGGGGCCGGGGCCGGCCAAAGAACCCACAGGATGAGACTGGTCGTCGCCGACGACCATGAGATGGTGCGTCTGGGGCTGACATTGCGGCTCTCCCAGGCCTATCCGGACGCCGAGATCGTGGAGGCCGACTGCTATCGCTGCCTGGAGAGCGTGTATTCCGAAGGCGGGCCGCCCGACCTGGTGATCACTGACCTGAAGATGCCGGACGGCGAGTGGCGCAGGGAACTGCAGATGCTGCGCGCCCGCTGCCCCCAGACAAGAGTCCTTGTCTTTTCGGCGCTGGAGAACGCGCAGATCGTGCGGATCATCCTGCCCGATCTCGCGGACGGTTTCATTCCGAAGAGCGCCGACGGCCACACTCTGATGGCCGCCATCCGCCTCGTGCTCGACGGTGGTGTCTACGTGCCGCTGACTGCGCTGGAGTCCATGCACGAGGAGAGCGGGACGGGCGGCCCGGCGACGGCAGTGTCTCCGGCTCTGCCGCTCACGCCCAGGCAGGTCGACGTGCTGCGCATGATCGCGCTGGGCAAGGCCAACAAGCAGATTGCCTACGAACTCGGCCTGTCCGTCGGCACGGTCAAGATTCACGTCTCCAACATCCTTGACGCCCTCGGCGCCACCAACCGCACCGAGGCCATCGCCATCGCCCGCGACCGGTACGGTTTGGGAAGCGAACCCGGGACATAGACGTCATGCCCGACCGGCGCACTTCCCTAGGCCGATGGGCATAGGCGCAAGTCCGGTGTTCCGATAGGTCCTCTGGCAAATTTTCAGCGCAAGAGGGGCGGGACATCCTTCGACATGGAAAATCAGGTCGAAGGAACCCGTCATGCTGAACATGATCTACCGCCGCGGCGCGAAGGGCGGCGCCGGCCGTCCGCCGGCTGATCCGGAGGCAGCCGAGGACTACGAAACGATCAGGGTCGAACGCGACCGGTACCGACAGATGCTCGATGCCCTGCCGCTGAACGTGATGATGTGCGAGCCGGAGAACTTCACGGTCACCTACGCCAGCAGGACCAGTCTGGAAACTCTCCGTCGGCTGGAGCATCTGATCTCCATCAAGGCCGACGAGCTTGTGGGCGCGTCCATCGATGTCTTCCACAAGAACCCCGAGCATCAGCGGCGTATCCTGAAGGATCCTGCGAACCTGCCATGGCAGGCGCGCATTCGCCTGGGCGACGAGCATCTCGATCTGAAGGTGTCGGCGATCCGGGACGCGGACGGCGGCTATGCGGGCCCGATGCTCTCGTGGTCCGTCATCACCGACCAGGTGGAAATGGCGAACCGCGTGAAGGAGGTCGTGGACATCGTGGCCTCCGCCGCCACGGAGCTGGATTCGACTGCGACCGGACTGTCCGATGCGGCGAACAGCTCCTCGGAGCGCTGCTCCGTGGTCGCCGCGTCATCCCAGCAGGCGTCAATGAACGTTCACACTGTTGCCTCGGCCACGGAGGAACTGGCGGCTTCCATCGCCGAGATCACCGGCCAGGTGGCCGAGTCCGCGAAGATCGCCACGATGGCCGTCGAGGAAGCGGAACAGACCGGCTCGGTCATGGCGAAACTGGCGGAAACCGCCAGCAAGATCGGCGAGATCGTCGAACTGATCAACAACATCGCCGCGCAGACGAATCTCCTGGCGCTCAACGCCACGATCGAGGCCGCCCGCGCCGGCGAGGCCGGCAAGGGCTTTGCCGTCGTTGCCAACGAGGTCAAGCAGCTCGCCGGCCAGACCGCCAGCGCCACCGAACAGATCACCAGGCAGATCGAGGCCATCCAGTCCGGTTCAGAGGGGGCGGTGAAGTCGCTGGACGACGTTTCCGGCACCATCCGGAAGATGTCGGAGATTTCGAACTCGGTCTCGGTGGGCATGGAACAGCAGCGCACGGCGACCGACGACATTGCACGCAACGTCCAGGAAGCAGCGACGGGTACCGAGGATGTCACGAAGAACATCGAGACGGTCTCTCAGGCCACGCTCTCCACGGAAGAATCAGCCCGGCAGGTCCTCGACGCCGCCGGCGAACTCGCGCGCAATGCGGAACGGCTCCGCAGCGAGATCGACAGCTTCCTCGGCAGGAAGGATTGAGCATGGGAAATGCCGAGCATCACCGGACGGCGGCAGCCGCGCGTCCGGAAGCGCCAGTGCGACAAGTTTGCTGCCCGAATGCACACACCCGCTGCGTAGTATAAAGCGTGTCGTTGATTGCTTTTTTCCAGTGTGTCCCGTTCACCAGCCATATCCTCCTTCCCCACCGGCCGAAAGACGCCGGTCCTCGGCCGTCGCTGCCAGGTGCGGAAACGCATGAGTTGGGCGAAGCAGGGGAGAGGCGGCTTCTCGACGTCGTTGCTGACCGAACTGCCCGCGATCGTCGTGGTGCTGAAGGCGGACGGCCGTATCGACTACATCAACCCCTTTCTGGAGCGCTTGTCGGGGTTGGAGCTTGATGAAGTCCGCGGCCGCGACTGGTTCGACACATTCGTGCCGTCCCGAGAGCGCAACAGGGTCCGCGCGCTCTTCCGTCAGGGTTGGGAAGGCAGGGAACCCACCCGCGGCAACGTCAACCCCATACTGACTGCGGACGGCCATGAACGGATGATCGAGTGGTCCGACACCACTCTGCCCGAGGGAAATGAGGGTGAGCGGGTTCTGATGGCGATCGGCGTCGATGTCACGGCCCGGGAGGCGGACCGGGCGATGAGCGCGGCGGAGTTGAAGCGTTTCAAGGGGCTGCTGGACAGCCTGGCTTCCTATGTCGGGCTGTTCGATCTGAAGGGCACGGTGGTCGAGGCGAACCGCCTGCCGCTCGAAGTTTCAGGCCTCGAACGCGAGGACGTGATCGGGAAGCCGTTCTGGGAGACCTGGTGGTGGTCCTGGTCGCCGGGGGCGATGAAGCAGTTGCGGAACGCTCTGGCGCAGGCGGCAACCGGCATGACGGTACGCGACGAATTCCTGACGCGGCTGCGCGAGAACGAGTTCACGACCCTTGAGATCGTCTTCGCGCCCTATCGCGACGAGCACGATCGCATCGTCGGTGTCGTGGGCTCCGGTGTCGACGTGTCCGAGCGTATCCGCACCCGCCGGGAACTGGAAGAAAGCGAGATGCGCTTCCGCAGCCTCGTCGAAAATGCTCAGGACACCTTCTTCCGAATGTCGGTCCCCTCCGGACGGTTTACCTATGTAAGCCCCTCTGCGGCGCAAACCCTCGGCTACGATCCCGATGACTTCATCGAAGATCCGGAGTTGATTCCGCGGATCATCCATCCGGACTCGGTGGACTATTTCCAACGCGAATGGGCCAACATCCGCGCCGGGAAGGTTGCGCCGCGGCTCAGTTACCGCATTGTCGATCCTGTCGGCGGCGTGCGCTGGATCGAGCAGTCAAGCACGGCGGTTCCGGGAAAGGACGGCGAAATCGTCGCTCTGGAAGGCATCCTGCGCGACGTCTCGGAGCAACACCTGATCCAGGACGCACTTCGCTACAACGAGCGGCGCTTCCGTGATCTCGCCGAACAATCCTCTGACTGGCTGTGGGAGCTGGATTCGGATCTCCGGGTCAGCTTCGTCGCCACAGGTCGCACCGAGATTTCGAGCATCGATGCAAGCGATGCGCTGGGGATGCCCTACAGCAGGCTGCAACCGACCGGCATGTCGGAAACCCGGAAGGCCGAATGGGACGCCATTCATGACAGGATCAAGGCGCAGGAAGCCTATCGGGACATGCCGCTGACCATCTGCGATCCAGCCGGCGTAATCCGCCACCTTCTGTGCAACGGGCGTCCGATCTTCGACGCCGCCGGCAATTTCAACGGCTATCGCGGCGCGGCGAACGACATCACGGATCGCGTCGAAAGTGAACGCGCGGTCGCGGTCAGCGAGAAGCGCTTCCGCGGTCTCGTGGAGAGCGGCACGATGGGAATCCTCGTTTACGGTCTCGACCACCGTCCGCTCTATGCCAGCCCGCAGGCTGCCGCGATGCTCGGCTACAGGTCGGCTGACGATGTCCTGGAACTGGCGAGTCTCGACGCGATCCTTGACGATACTGAAGTCGAACGTGTGGCGGCGCTGCGTCGGCGGCGAATGAAAGGACAAAGGAACCCGCCGGTTCAGGAGTTTCTCGGCCGGCGTAAGGACGGCTCGCCCGTCTGGCTGCTGAGCCAGGCCGCCGACATCGATTGGGACGGTCAGCGGGCGATCATGTCGACCGTCGTCGACATCACGCCCCAGAAACTCGCTGAGCGCGCGCATGCGCGCAGCGAGGATCGCCTGACCCAGGCCCAGCGCATCGCACGTGTGGGCTCCTGGGAGTACGATCATGCGCGGTCGAGATGGCTCTGGTCCGATGAGCTCAAGCACATCTTCGGCTTCCCGCGGGACACGAAGCTCAACGAGGTTGAAGCGTTCGCACGCGCAGTCCATCCCGAGGACAAGAAGCAGGTCTTCGGCAGCTTCACCCGCGCGATCGAGACGGCGGCGCCGTTCGAGACCCGGCACCGGATCGTGCTGCCCTGCGGTGGCGTCCGCTGGATCAGCGCCCAGGGCGAAACCCTGTTCGACGACAGCGGCGCTCCGCTCCTGACGCGCGGCACCATGCAGGACATCACGGAATCGAAGGAGGCGGCGATCGCGGTCGAGGAACTGGCCGACAGGCTGCGCGAGGCCCAGCGGATCGGCCGGCTGGGCTCCTGGGAACTGGATATTCCCAGCGGCCAGCTGAGCTGGTCGGAAGAGAATTACCGCATCCGCGAGGTCGAGCCCGGGACGACCCCGCCGACCTACGAAGAGTTCCTGAAGACGGTCCATCCGGACGACCGGCAGCGCGTACGCGACCTCTACGAGACCTCTGTCCGGCAACGGCAGCCCTACGCGGCCGTGCACCGCCTGGTGATGCCGGACGGGCGCGTCAAATGGGTGCAGCAGCGGGCCGAAACCCTTTATGGCGAGAACGGCGAACCCCTGAAATCCCGCGGCACGGTGCAGGACATAACCGAACAGCATCAGGCCGAGGAAGCGGTGCGGGAACTGGTCGACAGGCTCAACGAAGCGCAGCGCATCGCCCGGCTGGGTTCGTGGGTTTTGGACATCCGCACCAATAGGCTCGCCTGGTCGGACGAGATTTTCCGGATATTCGAAGCCGACCCGGCCGAGACGGAGGTCAGTTACGAGAGCTTCCTCTCCTATCTCCACCCCGAAGACCGGGACATGGTCCACCAAGCCTACTGGGACGCAGTCGAGCAGGGTAAGCCCTACCACCTCGTGCACCGCATCCTGCTGTCCGACGGTCGCGTCAAGTGGGTCGAGGAGCGCGGTGAAACCGTCTACGGCAAGGACGGGGCACCGCAACTGACGCGTGGCACGGTGCAGGACGTCACCGAGCTGCGCAAGGCCCAGGCTGAACTCGAATCCTCCCTTCACGAGAAGGAAGTCCTGCTTCGGGAGATCCATCACCGGGTCAAGAACAACCTCCAGATCATTTCCAGCCTGCTCTATTTTCAGGGTCAGGGACTGACCGATGCGAAAAGCGTCGCCGGTCTGCAGGACATCCGCAATCGGTTGAACGCGATGGTTCTGGTCCATGAGCGCCTCTATCGCTCATCCGACCTGGCGGAGGTCGATTTCGCAGAGTACGCGACCTCGCTCACCGCCGAGCTGGCGCGTGTGTACCGCAGCCGCAACCCCGACATTTCATTGCATGTCGGCGGCGATGCCGTTCTGCTGCCGATCGAGATCGCCCTGCCGCTCGGCATGGTGGTGACGGAACTCGTCTCCAATGCGTTCAAGTACGCCTTCCCCGGCGGTCGGGCGGGCCGCATATCCGTCACCTTCGACAGTGGGGACGGAACCGGCGAGATGGTCGTCTCCGACGACGGCGTCGGCCTGCCCGAGGGCCTCGACCCGGCGCAGAGCGAGTCCTTCGGCTGGCGTGTTGTCCATGCTCTCGTCGAGCAGATCGACGGGGTGCTGACGACGAGCGCGGGCACCGGCGTCCACGTCACTGTCACCTTCCCGCTGAAGGAGTGCCGGCGTTGAGCAGGACCAGCGGCCGCATCTTCGTCGTCGAGGACGAGGCGCTGATCTCCATGGAGATCCAGGATCGCCTGCAGCGGCTGGGCTACGACGTGGTCGGCGCCGCCCGAAAGGGCGAGGAAGCGCTGGCGATGATCCCGGCGGCGGAACCGGACGTGGTGCTGATGGACATCTCGCTGGCCGGCGAGATGTCGGGCGTGGATGTGGCGCTGGAGTTGCGGCGCACCTCGGGCACGCCTGTCGTCTTTCTCAGCGCCTATTCCGACGACGCCCTGGTGCGCCGGGCGATGGAGACCGAGCCCTTCGGCTACCTGGTCAAGCCCTTCGAGGAACGCGAGGTTCACGCAACCATTGCGACAGCGCTGCGCAAGGCTCGCCTGCAACGGGAGCTGCACCAGTCGCGCGACCGACTGCTGGACCGCTCCTTCACGCCGATCATCCGCACCCTGCCCGATGGCAGGTTCCTTTCGGCAAATCCCGCCGCGTGCCGGTTCCACGGCTATGACAGTGAACAGGAATTGCTTGATGCCGTGGGCGATATCGGCGCCGAAATCTATGTCAACGCCGATGACCGCCTGCGCGTCGTGGAGCAGGTCATGTCAACGGGGCAGGTCGAGGGCTTCGAATGCGAGGTCTACCGCCATCGCGGACGTGAGCGCCGCTGGGCACGTCAGAACATCTGGTCGGTGCGTGATGAGGACGGGGAATTCCTGTTCATCGAGGGTTACTGGGAGGACATCACCGAGGAACGGCGCGCGGACGAGCTGCTGCGCGAGAGCGAGGCGCGCTTTCAGGCGCAGTTCCGCCACACGCCGCATCCGGTCTACGTCTTCCGGTTCGACGGCGGCGAAGGCGCCCTGATCGATTACAACGAAGCGGCGCTGGAGGCGACGGAGGGCGGCGTCTCCTCGCTGGTCGGTCTGTCGCCGGAGCGGGTCTTCGCCGACCGGCCGGACCTGACCCAGGAAGTGCTGGCCTGTCTGCGCACGGGCGAGGCGAAGCGTCGCGAGTGCGACTACCGCCCGCGCCGGAAAGCCGGGCTGCGCCGCATCGAGTTCACCTTCTCATATGCGCCGCCGAATCTTGTCCTGGTCCACACGATCGACATCACCGAGCGCCGGGAAGCCGAGCGGATGATGCGCGACATGAATGCGGAACTGGAGCGGCGCGTGGAGCGGCGTACGGCGCAGCTTGTCGAAAGCGAGCGGTTCAGCCGCGGCATTCTCGATTCCATCGGCGCGAATGTCGCGGTGCTGGACGAGAACGGCCGCATCGTCAGTTCCAACGCTGCCTGGCGTGATTTCGGCAGCAGCCGCGGACTGACGGCGCCGACACACGATCGGAACTACCTGGAAATATGCGATCAAGCCGCCAGCGCCGATGGCGACGATGCGGTCTATGCGCGGGCCGCCGCCCAGGGCATCAGGGAGGTTATCCGCGGCGCACGTGAAACGTTCTCCCTGGAGTATCCCTGCGCCGCGCCGGAAGGCACATTCTGGTTTCTCTGCCGGGTCAGCCGGTTCACCTCGGACGGCCCGTTGCGCGTCGTCATCACCCATGACGACGTCACGGAAGTGCGACGCGCTCGAGAGGAGGCCGCCGAGAAGGACCGCCTGTTCGCCTCGCTGGTAGAGGTGGCGCCTGTCGGCGTCTTCCGTACGGACGTGGAAGGCAACTGCCAGGTTACCAATGCGCTCTGGCAGGCGCTTACGGGTCTGACTGAAGAGGAGTCGAACGGGCGTGGCTGGCTGGCCGGCGTTCATCCGGACGACCGCACCCGAATCGATGCTGCCTGGCAGAGCGCCATCGAGACAGGCGGGGGTTTCCAGGAGGAATATCGCTACTGCCGGCTTGACGGCGGGACCACCTGGGTCATCGGGCAGGCTGTCCCGATCCGCAACGGGGGACCGGGGCCGGCGGGGTTCATTGGCGCGGTCACCGACATCTCCGCGCGCAAACGGACCGAAGAGGTGATGGAAACCCTGTCGGTCGATCTGGCCCGGCTGACTGGCGCCGAGTATCCGCGCGCCGCCGCGCAGCGCCTTGCCGAGCTGCTGGGTGCGGACGCCGCCACTGTCGCCAGGGTCACCGGCCGAGATCGGACGAAAATCCGTACCGTAGCCATGGTGCGCGACGGAATGGCCGAGCCGGACGCGGTTTTCGCCACCCGCGGTACGCCCTGCGCCGAACTGCTTTCGGGAGAGGCCGGGGACGTCCTGCTGATCGAGGACGGGCTCGCGGAGCGCTATCCGGACTTCGCGGTAGCTCGGGAACTCGGCATGCGTTCCTATGCAGCCGCGGCTCTGGTGAACGAAAGGGGAGAAACCTTCGGCAACATCTTCGTCATGTTCCGAACGCCGCTGACCGACACCGCATTCACGGTCTCGGCGCTGAAGCTGTTCGCCGTGGCCGTGGGCGCCCAGATGACCCAGGAAAGCAACGCCCGAAAGTACAGGGATCTGTTCGAGTTCGCGCCCGACGCGCTGGTCATGGTGGAGGGCAACGGCCACGTCGCCTATGCGAACCGCCACGCCGAAGTATTGTTCGGCTGGCGGCGCAGCGAGATGATCGGGCAACCCGTCGAGATGCTGGTGCCGCCGGAATACCGCGAAATCCACGACGGGTATCGCCGGAACTTCTCCCTGGAACCGGGCAACCGGCGCATGGCCGCGGAACGTCCGGGTCTGGCGGCGGTCCGGAAGGACGGCTCCATCTTTCCTGTCGAGATCAACCTGGCCCCGATCGGCACCGACGATGAAGCGCTGACTGCGGCTGCCGTGCGCGACGTCACCGAGCGGCGGCGGATGGAGAGCGAACTGGCCCAGTCCACCAAGATCGAGGCCATCGGCAATCTGAGTGGCGGGATCGCTCACGACTACAACAACTACCTTGCCGTCATCATCGGCAATCTCGACCTGATCGCGGAATCCGGCGAGCTTGGTCCGGAATCGGAGACTCTGGTGAGCACGGCGCTGGATGCGGCCGAGCGTGGCGCGGAACTCAGCCGGAGCCTGCTCGCCTTTTCACGCCGCCAGCCGCTGCAGCCGGTCCCGACCGACATCAACGCCCGGGTAGAGGCCGTGGTGAAGCTGATCCGGCGGATGCTGGGTGAGGCGATCACGGTTTCGGTGCATCTGGAAAGCGGCCTGCCGCAGGTGCGCATCGACCCGGCGCAACTGGACAGTTCCATTGTCAATCTGGCGACCAACGCGCGCGACGCCATGGGTGGCAGCGGCACGCTGGCCATCACGACCCGGCGTCTGCAAGTCCCCACTGGCGCTCCGGCCAGGGGTCCCAGGCCAGGCGAGTATGTAGAGATCGGGGTCACCGACACCGGCCCTGGCATCCCCGAGGATATCCGGGAAAAGGTCTTCGAACCCTTCTTCACTACCAAGCCTCCGGGGCAGGGCACGGGTCTGGGGCTCAGCATGGTCTATGGCTTCGTGCGCCAGTCGGGCGGCCAGGTGGACCTGCTGGACCGGCCCGGGGGCGGCGCCGATGTGCGCATCCTGTTGCCGGCGCTGTCGCAGCAGGTCGCCTTCCCTGAACAGGCCGGAGGGGCGCCCGCCGACGGGCCTGCCAGCAGCGGGGAGCGCATTCTGGTCGTGGAGGACAACGCCAATCTCCGCCGCGCGGTCACGGCGTCGATCTCTTCCCTCGGCTACCGCGTCAGCGAGAGTCCGAATGCCGACGCGGCTCTGGACATGCTGGAAGCCGACCCGTCGGGATTCGATCTGGTCTTCTCCGACGTGATCATGCCCGGGCGGATGGACGGATTCGCTCTCGCAAACCTGATCCACCACCGCTTTCCCGCGGTCCGCGTGCTGCTGACGTCCGGCTATCCGGGGCACGTGGTGGAGGTCAATGGCGATGGCCCCATCCGCTCCCGCATCCTTGCCAAGCCCTATCGCAAGGAGCAGCTGGCGCGCGCCCTCCGCGAGGCCGTCGAAGGAAGGTGCGGGAATGGCTGAACCATCCCCGGAGTTCCGCCGTAGGCCCCGCATGTGTCTGGCGTTCGTATCGTTTTCCGCGTTGGGAAGCAGGAGCATTTGATGACGAAGAAACTTCTTCTGATCGACGACGATCCCGGGATCGGGCATTTCGTCCGGAAGGTCGCGGAGGATCTCGGCTACGAGGTTCACACGCAAACCGAGGCGGCCGGGTTTCTGCGCTGCTTCGATCAGCACCGGCCCGACGTCATCATGCTCGATCTGACCATGCCGGAAACCGACGGGGTGGAGCTGCTGCAGGCGCTGGCGCAGCGACAGTGCAAGTCCGGCATCTTCATATTCAGCGGCTATGACGCCCGAATCTGCCAGATGGCCTTCCAGATCGGCCAGATCGCCAATCTCGACATGCGCGAGATCATTCCCAAGCCGGTGCGCGCCGCGAAGCTGAGGAATATCCTTTCGGCGGTCTGAAACAGCCGCTGACCTGCTCCGCTTCGAGTCCTCGATGTAGCGCTGGCGCTGCCCGGAGTCGGGGCGCGGTGGCGCCTCAGAAGATCGGCCGGGGCGCCAGGTAGGCGTCGTCCCAGTCCACCAGGCGAGCCAGGGCGTGGGTGTCCGGGATCGTCAGCCGACGTTCGCTGATCTGCGCCAGTTCCTTGTCGCGCAGTTCCTTCAATACGCGGTTCACGTGCTCGGTGCTGAGGCCGAGATGGTCGGCGATGTCCTGCTGGCGCAGGGGGAAGCGGCAACTGCCGTCCCTGACGGCGGAGCGCGCGGCCCTCTACAGCATGTCGGCGGAGGAATTCGCCGCCCTCGTGGCCAACGACTACGACAATGTCGACCGGATCGATTCGCCTCTTGAAAACATCGGGCTCTATCGTGACCTGATGAAGACGGGTGCGGTCCCGCCCGGCGTCACGCCGGTGACCACGCTCGATCTGGCCGCGATCCTGTTCGGCGGCGCATCCGACAAGACCATTCCGGTGACGGCGGACCGTGTGCTGGCGATCAACACCATTCTCGGCGTGCCGGCGTTGAGCGAGGCCGACACCCAGGCGCTCGCCGCCAAGGCGGAGTCGGTGCGTGCCGGCATCCTGACCGGCCACGGCGAGGAAGACGACCACTGACACGCCGCCCTTGCCAGTCCCGGCATGGCGGATCCATCCCACCAGTATTGGAGACTACGGGATGAAAACCACCACCCTTCAGATCATTCGCACGGCGTTTCTGACGGCCGCCCTGTCATTGGGCGCTGCCACCGCCATGGCCCAGTCAGGCACGAGCGACGAAGCGCCGATCTTCGGCAGCCAGCTCATGACGGAACAGGAGCGCATCGAGCACCGGGACCGCATGCGCGCCGCGACGACCGACGCGGAGCGCGAGCAGGTCCGCGCCGAGCATCACGAACGGATTCGCCAGCGCGCCGCCGAACGAGGCGTCGAACTGCCGGAGACGCCGCCCGCGGAACGCGGCATGGGCCAGGGTAAAGGCATGGGCCAGGGCCAGGGCCAAGGCCAGGGTCAGGGTAAAGGCATGGGCCAGGGCAAAGGCATGGGCCAGGGTCAGGGCGCTGGCAAGGGCGACATGAACCAGGAAGAGATGCGCAAGCGCAAGGGTCAGGGCCGGAACTGAGCCGGGGAGCCGTTTCGCTGTTCGCGCATTCGACCGTTCGTCCGGTCCGGCGCGCGAAAAGGATCACCAGTCGCCGGCGCCCCTGTCAGGCGCTGGGGCTGTGCATCCAGTCGTCGCTCGACGGGGACAGCCTGACACATTCGACGATCAGCTTCGAAACATAGGCGCTCGGATTTCGCGCCGGCAGCTGGTCGCCCGCCTTGACGACGGCCTGGAGCCGCGCCCTGACATTGGCCCGGTGGGAATCGACAGGGTACTGCGTGACCCCCGTCAGCTTCTGGACGTCGCTGGACACTTCGGGGCTGGGCGAGAAACCCAATCGGCTTTCGTCGACCTGGCTCAGCAAGTCCAGGGCCCTTTCCAGATCGGCTACGAGCGGGGAGACCGGCATTTTTCTGTCCCTCGGATCAATGGATCATCTGCGTACGCGAAGCAGGTCACGCTGCAAGTCCGCTACAACCGCCAATCGAGTTCGCCGAACACCGCTATTCGTGAGCGCGCCGATTGCCTTGCTTTCCGCAGCGTAATCCGCAAGCGGACGCTTGTCGAACGAAGGACGGCGTCCGGGGTCGCGAAATCATGCCGATCGGCCCCCGGCGGCGATGACGCCCCGCCGGACGGCGGTTGACCTGCCGCGGGGGCGGGGACATCCTTGGTTCAGGTGAACGGGCCGTGTCCGGCAGTCGCCGTGGGGTTGGGCGGCCTCGGGGCGATCAGGGTACGGCAAGGCCGCCGCGCACGGCGCGGCACAGCGGCGAAGTCTGGATACACCTTGGCCAACATGTTCGACATCCGCCCGGCGATCCGGACCGCGCTCCTGCTGGCGCTTGCGCTGGCCCTGGCCGCGTTCTCTCCGTCCCGCGCCGAGGAACGGATCGCCCTGGTCATCGGCAATGCCGATTACGGCGCCATGGGCAAACTGAAGAACCCGGTCAACGATTCCCGGCTGATGGCCGGCACGCTCAGGGACCTGGGCTTTCGCGTGATCGAACTGGTCGACGCCGACCAGCGCGAGATGAAACGCGGCGTGCGTGATTTCGGACGCTGGCTGCGCCGTGCCGGACCGGACGGGGTGGCGCTGTTCTACTACGCCGGTCACGGCGTCCAGGTATCGGGCCGCAACTACCTGCTGCCGGTGGAGGCGCAGATCCTGGCCGAGGGCGATGTCGACATCGAGGCGATCGAGGCCGAGAGCATCATGGCCCAGATGCAGCACGCCAATACCGGGGTGAACATCGTCATCCTCGATGCCTGCCGCAACAATCCCTTCCAGCAGGGTTTCCGCTCCGCCAGCCGCGGTCTCGCGCGCATGGAGGCGCCGACAGGCACCTACATCGCCTACGCCACCGCGCCGGGCCAGCTGGCCATGGACGGCGATGGTCCGAACAGTCCCTTCACCCGCCACCTCGCCGCCGCAATGGTGGAGCCGGGAATCAGCATCGAGGCGGTGTTCAAGCGCGTCCGCCAGCAGGTCGCCGCCTTCTCCGAGGAGCGCCAGATCCCGTGGTCGTCGTCCTCGCTGATCGGCGACTTCGTCTTCAACCGGTCCGCCGCGGCGGGGGAGGGCGCGCGCCCTACCGCCGCGCCGCCGCCGTCGGCGCCGGCCGCAAGCGACCGCCAGATGGATATCCTCTACTGGGAGAGCATCAAGGACAGCGGCGATCCGGAGCTGTTCCGTGACTACAAGAGACGCTTTCCCGACGGCGTCTTCGCGGCCATTGCAGACGCCCGCCTGCGCGCCCTCGCGGCGCCGGAGACGCCGCCGCGTCGGACAGAGAGCGCCACCGTCGATCCGGCGCCTGCGCCGGAGCGCCCGCCCGCGAAGGGCACGCTCCCGGCCGAGGCTGTGAGAATCCGTGATTGCGAGGGCCTGTTGGGTGGCGGGTCTGCGCCGTCCTACTGCCTGGAGATCCGTCAGGGGGGCGTCTTCGAGGTTTCCGAGAAGTGCGGCGCCATCTCGACGCGCGGCTTCAGCGACAACCGTGGACGGGAACGCGAGGTCCGCATCGCCGCCGGGACCGTCGCGGCGATCTCCGAGACACGCATCATCCACTTCTGGGGCGAGGAGACGCGTTGCTACTGGATCGCCGCGAACGATGCGGACGGCGTTTCCGGCTACGACGGCTGGGTCATCGTGATCCCGGGACCGGAACTCCGCTATGTCCGCCTGCACGAGGCGGACTAGCTTTACGTCCCTGCGCCGCTCCGGCTTTCGGCTCCGGTGAGCTGGAAGGCGGCCCAGTAGTAGGGATGGGCCTTGCCGCTCTGCCGAAGCTCCCGCTGGGCCTGGCGCAGCGCCGCCCGTGCGCCGATCTCCGGCCGGATGCGGTAGAACGCCTGCATCAGTTCCGAGGTGGCCGAATCGTCCACCAGCCATAGGCTGGCAACGATGGCGTCGGCGCCGGAGAACAGGAAACCGCGGGTCAGTCCCACCACGTCGTCGCCCGAACGCACTCGTCCGAGACCTGTCTGGCAGGCGGAGAGGGTGACGAGGCTGGCGTCCAGCTTCAGTTCGTAAATCTCCGACGCCGTCAGACGGCCGTCGTTCTTTCCGTCGGAGGCCAGCAGCAGCGCCGAGCTCAGCGGGTTCGAGGGGTCGAACACCCCGTGCGAGGCAAGATGGAGGATATCATGCGCTGACGCGCGTTGGCGCAGCGCTGTCTCGGTCGCATTGCCGCGTAGCAGGGTTTCCGCCTGCGGCGCGGTCCGGGCGATCGCCACTGCCTCAGCCTCGGCGCCGGGCAGGTCGAGCTCTGGATCGCCCAGGTCCGGATTGCCCAGCGCCAGCAACCGCCGCCCTGACCGGTTCCGGCCGATGAACTTCAGCACTGAAGCGCTCGGCAGCACCGCGATCTCCCATTCGTCCATCAGGAAGCCGCCATCCGCGGTGGGGATCGCCGCAAACGGGACGTAGTGCAGCGCCCCGTGCGGAACGATGGTCACCTCGCGGCCGCCCACGGCACCGGCCAGCGGTCGTACGAGACGCGCATGCAGCACCTCGCCCGGCGCCCGCCAGGCGTCATTGCCGGGCCGCGAGAGCGCGCGGCGGAAGCGGGAGATGGCCTCGTCCAGACCCTCCGTGGAGAGCTCGAAGGCCTGCACCCGGTTCCGGTCGGCGACGAAGGCGAACAGGCTGTCGCCCTGTCGGTAGTACTCTACGATGGTCTCGCCGGCCGGGATCAGCGCCTGCAGTTCGGCCGCCGAGAAGGCCGGCACGGTGACCAGCGAGGCCAGCTCCGGCGCCTGGGCGATCAGCTCGGCGCGGGCATCGGCGCTGCGGGTGGCGATGTCGAGGCCCTGCTCGCGCGCCTGCTTCTTCAGCCGTGCCTCCTGCGCCTGGTAGCGTTCCAGCAGCGCCGCCTCGCGCGGCCGCACTGCGGCGTCGCCGAAGCTCTCCTTGGAGGCCAGGATGTCCACCAGCGCGCGGGCCTTGCCGCGCTCGGCATAGGCGAAGGCGTCGGCCGCCCGGCCCTCGCGGATCAGTGCGCCGATCAGATCGCGGTAGACCGCCTGCTTGTCGCCGACGAAGCTCATGCGGCCAGCTTCCGTCTCGATGGAACGGCGCTGGCTCTCGATCACGCGCACGGCCCGCTCGAAATGTTCGATGGCCGCCGCCCGGTCGCCCTCCGCCAGCGCGATCCGGCCGCGGCCGTGCAGCGCCTGCCAGTAAACCGAGCCGAAGCCCTTGACCCGCGGCTCGGCCAGGATCGCGTCATAGCCCGCCTTCGCCTCGGCCAGACGGCCCGTCTCCAGCTCCGCACGGTGCAGCATGAAACGCGGCTCGAAGCGATAGGCAAATCGGACGTCCTCGACGTCAAGCGTGCCCGCGATATCAAGAATCACAAGCTGAAAGAGCGGATTAGCGTAGTTGATCGTCTGAACTAAGAGGTGGAAGGCCTCGTTGAAGCTCTTGTCGCGCTTGCGCGTGAGCGCCGCATAGGCGTTTTGATGCTCGTCGAGCGCCAGATAGAGACGCGCGAGCCACATGGATTGTGTTTCATGAAGGGCCGAGAAATTGCCGCGCAGTTCGTGAATGCCCTCATAGTCGCTGGTATCCATCGCCTCCAGCCGCACAATTCGCTGGCGGGCGGCGCGTTCATCGCCCCATTCAATCTCGATGGAGCCCAGCATGCCGAGGGCGCGGGCCTGATAGAGGTTTCGCCGACCCTTGTTGTCTTCGGGAATCTCCATCATGAACTTGGTGAAGCCACTCGAGTCCTGACGATCCTGCTCCCAGACCGTGAGAAACTTGTTCTCATCCGCCAGTGTCAGGACTTCGCTGGCCTCGTCATGCGCCTTTTCGAGGTCGCCTTGGTAATACCAGGCAAAAGCGCGCATCATGCCCAGCTTGGCCCCGGTCCAGGGCTCGTTCAGCAGGTTCATCGCATCCGGAGCAAGGGCGGCATCGATGCTGTAACGGGTGTAGTGGCCGCCATTGGCCGCCACCCGCCGTTCGAGATCGTCCATGCAATCGTCGAACTCGGCGAAGACGCGCACCTGGAGGAACGCCTGGCAGGTCGCGTGAACCTCGTGCATTGGCCGGTCCGGGTCGGCGGACTTTGCGGTTTCAGCCTGTGTCGCCACCTCCTTGAAATCGCCGCGATTGACGGCTCGCTGAGTTTCTGTGGTGCAGGCGGCGGCAATCACCGCAAAGGTCAACATGCAGGCGCGCAGAACTAGCGGCCTCGTCCGGCGTGTCATCGTAACTCCGTGATTTTGAATTCAGATTCTGAGTTACTTTGTATCGAGTATTGTGATGCGTGACCAGTCCCCGGGCGGATCGGCGGCCAGCGCGGCGGCGTGGTCAGCCATGCGGGCGGCGACCGGGTCGGTCTCCGTCAGCGCGGAGAAGCCTTCGGCGGCAAGCGCGAACCGGCCGTTCTCAAGCGCCTCCCTCGCCGCCTCGAAGGCGGTAAGGTGAGCCTCGGAGAGCCCGATCGCGGGGCCGAAGATATCGGTCGGTTCGCTGCGTCCGACCACCTGGACGCGGTCGATCAGCCGGAGATCCGTTGCGCCGCTTGCGCGCGCCGTCGCGCCGCTCATCAGCACGGTCGAGCCATAGCGCTTGTTCAGGCTCTCCAGCCGCGCAGCGAGATTCACCGCGTCGCCCATCACCGTGTAGTCGAAGCGCTGTGCGGAGCCGATATTGCCCACCAGCGCCGGCCCCGTGTTCAGGCCCAGCCGCGTGTGCGGCCAGGGCCGGCCCGAGCGGGAGCGCTCTTCGGCGAACGCGGCCAGGCGCGCCTGACATTCGCGGGCGGCATCCACGGCGTTTCCGGCGTGGTCCGGGTCGTCCAGCGGCGCGCCGAAGACGCCGACGACCGCGTCGCCGATATACTTGTCGATCATCCCCCTGTGGCCGACGATGGTCTCCGTGACGATGGAGAGATAGGCGTTCAGCGCCTCGACCAGTTCCTCCGGGCTCATGGCCTCCGACATCTTCGTGAAGCTGGCCAGGTCGGAGAACCAGACCGTCACCTCCCGCGTCTCGCCGCCCAGTTCCGGCGCGCGGCCCGAGGCGGCCAGTTCCTCGACGACTTCGGGGCTGAGATAGCGCGCGAAGGTTCGCCTGAGATGGCGCTTGTCGCGGTCGGTGACGGCAAAGCGGTAGCCATAGCCGCTGCCGCCCGCCAGCAGCAGCGCCGCCTCCGCCGAGAGCCAGGGCGTGACGACGCCTGCGGTGAAGGCCCAGAGCGCGCCGAGCGCCGCCAGCAGCAGCAGTGCGACGCCACCGGCGGCGGCCGGAACCGCCGGCGCCTTCAGCACCAGCAATGCGGTCAGGAAGCCGAATGCGAAGACCAGCGCGCCGGCACCCCAGGGCGGCAGGGCGCGGAGCGCCGATCCGGCGATCATGTCGTTGACCGCGCGGGCGTGAACCATGACGCCGGGAATGGTCTGGCGGGCGACGGCGTCGCCGTAGACCGAGGTCATCACCGGATGAACGCAGCGATCGGTAAAGCCGTCCCCGTCACGGCGGCCGAGATAGCGTGCGGCGGTGACCTTGCGGTCTTCCAGATCCAGCATCGATCCGATGAGGACGACGCGGCCGGCGAAGGCCTGCTCCAGATGGCCGGTGCGGCCTGCGCGCGCGCAAGCCAGCACGTCGGCCAGGCTGTGCACGGGCACGGCCCGGGGGTTGGCGCGGAAATCCAGCAGCAGACCGCCTTCGGGGTCCAGGGGCAGACGGTTCGGGCCGAGGATCAGGTGGTTGTCGGCAATTTCGGGACGAACGCCCAGGGCGCGGCCGACCAGTTCGGCGGCGAAGGCGGTCTCGGTCCTGTCCGGCGCGCCGAAGACCACCGGCGCGCGCCGGATCACGCCATCCGCGTCGGTCAGCAGGTTGAGCAGGCGGACGTTCTTCTCACCGCGCGCCAGCATCCTGTGGGCCGGGTGGGGGCCGATGCGCTCTCCCTGATGGCGGACGGCGCCGAGCACCATGCGGCCTTCGGCGGCGCCGCGCGCGAGGGCTGCGAGATAGGGGCGGTCATTGCCGGGCACCAGGCTCTCCAGGCTGGTCGGCAGGATGAGATCCTGACCCACGACGGCGGCGCCCCCGTCCAGCGCCGCCGCGATCGCCTCGCCCAGCAGGGGCGTCCAGGCGACCTTCGGCAGCCCTTCGAAAGGCGGCCGGCGATAGGTCTCCTCGTCGATGGCGATGACCACGGCCGGCGAGGGGGAGGCCGGCTCGGGCTCCAGACCCGTGGCATGACGCGCAAGGAACAGCAGATCCGCCGACAGGCCCCCCAGCCAGGGCGCCGCCGGTGTCGCCAGAACGATCAGCGTGGCCAGGCCGCCGATGGCGGCGGCGGCGAGGACATCCCGCAGCGGCTTCACCCGGTCAGAAGCGCACGAAGCGCGTCAGGGCCGGGCCGCCAACCGCCTCGGCGTCGAAGTCGATTTCGATCGTAAGCGTTCGGCCTGAAGCGCTGACCACATAGATGCCGCCGGCGTCGAGGACGATATTGCGCTCGACGAGGTCGAGGGCGCGGCCCGGCCGGCTCAACCGGATGGGACTGGCTGGCCTGTCGGTGCGCTGGATGGTGATCATGTCGGGCTGCTCTGCAAACAGCAGGACCGGCGCCAGATTATCGACCAGCACGGGCTGTGCCGCCAACGGATCCCGCCAGGCGCTCGCGCCGCTTTCCTGGCGTTCGGCGGCCGTGAGCCGGACATGGTCGCCGCAGGCAAGGGTCGAGCGTTCGACCGCACCGCCCTCCACTTCGCTCTGGCGGGCACCGATCGTGACCCGTCCGCCGGTGATGCTTTCGTGCACGCAGGAAGCCGGGTAACCCAGCACGATGCTGCGCCCGCCGGAGAGGTCGATGCGCCGGCCCTGCTCGAGGAACTGGTAGGGTTCGAATCCCAGGCCGGGATCCGATTGCTCCACCAGCGCATCCAGCGCCTGCGCGCCCGTCACGGCGGCGCAGAAGACCAGCGCCGCCCCGACAATCTTCCATGTCTTCATGCCTGTCCCTCCCGAGCCGGTGCCGGACCACTGCAAACCGTCACTCGGTGAAATTCTGGTCACGGACGGACGCTTCCATCAAGCCGCATCCGGTTTGCGCCGGCTGCATCCGCCGCCATCGCGCGGCTATTCTTCGAATTCGAAACGAATTCATTCTTAAATAAATACAAAGTAATAAAAAAAGACATTAAATAAAAATATGTTGAGCACGGCTCCTTGATTCTGAAAATGACGCCTGTCACACACTTGGTTCTGGGAGACCTGAAATGAAAGACCTCGCCAAACGCTTCCTGAAGGATGGATCCGGCGCCACTGCCATCGAATACGGCCTCATCGCCGGGCTGATCTCCATCGCGGCAGTCGCCGCCATGACGACCATCGGCGGTTCGCTCGAGACCCTGTTCGGCGATGTGCAGACCGAGCTGACCGGCACCGCCGGCGACACAACGTCGACCGAAACGACGCCGACCACCGAGTGATCTGAACGGCCAGGGCTTCCGGGACCGGCCGCCGCGCTCCTGCGTGGACGCGGCGGCCGGCGGCGGACCCGATCTGATCCCCGCGCAGCCGGAAGAGCCTCGCCATGACACCATTCCAATCCGATCCGATGATGTTCGCCGTGCTCGCCCTCCTGCTGGGGTGGGCGGCCTGGTCCGACCTTGCGCGCCTGACCATTCCGAACGTCATCCCGGCGGCGATCACGGCCCTCTGGCCGCTGCATCTCGCAGTGCTCGGCTGGACGTCGAACTGGCCCGGCTCGCTCGCCGCGGCCCTTGCGGTTCTTGCTCTCGGCCTCATCGCCTTCGCCCGTGGCTGGTGTGGCGGCGGGGACGTCAAGCTGCTGGCGGGGACGGCGCTCTGGTTCGAGCCGGTATTGCTGGCGGCGCTGCTGTTCAAGATCGCGATCATGGGGATGGTCATGGCCCTGTTGCGCCTGCGCGGCGCCCACCTGGGCGCGGCGGCGGTGCTGCAGCGGCTGGGCGCGGTCAGGCTCGGCGGCGTCGCCATGGAAGGCGCGTTGCCGTACGGCGTCGCCATCGCCGGCGGCGCGCTCTGGACCCTGGCGCTGGGACCGGACCTTTTCCCGTGACCTCCGACCAGGGACCGTGTTCATGAATTACCGTCTCATCCTCGCCGGTGCGGTCGCGCTTTCGGCCGCCGGCGGCGCTGCCTGGCTCGCCAATGCGGCGCTGAGCGCGCCGCCGCCGGCGGCGCCGGCGGCCGTGCTCCAGACCGTCCCGCAGCCAGCGTCGACCGTCGAGGTCCTGGTCTCCGCCCGGCCGATCCGTGCCGGCGATCTGCTGCAGGCGGACGACGTACGCTGGCAGGCCTGGCCGAAGGACGCCATGACGGAGACATATGTTGTCCGGGCGGGCGAAAGCGCCCCCGAGGTCGCGGGCCGGGTCAGCCCGACCGCCATCGCCGCCGGCCTGCCGATCGTGCCCGACGCCCTGATCCGGCCGGGCGAACGTGGTTTCCTTGCCGCGGTGCTGCCGCCTGGTCACCGGGCGACCACCATCCCGATCGACGCCACCACCGGCGTGGCGGGCTTCGTCTTTCCGGGAGACCGTGTGGACCTGATCCTGACCTTCTCCGTCGATGGGGAGCGGGGCGACAGCCTGGCCAGCCAGACGGTGCTGCACGACCTGCGGGTGCTCGCCATTGATCAGAAGATGGTCCAGCAGGACGGCCATGCGGCCATTTCCAAGACCGCGACTGTCGAGGTGACTCCCGAACAGGCGGAGAAGATCGCGCTGGCGCTGCAACTCGGCCGCCTGTCGCTGTCGCTGCGTGCGGTCACGGCCGGGTCGGAGACGGATGCAACCTCCTTGTCGCCCCGGGCCGGCTACACCGTCGCGGGCGACGTGAGTCCCCTGTTCAACAAGCGCGTGGCAACGAACGGGGCGGGAAAACCGCCTGTCCGCCGGGTTACCGTCATGCGTGGCGGCGAAGCGAGTGAGGTAGAGTTCTGATGCGTATCGTGTTTTCCATCCTTGTGGCGTCGCTGATGGTTGCCGTTGCAGGACCCGTCTTCGCCCAGGGCGCCGGCTCGGCGGTGCTTCGCGCGGACGGGCCGGCCCTGACCATTCCGCAGAGCGGCGGCACGCTGCTCCGCCTCTCCCGTCCGGCAGCCACCGTGTTCGTGGCCGATCCGGCAGTGGCCGACGTGCAGGTCAAGTCGCCGCGCCTCATCTATCTGTTCGGAAGGAAGCCGGGCAGCACCACCTTCTTCGCCGTGGACGCCCGCGATGAGGTGATCGACAGCCGTCCGGTTCACGTCGCCCACGATGTCGAGCGGATCAACCAGGCCGTTCGTACGATCTCCGGCGACGCGCCTGTCCGCGTGCAGTCGGCCGGGACCGGCGTGGTCATCGAGGGCGAGGTGGGATCCAGCGCCCAGGCGCGCGATATCAACGCCCTGGCGCGCAGTCTGGTGGCGGAGAACGAGCCGGTGATCGACCGCGTCGGCGTTACCCGTCCGATGCAGGTCAATCTCAGGGTCCGGGTCGCGGAGATGTCGCGGGAAGTGACCAAGCGCTTCGGTCTCAATGGCGATCTGATCGCCGAGGCGGGCGGCAGTCTCGCCGGCCTCGCCACGGGTCAGGCGCCGGGTGCGGGCACCGCGCTCAACCTGCGCACCGGCGGCGCCGCCAACATCTTCGCCAGCCTGGCGCTGGGGCCGATCGACCTGAACGCGGTCTTCGACGCCCTCGAGTCGAATCAGCTTCTCACCACGCTGGCCGAGCCGAACCTGACCGCGCGGTCGGGCGAGACCGCCAGCTTCCTCGCCGGCGGGGAGTTTCCGATCCTGGTGCCCCAGGGGGACGGGACGCTGTCGATCTCGTTCAAGAAGTTCGGCGTCTCGCTTTCCTTCACGCCGACGGTGCTGGAGGACGGACGCATCAACCTGCATGTCCGCCCGGAAGTGTCGCAACTCTCCGCCACCGGCGCGATCGAACTGGACGGCTTCACCATTCCGGCGCTCACGACCCGGCGGACCGAAACCACCGTGGATCTGGCCAGCGGCCAGAGCCTCGCTATCGCCGGACTGTTGCAGTCGGATGTCAGTGAGGACGTCAACAAGTTCCCGGGCCTGGGCAACCTGCCGGTTCTGGGCGCCCTGTTCCGCTCCGACAGCTTCCGCCGGCTGGAAAGCGAACTGGTCATCGTGGTCACGCCCTACCTGGTCCGTCCCGTCGGCCCGGCGCGTGTCGCCGTCCCGACCGAAGGCTACGAGGCCCCGTCCGACCGCGAACGGCTGATCGGCCGCGACAGCGGACGGGATCTCGCTGGCGGGCCAGCCCGGAATGCGCGGGCGCTGATCGGCCCGGCCGGCTTCACGATCGAATAGAGGGGAACCGAATGACCTTCGACAAGACGCCCGCCCGCGCGATCCTGCTTCCCCTGCTGGCTGTGGCGCTGTTCGGCGCGCTTGCCGGCTGCGCCGAAAATGGCGACATCTATGCTGGCCTGGAGACGCCGAAGCGAATCGCCATCGACCGGGATATGCATCGCTTCGAGTTCGGCGGTCTTGACGGGACGGAGGCCGACTGGCGGCGGGACCGCGCACGTCTGGATGCCTTCATCGCCGCGGCGCGCGATCTGCCGAACCGAAGCCTTACGCTGTACCTTCCCAGCGTCATGAACCGGCGGGAGGAGGCGCGGGCGGTCAAGCTCGTCGCCGCGCTGGAGAATGAAGGGCTGGCGCCGCTGATCGGCGAACTGCGGGCCGGAAATGCGCATCTGGACGTGCGCACGGTAACGACCAGCGTGCCGGCCTGTCCCGATTACAGCCGGACCCGGATCGGCCACGCCAACGGGCCGGGCAGCAATTTCGGCTGCGCTACGCTCGCCAATCTCGCAGCGATGGTGGCCGAGCCTTCCGATCTCGATGCGCCGAAAGAGGCCGGCCCGCCCCGCGGCGAGGCCGCCTGGCGCGACGCCGAGCGCCACCGCAAGGGCGAGCGCGCCGAACTCGACCGCGAACAGGTGCTGAATTGAACGCGCTGACCGCCATCCGGCGTCCGGAGGCCGCGCTCGAGGCGGCCGCCTTCGTCGCCGACCCGGAAGCAGCGGCTGCCGTCCGCGCGGCGCTTTCCGACCGGTACGGTGCGGATGTGCAGGTTATTGCCGGGGCGAGCGAGCATGCGCTCGACTGGCTGGCGGAGACGCTGACCCCGGGACTTCTGGTCGTTGATCTTTCCGATTGCGAGGTCCCACTCGAGCGGCTGGAGCGGCTGGCCGAGCATTGTGCGCCGGGCACGAGGGTCATCGCGCTGGGCCTCTGGAACGATATCGCCCTCTACCGCCGGATGATCGCTCTCGGTGTCGATGACTATCTGACACTGCCGCTCGGTGCGGCGGAATTCCGCGCCGCTCTCGACCGGCTTTCCACTTCCACGGAGGAGGCCGGTACGGCCGCCGGCGATGGCTCGCATGGCCGCCGGGCGGTGGTCATCGGCGTGCGTGGCGGTGTCGGCGCGACCACCGTGGCGCTCGGCCTCGCCTGGGCCCAGGCCCGGGGGAATGACCGGGAATCGTCGGCGCTGCTCGACCTCGACCTGTCCTATGGCGACGCCGCCCTACTGCTGGACCGGGAGCCGGCCTTCGGACTGGCCGCCGCACTGGCTGCGCCGGACCGGATCGACTCGCTGCTGGTCAGCCGGGCAGGTCTGAAGATCGACGAGCGCCTGACGATCTACGGCGGCCCCGAAGGCGCGCCGGGCCAGCCCGCGGTTGCGCCGGAGGCGCTCTCCGCCCTGCTGGGGCAGATCGGCGAAGGTCACGGGACAACGGTCATCGACCTGCCGCGCTGGATGACCGGCCTGTTCGCGCCAGTTGTCGCCGATGCCGTGCGGGTCTTCCTGGTCGCTCAGCCGACGCTGGGGTGCATGCGCGATGCCATCCGTCTCAGGGAGATGATCTCCGGCCTCTCGTCCGCCTCGGTCGACCTGGTGCTCAACCGGGTGCGCCGCGGCGGTGAAAAGGAGCTGGAGCCTGCCATGATGGCCAAGGCCTTCGGCGCCAGGCCCCTGGCGGTGTTTCCGGAGGACGCCAGGCTCGCTGTCCGCGCTTCGGCGAAGGCGCGGCCTATGGTGGCGCTGTCGGGGCGGCGGAGCCCCCACGCACGCGGTTTCGGAGCGCTCTGTGCGGCCCTGACCGGGGCCGGGGCCGCCAGGCGGAGCGACTGAAGCGATGCTCGGCAAACGCAGGACATCGCCGGCGCAGGCCGGGGCCGCTACGTTGGCCGGCCCGGCGCTATCCCTGGTGGATACGGGTGCTGGAGATGCCCCTGAGGCGGTCGCCGACCGGGTGTCGGCCCGGCTGCAACTGGAACTGCCGGCGGGCACGCCGCGCCGGGAGGTCGCCGCCCGGGCTGAGGCCGCCCTGATCGACGGCCTGGGGAGCGGGGCAGGGATGCCCGATGCGCTGGCGCTGCGCGATCTGGTGACCCGCATCGTCAACACCGTCGCAAGCGACCCCGCGGCGTGCAAGGCCGACCGTGACGAAAGCGGGCCGGTCGGCGCCGCTTTCTCGGCGGTCTATGGCGCGCTGCTGGACCGGATCGACGCGGCGCGGATCGCGACCATGGAACGGGGCGATCTGGCGCGGGAAATCGACCCCGCGATCGGGGAGCTGCTGGTCGAGCAGCAGATCCAGCTGAACTCCGGCGAACAGCGTGATCTCGTGACCCGAGTACTCGACGAGATGTTGGGTCTCGGCCCGCTGGAGCCGCTGCTGGCCGACGACGACATCGCCGATATCCTGGTCAACGGTGCCGACCAGGTCTATGTCGAGCGGCGCGGCAAGCTGGAGCGGACCGACGTCCGCTTCCGCGACAACGATCATGTCATGCAGATCGCCGTCCGCATCGCCAGCGGGGTCGGACGCCGCATCGACGAAGCGCAGCCGCTGGTCGACGCGCGCCTGCCCGACGGCAGCCGGGTCAACATCATCGCGCCGCCCCTGGCGCTGGACGGGCCTTCCATCTCCATCCGCAAGTTCTCCGCCAAGCGCATCACCCTCGACACCATGGCCGAGAGCGGCAGCGTCTCCCGGAACCTCGCCATGGTGCTGAAGATCGCGGCGCGGGCGCGGCTCAACATCTTGGTCGCCGGCGGCACGGGCTCCGGCAAGACGACCCTGCTCAACGCGCTCTCGCAGCTCATCGACGGCGGCGAGCGTATCGTCACCATCGAGGACGCCGCGGAACTGCAGCTTCAGCAGCCGCACGTGGTCCGCCTGGAAACACGGCCGGCCAATATCGAAGGCAATGGCGAGATCACGCAGCGGCATCTGGTGAAGAATGCGCTGCGCATGCGTCCCGACCGCATAATCCTGGGCGAGATCCGGGGCGAGGAAGCGCTGGACGTGCTGCAGGCCATGAACACCGGCCATGACGGGTCCATGTCCACCATCCACGCCAACAACCCGCGCGAGGCGCTGACCCGGCTGGAGAACATGGTCGCCATGGCAGGCGTCAAGCTGCCGACCGAGGCGGTGCGGCGCCAGATCGTGGCCGCGGTCGACCTGATCGTCCATGTCAGCCGCATGCGCGACGGCCGCCGCCGGGTGACCAAGCTCAGCGAAGTGGTCGGCATGGAAGGCGAGATCATCACCACGCAGGATCTGTTCGCCTTCACGGTGGACGCCGAGGACGAGGGGGGCAATCTGGTGGGCCGCTACGAAAGTACCGGGCTGCGCCCGGCCTTCCTTCCGCGTGCCGCCTATTTCGGCCTCGACGGGACGTTGCTCGAGGCGATGACGCCATGACCGCGGAGCAGGCGCCGCTGTTGCTCGGCGCGGCCGCGCTGGGGCTCGCGGGCCTGCTGGCGCTGGCGGCGATCATCGCCGCCGATCCGCGGCGGCCGATCCGTGCGCGGGCGCGCAAGCTCATGGCCCGTGACGGGGGCGGGGAGAAGGCCGTGGCGGCGGTCCGGGCGATCCATCTGGCAAGGCGTGGTCCCCGGCACGGCGCCATCGACCTGATGCTGGCGCGCGCCGGCCTGCGTCAACCGCCGCTCAGGCTGGCATTGCAACTCGGCGGTGCGGTCCTTGCCGCGGCGGCGCTGCTCATACTCGTTACTCCCATGCCGCCTTTGCTGGCAGGCGCATTCGCCGCGTCAGGCGGCGTTCTGCTCGCCTTTGCGGCACTCAAGGTCCTGGCGGCGCGGCGGCGGACCGCGTTCCTCGACAAGTTTCCCGACGCCATCGGTCTGATGGTCCGGGGGCTGCGCGCCGGCCTGCCGCTCGGTCAGTGCCTGAAATCGGCCGCGGCCGAGAACCGGGGCGTTCTGGGCGAAGCCTTCGGCGCCATCGTCGACCAGATGCTGCTCGGCCGGCCGCTGGAGACGGCGCTGGCGCGAGCCGATGCCCGGATCGGAATCCAGGAATTCAGCTTCTTCGCCATGAGTCTGACCATCCAGGCCCGCACCGGCGGCAATCTGGCCGATACTCTGGAGAACCTCGCCGAGACGCTGCGCAAGCGCCGCCAGCTCAAGCTGAAGATCAAGGCGCTGTCGGGAGAGGCGCGGGCCTCGGCCCTGATCATCGGCGGGCTGCCTTTCGTGGTCGGCGGCATGCTGATGCTGGTCAGTCCGGGTTATGTCGATGCGCTCTTCGGCGATCCGCGCGGCCAGAAACTGGTCACGCTCGCGCTGGTATCCATGTTGTTCGGCTTCATCGTCATGGCCCGCATGATCCGGTTCCGGACATGAGCGACTATCTCGCCAACCTGGCGCCGGGCCTCGACCTGCGCCTGCTGGCGGTGCTGCTGGCCGCTCTGGCTGCTGCCGTGGTTGCGGGCGTGCTGTCATGGGAGGTGGCGGCGCGCCGTGCACTTGCCCAACGCGTGCGCCGCGTCGGCAACTTCGAAGCCCGCCTGCGCGAACGCAGCCGGAATGCGGCGGGGCGGCCGTCCGGCGTGCGTGCGATGATGCGCGGGCAGTTGCGCCGCGGCCTGCTGGGGGTCGCGCAACGGCTCGCCGATCGCCTGCGGCTGCTGACGTCCAGGGACGCCGAGGCGGTGCGGCTTCGCCTGCTGCGCGCCGGCTGGCACGGGCGCGAGGCGATGGCAGTGTATTATGTCGCCAAGCTGGTGCTGCCGCTGGCCAGCGCCGCGGTGCTCATCCTGTTTCTGTACCTGCTGGAGACGCCGCGGGTGCCGGATCCCTGGCGGCTCCTGCTGGCGCTCTTCGCGACCGGTTCTGCCGTGGTTCTGCCCTCGCTGGTGCTGGACCGGCTGGTCGACCGCCGGCAGCGGAATCTCGGCGAGGCATTGCCCGACGCGCTCGACCTCATGGTGATCTGCTGCGAGGCCGGGCTGGGTCTTAACGCCGCGATCGACCGGGTTGCCCGGGAGATGATCGCGTCCTCGCCCGCCATGGCGGAGGAGCTGGCCATGACCGCGGCCGAAATCCGGCTGCTGCCGGAGCGCGATCAGGCGCTGGACAATCTTGCCCGGCGGGCGGATTTCCCTGCGATGCAGAGCGTTGTGCAGACCCTGCGCCAGGCCGCTCGCTTCGGCACCCCGTTCGCCAGGGCCCTGCGGGAACTGGCCGCGGACCTCAGGAACGAGCGGATGCTGCGCGCCGAGGAGAAGGCGGCGCGCCTGCCGGCAATCCTGACCGTGCCGATGATCTGCTTCATCCTGCCGGCCCTGTTCATCGTCATCCTGACGCCGGCGATCTTCCGCCTGATGGACAACCTCTGAACCGGGTTCAGGCGCCGCTTTGCCGCGTCAGCAACGCCCGCCGCGCCTCCGCCTGCCGGGCGGGGTCGGCGCCGTAGAGATCGAGCGCCAGTTCGGAGATGACGGTCAGATTGCGGGCGGCGTCATCCGGCGACAGGTCCATCCGGCCATAGCGCAGCGCCTCGGCCCGTGCGCCCGAAAGCGCCAGCACCAGAGCCAGATTCTGGCGTTCCGCGGCGGTCGCGCCCGGCGCATCGGCCCTGGAGCGGAGCAGCGTCCCGGCCTCGCCAAAATGGCCCTGCAGCGCCAGTGACAGCGCCAGGTTCGCGATCAGGCTGCGGCGCTGCGGCGTTTCGGTCAGGCCGCGGCGGTAGTATAGCTGGGCCGTATCGTGGTCACCGATCAGATCGTGCGCGACGCCGGTCGCCGACAACAGACCGGGCGAGGGCTCCGGCGAAGCTTCGACGGCTTGCGCGAGCAGGCGGGCGGCGAGTTCGGGGCGGTCGAGGGCGATGGCGCAGCGGCCATAGCCGGCCAGGGCCTGCGGATCGGCCGGCGACAGCGCCAGAGCCCTGTCGTAGTAGCCGCTGGCGCCGGTGCAGTCGCCGGCGAGGCGCAGGCTTTCCGCCAGTCCGACCAGCGCAGTCAGGTCATCCGGATTCCGCCGCACTTCGCCGAGATAGAGCGCCGCGGCCGCCTGGTTGTCGCCGCCGGCGCGGAGTTCGTCCGCGATGGCGATCACCTCGCCCGATGGCGAAGCGGCCGTTGCGTTCGTGGCCGGCGGCGTTTCGTCGAACGTGCTGCAGCCCGTCAGCAGAAAGCCGCCAATAAGCGCACTACACAAAATATTCGCGTCAAATTTTAGCCACATCTTGGGTATTCGGGGCCTCGGTGTCTCGAAGTACGTAAGTACCTTGGCATATTTACATTAATTTTACGTTAGCCGCCAAGGATAGGGCGATGGATACATCACCAGCAGGACGGATGGAGCGCGGATCGATGCCAGTCCAGAACTACATGTCCCTCACGCGGCTGATAGAGCGCATGCACCGCCGCTTTCTCGACGTGCTGCGCAAGGAGCTGATCGCCGAAGGTGTCCGCGACATCAATGGCGTGCAGTATCTGATGCTCGCGAATATCGGCGATGACGAGATCATGGTCCGCGAGCTGGTGGAGCGCGGCTACTATCTGGGTTCGAACGTCACCTACAACGTCAAGAAGCTGCTGGATTTCGGCTATGTCGACCAGCGGGGCTCGGAACTCGACAAGCGCGTGATCATGGTCAGCGTTTCGGACAAGGGCCGGCGGCTGCTGGAAAGGATGCAGCGCCGCGAGCACCTGCACGCCGGCGCATTCGCCGACATGCACTCGATCGAGCAGATGCGCGGCGCGGTCGAGACGTTGCGCCGGCTGGAACGCGTCTGGGACGATGTCGTCGCCGAAGTCCATGCTGCGTAGGGTCGTGCCGAAGTTCTAGTCCAGCTCCGTCAATTCGCCGACCCGCGGGCGGGCCAGGGCGATGTCACGGAATGCGGGGAACAGATCTTCCTGCAGGGGCAGGGTGACGCCAGGGCTGTAGACGCCCTCCACGATCACGACGCTTTCCCCCGGCGCGAGGGTCACCCCGTCGGGCAGTTCGGCGGTCCCGCCGGTGGCGCCGATCCGGCTGCCTTCGGCCAGGCCGCCGCCGGCCACCTGCCAGCGCACGGTCGGCGGTCCGTCGGCGCTGCCGGTCACGCCGCTGGCGATGAAGCGGCTGCGTTCGGCGGCGCCGAAGGGTGCCATGAGCCGCTCACCCGACTGGACGATGTTCAACGCCTCGCCCGAACCGAGCGTCAGCGCGCGCGTTGCCGCGTCTGCCATGGTCCACGTGGCGTCCTGCAGCCTGGACTTGAGCAGGATATAGCGGCCCGCGTCGAAAGCGGTCACTGTCAATCCGATCAGGATGGGCAGCGCCAGGGCGAACTCCAGCGCGGCACTGCCGCCGCGGTCGCTCAGCAGACGGCGTATCGGCTCAGAAGGGTTCATTCTGCACCGTCAGCGTGGTGGTGAGCACGCGCCCTTCGAACAGCCGGCCGATCCCCGGCGTGATGGCCCGCCAGACATGTTCCAGACGGTAGACGACGACATCGGACGCGCCGCCGGCGCCCGGGACGCCTGCGCCGTCGTCGCGGATTCCGTTGCCATTGTTGTCCGTGAACGGCTCCGAAGGGTCGTGGACGCCGTCACCGTCGCTGTCGGTGAACGGCTCGGCCGGCCCGGCCTCGCCGAAGCCGGCGTGAGCCGCAGCGGTCACCCGGATCTCGTCCGCCGGCACGATGCCCGCGGTGGCCCGCTCGACGGCCGCCGCGATCCAGGCGCCGTCGTCGGGCGCGCGTCCCGTCATGCCCAGCCGCACCGCGCGGTGCGCCGCCGTATCCATCGCCTGCCGCGCGAAGCCGATCATGGAGATCTCGAAGACCGTCGTCATCAGGCTCAGCGCAACCCCCGCGATCAGGGCGAATTCGACCGTACTGGCGCCGCCGCGGTCCCGCAGTAGTCGGGCCAGCGTGCTCATTCGACGATCCTCGGCCGGGTCAGTTCACGCCCGATCGCCCCGAAGGCGCTGGCCAGGGTCTCGTTGTCGGGCGAATGGAAGTAGTTCTCCGGCCGGCTGGCGCAGGCGCGGTAGAGCGCTTGTGTGCCGCTGTCGGGTGTGCTGCCGAAGGTGATGGTGAAGATGCGGATGTCCTCGGCCTTCATCGCGTCGCATATGCGCTGCAGCCGACGGTCGACCTCCCGGCGGGCGTCGTTCAGGGAGCCATAGCCGAAGTCGTGCAGCCGGCCATAGGCGGTGAAGTCGGAGCCGCCCGGCCCGCGGCCGTCATTCTCATCGTGGTCGCGCCAGTCGTAGAACTGGTTCTGGCCGTCGGTGAGCAGGATCGCCACCTTCTCCATGAGCGGAGTACCCCGGGCCAGGGGCATGGTCTCGGGCGTCGGGCCACCCCACTGGCCCCGCCAGCGGGGCGAGATGGTGCGCCAGCCCCATGCGAGGCCCAGATTGCCGGTCGTGCCGCCACGGTGCCAGGGCAGCATCTCGTCGATGGCGGCCAGAACCGTGTCGCGGTGGTTGGTCAGGGAAGTGATCGCCGGCCCGCAGCCCAGATTGGGACCGCGGCCGTTGTTCTGCGCATCGTTGCGCTCGTCGATCTCCGGCCAGTCGTTGTCGTCGGCCCTGGGGTAGAGGAAGCTCTCGAACGGCGCGGCAGACGGCGGCGTGTCGGTCTGATCGTCACCGGCGCCGCGCGCCATGACGCAGCCCTTCCAGGCGCCCGGATGGAACGGGCTTTCTCCCGACAGGGCCGGGTCGCTGAGCCGCAACCAATCCTGTCGGTGGGCGCCCACATTGACGGTCGCCGTATAGGGGACGACGGACACCCACAGGTCGTCCAGGCGCTCGTTCTCTCCGTAAAGATCCTGCACCAGCCCCCGGGCCGCCGCCTTCATGGCGTCGATCTTGCCGCCCGAGCGCATGGAGCCGGTGTTGTCCATGATCAGCGCCACCTCGGCGCCGCCATTGATCCGCTCCACCACCGTGCGCCGGTTCAGGTCGATGCTGTCGATGTCAAGCACGCCAAGGAAGACGGTTGGCAGCGCCAGGCTGGCCTGCGCCGTGACGAAGTCACCGCGGGCATCGGTCGTCACGCCGAAGCCGGTGAGGGTCGCGCCCATGAATCCGGGCGGGAAATTGGCGTCGAACCAGCGCCGGGCCTCGGGCTCGACGGCGGCCCCCCGCGGCAGACGCCCTGCCGCCAGCGCGGCCGCGTCGAGGGCGCGCGCCAAGCGGGACTGGGTGATCATGGCCAGGCTGGAATCGACGGCAACCCCGACAGCGGCGGTCATGGGCAGCAACGCGACCGCCACCAGGGCGGCCATGCCGCCATCACGGGCCCGCAGCAGGCGCCGGGCGATGCCCGACAGCGCGGGGCGTGCACCGCTGCCAGCGCTTCGTCGCTTTCCCCGCCATGTCCCGTGTCCCGTCATGCCCCGGATTGCCTGTCCTTCGGAAGCCCACTCGGATCCGCCGAGCCACTGATACGGCCCGGCGCCCGACAGCGTTCTTTTTCGCCCAGACCCCGGAAAACTCAATTTTTTCTATTTGATCCGAATTCGAACCATCGTCGTGGTTCCCGGCCGGACGGGCGCGCGGGGGAGTGGCTTGACCGGCCGGATAAAGCAACTGTTAAGCTTGATCGCATAGCTATGGGGCCGGCCAGCGTATCCGGGAGTGAAGCGTGCGTTTCGAGACAATGGACGAGGGGGGACTCGCAACCACTCCGGTCGGCTTCCTCTCCAGCCTCCTCAATACGATCGGCATTCCGGTGTTCGTCATCGGCGTGCGCGACGACGGCTACGAGATCGAGTTCGTCAACGCCTTCTACGAGAACGCCTTCGGCATCGATGCGGCCGAACTGAACGGTCGGCGGCTGGAAGACGTACTCTCGCCGCAGCAGGCGGAGGCGGTCGCCCGCAACTACCGACGCTGCATCGAGGGTGGGGATGTCGAGCAGTACGACGAGGAGATCGTGCTGCCGAGCGGATTCTTCTTTGCCCGCACGGTACTCACGCCCCTCCGTGACGGCGGGCGCGTCGTGCGGCTGATCGGCACGACGCTGGATCTGACGGACCGCCGGCGGCTGGAACTGGAACTCGCCACGGCCCGCGACAGGGCCGAAGTCGCGAACACCGCCAAGTCGAGCTTCATGGCCAACATGAGTCACGAACTGCGCACGCCGCTCAACGCCGTGATCGGCTTCTCGGAGATGCTCGGCTCGGAACTGTTCGGGCCGCTCGGCAACGAAAAGTACAGGAGCTATGTCGACGATATCCGGTTCGCCGGCCGGCACCTGCTCGACGTCGTCAACGATATCCTGGACCTCGCCCGCATCGAGAGCGGGTCGACGGAAATGGTCGAGGAGGACTGCCCGGTCGACGACCTGATCGATGAGGCGATCCGCCTGACTTCGGAACGGTCTGAGGCGGGTGGAAAATTCGTCGATCGCGGGCGCTGTCCGTCCGACATCACCGTTTTCGCGGACCGCCGGATGTTGCGGCAGGCCCTGGTCAACCTGATCGCGAACGCGCGCAAGTACATGAAGCCGGGCGGTCGGATCCTGGCGGGCGCGGAACTGCTGGACGATGGCCGGATCGCCTTTTTCGTCACCGATACCGGCAGGGGTATCGCCGCCCACGATCTGCCCACGGCGCTGGCGCCGTTCGGCCGGATCGACCATGCCTATGACGGTCAGACCCAGGGTGCGGGGCTCGGCCTGCCTATCACGCGCGCCCTGATCGAGGTCCATGGCGGCAATATCTACGTCAACAGTCAGCCCGACATCGGCACGACGGTGTTTCTGGTGCTGCCGGCGAGGCGGGTCCAGGCGCCCGAAGGCCAGCGTCCCGCGCCTTCGGTGGAGGGTCTGAAGGCGTTCTTCACCATCGACGGCGTCGATGTGCCTGCCGAAGCGGTCCGGATGGATGACGGGCAGTTGAACCGGCTGCCGGTAGGCGCTGTCCTGCTGGACGACAGCGGGCGGGTGCTGAAATACAACGACACCGAATCCGGCTTCTCCGAAATGCGGCCCGAAAGGGTGATCGGGCGCAGCTTCTTCCGCGAGGTCGCGCCCTGCACGTTCACCGACGCGTTTCACGGGCGCTTTCGCGACGTCAGCCAGGGGCGCTCCGTCAGCGAACTGTTCAGCTACGTCTTCACCCTGCGCCGGACCTGGAAGGTTCTGATCGAGATGCGGCCGGGCGCCGACGCGGGCACGGTCTGGTTGTTCATCCGCTGGGTCTGAGTTCCTTCCCTCCTAGCCTTTCGAGAGGCTGACGCGGCGGCGCGTGCTTGTTAGCGTTGCCTGTCATGCGAAAAGGATTGCGAACGCGAATGCCTCACGGTCGCGCGCATGTGTTGGCCGCGGCCGCGGCCCTGTTGCTGGCGGCGACGCTGACGGGATCGGGGCTGGCGGAACCCTCGCCGGTCGGCCATGTCGACGCCCAGGAGGGCGAGGTGCTGGCGCAGCGGCCCGGCGAGGCCCGGGAACTTCGCCACGGCATGGCGGTTTTCCGCGACGATGCGCTGATCACCGGGAACCGCGCGAAAGTGCGTATCGCTTTCGATGACGGCTCGGCAATGACGGTCGGCCCGGAAACCCGCGTCGAAGTGGAACGCTTCGCGCCGGGCTCAGCGGGCTTGTTCGACCTCATCTATGGCGCGGTTCGGATTCTGCTGACCGACAGCGACGGCGGCCGGGATGTCTCCGTGCGTGCGCGTACCGCGACGGCTTCGGTCCGCTCGACGGGGCTGATCGTTTCCACCGATCCGCAGACGACCGGCGTCTTCGTTCTGGAAGGGCGTGTGTCGGTCAGCGCGCCCGGCCATGACGAGACGGTCGGCTTGCAGGCGGGGCAGGGCAGCGACATCCCGCTTGGCGAGCCGCCGGGACGCGCCAAGCGCTGGCCGCCGGCCCGTGTCGAGGCATTGCGCGCCCGGACCCGGATTGAGTGACGCGGTTCGCAACGGCGGCGCCGGGCGTTCGCGTTGGCTGCCGCCCTTCGCGACCATCGCGGCCGGCGCGCTGATCTACCTGCTGGCCTACGAGGCGCCAATGCTCCGGGCGCTGGAGGGCCGCACCGTCGACTGGCGGTTCCAGGTGCGGGGCACCGCGACAGCGGAGCCGGAAGTGCTGCTTGTCCTGATCGACGACAGCAGCATCGCCAGCGCCGGCGGATGGCCGTTGCCGCGCCGCGTCCTGGCGGATGCCGTGACAGCGTTGCGTGATGCCGGCGCGCGCGTGATCGCCCTCGACCTGCTGCTGGCCGATCCCCAGGGCGAAGGCGACATGGAGCTTGTCCGCCGCGTCGGCGCCGCCGACGACGTGGTGGTCCCCTTCGCGTTCGTCTTCGACGGCGGCGGGGCGCGTGCGCCGCCCGCGATACGGGAGGCTGCGGTCGACATCCGGCAGGGTATCGGCACCGGCGGCGGACGGGGCGGCGTGGTCCCGCCCTTTCCCGCGCTCGCTCGGGCCGCCGCGATGGGACATGCCGAGGTGATCGTGGACGCCGACAACAGGCTGCGCTTTCTGCACGCGGCGATCCCGCACCAGGGTCAGCTGTATCCCGCCCTGCCGGTGGTCGTGGCCCAGCGCCATCGCACGCCAGGCTCCGGCATCGCGGTCAGTGCACGGGATGGCCTGAGTCTCGGCGACGCATCCTTTCCACTGGATGGCGCCCTGCGCCTGCCGATCGATTTTCCCGGTCCCGCCGGCAGTCTGCCGTCCTGGTCGCTTGACGATCTGCTGGCGGGCGGGGTTCCGGACAGGGCAGTGGAGCGGCGGGCCGCGTTCGTCGGCGTGGCGGCGACCGGCCTGGGCGACCGGTTCGCGACGCCTTTTGGCCCCGGCGTTCCGGGTGTCGAAGTGCTGGCGTCGGCGGCCGACAACCTGATTTCGGGCCGCACGCTCCGTCATGATGCGCTGACGCGGATGGTGAGCTTCGCGGCCCTGCTGACCGGTGGCGTCGCCTTTGCGCTGTTCGCCGGCCGGGCGCGCCCCGGCATGGCTGCTGCCGGGTGCGGCGTGCTCCTGGTCACGTGGCTGGCCGGACTGCAACTGGCCTTCGTGCGGGGCGGGTGGTGGATCGATGCGGCCCTGCCGACCGCCACGATGCTGGCCGCCGCAGCGGCAGCCGCCTTGCCGCGGATCATCAGCACCGATCACGCCAGGCGCCGGTTGTCGCGATATGTGCCCACCGGATTTGCCGAGGCGCTGGGTCGGGATGAGCCGGGATTCGGCCGGGGCCGCCGTCCGGCGACGATCCTTTTTGTCGACATCCGCGGCTTCACCACACTCAGCGAAGCGCTCGGGCCGGAACGGTCGGCGGCCCTGCTGGAAGGATTCTACGCTGTTGTGGAAGCCTCGGTGGAGGCCCATGACGGCGCCATCGACAGCTATCTGGGCGACGGCGCCATGGCCGTCTTCGGTATGGCCGCGCCGGCGCCGGACGATCCGGTCCGCGCGCTCGCCTGCGCCCGGCACATGGCAGGCCGTCTCGAGGCCTGGTCGGGCGGGACGGACACGCCGGCCGACTGGCGCTGGGGCTTCGGCATCGGCGTGCATCACGGGCCGGTGGTCGTCGGCCCGATCGGCGGGCGGCGCCGGTTGGAGCTCACCGCAACCGGCGACACCGTGAACGTGGCCAGCCGCCTTCAGGCGCTTGGCGCGGACCTGGCGGCGACCGTCGTGATCAGCGAAACCGTGGCCGCCGCGGGGCGCGCGACAGGTCGAACGGACCTGCTCGACGGCTTCGAGGCTCTGCCCGGGCAGACCGTGCGCGGCCGCCGGGAACCGCTGGACCTCCACGTGCTGGCCCGGACGGCATCCTGATCAGATAACGCCGAGTAGCGAGAGAATCTCCCGAATGGCGAGGCCGGCGGTCAGAGCGAGACCCAGCGCGCCAATCCAGCGCCGGCGGCGCAGGGGGCCTTCCTTTTCCCGCGAGCCGAGAACGAGGAGCGCCAGATTGACGGCGGCGAAAACCAGCAGCGTCACCGTGGTCGTTGCACGGGCGAGGGTCTCGATGGGCAGGGTCAGCGCCAGAATGGCGATCAGGACAACGACCAGCCAGATCGCGACATAAGGCGTCCGCCGCCGCCCGACGCGGGCCAGTGGGGCGGGCATCATCTCCTCCCGCGCCATGCCGTAGAGCAGACGGCTGGCCATGATGGTCTGCACGATCACGCCGTTGACCACGGCGATCAGCGCGAGCGTCGAGAGCCAGGCGCTCGACTGGCCGGTCAGTTGTTGCCACATCGTCGCCAGCGGCGCGCCGCTGGCCGCCAGCGCCGCCGGATCGGGCGCGCCCGCGGCGATCAGCGCCAGCAGCAGATAGAGCGCGGTGGAGATTGCCAGGGTGCCGATTATGGCGCGGCCCATCACGCGGGCGGGATCGACCGTTTCCTCGGCCATGTTGACGATGTCCTCGAAGCCGATGAAGGCGAAGAAGGCGAGTACCGCGGCGCTGACGACGGCTGTGACCGGGAGGGCGCTTCCCGTCCCGAAGGCGGCCGTCCAGACCTCGGCCGTGGCCAGGACCGGCGCGCCGGCGACGATCACGACCAGCAGGATGCCGATCTCGACCACGGTCAGGACCGCGGCGGCGCCGACGCTCTCGCTGACGCCGCGCTGCACCAGCAGGCCGGTGAGTACGAGTCCGCCGACGATCGCCAGCGGCTGCGGCACCGCAAGCAGTTCCGCCAGATAGCCCGTGAAGCCCAGCATGATCGTGGCGCTGGAGACGATGCCGACCAGGGCGACGCCGATGCCGACCGGAAATCCTGCCGCCCGCCCCAGGGCGGCCTTGACGTAGAGCGACGCGCCGGCCGCTGCCGGAAAGCCGCGCGAAAGGGTTGCGTAGCTGACCGCCGTCACGCCGGCGATGGCCGCCGCGAGGAGGAAGGCAAGCGGCGCGCGCGGGCCCGCGACCCCGACCACCGAGCCGATGAGGACGAAGATGCCCGCGCCGACGGTGACGCCGACGCCGTAGAGGATCAGCAGCGTGAGCCCCAGCACGCGCTTCAGGCCGTGTTCGCCACCATTGTCGACTTTGAGATTCATAGCAGCACCAGAACCCGGTGCGCCGCCGCTGTCCATGCTTTGCCGGCGCGCGCCTATGCGCCGTTGCGTCGCGGCGCGCCTTGGAAGAGATTGGGGGCGGACGACCAAGGGGAGGAAAGAGATGTCGGTTCAGCGCACGCTGTTTTCGCCGGAGCACGACCAGTTCAGGGACAGTGTCCGCCGCTTCATCGACGCGGAGATGGTCCCCCACAACGAGAAGTGGGAGGACGACGGGATCGTGCCGAAGGATGTCTGGCGGCGCGCCGGCGAGATGGGAATGCTCTGCTGCAGCATGCCCGAGGAATACGGCGGCAGTGGCGCCGACTGGCTCTACGACGTCGTGGTCATCGAGGAACTGGCCCGCGCCGGGCTCTCGGGCCCCGGTTTCGTCGTCCATTCGGAAATGTGCGCGCCCTACATCCTCGCCTGGGGTTCGGAAGACCTGAAGCGGGAATGGCTGCCGAAGATGGTGACCGGGGAGGCGGTCGGCGCCATCGCCATGACCGAGCCGAACGCCGGCAGCGACGTGAAGCGCCTGCAGCTCCGCGCCCGCCGCGACGGCGGCGACTACGTGCTCGACGGCCAGAAGGTCTACATCTCCAACGGCCAGAACGCCGACGTCGTGGTCACCGCGGCCAAGACGGACCCCGAGGCCGGCGCCCGCGGCGTCAGTCTGATCGCCGTGCCCACCGACACGCCGGGCTTCGAGCGCGGCCGCAATCTCAAGAAGATCGGCATGAAGGGCCAGGACACCTCGGAGCTGTTCTACTCCGGCGTGCGCGTCCCCGTCGGCAACCGCCTGGGCGACGAGGGCAAGGGCTTCGCCATGCTGATGACCAAGCTGGCGCAGGAACGTCTGACCCAGGCCGTGCGCTCGGTCGTCTGCGCCGAGACGGCGATCCGCCAGACCGTCGAGTACACGAAGACCCGCGAGGCCTTCGACGGCACCATCGCCGACTTCCAGAACACGCAGTTCGTCATGGCCCAGCTCGACGCCGAGACCACGGCGATGCGGGTCTTCGTCGACTGGTGCATCCAGCGCTTCATGGCTGGCGAGCTGACCTCGGTCGATGCGGCCAAGGCGAAGATGCTGTCGACGGATCTGCACTGCAAGGTGGTCGACCAGTGCCTGCAGTTCTTCGGCGGCTATGGCTACATGTACGAATATCCGATCGCCCGGGCCTATGTGGACGCGCGGGTGACGCGGATCGCCGGCGGCGCCATCGAGGTGATGAAACAGATCATCGGCCGCGACCTCTATTCGCGGAACGAGGTATAGGCGGCCCTGCGTACGGCATGGACGGCGCGAAGACCTGCCGACACTGCGGACTGGTCGTCGGGCTGCGTGAACGCGACTGCCCGCGATGTCTCGCGGATCCCGGGCGGCTGAAACACTATCCGTTCGACGATCAGTTCCGCTCGCCGACACCGGCCGAGACAGCGGTGTACGAGCGCGAGCAGCAGGAGAGCCGCAAGCCTGCCTTCCAGTGGCTGCCCGCGAGTTCGGAGGCGCGATTGGGGCTGTACTACATCATCTTCTGCGTGGTTGCCGTGATAGTCGGCATGTCCCTGGGATATGGTGCGTGACCCCTCCGCGGAGCCGGGATCCTCTGGGAGCCCGCCTCGCCGCCGGGTTCAGTAGCCGGGGTTGTCGTGCCGGCTTCGCCGGCCACTCAGCATCGCGATGACCAGAAACATGCCGGCGGCGGCGAGCCCGAAGTCCTGGGGCACTTCAAGGAGCACTGCCGCGGACCCGCCTATGAGGCTCCAGACCAGAGGAATTGTCGCCAGCATCCAGCGCTGCGGATGATCGGCCAGAATGAGCAGTCCCAGGGTGAAGATCACCGTCGGACAGGGCGCAACCCCGAACAGGGGCGTTTCCGGATAGGGCTGGGCGCCAAGCAGGCCGATCATGGGGTAGATGATCAGCGCATATGCGATCAGAGCGCCCGCGAGCCAGGCCCGGAAACCGCCTTCGAGACGCATGCTGATACGGCCTCGCCAGGCGCCTTCGATGGCGAACAGGACCGCCTGGAGGATGAACAGCGCGCCGAACACATTCGCCGCGGGATTGATCTGCGCAAAGAACGTCAGGTGGTAGCCGACGCCCATGAGCAGCCACATCGCCCCGAGCAACGCGAACGCCGCCCGTTGCGCCCCTCCATTTCCGATGAACAGGCATCCTGTCATCGCCAGGCCAAGCGCTTCCGTGACGATCTGAAGGGGCCAGATGGCCTGGTTGTATGCGGTGAAGACCTCGAGGAACTGGTCGGTCGTGAAGGGCAGCATGGGCGGACTTTTCCTTCCTGAACCTACGGCCAGCGATCATGATGCATGTCGATGACGAAAGCGTGGGTGTGCTGACCGCCGGCGTGCCTGTGCGGATGGCGGTGCGGCTCCCGACCTTCCCAACCTTCGTGCGGATGCTGGTGATGCTCGTCGTGCACGTGGAAATGTTCGTGCCGCATCGCTTCATGTTCGTGGCGGAGTACGACCGGATCCGGTGTTGGCCACAGGCGCCAGGCGAGCAGCGCCGACAGGGCGGCCACGAGAGCGAGCACCGGGAATGCTGTCAGGATCCCGGCGGCGCTGCCCAGCCATCCCGCCAATGGGTAGGCGATCAGCCAGCAGGCGTGCGACAGGGCGAACTGTGCGGCAAACAGCGCCGGACGGTCGCTGTCATGGCAGGAGCGGCGGATGAGGCGTCCCGCCGGCGTCTGCACGAGGGAGGACCCGGCGCCGAGGAGCAACCAGAGGAATAGCAGGGTCGCGTAACCCGGCGCGAACCAGCCCAACCCGAGCGCGGCTGTCATCAGCGCGCCGCCGGCCAGCATGAAGGGGCGGTCTTCGTGGCGGTCAAGCAGGCGCGGGAGGAGGAGGGCGACGACCATCGAGCCGGTGCCGGCGGCAGCGAAGGCAACGGCCGTTTGCGTCTCGCCGAGCATCAGATGGTCGCGGACGTAGACGACGGTGTTGACGATGACCATGGCGCCGGCGGCCGCCACGGCCATGTGGAGCGCGAGCAGTGCGCGCAGACGTGGCGTCGACAGATAGGCCCGGACGCCGAACGTCATGTTCGCCATCACGCTCTTGCCGCGTTCGGTGGGCAGGGGGCGCGGCAGGGTGACCGACAGAACCAGCGCGGCGGAGAGCAGGAATGCGCCGGCGTTCGCGGCGAAAAGGCCATCATAGCTGATGACCAGCAGGGCCGCCGCGGCGAGGGCCGGACTGAGCAGGTTTTCCAGGTCGTAGGCAAGGCGGGAAAGCGAAAGCGCGCGAGTGTAGCGCCGCTCGTCGGGCAACACGTCCGGGATTGTCGCCTGGAACGTCGGCGTGAATCCGGCCGAACACGCGTTGAGCAGGAAGATCAGGACGTAGATCTGCCAGATCGCGTCGACGAGGGGCAGGCACAGCACGAAGGCGGCCCGGGCGAGGTCGAGGCCGACCAGCATCTTTCGCCGCGGAAGCCGGTGGGCCAGGCCGCCGACGAGCGGCGCGACGAACACATAGGCCACCATCTTCAGCGCCAGCGCGCCGCCGAGCACCGCGCCGGCGTCGCCGCCCGCCAGGTCATAGGCCAGCAGCGCCAGCGCCACCGTGGAAAGTCCGGTGCCGATCAGCGCGGTCACCTGAGCGGCGAAGAGCTGCCGGTAGACGGGGTGCGCGAAGGGGGAAAGCGTGGTCTCCGTCGGGCTCAATCAGGTCACCTCCGCCAGCAGCAGGAACGAGCCCAGCGCCATCACGCATCCGGCGCCGAGGACCTGAAGCACTCTGCCCACCCTCATGATGGTGGACATGTGGCGGCTCGAGGCGGCGATCAACCAACGTCGCCCCAGGATCGCCAGGAGCGCGAATGCGCCAACGGTCGCCACCATGCCCAGCGCCATGGCGATCGAGACGAGAACGCCGAACGCGACCGCGCCGGTGCCGCTCGCCGCCACCATGATGATGGTCGTCAGCGGACAGGGCGAAAGGCCGGCCAGATAGGGCAGGAATCGTCCCCCGTGCACATGCGCCCGGGCGGGATGCGGGCGGAGGGCCTGAATGAGCAGGAACAATCCTACCAGGGCGACGCCCCCATAGCTGATCTGGCGGACGAGCGGAAAATCGGCAGGCCGGAAGCCAAAGGAAATGTCGACGATGGTCAGGGCCGCCAGTACCAGTACGACGGCGGAACCGACATGAGTTGCGATCAGCTTGAGGCTGCTGGTGAATGCCTGCCGGACGCGGGCGTCGCCGGCCATGAAATAGGCCATCAGGATCGATTTGCCGTGGCCAGGGCCGACGGCGTGGACCAGGCCGAAGACGATGGAAAGGAGGAGCACGAGCGCGCCCTGCGTCCAGTCGTCAGCTGAGGTCGCCTCGCGAAACGACGATGCGAGCGCGCCCTGAATCTCGCGCTGCAGTCGGGACAGTTCCAGGAGGACCGTGTCCATTCATGTGCCTGACGTCGTGGAACGGGCTGGCTGCGAGCGGTATACGCTCGGACAAAATCGAGTGGAACGCCAGTCCGGTCTTGCAGCATCGCGCGCAGACCAACCGTTGAATGACCGGGTCGTCGCACGTGGGGGAAGCGCAGGAAACTGGCTGGGGGACTAGGATTCGAACCTAGATTGGCGGAGTCAGAGTCCGCTGTCCTACCATTAGACGATCCCCCAGCGGATACGCCCGGCGGGCGCGGGACTATCTATTGGGCCGGCCCGTGGATGTCAACCGGACGTTGGAAGTTCCGGTTGCACCTTAACAAGCCACGGCCCGGCTTGCTAATCTGCCCGTTGAACCAGCCCGCCCGGTTCGCGCGGCGCGGGCGCGAACGGACGCCGTAACACAGGAGTGGAGGCAGCGTGGTGCACGATCGTCTGCGGCGGCGCAGCTACGCCGCCATCGACCTGGGCACCAACAACTGCCGTCTGCTGATCGCGCGGCCGGATGGCGATGGTTTCCGGGTGACCGACGCCTATTCGCGGATCGTCCGTCTCGGCGAAGGCGTCGGCGAGAGCCGCCGTCTGGGCGAACCGGCGATGGCGCGCACCATCGAGGCGCTGAAGGTCTGCGCTGACAAGATCGCCCGCCACCATTGCTGGGATGTGCGCTGCGTCGCCACCGCCGCCTGCCGGAGCGCGGACAACGCCGGCGAGTTCATCGAGCGGGTCAAGCGGGAGACCGGGCTCAGGCTGGAGATCATCGATGCCGCCGAGGAGGCGGCGCTGGCACTGGCGGGCTGCAAGTCGCTGCTGCTCGGTCAGTCCGAACCGACGCTGGTCTTCGATATCGGCGGCGGCAGCACCGAACTGGCGCTTGCCGAGCCTTTCGGAGGCGGGGAGCATCATCTGGTACGCTACGCCTCCTTCCCCATCGGCGTGGTCAATTTCGCCGAGCGCTTCGGCGGCGTGGATGTCGATGACGAAACCTACAGACGCATGGTCGCGGCCTCGGAGGAGGCCATCATGGACTTCCAGGTCGAGACCCGGGCGGCCATGGACCGGCCGTTCCGGCTGCTCGGGACCTCCGGCACCGTCACCACGCTGGCCGGCGTGTTCCTCGATCTCGTACGCTATGACCGTACGGCGGTGGACGGGCTGACCATGCCGGCGGCGCGGATGACCGAAATCTCCGAACATCTCCGCCGGCTGACCTTGAAGGAGCGTGCGGCCCATCCCTGTGTGGGCTCGGGTCGCGCCGACCTGGTGGTCGGCGGCTGCGCCATCCTGCAGGCGATCCTCAACCTCTGGCCGGTGCAGGAGATCACCGTCGCCGACCGGGGGCTCAGGGAAGGCATCCTCCTGGAACTGATGACCGCCGACGCGCCCCTGCTCGCGGCCGGCGACTAGGAGGGACGAATGGCCAGGAAACCCGGACCGGGCGGCGGCTCCCGTCGGCTGACCGAAAAGGTGAAGACGGCGCGCGGCCGCAAGCTGTCGTCGACCCGTTGGCTGGAGCGGCAGCTCAACGACCCCTATGTCGCGGAGGCGAAGGCCCAGGGCTGGCGCTCCCGCGCGGCCTTCAAGCTGCTGCAGATCGACGAGAAGTTCGGCCTGTTGCGGAAGGGCGGACGGATCGTCGATCTGGGCGCCGCGCCGGGCGGCTGGTCGCAGGTCGCTGCCGCGGCAACGGGCGAGGGCGGATATGTTCTGGCCGTCGACATCCTGGAGATGGAGCCCATCCCCGGCGTCGAGGTCATGCAGCTCGACTTCACCGAGGCCGATGCCGATGCGAAGGTCCGCGAACGCCTTGGCGGTCCGGCGGACGTGGTCCTGTCCGACATGGCGCAGCCGGCCACGGGGCACCGCCAGACCGACCATCTGCGCATCATGGCGATGGCGGAGCTGGCGCTCGATTTCGCCGCGCAGGTGCTGAAGCCCGGAGGGGCGTTTGCGGTCAAGCTGCTTCAGGGCGGTGGCGAGAACGACTTCCTGAACCGGGTCAAGCGCGACTTCCGCCAGGTTCGTTTCGCCAAGCCCGACGCCAGCCGCAAGGGGTCCGCGGAGAGCTACATGGTGGCCACGGGGTTTCGGGGCGGCGATGACACGGAGCAGCAATAGCGCCCGCCGAGCGGTCCTGCGCAGGGCGGGAAGCGGACCCGCCGCGGCGGCTCTTGATCCGCCGGCGGCGGGAGAGGAACATCCGCCCCGCTGGAAAGACCGAGGAGAACCGACCATGAGCGAAAGCGAGACCTGCCTGGCGCCGACGGACCTGATCGATGCCGACAACCCGGCGATCGCCGCCTTCGCCCGGCGCGTCGTGGGTGATGAGACCGACCCGAAGGCCAAGGCGATCCGCCTCTACTACGCCGTGCGCGACGAATTCCGCTACGACCCCTATGGCGTGGTCATGGACCGGGATCATTTCCGCGCCAGCGCCTGCCTGGAGCGGGGCGCGGGTTTCTGCATCACCAAGGCCGGGCTGCTGGCGGCCGCGGCGCGGGCCGAGGGGATCCCCGCGCGGCTCGGCTTCGCGGACGTGCGCAATCACCTGTCGACGGAGCGCATGCGCCAGACCATGGGCACGGACCTGTTCTACTATCACGGCTATACGGAGCTGAAGATCGGTGGCCGGTGGGTGAAGGCGACGCCGGCCTTCAACCTGGAACTCTGCGAGAAGTTCGGCGTCCTGCCGCTGGAATTCGACGGCGAGACGGATTCGATCTTTCATCCGCTGACCGCGGACGGCAAGAAGCACATGGAATACGTCAAGGAGCGCGGCCACCGCGACGACATGCCCTTCGAGGAGATCAGCGCGAAATTCCGCGAGATCTATCCCTACATGTTCGACAAGGCGATCGAAGGCGATTTCACCGCCGAGGCGGCGGCCGAGAGCGCCGCCTGAAGGCGCCGCACCGGGACAGCCCGCGGCTGCGCCCGACTGTCCGCTTGCCGTTCATCTCCCGATGCCATACATGGCGGTCTCGCAGCCGGAGGTGTTCCCAGTGATCAAGATTCGCGAAGCCCTCACGTTCGACGACGTGTTGCTGGCGCCCAGAGCCTCTTCCGTCCTGCCTGCCGAGGTGAACACCAAAACCCGCGTCACGCGGGAGATTTCCCTCGGCATTCCGTTGCTTTCCTCGGCGATGGACACGGTGACCGAATCCGACATGGCCATCGCCATGGCGCAGGCGGGCGGCATGGGCGTGATCCACAAGAATTTCGACATCGCCGGGCAGGCGGACGAAGTGCGCAAGGTCAAGCGTTACGAATCGGGGATGGTCGTCAATCCGGTGACCATCTACCCCGACGAGCCGCTGGCCAATGCCCTGGCCCTGATGGCGACCCGGCGCATCTCCGGCATCCCGGTGGTCGAGCGCGGCAGCCGCAAGCTGGTCGGCATCATCACCAACCGCGACGTCCGCTTCGCCACCGATACCCGCCAGCCGGTCTCGGAACTGATGACGAAGGAGAATCTCGTCGTCATCCAGGAAGGCAACATCGAGGAACGCGAGGTCAAGGGCCTGCTGCACCAGCGCCGCATCGAGAAGCTGCTGGTCGTCGATGAGGACTACCGCTGCGTCGGCCTGATCACCGTCAAGGACATCGAGAAGGCGGAGATGTATCCCAACGCCTCCAAGGACGTGCAGGGCCGGCTCCGCGTCGCCGCCGCCACGGGCGTGGGCGACGAAGGTTTCCGCCGCACCGAGGCGCTGATGGATGCCGGCGTCGACCTGGTGGTGGTCGACACCGCCCACGGCCATTCCTCGCGCGTCATGGAAGCGGTGACACGCATCAAGAAGCTGTCGAACTTCACCCAGGTGGTGGCCGGCAACGTCGCCACTGCCGAGGGCGCGATGGCACTGGTGGACGCCGGCGCGGACGCGGTGAAGGTCGGTATCGGCCCGGGCTCGATCTGCACGACGCGCGTGGTCGCCGGCGTCGGCGTGCCGCAGCTCACGGCGGTCATGGATGTCGTCGAACAGTGCGACAAGCTGGGCGTGCCGGCCATCGCCGATGGCGGCATCAAGTTCTCCGGCGATCTGGCCAAGGCGATCGCCGCCGGCGCCTCCTGCGCCATGATCGGCTCCCTGCTGGCCGGCACCGACGAGTCGCCGGGCGAGGTGTTCCTCTACCAGGGCCGTTCCTACAAGTCCTACCGCGGCATGGGCTCGGTGGGGGCCATGGCGCGCGGCTCGGCCGACCGCTACTTCCAGGAGGAAGTCAAATCGGAGCTGAAGCTGGTGCCCGAAGGTATCGAGGGCCGCATCGGCTACAAGGGCCCGGTGGGCGCCGTTCTGCATCAGCTCGTCGGCGGCCTGCGCGCGGCCATGGGCTACACCGGCTGCCGCGACATCGACGAGATGCGCTCGAACTGCGAATTCCTGCGCATCACCAATGCCGGCCTGCGCGAGAGCCACGTCCACGACGTGGAAATCAGCCGGGAAGCCCCGAACTACAGCGGTTGAGCCCGTTGTCCGGAATCACTGCATGAGGCCCGAGGCCCGTCTCGGGGCGGCGATCGAGATCCTCGACCGGCTGGAAACCGTGCAGAGTTCTCTCGAAGACCTGATGCGCGGATACTTCCGGGAACGGCGTTACGCCGGGTCGGGGGACCGCCGCGCCATCGGCGCGACCGTCTATGGCGTTCTGCGCCGCCGCGGCGAACTCGACTGGCGTCTGTCGCAGGCGGAATCACGCTGTGACAACAGATTACGGGTCTTTCTTCTGACGACACTCGAGCGCGACCCGGGTCTCGCCGAGGGCCCGTACGGCCCGGAGGTTCCCGACGAGGCGGAGCGCGGAGCGCTTTCGGCGGCCGTCCTCTGCGACATGGAGACGGCGCCGGCCTGGGCGCGCCTCAACTATCCGGTCTGGCTGGAAGGGGAGATCGCGGAGAGTCTCGGACCCTCGCATGAAGACGAACTGCGTGCGCTCTGCGAAGGCCGGGCGGCGACCGATCTCAGGGCCAACACGCTGAAGACCGACCGCGACCGATTGGCCGGGATGCTGGCCGAGGAGGGCTTCGCCACGGAACCTGTTGCGCTGGCCTCCCATGCGCTGCGCCTGACATCGGACGGCCGGGCGGACCAGAGCAGGGCGTTCGGGCAGGGACTGTTCGAGATTCAGGACGCCGGCAGTCAGTTCGTCGCCCAACTGGTCGGCGCGCGGCAGGGCCAGTGGATCGCGGACATCTGCGCCGGCGCCGGCGGCAAGGCCCTGGCCATGGCCGCCGACATGGACAACCGCGGACAGATCTTCGCCGTCGATGTCGATGCGGGGCGGCTGAGGCGTCTGGGCGCGCGGGCCGAACGCGCCGGCGTACGCAACATACAGACGCGTCGTCAGCCGGCGGAGGCGGGCTGGCCCGACGACTGGCGGGGCCGCATGGACGCCGTGCTGGTGGACGCGCCCTGTTCCGGCAGCGGCACCTGGCGGCGTCAGCCGGAACTGCGCTGGCGCATGACGGCGGAGGGGTTGGCGCGCAACGCCGTTCGTCAGGGCGCGATGCTCGACGCGGCGGCCGAGCTGGTGAAGCCGAGCGGCCGGCTGGTCTACATCACGTGTTCGTTCCTGGCCGCCGAGAATGAGAAGCCTGTCACAGATTTCCTTGCCCGCCGGACCGAGTTTTCCCTCACGCCTTGGCGGGAAGCCGCCACGGCGGCTGGATTGACGGACCTGCCGGACGCGGGCGGAACGGAAGACTTTCTCCGCCTGACGCCGCTGAAGCAAGGGGTCGACGGCTTTTTTGCCGCTGTAATGACCCGGGTATTCAGCTAAGGTTCAGCAGGCTCGGCGACGCTAGAGAGACAGATCAGGAGTTTCGGAATGTTGCATCAGATTCGTGGCCTGGCCGCGGCCCTCGCGGTGGCTTCGGTGGCCTTCGCGCCGCTGGCGGCGGGCGCCATGGGCTCGAGTTCGGACGATTCGTCCAGTTCGTCGAAGCCGGAGAAGAGCGTGATCAAGGAGCCGGGCTTCTATGAGCGCGGCGTCGCCGCCGTGGAGGCGCAGGACTGGAGCAACGCCATCGTCTACATGGGCAAGGCGATCAACGCCGATCCCGACAACGCCGACGCCTACAACTACCTGGGTTATGCCCGCCGGAAGTCGGGCGACTACCAGGGGGCGCTGGACGCCTACAAGGTGGCGCTGGACCTGAACCCCGAGCACAAGGGCGCCCACGAGTATATCGGCCAGGCGCATCTGGAGATGGGCAATGTCGCCGAGGCGGAGAAGCACCTGGCGGCGCTCGATTCGATCTGCACCTTCGGCTGCGCCGAATACACCTCGCTCAAGGACGCGGTTTCCCGCGCCAAGGGCTCGAGCTGAGGCGGTAGTCCGCCTGCTGGACAAGTCATGGCCGCCCCGCTAGACGGGGGCTTTCCTCCACGGGCGGGCGGCCATGACCGACAGCATTCTGATCGTCGACTTCGGATCGCAGGTGACGCAGCTCATCGCGCGCCGCATCCGGGAAGCTGGCGTCTACAGCGAAATCGTTCCCTTCGACCGCTCGCCCGAGGCGCTGGAGCGCATGGGGCCGAAGGGGGTGATCCTTTCCGGCGGGCCGGCCAGCGTCACCTTCGAGGAAACGCCGCGCGTGCCGCCGGCGATCCTGGAATCGGGGCTGCCGCTGCTCGGCATCTGCTACGGTCAGCAGACCATGACCGCGCAGCTCGGCGGCAAGGTCGACCCCAGCGATCACAAGGAATTCGGCCGCGCCCGGCTTGAGGTCGTCGACGGCTGCGACCTGTTCGATGGCGTCTGGTCGGCGGGCAACAGCTATCAGGTCTGGATGAGCCACGGCGATTCGGTCAGCGCCCTGCCGCAGGGATTCCGCGTGGTCGGCCGCTCCGCCAATGCGCCCTTTGCCGCCATCGCCGACGATGAGAGCCGCCGCTATGGCGTCCAGTTCCACCCCGAAGTCATGCACACGCCTGACGGGGCGGCGCTGCTGCGCAATTTCTGCGCCCGCGTCTGCGGCTGCGTCGGCGACTGGACCATGGCCGCCTTCCGCGAGACCGAGATCCGGCGCATCCGCGAACAGGTCGGCCAGGGGCGGGTGATCTGCGGCCTGTCGGGGGGCGTCGATTCGGCGGTCACCGCGGTTCTGGTGCATGAGGCAGTGGGCGAACAGCTCACCTGCGTCTTCGTCGACACCGGCCTGATGCGCCAGGGCGAGGCCGAGGAGGTCGTCGGCCTGTTCCGCGACCACTACAACATCCCGCTGGTCCACGTGGAGGCGGAAGAGCAGTTCATGACCGCGCTGGCCGGCGTCACCGACCCGGAACAGAAGCGCAAAGCCATCGGCAAGCTGTTCATCGACGTCTTCGAGGCCGAGGCGAAAAAGGTCGGCGGCGCCGACTTCCTGGCCCAGGGCACGCTCTATCCGGACGTGATCGAGAGCGTCTCCTTCTCCGGCGGCCCCAGCGTCACCATCAAGTCCCACCACAATGTCGGCGGCCTGCCCGAGCGCATGAACATGAAGCTGGTGGAGCCGCTGCGCGAGCTGTTCAAGGACGAGGTCCGCCGCCTGGGCCGCGAACTCGGCCTGCCGGAAGGCTTCGTGGGCCGTCATCCCTTTCCGGGGCCGGGGCTCGCCATCCGCATTCCCGGCGAAGTCAGCAAGGACCGCGCGGACACGCTGCGCAAGGCGGACGCGATCTATCTCGACGAGATCCGCAAGGCCGGCTTCTACGACGAGATCTGGCAGGCCTTCGCCGTGCTGCTCCCGGTGCAGACGGTGGGCGTGATGGGCGACGAGCGCACTTACGATCACGTGCTGGCGCTCCGCGCGGTGACGTCCACCGACGGCATGACCGCAGACTTCTTCCAGTTTCCCCACGATTTCCTGGCGCAGACGGCGACGCGGATCATCAACGAGGTGCGCGGCGTCAACCGCGTCGTCTACGACGTGACCTCGAAACCGCCCGGCACCATCGAGTGGGAATAGCGCCCCGTCCAGTGTCCTCTGGCCCGTTTACTGCATCTTCACGAATGGCTGGTGCGATTGGCATCGCCCCGATCAGGAGATGAGACGATGACGGCACTGAAGGCCGCGATTGGCGAACTGGACGAATTCACCGACGAGGAACGCTGGCAGGCCGAGGATCTGGTCCGCCGCTTCGGGCCGGAGGCGGAGAACATCACCACGGCGCAGATGATCGAGGCGCTGGAGAGCGGCGAGATCGAGCGCATCGTCTCGCGCGTGCGGATGCGCCGCTGCGTGCGCAAGCTCTCCCAGAAGGAGCCCTACATGCGGCGCCTGACCGACAAGATTGCGGCCGCGGTGGAGCAGGCGCTGGAGCAGGGGCGAGTGTCTCTGGCGCAGCGCCTTCGTCCGGCCTTTTCCGCGGCGCGCGAAGCCGAGATCCGTCATCAGGAAGATCGCCGGGCGGCGCAGGAAAACGCGGAACTGGTTCAGTTGTAGAGCAGCCGGTAGGCGATCGCCGCGGCTGCCGTCAGGCCCATCCACAGCGCCACGTGCCGCAGCGCCGTCCGCATGTCGGGCCGCATGCGCACGAAGGCCGGCACCACCAGGATCAGCACCGCCAGCAGGAACACCACGCGGGCTATGATGTAGCCTTCCTCGCTCATTTTTCCTCCATAGCACGTTCGCAGTCCGTTCGCGACTCGGCTAGATTGGTCCCCTTGCAGCCGAAGGAGACCGGGAATGGACATGGCCGGAATCGGACCCGTGGCGGCGGTCGCCCTGGCCGCCGCGGTTCTCGTGGCGGTCGCGGCCTATCTCGCCGTGCGCCGGGCCGCCTCGGGAAACGGTGACGCCGCGGCCGAACGCGACGCCCGCGTTGCCGCCGAGGGGCAGGCCGCGCGCCTGGAGGAGGCGGTGCGCCGTCTCGAAGCCGACGAGCGGGAGGCCCGCGAGGCGACGGCGAAGCTGGAGGCGCGGCTGGAGGCGGAGCGGAACCGGGCGGGCACGCTGGAGCGCGACCTCGCCACGCTCCGGGTCGAACGGCAGAAGGACGCCGAACGCGCCGAGCAGCAGATCACGGAACTCAAGGACGCCCGGGAGGCGATGACGAAGGAGTTCCGCCTGCTGGCCGAGGAGGTGATGGCGAAACACGGCCAGACCTTCCGCCAGCAGAACCGCGAGCAGATCGAGGGCCTGCTGAACCCGCTGCGCCAGAAGATCGTCGAGTTCCAGCAGGGCATGACCCACGCCCAGCAGGAGGCGGCGACGGGCCGCGCGACGCTGGCCGAGCAGATCCGCATGCTGAGCGAGCGCAGCGGGGAGATGACCCGGGAAACTCTGAACCTCACCCGGGCGCTCAAGGGCCGTACTCAGACCCAGGGCGCCTGGGGCGAGATGATCCTCTCCACCATCCTGGAGAAATCCGGTCTGCGCGAGGGCGAGGAGTACGCGACCCAGCAGAGCGAGACGATGGAAGACGGACGCCGGCTCCGTCCCGACGTCGTGGTCAACCTGCCCAACGATCACAAGATCATCGTGGATTCAAAGGTTTCCCTCGTCGCCTTCGAGGAATTCGTCAACGCGGAGGACGAAGCCGGCCGCGCCGCCGGGCTGAAGCGGCACGTCGATTCGCTGCGTGGCCATATCCGGGATCTGTCGTCGAAGGACTACAGCCGCATCGCCGGCGTGACCCCCGACTACGTCATCATGTTCGTGCCGATCGAGGGCGCCTTCGCCGCGGCGCTGGAAACGGCGCCGGACCTGACCGGCTTCGCCATCGGCCAGAACATCACAATCGCCACGCCGACCACGCTGATCACCCTGCTGCGTACGGTGGCGAACCTCTGGCAGGTGGAGCGCCAGCAGAAGAACGCCGAGGAGATCGCCAGCCGCGCGGGCCTGCTCTACGACAAGTTCGAGGGCTTCGTCTCCGACATGTCGCGGATCCGCAAGGGTCTGGATTCCGCGACCCAGGCTCACGATCAGGCGATGGGCAAGCTCTCGACCGGCCGGGGCAATCTGGTCAACCAGGCCGAATCGCTGCGCCAGCTCGGCGCGAAGACCAAGAAGCGCCTGCCGGACGAACTGATCGAGGACGCCATCGCCCCGGAACTGCTGGAGCAGGACTGAGAAAAATTTGTGGTGTCATGCCCGCTCCCGCAGGGACGCGGGCATCGGTTGGCGATTGCCACGAGGCATTGCCGGCGTCCCGATCCCCGCGCGCCGCTTCGCGCCGACGGGGATGACATCTCTGGCTGCCCACCTTGCAATGCGTCCATGCGGGCTCAGCCGCCCAGTATCTCCCGGAACCGGGCGCGGTAGCGGGGCAGGACCTCCGGATTGATGGGCCGTGCAGGGTCGCCGCCGGCCATCAGGTCGATCAGTTGCGTTGCGGCATACTCGGCCATGCGTTCCCGGCTGTCCTTCGTCACGCCCGCCGTGTGCGGCGTGGCGATGACGTTGTCGAAGCCGAGAAGGGGATGATCCGCCGGCGGCGGCTCGGTGTCCCAGACATCGAGGCCGGCGCCGCCCAGACGACCGCTTTCCAGCGCATCGGCCAGCGCCGCCTCGTCATGGATCGAACCGCGCGCCGTGGTGATGAACAGCGCCCCCGGCTTCATGCGCCCGAAGGCGGCGGCGTCCATCATGCTGCGGGTCTCGGGCGTCAGCGGGGTGTGGACGGTGACGATGTCGGCCCGCGCCAGCAGGTCCGCGAAATCCGCCTGAATCGCATGGCGTTCCGCGAAATCGGCGCGGGCGATATAGGGGTCATGGGCCAGCACCTCGCAGCGGAACGCGGTGCGGCAGATTTCGGCCACGCGCGCGCCGACATGGCCCAGGCCGACGATGCCGACCGTCTTGCCCAGCAGATCGGCGCCGCGGAACTCGATGCGCGCGCCGTTCCAGCCGCGCCGCAACGCCCGGTCGGACTGTGGCGCCTTCTTCAGCAGCATCAGCATCATGCCCAGCGCGTGTTCGGCCACGGCCTCGGCATTGCCGCCGGCCTGGTTGACCACCAGGACGCCGGCCTCGGTGCAGGCGTCGATGTCGAAGGTATCGACCCCCGAACCGCCCGAGGAGACGACAAGCAGTTCCGGCGCGCGTGCCAGGAACTCCCGATGAATGCGCAATGGTTCCGGCACTTCGTCGCGCGCCGGCACGCACTGATAGGCATGCGTATCAGCGAGCGCGGCGAAGCTGTCCTCGAGCGGCTGGTCGCGGCCGATCCGGACGACCTCGAGTCCCGGCGCATGCGGCTTGAGGATGTCGAGCGCGTTGTCGGCGGGAAAGGCGTCGAGGTAGACGATCTTCGGCAAGGCGGTTCCTCAGGGGGCGTTTTAAGGTTTTGCTGAGGATAGTCGGGCAGGCTGCCGGGATGCGATGGATTTCCGCCCTGCTGTGTCTTCTGCCCTTCGCCGCCTCCGCCCAGACCGTGGTGATCGAGGAAGGCCGCTGCCGCTTGGCGGAGCTGCACCGGCCGGCGCCGGACGTCGCCTACCAACCAGGTGTCGACGTCCATGGCCGGCCAGTTGTACCTGCCGACATCGGCGGCGGTTCCAATGTCACGCCGCCGTCCGAGGTCTCGATCCAGCTGCTGATCCCGATTACCGAGTTTCTCGCGGTCGCCCCGCCCTTTCTCGATGAAGTGGATGTCAACGCCGGCGAGGTCACGGTGGACACGCGCACGGGCGCCATCCGCTATCGCGGACAGCGCCTCGACGCGCCCTACGCCGTGATCTGCGACGAGGAGGCGGGAGCTACGCCGCCTCCGCCGCCGGCACGCCCGAACTGAGCTGACCCTTCAGCCGGCTCGCGATCTCGGTGATGTGGCGGCCCTGGAAGCGGGCGCCCTCCAGCTCGACCTCGGACGGCTGCCGCGAACCGTCGCCACCGGCGATGGTGGAGGCGCCGTAGGGCGAACCGCCCTTGATCTCGTCCAGACCCATCTGGCCCTGGAAGGCGTAGGGCAGCCCGGCGACGACCATGCCCTGGTGCAGCAACGTGGTGTGGAAGGAGAGGATCGTGCTCTCCTGACCGCCGTGCTGGGTGGCCGATGAAGTGAAGACGCCGCCGACCTTGCCGACCAGCTTGCCCGTGGCCCAGAGCGCCCCGGTCTGGTCGAGGAAATTGCGCATCTGCCCGCACATCATGCCGAAACGGGTAGGCGTGCCGAAGATGATGGCGTCGTAGTTTTCCAGCTCTTCCGGGCTGGCGATCTCGACGTCCTGGTCGCGCTTGAAGCCCTTCTCCTGCACGATGTCATCGGGGACCGTCTCCGGGACGCGCTTCAGGTCAACCTTGGCGCCCGCGACGGACTGCGCGCCTTCGGCCACGGCCTTGGCCATGGTTTCGACGTGGCCGAACGCGCTGTAGTAGAGAACCAGTACCTTGGTCATGAGGAATACCTTTCTTGTTGTACCCGGCCGTTGTGACCGATGTGGGGGAGGGGCGGGTTTCCGACGACAGCGACATGTCCGCCCGCTCGGTAGACGCTGCTGCACCGGAGATATGCCCCCTGCGTCCCGAGTCAGGCCCCGGCGATGGAAACGCTTCGTTTCCGCGGACGCACGGCGATTCCCCGATGCGCACCGGGCGCCGCGTGTGATAGGAAGGCTCACCGGTTCGGAGGTCAGTGGAATGGGACGCGTGTTTGTTTCGGCCATTCTGGCGGCGGCGCTGTCGCTGCTGGCGGCGACTGCGGTCAGCGCGCATCCGCATGTCTGGGTCGACACCAGAACCGCCTTCATCTTCGACGATCAGGGCCGCGTCTCCGCTGTGCGCACCACATGGCGTTTCGACGATCTGTATTCCGCCTTCGCCATCCAGGGCTCCGACGCCGACAGCGACGGCAAGACGTCGGAGGCGGAACTCGCCGAACTCGCCGCCACCAATGTCGGCCATCTGGCGGAATGGAACTACTTCACTGAGCTCCTGGTCGGCACGGCCGACGCCGGCTTCGGCCAAGTGACGGAGTTCGGGGCGGAAGAGGACGACGGCGTGCTGGTGATGTGGTTCGTCCTGCCGCTGGAATATCCGGTCAGCCCGGCCTCGGTCGCCATTCGCCTGCGCACGGTGGACCCGAGCTACTACGTCGCCTTCGATACCGACCCGGCCGCGGAGGTCGCGCTTGTCGGCGACGCCCCTGCCGGGTGCACCGCCGTCGGAATGGCGGCAGGCGAGCAGCCCGAGAACGTATCCGACACCGATGTCGCGTCCCTCACGCAGGACAGCGCCTGGGCCGCCGCCTTCGCACCGGTCGTCAGCCTGAGATGCGGCGGCTGATTCTTCTTGCCGGCGTTCTGCTGGCCTTCCTGATCGTGTCGGATCCCGCCGCGGCCCAGCAGACTTCGCCCTTTCAGCGCGGACCGGCGCCGCAGGCGGAAGCAGCGAAACCTTCCTGGTACGGTGAGGCGATGTCGGAGGTCCGCCGCATCCAGGGCGAACTCTACCGCCAGCTGGCCGGGGCCGTCCGGGTGCTGAAGCAGGATTACAGCCTCTCGACCGCCTGGGGACTCATCGCCATCAGCCTGCTCTACGGGGTCTTCCACGCCGTCGGCCCGGGGCACGGCAAGGCGGTGATCACGTCCTACCTTCTGGCCAACGAACGTGCGGTCCGGCAGGGCGTCCTGCTGGCCTTGCTGTCTTCGGTGGCGCAAGGCGTGAGCGCGATCGCGCTGGTCTTCGGCGGCGCCTGGGCCTTCGACCTCGTGGGACAACGGCTGCTCGACGCGGCCTGGTCGCTGGAGCAGGCGAGTTTCGGCCTGATCGCGGCGATCGGCGCCTGGCTGCTCTGGCAGGCGGCGACGGGGCGCGGGCATCGACATCACCGGCACAGCCATGATGAGCAGGATCACGGGCACGATCACCACCACCATCATCACCATGGGCCCGACGTGGCGGTGCTGACGCGGGAGCCGCTCACCATCCGGCGCGCCCTGCCCATCGTGCTGGCGGTCGGGATCCGGCCCTGCGGCGGGGCGCTGATCGTCCTCGTCTTCGCCATCGCCAACGGCCTGTACTGGGCCGGCGTCGGCGCGACCTTCGCCATGTCGATGGGAACGGCGGTCACCGTCTCGGCGCTGGCCGTTCTCACCCTGGCGTCCAAGCGCCTCGCTCTCGGTCTCGCCACCCGCGACATGGTCTGGATCGGGCGGATCGAGGTGGGGCTGAAGGTTCTCGGCGCGCTCGCCCTGCTGGCTTTCGGACTGATCTTCCTCGCCGCTTCGCTCGACGGTCCGCGCGCGCCCTTCGGGGTCTGATCGCGAGGGCCCGTCGCGTCTTCCTTCGTCCCCCGTCTTTGCGTAAGAAGGTCGGCATGAGCCAGAAAGCAGTGATCATCGGCGCCGGCCATGCCGGCGGTATCCTGGCGGCGCAGCTTGCCCGCGCAGGCGAGGCCTTCGACATCACCCTGGTGGGGGAGGAGACCTGGCCGCCCTACGAACGTCCGCCGCTGTCGAAACAGCTCCTGGCCGGCGAGATCCCGGTGGAGAAGACATTTCTCCGGCCCGCCGACTTCTACGAGAAGAAGGGCATCGACCTGAAGCTGGGCGTGCGCTGCGACGTGATCGACCGGAAGTGCCGGAAGGTCATGCTCTCGGACGGCTCGGCGCTCGACTATGACCTGCTGGCGCTCTGCACCGGCGCCCGGCTGCGCCGTATCGACATTCCCGGCTCGGCCCTGTCGGGCGTCCACTACATCCGCGCGATCGCCGACACGGAAGCCATCCGCGCCGAGGCGCGTGAGGGCAGCCGCGTCGTGGTCATCGGCGGCGGCTATATCGGGCTGGAGGCGGCGGCGGCGCTGTCGACAACCGGCTGCCGTGTGAAGGTGATCGAGATGATGGACCGTGTCATGGCGCGTGCCGTGGCCGAGCCCGTCTCCCGTTTCTACGAGGACCAGCACCGCAGGCATGGCGTCGAGATCCTGCTGAACACCGGCGTCGCCGAATTCGTCGGAACCGACCGGGTCGAAGCGGTGGTCGATACCGCAGGCCAGCGCCATGACTGCGACCTGGTCGTGGTGGGCATCGGCGTCATCCCGAATGTCGAACTGGCCGAGACGGCGGGCCTTGCGATTGGCGACGGCATCGTCGTCGATGAACGGGCCCGGACCTCGGATCCGGCGATCTACGCCGCCGGCGACTGCACCGACCATCCCAACGCCCTGCTGGGGCGGCGGCTCCGTCTGGAATCGGTGCAGAACGCCGTCGACCAGGCCCGCTGCATCGCCAATGAATGGCAGGGCAAGGGCGCCGACTATGCCGAGGTGCCCTGGTTCTGGTCCGATCAGTTCGACCTGAAGCTGCAGATGGCGGGCCTGCCCGGGCCGGGTGACCGGGTCGTCGTTCGCGGCGACCCGGCGAGCGGCGCCTTCTCGGTCTTCTATCTCCGCGAGGGCAAGGTCACCGGCGTCAACGCGATCAATGTCGGCGGCGACTATGTCCGCGGCCGCAAGTGGATCGGCGAAGGACGCGATGTCGATCCCGCGCGTCTTGCCGACACGGCCATTCCGGTCAAGGAAGTCTGAAACGAGCACGAGTCACGGCTGAACAAGGGGAAGTCATGCCGACAATCCACGTCACCAACCGCGCCGGGGAGACCTCCGACTTCGAAGCGGAAGCCGGCATCTCCGTGATGGAGAACCTGCGCGACAACGACTACGAGGTCGAAGCGATCTGCGGCGGTTCCTGTTCCTGCGCCACCTGTCACGTCTATGTCGACCCGACCTGGCTGGATAAGCTGCCGGCGCAGGAAACCGACGAGCACGAACTGGTGAGCGATGAGCCGACCTACCAGCCGAACTCGCGCCTTTCCTGCCAGATCGAGATGACCGAAGACCTCGACGGCCTGACGTTGACCATCGCCCCCGAGGCCTGAGCCGCGATGGAGTCGCGTCTCGCCGCCGTCGATCTGGATGCCATGATCGGCAGGAAGGACTATGCGGCGCGGCTCGACGACCTCCAGCACGCGATGCGGACGATCGAACTGGCCTATCGGCGCTTCGACCTGAGGGCCTGCATTGTGCTCGAAGGCTGGGACGCGGCCGGCAAGGGCGGCCTGATCCGACGCATGACGGCCAGGATGGATCCGCGCGGCTTCCAGGTCTGGCCCATCGCGGCGCCGAAAGCGCACTTCCATGGCCGCCATTACCTCGAGCGGTTCTGGGCGCGGTTGCCCGAGCCCGGGATGGTCGCGATCTTCGACCGCTCCTGGTACGGGCGGGTGCTGGTCGAACGCGTCGAGGGCTTCGCCGAAGAGGCGGAGTGGCGGCGCGCCTATGACGAGATCAACAATTTCGAGCGGATGCTGACGAATGACGGCGTGCGGGTCGTGAAGCTGTTCCTGCATGTCTCCGCCGAGGAGCAGGAACGGCGGTTCCGCGCCCGGCTGGACGACCCCTGGAAGCGCTGGAAGCTGACGGTCGAGGACTTCCGCAACGTAGAGCGGCGGGACGCCTACGAGGCTGCGATCGATGAAATGCTGGCGCGGACCGACAGGCCGGACGCGCCCTGGCGGGTGATCTCCGGCGAGCAGAAGCGCCATGGCCGCATCGCCGCGTTGAGTCAGGTGGCCGAGCATCTGGGCGCCGGCGTCGATCTCGGGCCGCCGCCGCTCGATCCGGATGTCGAGGCGCTGGCGGCCGAGCGGCTGAAGGGCGACTGAACGCGCCGGCCGCGCAAACGGGAACGCCCCCGGAGCGTAAACTCCGGGGGCGTCCGGTCTTCGCACGTGTCGCCGAAGGTCAGCCCTGGTATTCGGGCAGGGACTCGATCTCGGCCTCGCTCATGGCGACCACGGCCGCCTCGGTGTCGACGTTGACCTGGTTGGCCGGGACCTCGACGGTCCGCGAACCCAGGCCCAGCAGGATGCCGCCGGTCTCGACCAGCACCGACTTCACGCCGCCCGAACTGTCGTGCAGCACGCCGACAACCTTGCCGACCTTCTCGCCGGCGCTGTCGCGCACGTCCTTGCCGACCGCTTCGGCCACGGTGATGGCCTGGCCGGTGGTGTCGCCCACGCCGACGGCGGTGTCGTCGGCCATGTCGCCGGCTTCATCCACCACGCCGCCCACGGCGTCGCCCGCGCCGTCGATGGCGGAGCTGTCGCCCTCGGTCGAGATCCCGGCATCGGTGTCCGCGCCGGCATCGACGTCAGCGCCGGCGCCCGCCTCGGCGTCCGCTTCGGCGCCGGTCTCTTCCTCGGCCTTCATGCCCGCCTTGGCGTCCGTATCGGCCTTGGCGTCAGCATCGGCCTTGGCGCCGCTCTCGGTTCCGGCCTCGACGCCGGCCTTCAGCTTGGTGTCGGCGTCGGCTTCCGCCTTCATGTCCGCAGCCATCGCCGAACCGGCGAACAGGGCTGCGATCGAAGTCATGATCAGAGTCTTGCGCATTGCGAAGACCTCCACTTGTTTCTGGTTGTTGTACAGTCGGCTCGGCGACGTCGGGCCCGGCTTCTTCTCGTCCGGTTCATCCGCGCCGCCGATACCTGTCAGATAGGCCGATGCGGGAGCGTTTGAACCGCCGCTCCGAGGCGTCACAGACCGGTCACCGCCCGGCCCCAGGCGGCAGTGCCCCGCGGTCGATGGCTTCGCGCCACGGGCGGGGAGAGGGGGCCGGACAGACGAAAAGCCCCGTCCCGGGGGACGAGGCCTTTCGCCGTTCGGACCATCGTGGCGGGCCTATTCGGCGCCCTGGGTCCGCACCTTCTCTTCGCCGACGCCGTCGAAGTGGGCGTCCATCTCCCTCATCTCCTCGGCCGAGCCGGCGAGCTCATCCGGCGTGATCACGCTGCCCTCCTCGGTGGGGGCGTTCGGGCGCTCGCCGGGATCGACAGCGTCGCCCAGCGGTCCCGTGGTCTCCTCGACCGCGCCCGGCGTCGAGACCGCGCGGCCCAGTTCGGCCGCCGCGCCGTCGCCGGCGATGTCGTAGTCCTGCTTCACGTCGGAGGTGGTGACATTGTCGAGGCGGTGGTCCCGGTCCGTCGTCTCCGCGGCGCCTGCGGCGCCGGCGATGAGGACGGCGGCGGGAATGGCCAGCAATGCATGTCGCATCTGCCTGTCCTCCTTTCTGGCTGTGAATGGTCGGATCGGATTCGCTCGCGGGGGGCCGGCCGGCGAGACGCCGGCCGGTCGCTCCCGAGCGTTATTCGGCGCCGGTCGCTGCGTCCGCCTCGGCTTCGGTCTCCGCTTCGGGAACCGTCACGACCTCGGCTTCATCGGCCGGCACCAGGTGCTCGGGCGACATCTCCACGACGCCCGGCTCCGGCGCGAAGACGGTGTTGGTCTCGCCCTTGGGGCGGGGGTAGACATCCTCCGGCGCATCCTCGTCGATGATGACCTTGTTCTCGGCTTCTGCGGCAGCCTTGAGGTCCGCCTCGGCGGCCATGGCGCTGCCGGCCATGAGTATCGCGATCGGGGTGATGAAAAGCGCATTTCGCATGACTGAACTCCTACGCATTCTTGTTCTTGTACTCGGACAGCGCAAATCTGGCTGCCCGTGACTCTCATGTATGCTGTCGAAGAGCCATTTGAACCGCCCGAAAAGATTGTGACCGTCTTTGTCACGGCGGATCATTTTACTACGAAAATGGGTTGTGAATTGCCCGGAAAGAGAAATCCCGGTCCGGGACGGGCCCGGCCGGGATTTCATTATGACGATCTTCAATCAGTGCAGATCAGGATCTGCGGCTGACTGGACTTCTGCCAAAGGCCGTGTCGATCAGTTGTCACCGTCGCCGGTGCTGCCGCCGGCAGCGCCGGGGGCGTCGCCAGCATCGCCTGTGGCGTTGGGGCTCGGGCTTCGCTGCGCGCCGACCAGGGTGATCGTTTCGTCGTTCTCTTCATAGGCGAGATCGCCATCCTCCCAGAAGTCGAACTCGGGGTCGAAGAAGAAACGGTCCTCGTCTCCGGCTTCCACATTGTCGCGCATGGCGAACTCGGCGTCCTCGCGCATCGTGTACTCGGCGTCCGCTTCAGCGGCGAGTCCGCTGCGGCGGATGATCCACGTCTCGGGATCGCGATCGCCGTCGATATCGACGTAGTAGAGCGCAGGGGCCGACGATCCGTCCGCGCGATTGCGGTAGGAGACGACCTGGCCCTCGGTGTCCAGCTGGCCGTCGGCGTCGGTGTCGAAACGCACTGTGCGCGGCTCGCGGTACACGGTTCCGTCATCCATCTCGACGTCCTCGTATGCCTCGACCTGTACTTCGTTGAAGGTGGAGACGCCTGCGGTCACGTTTTCGCCGCGGTCCATCACGTCAGCCGGGGTGCCCGGATCGGAACGGGTGGCTTCCATTGTGGAACTGGAGTTGCCCGGCGTGGTGTCCGGGTCGAACTTGGTCTCGACATCGACGTCGGTGTCTGCCGCCAGGGCGGTGGTCGCCATCAGCATGGCGATCGGGGTGATCATGAGCGTTCTACGCATTACTCTCTCGCTCCTGTTCGTTCTTGTTGTTGTCAAATCGGGAGCGCGGCGTTGCGCGCCGCCGATGCAGGGCAGGTGGCGCTCCGCCGCCCGATTTGAACCGTGGGTGCGACATGGGGCCCGGGACCCGGACGAGAAACCGGCCGCAGCCGTGCTTCTCGCCTGGTCCGGGTTTCAGGCCGCGGCCTCAGGAGCTGCCTTCCACCTGCAGCCCTTCATTGTGGTAGACCCAGCGGTCGGCGTAGCCGTCGCCGTCCACGTCGACGGCGTAATGCATGGGCACGTCGCCTTCCATGCCGTAGTCGGCCACGACATCCGCGCGGGTCTCGGCCACGCCATCCTGGTCCATATCCAGCCAGGCGCTGCGGTTCGATGTGCGGGGATCCATCTCGTAGTCGGCGTAGGTGGTGTAGTAGTCCGCGCCTCCGGCACGGCTGACCCAGCGGTCGCCGACGCCGTCGCCATCCAGGTCAACGGCGTAGAGATAGGGGCTGGCGGGATCGCGGTCATGGTCGATGCCAGCGACGATATTGCCCTCGGCATCGACGGTCCCGTCGTTGTTGTCGTCGATCCGGGCGCGCGGATAGTTCAGGTCCGATCGGGTCTTGTCCATCACGCCGGTCTTGATCTTCGCCTTCGCGCTGGTATCCGCATCGGCGGCGCCGGCGGAAAGCGGCATTGCCGCCATCAGCACGGCAATCGGGGTCATCATGAGCGCCTTACGCATAATCTCGCTCCTTACGCATTCTTCTTCTTTCCCAACTGCGGGACAGGCGCATCGAACGCCTCCCGTCCCTTCCACGTGGGAGCGAGTGTGCGGATTTGTACCGTACGGGTCAGAATCGCGCACCGGCGGACGAGAAGCCCCGGCGCGCGGCCGGCGCGCCGGGGCTTTCCATGAGGCATGGAGTGAGGTGTCGGGCTGACGCCCGACACGACACCTGTCCACCGATCCTACTGATCGTCGACGCCGGTGTTATCGCCATAGGAGGCGTCAGCGCCGGTGTCCAGATCCGAGGGCTCCCCCGGATTGGAGCGGGTGCTGTCGAGCGGGTTGGGGCCCGTCTCGTCATCCAGCTGGTTCGCGCCGCTCACCGCGGAGATATCCGCTGCAACCTGCTCGGCCTCTGTAATCTCCAGATAGTCGCTGGCGACCTGGTGACCGCGGGTCGAGCCCTCGGTCTGAAGGTCGGCGTTGTAGTAGACCCAGCGGTCGGCGTAGCCGTCGCCGTCGACATCGACGGCATAGTGCGTCGGCTGCTCGCCTTCGCCATCGAGATCGAAGTCCGCCAGGACGCGGGCGTCGGCTTCGGCAATGCCGTCATTGTCCATGTCCACCATGGCGCGGCGCTCGCCGTCATAGGCCGGCATCTGGTAGCCCCTGTAGGCATGATAGTATGCGCCGGCCTCGGCGGAGGCATCGCGCATGACCCAGCTCTCGGCGTCGCCGTCATTGTCGGTGTCGACGGCATATAGCTGAGGGGTTCCCGCGTCGCGGTCATGGTCGATACCGGCCATGATCACGCCCTCCATCTCCGCCGTGCCGTCGCGGTCACGGTCGATCTTGATGGTGTCCGCTGCCAGGACCTGCGCGGAAACGCCGGCGAGCAGCAGCGCGGTCGAAGTTCCGATGATTGTCCTACGCATGGTTGTACTCTCTCTTTCTTCTTCTTGATGTCGGATTGGCGGTTCCGCCGGCGCATCGGCCGGTGCGCGGCGTCGGCTCCATCGGGCCTGTCGGCCGCCGCCGGAAACCGCGTTCGTGAAGGTCCGGCGCCTCAGTCCGTGTCGCTGGACGCGGACGCATCGCCGGACGCATCGAGGCCCGATGTGGTTTCGGCTTCACCGTCCTTCTCGGCGTCCGTATCGGCGCCGGCCACGACTTCGTTGCTGATGCCATAGCTCTGCACGCTGACGCCGGTATCGGCGCTGGCCTCGGCGTCCTCGCCATCGTCGGCGGCCGACGCGGCGCCGGCGGTCATCAGCAGCGCGGTGGCAGTGGTCACGATCGTCTTCCGCATGTCGATGCTCCTTGTGGGAGTGGACGGACTGCTCTTGTTTCTCTTCCTGGCGTGGCGCTGTCCGGAGTACCCGACGCCGTTGAGCCGACAGGTGGACATCCACATCCGGAGTTGAACCGGGGCGCCGATCAAATTCCGGCTCAGGGTCTCCTGAACCGTCAGAAATGCTTTTCAACTAACTGATAAGAAAGGATATCGTTCCTGAATTGTGCGCTCGTTTGACGCGCCGCGAGGCCGGAGCGATCAGAGAGCCTCCTCGGTTCGTGGTAGCGTGAGCTGACGCTCCGGCGGCCGCGTGACGATTGAAACGACACGGGCGATCGCCAACTGCCGTCCAGGGACGAGCGATCTGCGTCCTGCGAGGAAGGGAGGCCGCCGACCATGGCACTTGACGCCAGACGCGGACCCGGCCGGGAGGACAATATCGCCAGCCCGGCCGGCTTCGGCCGGGACGACTGGTCGTCAATTCTCTCGCGGGTGAAGGACCGGATCGGTCAGGACAACCTTTCCCTGATCGCCGCCGGGGTCGCCTTCTTCGCCATGCTGGCGCTGTTTCCGGCGATCGCGGCCCTGGTCGGCTTCTACGGTTTCTTTGCCGATCCGGCCGACGTGGAACCCCTTCTGGCGATGGCCGGAAACTTTCTGCCCGAGACGGTGCTCTCTGTCCTCGAGGAACAGGTCCGGAGCCTGACCCGGGGCGAGGGCGCTGCAGTCGGTCTGGCGGCGATCCTGTCGCTCGGCGTCGCCATCTGGAGCGCACGCGCGGGTGTGCTGGCCCTGGTCACGGGCCTGGGCGTGATCTACCGCGAGAACGGCCGGCGTGGGCTGCTGCGCGAGATCCTGGTTTCCCTGACCCTGACGGCGCTGCTGATCGTCGTCGGCGTTGTCGCCCTGGCCGCGGTGGTGCTGACCCCGGTGGTGTTGAATCTCTTCAATTTCGGCGCGGTCGGGGAATGGCTCGCCGCGATCCTGCGCTGGCCCATCGCGCTCGGCGCGCTGTTCGCCGCGTTGGCCATTCTCTATCGCCACGGCCCCTGCCGGCGGAAGGCGCGCCTGATCTGGGTCGCCTGGGGGGTGGTGGCCGCGGTGGTTCTCTGGGCGGTGGGTTCGGCGCTGTTCTCGGTCTATGTCGCCAACTTCGCCAGCTACAATGAGACCTATGGCTCGATCGGCGCGGTCATCGCGCTCCTGATGTGGCTTTATGTCAGCGCGTTCGTCGTCCTGCTCGGCGCGCTGCTCAGCGCGGAGATGGAGCATCAGACGCAAGCTGACACGACGATCGGCCATCCGCGGCCGGTCGGCGAGCGTGGCGCGTACATGGCCGACAATGTGCCGCAAGGCTGATCCGGCCACAGGGTTTGTTCTCAGGCAGTAAAAAGCCGGGCGCCATGCGGCGCCCGGCATCTCGTGGCAACTGTCGCGAAGGGTCAGTCGAGCGCCACGTCACCTTCACCGGTGTCCGGTTGCGGTGCTGGTGTGGGGTCGACCGTGTCAGCGGGGTTCGGCAACGCCTGCCAGTCCCTGGTCGCCTGCTTGGCCGGCGCCGGGATATCGTCGCGATCGGTCACCGTATACTTCTTCGAAAGAGGCGGGTCATTGCGGGTCATGCCCGGCATGACCGGCGTGCCGCCCTCATAACCAGCCCGCTGACGGGCGCGCCAGTTCTCGATTACCGTCGGAGCGGAGCTCTCGAGACCCTGGGCCGCCATCTGACTGTGAACGATGTCGGTATCGTCGCTGACGCTTGACTGCGCCAGCGCCGCCGCCGACGCGGTCGCGAGAAGAATTGCTGTGGTTGTTCCGAGGAGTACGTTACGCATACTGTGCCTCCTTTCGACTGACGCGAACCCATTGCGATTGTTGGATTTTATGGGCGGGTCCGCGCCTCTCTCGACCACATGGCCCCAGAGCGTGGAATTTGAACCGGCACATGCGCGGGATTGCCGCCCCCTGAGGCGAATTCGCCCGCATGGCGACAGGATGGTGTGCGATCGGCGAGAGGTCTCGGGGGAGAAGGCCGGCGTCCTCCCCCGGACCACAGAATGCTACTCGGTCGGGATGATCGGGTCGCCGGCGCCGACGTCGGTGTCGGCAGGCGGGCCGCCCGGAGTCGCGTTCAGCGCCATTTCGCGGGCGGCGCCGATGGTCTTGGCACGGACCACCCAGCGATCGGCGACGCCGTCATCGTCGAGGTCGACCGCGTAGCGGGCGTAATGAACGTCGCCGCGGATCTCGGAGACCTGACCCAGGACGGTGGCGCGCTCATCCCCGCGGCCGTCGCCGTCGCGGTCGATCAGGATGCCGCGGGCATCGCCCCCGGACAGGTTCAGAACCTCGTCCTTCGGGTCGGCGAGGGCGGCGCCGCTGGCGGTCGCCAGCAGGGCAAGGGCTGCGGTCAGCAGGGTCGGTTTCATCACGGTACTCCCTGATTGTTGTTGCTTCTCACGAGCCGTTCGGTTCGGGCGCCCTTTGCCGGCGCGCGAACCCGGCCCTTCAGGGAATCTGGGAAAGGGGTCGGGACCATGACGGGGCCGGCCTGCGACCGATCTGTGACGGCGCAGCGAACACGGCCTCGCGTTCGTCCCTTGCCGGACGGCGGCGGCTCAGGCGAGACGCGCCCACAGATCGTAGTGATCGGCCTCGACCACCTCGGCCCGGACCATGTCGCCCGGCTGCAGACCGGTCTCGCCGTTGAGGAAGACGCATCCGTCGATCTCCGGCGCGTCGGATTTCGAGCGCCCGATCGCGCCGTCCTCGTCGGCCTCGTCAATCAGGACGTCGATTTTCCAGCCGATCTTCCGCTTCATGCGCCGTTCGCTGATCGCCGCCTGGGCGGTCATGAAGCGATGCCAGCGTTCTTCCTTGATCTCTTCCGGTACCGCGCCGGGCAGCTCGTTGGCGGCGGCGCCGGCAACCGGCTCGAATTTGAAGCAGCCGACGCGATCCAGCTGCGCCTCCTCCAGCCAGTCGAGCAGGTAGCGGAAATCCTCTTCCGTCTCGCCGGGAAAGCCGACGATGAAGGTGGAACGGATCGTCAGGTCCGGCGCCTGACGCCGCCAGTCGGCGATGCGGTCCAGGGTCCGTTCCTGATGGGCCGGCCGGCGCATCGCCTTCAGCACGGTCGGGCTGGCGTGCTGGAAAGGAATATCGATGTAGGGGAGGATCTTCTCCTCCGCCATCAGCGGGATCAGCCGGTCCACGTGCGGGTAGGGGTAGACGTAGTGCAGCCGGACCCAGACGCCGAGCCGGCCCAGCGCCTCGGCCAGGTCGTAAATGTGCGCCTTCACCGGCTCGCCGTGCCAGGGCGTGGCCTGATGCCTGATGTCGACGCCATAGGCCGAGGTGTCCTGGGAGATGACCAGAAGCTCCTGCACCCCCGCCTGGACCAGCCGCTCGGCCTCGTAGAGCACCTTGGCCGCGGGCCGGCTGGCCAGTTTGCCGCGCATGGACGGGATGATGCAGAAGCTGCAGGAATGATTGCAGCCTTCCGAGATCTTCAGATAGGCGTAGTGCCGAGGCGTCAGTTTCAGCCCGGCTTCCGGCACCAGCTGCGTGAAGGGCTCCGGCGGCGGCGGGGCATGGGCGTGCACCGCCTCGACGACCTGCTCGTACTGGTGGGGCCCGGTGACGGCCAGGACGCCCGGATGATTCGCCCGGATTGCCGCCTCGTCGACGCCCATGCAGCCGGTGACGATGACGCGGCCGTTCTCCCGCATGGCCTCGCCGATGGCGTCCAGGCTCTCCGCCTTGGCCGAATCGAGGAAACCGCAGGTGTTCACGATCACCGCGTCGGCGCCGGCATATTCCGGTGAGAGTTCATAGCCCTCGGCGCGGAGCGAGGTGATGATCCGTTCGGAATCCACCAGCGCCTTGGGACAGCCCAGGCTGACGATGCCGATCTTCGGGACATGCGTATTCATGGGCGCGGCTTCTACGCGAGCGCGCGCGCCATGGGAAGCCGGGACGTGGCGGCCAACGGCGTTCAGATTGCATGGCCGGTTTCAGGATCGAACAGGCGGACATCGCCGGGCTGGATCGAAATCCTGACCATTTCGCCGGCGCGCACCGGCTGGTGGCGGGGCAGCCGGGCAGGGAGGTCGACGCCATCGGCGCGGAGATGCGCGATCTGGTCCGCGCCCAGCACCTCCACCAGATCCGTCTTCAGCTCGATCGGACCCTCGGGGTCCAGTTCCACGTTCTCGGGCCGGATGCCGGCGATCACTGGCCGGCCCGCCGCGAGCCGGAGCGGCGTCGGCACCCGGATGCCGCCCGACAACTCGACGGTGCAACCGTCCTCGCTGGCGCGGCCTTCCAGCAGACTCATGGGCGGTGTGCCGATGAAGCCCGCGACGAAGGTCGTGGCCGGGCGCTCGTAGACGTCGGCCGGGGTGCCGATCTGCTCCGCGCGGCCGGCGTTCATCACCACGATGCGGTGGCCCAGCGTCATCGCCTCGACCTGGTCGTGTGTGACGTAGAGCGTTGTCTTGCCGAGTTCCGCCTGCAGCTTGTGGATCTCCAGCCGCATCTGCGCGCGCAGCTTGGCGTCCAGATTCGACAGCGGCTCGTCGAACAGAAAGACGCTCGGTTCGCGCACGATGGCGCGGCCCATGGCGACGCGCTGGCGCTGTCCGCCGGAAAGCTCCCGGGGCTTGCGCGCCAGGAAGGGCATCAGTTCCAGGATCTCCGCCGCCTTGTGGACCCGCGTCTCGACCTCCGCCTTCGGCATGCCCTTGATGGTCAGGCCATAGGCCATGTTCCGGTAGACCGACATGTGCGGGTAGAGGGCGTAGTTCTGGAACACCATGGCGATGTCGCGCTGGGCTGGCTCCAGGCCGTTGACCACCCGCCCGTCGATGTCGATCTCGCCGCCCGAGATTTCCTCAAGTCCGGCCACCATGCGCAGCAGCGTGGACTTGCCGCAGCCCGACGGCCCCAGAATGACGATGAACTCCCCCTCGGCGACCTCCAGATCGATGCCGTGGACGACCTGGAGATCGCCGTAGGATTTGCGTACGTCGCGGAAGCTGATGGAACCCATGGGCGTGCTATTTCTCCGTTTCCACCAGTCCCTTGACGAACTGGCGCTGCATGAAGATGACGACGGCCACCGGGGGGATCATGGCCAGCATCGCCGTGGCCATGACGTAGTGCCAGACGGGAAGCTGCTCGGCCGCGTTCACCATCCGCTGAATGCCCATGACGATGGTGTAGAAGTCCTCGTCGGTGGTGATGAGCAGGGGCCAGAGATACTGGTTCCAGCCGTAGATGAAGAGGATGACGAACAGCGCCGCGATGTTGGTTCGCGACAGCGGCAGCAGGATGTCCCGGAAGAACCGCATCGGGATGGCCCCGTCGATGCGCGCGGCCTCGGCCAGTTCGTCCGGCACCGTCATGAAGAACTGCCGGAACAGGAAGGTCGCGGTCGCCGACGCGATCAGTGGCACCGACAGGCCGGCATAGGAATTCAGCATCCCCAGATCGGCGACGACCTTGAATGTCGGCAGGATACGCACCTCGACCGGCAGCATCAGCGTCACGAAGATGCTCCAGAAACACGCCATCCTGAAGGGAAAGCGGAAATAGACGATGGCGAAGGCGGCGGTCAGCGAGATGGCGATCTTGCCCACCGTGATCAGCAGCGCCATCGCCAGGCTGTTCAGCATCATCAGCCAGACCGGGACGCCGCCGGCGTCGGCAATGCCGCTGCCGAGAACCGCGGCGTAGTTCTCGAAGAAGCGGTCGCCCGGCCACATGGGAATGGGCGAGGTCTGCAGCTCCGAAGGCGGATGGGTGGAGGCGACGAAGGTGATCCAGATCGGCAGCAGGGTCACCACTGCGCCCGCGATCAGGATCAGGTGCGTGACGAAGCGCAGGACGGGGCGGTTTTCGACCATGTCAGTACTGAACCCGCCGTTCGATGTAGCGGAACTGGACCACCGTCAGCGCGATGACGACGACCATCAGCACCACGGACTGCGCCGCCGAACCGCCCAGATCGAGGCCGACGAAGCCGTCATTGTAGACCTTGTAGACCAGGATGGAGGTCGCGCCCGCTGGGCCGCCGTCTGTGGTCGCGTGGACGATGCCGAAGGTATCGAAGAAGGCGTAGACGATGTTGACCACCAGCAGGAAGAAGGTGGTGGGCGAGAGCAGCGGGAAGATGATCGTCCAGAAGCGACGGACCGGACCCGCGCCATCGATGGCCGCCGCCTCTATCAGGCTTTTCGGAATCGCCTGCAGCCCCGCCAGAAAGAACAGGAAATTGTAGCTTATCTGCTTCCAGACGGCGGCAATGACGATCAGCGCCATGGCGTCGGTCCCGTCCTGGTAGTGGTTCCAGTCGACGCCGACGCCCTTCAGCAGCCAGGCTAGGATGCCGATGGTGGGGTTGAACATGAAGAACCAGAGCACCCCGGCGACCGCCGGCGCCACGGCATAGGGCCAGATCAGCAAGGTCTTGTAGGCCGACGCGCCGCGGATCACCCGGTCGGCGTTGACCGCCAGCAGGAGCGAGATCGACATCGACAGCAGGGTGACGAGCGCCGAGAAGATCACCGTGATCTGGAAGGAATGAAGATAGAGCGGGTTGGCGAAAAGCTCGGCGAAGTTCTCGAGTCCGATGAACTCCGAGCGCAGGCCCCAGGCGTCTTCGCGCAGCACGCTCTGCCACAGCGCCTGGCTGGCCGGCCAGATGAAGAACACGAAGGTGATGGCGAGCTGCGGCGCGAGCAGGGCGTAGGGCAGCCAGCGGTGCTTGAAGATCGCGCGTTTCAAATGCAGTTCGTCCGTCGGGGATCAATCGTCTTGAGGTCGATCGGGAGTGGTGCAGCAAGCAGCCGGCAGGCCGGCGGCGCCAGGGGCGCCGCCGGAACCCGTACGTGCTTCAGTTGGTGCGTTCGAACTTCCGCAGCAGTTCGTCGCCGCGGCGCTTGGCGTCGTCGAGGGCGGTCTTCGCATCCTTCTGACCGGCCCAGATCGCTTCCATCTCCTCGTTGATGACGTCGCGGATCTGGACGAAGTTGCCGAAACGCAGGCCCTTCGAGTTCTCGGTCGGCTCGTTCAGGCTGAGCTGCTTGATCGCCGTGTCCGTGCCCGGGTTCTCCGTGTAGTAGCCCTGTTCCTTGGAGAGTTCGTACGCCGCCGTGGTGATCGGCACGTAGCCTGTGGACTGATGCCAGTCGGCCTGGATCTCGGCCGAGGACATGAACTTGAAGAACTTCGCGATGCCCTTGTATTCCTTCGATTCATGGCCGCGTAGCACCCACAGGGTCGCGCCGCCGATGACCGAATTCTGCGGCTTGTCCACGACCGTGGCCGAGTAGGGCAGCATGGCCTGGCCGAAGGCGAACTCGGCCTGGTCCTTGATCGAAGCGTAGTAGGCCGAGGAATTCATCCACATGGCGCACTCACCGGTGGTGAACAGCGGCAGGCTCTCGCCGCGGCGGCCGCCGTACTTGAAGGTGCCGTCGGCCATGGAATCGCGCAGCCGCTGCAGCAGGCCGGTGATGGTGCCGTTGTTGAAGGTGAATTCGGTGTCCGTGCCTTCGAAGCCGTTGGCCTTTGTGCCGATCGGCAAGTCGTGCCAGGCGGACATGTTCTCGATCATCACCCAGCTCTGCCAGCCGAAGGAGATCGCGCACTTGTGGCCCGCGTCCTGCAGCTTCCCGGCCGCGTGGTAGATCCCGCCCCAGGTCGACGGAACCTCGGCGACGCCGGCCTTGTCGAGCAGATCCTTGTTGTACCAGAGCACCGGAGTGGAGCTGTTGAACGGCAGCGACAGCAGCTTGCCGTCCGGCGTGGTGTAGTAGGAGATCACGGCGGGCAGATAGGCGGACTGGTCGAACGCCTCGCCGGCGTCCGCCATCAGTTCGTGAACCGGATAGACAGCGCCCTTGGCGGCCATCATGGAGGCGGTGCCGACCTCGAAGACCTGCACGACGTGCGGCTGCTCGCCGGCGCGGAACGCGGCGATGGCGGCGGTCATGGTCTCGGTGTAGTTGCCCTTGTAGACGGGCTTGACCGAGAACTGGTCCTGCGAGGCGTTGAACTTCTGCGCGATCTCCTCGACCTTCTCGCCGAGCTTGCCGCCCATGGCGTGCCACCATTCTATCTCGGACGCCGCCTGTGCGGTGCCGGCGAAGACCATCGCCGCTGCGGCGATGGCGCCAATGCGTTTCATCATCGGAAGAGCCCCCTTGCTGGGTTTGAAGACAAGGGGAGGGGTTAACGGCCGCCTGTTGCCGAGCGATGACTCTTGGATGACGGTCGTGTTTCAGTCGGGCGTCATCCGGGATCTCAGACGGTCGCGACCGGCGTGGCGGGACTGCCGACCGCGCCGGGCAGACGCAGCGGCGGCGCCGTCAGCAGGAAGCGGCTGCGGCCGTTGGCGCGCAGCCAGTCCGCCAGTTCCGACAGGAACCACAGTTCCGCCAAGGGCAGGCCGAGCTTGAACAGGCAGTGATGGTGCAGCGGCAGCATCGGCCGGCGCCCGTCCTTGGGCTGGGCCGGGATGCCCTCGACGGCGTAGTTGTCGGCGATCAGGGCCGCCGCGCCGCTCTCGCTGACCCATTGCAGCAGCTTCTCGTCGCGGCCGTCGAGCACGGCGCAGGAATTCTCCAGCCGCTCCTTCGACGGCGTGCGATTCATCGACAGGATCTCCTCGGCGAAGCCGGTGCGGAAGACGACCATGTCGCCGCGCTCCACGGTCACGCCGTCCGCCTCCATGATCTCCATCAGCCGGTCATAGCCGACATAGACGCGTTCGCGGCCGACATGGGCCTCAAGGTCGATCATCACCGCGCGGCCCTGCATGCCGTGGCGGGCGAAGTTCTGTATGCCGAGGCGGTTGGCGCCGAAGCCTTCGGCGTCGCTCGCCTCGCCGTCATAGGATTCGGGGCCGACCACGTCCTCGCCGGCGCGGAAGCCGTTGAAGTAGACCTTCTCCTCGGTTCCGTCGCCGTCGGCATCGAAGAACGCCCCGACATGGGAGAGCGCATCCCACTGCGTCGAATACTGCAGGCAGATGGTGACCTCGTCGTCGCTGACGACGTCGGTGTTCTGCGCGTCGAGGCGATACAGCGGGAAGTTGATGTAGGGCTTGTCCTCAAGGAAGGTCGGCCGGCGGCGCGGCGGATGGCGGCGCACGTTCAGGATGTTGCCGCCGGGAAAGTCGAGCGGCAGGCTGAGGCAGAAGGTCAGTCCCTCCTTCACCTCGGCGATCCCCTGTTTCACCTTCTCCGGCGTGATCAGGTTGACGCGGCCCAGTTCGTCGTCGGCGCCGTGCTGGCCCCATTCGGAGCCTTCCGGCCGGTTCTTCCAGCGTCCGCTCATCCCCTCGATCCTCCCCTTCGTTCGGTTGGTTGTTCTATCGCAGCCTGTCCACGCCCAGATTGGCATAGTCCAGCCCGCAGTCGACGATGTCCGCCGGCACGTCGCCGCCGCCGATCAGCGCTGCCGCGATGCGGCCCATGGCCGGCGAGGTCTTGATGCCGTAGCCGCCCTGTCCGACCAGCCAGTAGAAGCCGTCGACGCGGTCGTCGAAGCCGTTGACCGGGCTGTGGTCGTGCACGAAGGAGCGCAGCCCCGCCCAGCGGCTGGCTGGGCGCCCGACCTCCATCGTCGTCGCCCGTTCGATGCGGTCGATGCAGATGGCGATGTCCAGTTCCTCCGGCTGGGCGTCGTTGGGTGCGGCGGGCGTCTCGTCCGCCGGGGAGGCCAGCACCCGGCCGGCGTCGGGCTTGAAATACCATTCCTCGTCGATATCGAAGGTCAGCGGCCAGTCGCCATTGGTCGTGCCCGGCGGCAGGTCGAAGGTGATGGCCGTGCGGCGCTTCGGCACCAGGCCGACAGGGACCGCGCCGGCCATGGTGGCGATCATGTCGCCCCAGGCGCCCGCGGCGTTGATAACGATCTCGGCCCGCACGGGCTCGCCGCCCCGGGTTTCGATCTCGAAGCCCGGTCCCGTCCGCGCGATGCCGGTGACGCCGGCGTCAGTGACGATGCGGCCGCCCAGGCCGCGGAAGACGCGGATATAACCCTGATGCAGGCCATGGACATCGATGTCCATGGCGGCGCGTTCGTGCACGCCGCCGGCGACATAGTCCGGATCGAGGGCCGGCGACAGTTCCAGGCAGATTTCCCGGCCGACCGTCTTCAGAATGTCGGGGCGGTTCATCTCGGCCAGGAAGTCGTCGATGCGGGCGGTCTGATCCGCCCGGGCGACCATCAGCGCGCCGCGCGGGCTGAGCAGCGAGTTCTCCGCATAACGCGCCTCGGGCGCCTCCATGAAGCGCCGGCTGGCCTTCACCATCGCGCGGATGGTGGCGTTGCCGTAGACCTCGGTGTACATCGCCGCCGAGCGCCCGGTGGTGTGATAGCCGGGCTGCGTCTCCTGTTCCAGTACGGCGATCCGCGCCCCGTCGCCCCTGGCCTCGGCAAGGAAACAGGCCGCTGACATGCCCGCGATCCCGGCGCCGATCACGGCGATCTCGCACTCGATCATGATGCCCCCGCTGCTTGTCCGCTCGGGCAGCATCATCGTGCGGCTTGCGCCGCGCCGCAATCGGGGAGGGGCAGGCGCCCGATCGCCATCGGCGCCAGGAGCGCTTGGGGCAGGGGCGCAGTCGCACCGTCGTACTGCGGCGGTATCTCCTTTGAAGCATTGCAGGGGCCATGCGGGGTATGAACAATGCCGCCGGCATCAGCGGAGGGACGGATGGGCGATCAGGATCTGATCTACTTGAGCGCGGGCGATCTCGTGCGCGGCTACGAGCGCGGTGATTTTTCGCCGGTCGAGGTGACGGAAGCCGTGTTCCGGCGCATCGACGCGGTCGACGGGACGCTGAACGCCTTCCGCGTGCTTGACCGCGACGGCGCCATGGCGGGCGCACGCGCATCGGAGCGGCGCTGGCGCGAAGGCGCGCCGCTGTCGCCGGTCGATGGCGTGCCGGCGACGATCAAGGACCTGTTCGACATGCGCGGCCTGTCGACCCTGCGTGGCTCGAAGACGTCCGATACAACGCCCGCGGCGGAGGACGCGCCGACCCCGGCCCGGCTGAGGGCGGCCGGCGCGGTGCTGCTGGGCAAGACCAACACGCCGGAATATGGCTGGAAGGGCGTCACCGACAGCCCGCTCACGGGCACCACCCGCAATCCCTGGAACACGGCGACCACGCCCGGCGGCTCCTCGGGCGGCGCCTCGGCGGCCTGCGCTGCGGGCATGGGGGCGCTGCACCTCGGCACCGACGGCGGCGGCTCCGTCCGCATACCGGCGGCCTTCACCGGCGTCTTCGGCCACAAGCCGAGTTTCGGGCGCGTGCCCTACTATCCGGCGAGCCCCATGGGGACGCTGGCCCATTCGGGGCCGCTGACGCGCACGGTGGCGGACTCGCTGCTGATGCTCAACATGATGATGGGGGAGGACACGAAGGACTGGTATTCCGTGCCCACGGAGCCGATCCCCGCCCGTGTGCTCTCCGGCGGCGTCGAAGGACTGCGCATCGCCTACAGCCCTGACCTGGGACATGCGCGGGTCGATGCGGAAGTTGCGGCCGCGGTGCGCGCCGCCGCGGAGACCCTGGCCGACCTCGGCGCCGAGATCGTCGAGACTGATCCGGGCATCGGCGACACGGTGGAGATCTTCAACACGCTCTGGCAGTCCGGCGCCTATGGCGTGCTCCGCAACCTGCCGGAGGAGAAGAAGGCGGAACTCGACCCGGGACTGGCCGGCATCATCGGTATCGCATCGGGCATCTCCCTCGGCGAGTACATGGACGCAATGCGGCTCCGCGCCCTGGTTGGCTCCAACATGAAGCTGTTCATGGCCGGGTACGACGCGCTGATCACGCCATCCCTTTCCGTGCCGGCTTTCGGCGTCGACCGGCTGGTGCCGGAAGGCTGGGACGAGGGCGGCAATGGCTGGGTCGCGTGGACGCCGTTCAGCTATCCCTTCAACCTGACGCAGCAGCCGGCCTGCTCGGTGCCGTGCGGCTTCACCGATGGCGGGCTGCCCGTGGGGCTGCAGATCGTCGGCCGCATGTTCGACGACCCGACGGTGCTCCGCATCGCCGCCGCCTACGAGGCCGCGAATCCGGTTGCCGCGTCGCGCCGTCCGGAACTCTGACCATGGCCTGGCCGCCGCCTGCCGATATCGCTCTCACGGTCCGGCAGATGTATGCCGCCGACGAGTACGCCGTAAGCCACGGCGTGGATGGCGAGACGCTGATGGAGAACGCCGGCGGCGGCGCGGCGGACGCCATCCTGGCGCGCTACGCCCCACAGCCGGTGATGGTGCTCTGCGGGCCGGGCAACAATGGCGGCGACGGTTTCGTCATCGCCCGGCATCTGCGCGCTGCCGGCTGGCCCGTGCGGCTGGCGCTGATGGGCGATCCCGCTCGGCTGCGGGGTGATGCCGCAACCATGGCCGGACGCTGGGAAGGCGAAATCGAGGCGCTCACCGGCGGCTGCCTGGGCGAGGCGACGCTGGTCGTCGACGCGCTGTTCGGCGCCGGTCTGTCGCGGCCCCTGGAAGGTGTCCCCGCCGAACTGGCCGAGGCCAGCCGGGGGCGGGCCGTGGTGGCGGTAGACGTGCCGAGCGGGGTGCGCGGCGACGATGGCGGCCATGACGGTCCGGTCTTCCGCGCCGACCTGACGACGACGTTCTTCACCCTGAAGCCGGGTCACCTGCTGGCGCCGGGGCGGTTCCTGTGCGGCCATGTCGAGGTCATCGACATCGGTACGCCACTTTCCGCCCTGGACGAGATCGCCCCCGAATGCTTTCGCAACGCGCCGCCGCTCTGGCGGCAGGCGCTGCCCCGGCTGACGCCCGAGGGCCACAAGTACGCGCGCGGCCACGCCCTCGTTTCCGGGGGCGGCGTGACCGCTTCGGGCGCCGCGCGCATGGCGGCGGAAGGCGCGCTGAGGGCCGGGGCGGGTCTGGTCACCTGCGCCGTGCCGCCATCGGCGGCGATCGTCTACGCCGCGCACCTTACGGCAGTGATGCTGACCTCGGTCGCGGACGCCGACGCCTGGCGGGAGCTGCTTGCCGACGATCGCAAGAACGCCGTTCTGGTCGGGCCGGGCCATGGCGTCGACCAGCGCACCCGCGACTTCGTGCTGGCGGCGCTCGACGCGGGCAAGCGCACCGTGCTCGACGCCGACGCCATCACGGTCTTCAAGGACGATCCTGCCGCGTTGTTCGCGGCCATCGCCGGTCCCTGTGTGCTGACGCCCCATTCGGGCGAGTTCGGCCGTCTGTTCGAGAGCGGCGCCGACAAGCTGACCGTCACCCGCGATGCCGCACGCCGCAGCGGCGCGGTCGTGGTGCACAAGGGACCGGATACCGTGATCGCGGCCCCCGACGGGCGCGCCGCGATCAACGACAATGCGCCGCCCACGCTCGCCACCGCGGGCGCCGGCGATGTGCTTGCCGGTATCGTCCTGGGTCTTCTCGCCCAGGGCATGCCCGCCTTCGAGGCGGCCTGCGCGGCGGTGTGGATGCACGGCGAGGTGGGACGAATTGTCGGGCCGGGGCTGATTGCCGAAGACCTTGCGCCCGCTCTGCCCGTCGTGCTGAAAGCCCTTCTCGAAACCTGAACTCGAGGGAGCCCGGACCGTGGCGAGACAGCAGCGTAACTTCTGGGTGCGGGCGCTGGACCGCGTGCGCAACTGGCGCGGCGACGATGACATCAACGTCCGTCCGGTTTCCGTCGACCGGGAATTGCGCGACAGCGATCTGCCGCTGATCCGCCGTCAGATCGACGCCTGTCTGGCCGATCGGGGCGGCGCCGTCTCGGCCCGGCTCAGGGCCGCGGAGCTCGGCCGGGCCTATCTCGGCCTCAATGCGAAGGGACGCGCGCGCTTCTTCGCGCTGCTGGCGCGCGAGTACGACATCGACCCCGACGAGGTGGACAAGGCCTCGGCCGCGCTCCGCGCGGCGGAAGGGGAGGCGGAGCGCCGGACGGCCCGCCGCCGCCTGCGCAGAAGCCTGGTGCCGCCGCGCGTGCATCTGCTGACACAGTTCAACAGCCTCGACCGGGGCGTGAAGTTCCTGGTCGACATGCGCGCCGACCTGCTCCGTGCGGCGCGCGAGCAGCCAGACCTCAGGGACCTGGACGGCGATCTGCAGGAACTCCTGCGCGGCTGGTTCGACGTGGGCTTCCTGGAAATGGCGCAGATCACCTTCAATTCGCCGGCTTCGCTGCTGGAGAAGCTGATCGACTACGAGGCGGTCCACGAGATCCGGTCCTGGAAGGATCTGAAGAACCGCCTCGACTCCGATCGGCGCTGCTTCTCCTTCATGCATCCGAACATGCCCGGCGAGCCGCTGATCTTCGTGGAGGTCGCGCTGGTCAACGGCATGACCGACAATGTCCACGCGTTGCTCGACGAGGCCGCGCCGGAGGTCGATCCCCACGCCGCCGACACGGCGATCTTCTATTCCATCTCCAACTGCCAGGCGGGCCTGGCGGGCGTCGGCTTCGGCGATTTCCTGATCAAGCGCGTGGTCGACCGGCTGAGCCAGCGCTTTCCGAACCTGAAATCGTTCGCGACCCTGTCGCCGATTCCCGGTTTCCGACGCTGGCTCGAGGGGGCGCTGGAAGGCGAGGAGCCGCTGCTGGCGGAGGCCGAGGACCGTCTGATCCGCGCCACCGCCCGCAAGGAAAGCGGCCACCAGGGCCTGAAGGCCATCCTCGACGATCCGGGCTGGGTCGATGACGGCGATCTGGTCGAAGCCGTCCGCGAGCCGCTGATCCGGCTCGGCGCGCGCTACCTGGCGCGGGAGAAGGATTCCCGGGGGCGGCCACTGGACCCCGTGGCCCGCTTTCACCTCAACAACGGCGCAAGGGTGGAGCGGATCAACTGGATGGGCGACCGATCCGAATCCGGCCTGCGCCAGTCGGCCGGCATGATGGTCAATTATCTCTACAAGCTGGACGAGATCGAAAAGAACCACGAGGCCTTCCGCGGTGAGGGCAAGGTGGTCGCCTCGCCGCAGATTTCGCGTCTTTGCAAGGGCCTTTAACCCTTTGTTCAACTATTTCGTTCAGGAAGTCTTTACAACCACAGGAATCTTTGAACACTGTGGCTCGGGCATCACAATCAAGAGCCAACTTTCGGATTGCGATCTTTTGACCATGTTCTTTGCTCGGAAACGTGCTGCGCCACGCCCTGAAACAGGTTCGCTTCATGAACGGCGGCTTGCCGGCCGCGCCATGGAACGCGCGGAGGTCGTCGAGGTGATGACCGACGGTCAGGGTATTCCCCATGTCCGCTACCGTGTGACCCACGTGCAGGGTCAGCGCAAGGCGATTGGCGGTCTTCGCGTCCTCGCGCTCTCCTGTTTTCTCGACCAGTTTCGCCAGGTCGACCAGTTCCTCTGAGACAGCGCCGGTTTCCGCGCCGCCGGGACCTGCCCGCGCTTGACGCCGTGGGGCCGGGCGCGTATGGCTCCGCCGCGGCGTAGGGGCGGCCCGGCGCGCATCTGCGCGACCCGGCCATGGCCGCTTCCGGCGGGCGTGGCGGAATTGGTAGACGCGCCAGGTTTAGGTCCTGGTGACGCAAGTCGTGGGGGTTCGAGTCCCTCCGCCCGCACCAGGTTCAGCCGTGGCTGGGGCGGAACGGTACACGACCGGGCCGCGCGGACGGAACAGCGGGCCGCGGGCGCGGCCGCAATGACAGTATGAAGGTCCCCTGTCCGGCGGGGCCCGGTGGAAAAGGAAAGAGGCGTCGATGCAGATCGAACAGCTTTCGGCGGAAGGTCTGAAACGCGAATACAAGATTGTGGTGCCCGCCGAGGACGTCGAGGCGAAGATGTCGGCGAAGCTGAAGGAGCTCAGCGGCCAGGTCCAGATGAAGGGCTTCCGGCCCGGCAAGGTGCCGCCGAAGCTGCTGCGCCAGATGTACGGCAAGTCCATCCTCGGCGAGGTCCTCGAGGAGACGCTGAACGAATCCAGCCAGAAGGCGCTGGAAGACAATGACGTGCGTCCGGCCGTGCAGCCATCGATCGAGATCGAGAGCTTCGACGAGGGCCAGGATCTGGCCTACAAGATGTCGCTCGAGATCCTTCCCGATTTCGAGATTGCCGACCTGTCCTCGCTGGAGGTGGAACGCCTGACCGCCGAGGTGCCCGACGAGACCGTCGACAGCGCGCTGGAGCGCCTGGCGCAGGATCAGACGACCTACGAGAAGATCGAGGAGGATCGCCCCGCTGCCGAAGGCGACGCGATCGTGATCGACTTCGTCGGCAAGGTCGATGGCGAACCCTTCGAGGGCGGCGCCGGCGAGGAGGTCCAGATCGTGCTGGGGCAGGGTCAGTTCGTGCCGGGCTTCGAGGAGCAGCTTGTCGGCAAGAAGGCGGGCGACGAGACGGTCGTCACCATCACCTTCCCCGAGGAATACGGCGCCAAGGACCTGGCCGGCAAGGAAGCGAACTTCGACGTCACCGTGCGCGAGATCCGTGCGGCCCGGGCTGCCACGATCGACGACGATTTCGCCAAGCAGCTGGGCCTGGACGATCTCGCCGCCCTGCGCGAGACCATGCGCGGCCGCATCGCCGAGGAGTACGGCGAGATCGGCCGCATGCGCCTGAAGCGCGAGGTTCTCGACAAGCTGGCCGAACGCCATGACTTCGAGGTTCCGCCGGGTATGGTCGAGACCGAGTATGATCAGATCGTCCGTCAGGCGAAGGCCGAGGATGGCCAGCAGGACGACCATGATCACGACCACGACCACGATCACGAACATGATCACGAACATGATCACGACCATGACCACGAACATGATCATGAACACGACCATCCGCCGGTCGACGAGGGGCTGGACGACGAGAAGAAGGACGAATACCGCAAGATCGCGGAGCGGCGCGTCCGCCTGGGTCTCGTGCTGGCCGAGATCGGCCGCGAGAACAAGCTGGAGGTCACCCCCGACGAGGTGAACCGGGAGATCATGAAGCAGGCGCGCAACTTCCCCGGTCAGGAACGGATGGTGGTCGAGTTCTACCAGAAGAACCCGGACGCCATGCAGCGGCTGCGCGCGCCGGTCTTCGAGGACAAGGTGATCGACTTCATCGTCGAGATGGCGAAGGTCAGCGAGCGCAAGGTGAGCCCCGAGGAGCTGTCGGCGGATCCGGACGCGGATGAGGAAAACGCCGCAGCGAGCGCCTGACGGTTTTCGAACCGCCGCGGGCGCGCCATATTTGTGGTGTGATTCCATTCGCGGCGGCCGGAGCGCCATCCGGTACCGCCGCTTCCCGACAGTCTAAGGAGCCGTCATGCAGGACCCGCGCGACGTTTACATGAACACTCTCGTCCCGATGGTCGTGGAGCAGACCAACCGGGGCGAGCGCGCCTACGACATCTACTCGCGCCTGCTGAAGGAGCGGATCATCTTCGTGGTCGGGCCGGTGCACGACGGCATGTCGTCGCTGGTCACGGCGCAGCTGCTTTTCCTGGAAGCGGAGAACCCCTCCAAGGAAATTTCGATCTACATCAACTCGCCCGGCGGCATCGTCACCTCGGGACTGGCGATGTACGACACCATGCAGTACATCCGCCCCAAGGTCGCGACACTGTGTATCGGCCAGGCGGCGTCGATGGGATCGCTGTTGCTGGCGGCCGGCGAGAAGGGTATGCGGTTCAGCCTGCCCAACTCCCGCATCATGATTCATCAGCCCTCCGGCGGTTTCCAGGGTCAGGCGGCGGATATCGAGATTCACGCCCGCGAGATCCTTGCCCTGCGCAAGCGGCTGAACGAAATCTACGTTCATCACACCGGTCAGGACATCGACACGGTTGAACGGGCGATGGATCGCGACAATTTCATGACTCCGGACAAGGCGAAGGAGTTCGGCCTGATCGACGAAGTCGTCGAGAAGCGCGCAGCGCCTGGGTCCGGAACGGGTTCCGGGGGTGGCAAGACCGATTCCGAGTGATCGCGTTAACCGAACCTTGAATGGCGGCGGGATAGCATTGTCCCGTTACCCGGGGACCGACAGGTTTGCGTCGACCCGTATCACGGGCGCAATGGGCTGTACGGCGCGGACGGCACTTGTTTACAATGCGTAGCGTGATCAGGAGATCGGAGCGGATATGACGAAACTTAGCGGCGGCGACTCGAAGAACACCCTGTATTGCTCGTTCTGCGGGAAGAGCCAGCATGAGGTTCGCAAGCTCATCGCCGGGCCCACCGTGTTCATCTGCGATGAATGCGTCGAACTCTGCATGGACATCATCCGCGAGGAGAACAAGGGTTCCCTCGTCAAGACCCGCGACGGCATCCCGGCGCCGGCTGAAATCTGCGCGGTCCTCGACGACTACGTGATCGGTCAGAGCACGGCCAAGCGCATTCTCTCCGTGGCCGTCCACAACCACTACAAACGGCTCAATCACAGCGCCAAGAATTCCGACGTCGAGCTGGCCAAGTCGAACATCCTGCTGATCGGCCCGACCGGCTGCGGCAAGACGCTGCTGGCGCAGACGCTGGCGCGCATCCTCGACGTGCCCTTCACCATGGCCGACGCCACCACGCTGACGGAGGCCGGCTATGTCGGCGAGGATGTCGAGAACATCATCCTGAAGCTGTTGCAGTCGGCCGACTACAATGTCGAACGCGCCCAGCGCGGCATCGTCTACATCGACGAGGTCGACAAGATCAGCCGCAAGTCCGACAACCCCTCTATCACGCGCGACGTGTCCGGGGAGGGCGTGCAGCAGGCGCTGCTGAAGATCATGGAAGGCACGGTGGCCTCCGTACCGCCCCAGGGCGGGCGCAAGCATCCGCAGCAGGAGTTCCTGCAGGTGGACACCACCAACATCCTGTTCATCTGCGGCGGCGCCTTCGCGGGCCTCGACAAGATCATCTCCGCCCGCGGCCAGGGCAGTTCGATCGGCTTCGGCGCCGACGTCCGTTCGTCCGACGACCGCAAGACGGGCGAGATCCTGGCCGGCGTGGAGCCGGAGGATCTGCTCAAGTTCGGTCTGATCCCGGAGTTCGTGGGCCGTCTGCCCGTGCTGGCGACGCTGCGCGATCTGGACGAGGAAGCCCTGGTCCAGATCCTGACCGAGCCGAAGAACGCCCTGGTCAAGCAGTACCAGCGGCTGTTCGAGATGGAGGACGTGGGGCTGACCTTCGCCGACGACGCTCTCAAGGCGATCGCGCGCAAGGCGATCGAACGCAAGACCGGCGCGCGGGGTCTGCGCTCGATTCTGGAGAACATCCTGCTGGATTCGATGTTCGATCTGCCGAACATGGACGGCGTGGAGCAGGTCGTCGTCAACGCCGAGGTCGTGGACGGCAATGCGAGCCCGCTGAAGCTCTATGCCGACCGCGCCGGCGAAATGGACAGCTCCGCCTGAAGAACCAACCGGCGAACAACCGGGCCGGGCCGGAACAAAAAGCGTATTCCGGCTTGAAGGCTGTTCCAGACCGCATAGATCAATTGCTGGCGGCCGGATGCTCAATGGGAGGTCCTGAGGCCGCGCTTGATGGAGGCTGCTTTGTCTGATCCGAAGACCACGAAGACCCTGCCGGTCCTGCCGCTTCGCGACATCGTCGTATTTCCGAACATGATCGTGCCCCTGTTCGTCGGGCGCGAGAAGTCGGTGCGCGCGCTGGAAGCGGTGATGCAGGGCGACAAGGAGATCCTGCTTGTCGCGCAGAAGGACGCGTCCGTCGATGAGCCGGGCGCCGACGATATCTACCGCTACGGCGCGGTCTCGACGGTGCTGCAGCTCCTGAAGCTGCCCGACGACACCGTGAAAGTGCTGGTCGAGGGCCGCCGCCGCGCGCGCATTTCCGACTTCACCGGCAACAGCGAATTCTTCGAGGCCGAGGCCGAAGTGCTGGACGAGGCCGCACCCGACGGCCAGTCCGTCCAGGCGCTGATGCGTTCGGTCCAGGAGCAGTTCGAGCAGTACGTGAAGGTCTCGCGGAAGGTCCCGAACGAGGTGCTGGCCACGGTCGAGAAGATCGACGACGCCAGCAAGCTGGCCGACACCGTCGCCCAGCACCTGCAGCTCAAGCTCTCCGACAAGCAGGAGCTGCTGGAGATCCTGAGCGTCGAGGAGCGCCTGGAACAGGTGCTGGCCCGGATGAACGGCGAGCTGGACGTGATCCAGGTCGAGAAGAAGATCCGCGGCCGCGTCAAGCGCCAGATGGAGAAGACGCAGCGGGAGTACTACCTCAACGAGCAGATGAAGGCGATCCAGCGCGAACTCGGCGACGGCGACGAGGAACGCAACGAGATGGCCGAGCTGGAGGACCGCATCGAGAAGGCCAAGCTCTCCAAGGAGGCGCGGGAGAAGGCCGAGGCCGAGCTCAAGAAGCTTAAGAACATGAGCCCGATGTCGGCCGAGGCGACGGTCGTGCGCAATTACCTCGACTGGCTGCTGTCCATTCCGTGGAGCGAGAAGAGCCGCGTCAAGAAGGACATCAACGCCGCCGAAGTCGTGCTCAACGACGACCATTACGGTCTGGAGAAGGTCAAGGAGCGGATCCTCGAATATCTTGCCGTGCAGCAGCGCGCGAAGAAGCTGAAGGGTCCGATCCTGTGCCTCGTCGGCCCGCCCGGCGTCGGCAAGACCTCGCTGGGCAAGTCCATCGCCTCGGCCACGGGGCGCGAGTTCGTCCGCCTTTCCCTCGGCGGCGTCCGCGACGAAGCCGAGATCCGTGGCCATCGCCGGACCTATATCGGCTCCATGCCGGGCAAGATCATCCAGTCGATGAAGAAGGCGAAGAAGTCCAATCCGCTCTTCCTGCTCGACGAGGTCGACAAGATGGGCGCCGATTTCCGCGGCGATCCGTCATCGGCGCTGCTCGAGGTGCTGGACCCGGAGCAGAATCACACCTTCCAGGACCACTATCTGGAGGTCGACTACGATCTCTCCGACGTGATGTTCGTCTGCACGGCGAACACGCTGCGCATGCCGCAGCCCCTGCTGGACCGCATGGAGATCATCCGGCTGTCGGGCTACACCGAGCATGAGAAGGTCGAGATCGCGAAGCGCCATCTGGTGCCGAAGCAGGTCAAGGACCACGGCCTCAAGAAGGGGGAGTGGGAGATTTCGGACAACGCGATCCGCGATCTCATCCGCTACTACACCCGGGAGGCCGGCGTCCGGAACCTGGAGCGCGAGATCGCCAACCTGGCCCGCAAGGCGGTCAAGGAGATCGTCACCGACAAGATCAAGCAGGTGAAGGTCACCGTCCGCAACCTCGACAAGTACGCCGGCGTGAAACGCTTCCGTTATGGCATGATGGAAGACGAGGACATGATCGGCGTGACCACGGGCCTGGCCTGGACCGAGGTGGGCGGCGAACTGCTGTCGATCGAAGCGGTGATGCTGCCCGGCAAGGGCCGCATGACCATCACCGGCAAGCTGGGCGACGTCATGCAGGAATCGGTGCAGGCGGCGAAGTCCTATGTCCGCTCGCGCTCGCTGAGCATCGGCGTCATTCCGCCGACCTTCGACAAGCGCGACATCCATATCCACGTGCCCGAGGGCGCGACGCCCAAGGACGGCCCGTCGGCCGGTATCGCGATGGTCACCTCCATCGTCTCCGTGCTGACGCAGATCCCCGTGCGGCGCGACATCGCCATGACCGGCGAGGTCACGCTCCGCGGCCGGGTGCTGCCGATCGGCGGTCTGAAGGAGAAGCTGCTCGCCGCGCACCGGGCCGGCATCAAGATGGTGCTGATCCCGCGCGACAACGAGAAGGACCTCCAGGACATTCCGGACAACGTCAAGCGCGACATCGAGATCGTGCCCGTGGCGACGGTCGACGATGTTCTGCCGCGCGCCCTGACCCAGCCGCTCACCGCCGTCGAATGGGACGAGGAAGCCTACGAGGCCGAACGCCTCGCCGCGTCGCGACGTGACAGCGATCATGGCGACGTGGTTACGCACTAGGAAACAGCCCCCGAATCTGTGGAAAACCGCGATTTTCGGGGGCTTTTCTTTTGACGGAGGCGAGGGCCGACCCTAAGGTTGCTGCGTTTTGAAGGGTTGCGAACCGGCAATCAGAAAGGGGAATTCACGTGAACAAGAACGAGCTGGTGGCTGCGGTCTCGGACAAGGCCGACATTTCCAAGAGCGATGCGAGCAACGCCGTGGACGCGGTGTTCGACACCATTACCTCCGCACTGGCGGGTGGCGGCGAGGTCCGTCTGGTCGGATTCGGCACCTTTTCGGTGACGAAGCGCGCGGCCTCCAAGGGCCGCAATCCGCAGACTGGCGAGGAGATTTCCATTCCTGCGTCCAAGCAGCCCAAGTTCAAGGCCGGCAAGGGTCTCAAGGACTCCGTCAACTAGGGACGGGCTACGTCGGTCGAAGATCAGGGCGCCGGCCGTTCGAAGGAACGGCCGGCGGCTTCGTTTTCGGCCCCTGGCGGATCGGCCGGCGCACATGGCCGGTCCGGTTCATGGGCGGTTAGCTCAGCTGGTAGAGCATCTCGTTTACACCGAGAGGGTCGGCAGTTCGAACCTGTCACCGCCCACCAATCAAACAGGTCAGACAAGGGGACGGGTCCGCGATCGCCCCGGCCCCCCGGCGCCTTTCAGGGCTGTCATGCAACAAGTCCTGTAGCAAACGCGAAGCCGCCGGTTCAAATGTCTACCGTCTGCGTTGATGCGCGTACGTGGTCCGGCGGTCCAGGGCCGGGATTCGGCGCAATGCAGGCACGTCGGACACGCCTTCCCGGTCCAGTTTCTCGGAGCGATCGAACCTCATGACTGCGCCCTCCGCCTTCCGCGGCCGCCTCATCGACGGTCTCAACAAGCGATTCTTCTACGGCTGGATCATCGTTTTCGTCGGCGTCGTGGGCATGCTGGTGAGCGGGGCCGGACAGTCGCACACCTTCAGCGTCTTCTTTCCGCTGATCGCCGCCGATCTCGATCTCAGTGTGACCGAGGTGGCGGCGGCCTTCAGTGCGGCCACCCTGGCGGGCGGCTTCCTGCTGCCGCTGGTCGGCCGCCAGATCGACCGCTTCGGCGGCCGGCCCGTGCTGCTCCTCGTGATCCTGCTGCTGGGCCTCGCCGCCACTCTGTTCAGCATGGTCGGGGGCGTCGCCACCCTGATGATGGGCTTCGCAGCGCTGCGCCTGCTCGGCCAAGGCTCGACCATGCTTGGCTGCACGAACATCGTCTCTCAGTGGTTCGAGCGCCAGCGCGGCTTTGCCATCAGCCTGATCATGCTGGGCTTCGCCGCCTCCATGGCGATCCATCCGCCGCTGTCGGAATGGCTGGTCTCCCGGGTGGGCTGGCGCGAAGCCTGGATCTGGATCGGGGTCGCCACCTGGATCGCGATGGTCCCGCTCGTCTTTTTCCTGGTCGAGAGCAAGCCCGAGGATGTCGGCCTGAAACCCGACGGCGGCGAGGCGGAGGCGCGCAGCGGCTTCGGCCCATCACCGGTCGGCCGCGCCGATGAAGGGCTCAGGGCCCGCGAGGCGCTCCGCACCCGCGCGTTCTGGCTGATCGCGCCGGGGCTGTTCTCGATCTCGATGCTGGTCACCGCGCTGCATGTCTTCCAGGTCTCGATCTTCCTCAACCACGGGCTCGATCCGGCCCTGGCGGCGCGCTCCTTCCCGATCTCGGCGCTCACCATGGCGCTCGCCATGCCGCTGGTGGGGCGCATGCTGGACGCCATGCGTACCGAGCGGGTCTTCGCCATGACCCTTGTGGTGATGTGCCTGTCGCTGATCGCGGCGAGCTTCGTTCGGGACCTGCCGACCGCGATCGTCTACGCCATGATCTTCGGGCTGAACAATGCGATGATGCTATCGCTGTTCGGTTATCTCTGGCCGCGCTATTTCGGCCGCAAGCATCTCGGCAGTATCCAGGGCATGGGCCAGACCCTGGGGCTGGTCGCCGCCTCGACCGGAGCGCTGCCCTTCGGCCTCGCCTACGACATGTTCGGCACCTATGACGGCATCCTGCGCGTCAGCGCGATCATGCCGTTGTGCTTCGCGGTTCTCATCCTGCTCTTTCTGCGCACGCCGCCGCAGCTCCGTGAAAGCGGGGCCGGGGCGGCCGAGAGCTGAGGTTTCGGCAGGCTCTCCATCCGGGCGGTATCCGGGACGGCGAAGCTGCAGGACAACGGCTGATGCCGGAGCAGCATCGGCGGCCACGCGCGCGCCGCCGCGCCGACCCTGCGGAAGGCTGAAAAAAATCCTCCACAGGGCCCGGCGGCGCGCGGTTCCGGCCTTGACAGGAAACGGTCCGCGGCGTATCCCCGCGACGCTTCATCCGCCAGCGGGGGTGTAGCTCAGTTGGTTAGAGCGCTGGCCTGTCACGCCAGAGGCCGCGGGTTCGAGTCCCGTCACTCCCGCCATTTTTCCGCGCCAGATGCCGGCCACAGCCGGCGCCGGGAAATCGTTGAGAAACCTCAGGTTCTTCCCGCGCCCCTGCGGTCCTTTGGCGCTTTCGGAACAGGTGGCCGGACCCTATACTCCGGCGCGGGTGTCAGGGTGCTGTGACGAAAGGGGATCGCAATGGCCGGCCTTGAGACATTGCTCGCGGAATATCTGCCGATCCTGATCTTTCTGGGCGTCGCCGTCGGTCTGGCCAGCATCATGGTGATCGCCTCCTTCATCGTCGCCCGGCAGCGTCCCGACCCGGAGAAGCTTTCGCCCTATGAGTGCGGATTCGAGCCGTTCGGCGATGCGCGGCGGCAGTTCGACGTGCGCTTCTATCTCGTCGCCATCCTCTTCATCATCTTCGATCTGGAAGTGGCCTTCCTGTTCCCCTGGGCGGTGTCGCTGGCCGAGATCGGCACTTTCGGGTTCTGGTCGATGATGATCTTCCTCGGCATCCTCACCATCGGTTTCGTCTACGAATGGAAGAAGGGAGCGCTGGAATGGGAATGAGCGACAAGGTTCCCGCCACCGAACGCTCCGCGCAGCTCGCCGCCGGCGACCAGGACGCGTTCTACCGCGACGTCGGCGAGGAGATCAGCGAAAAGGGCTTTGTCGTCAGCCAGGTCGACAAGCTGGTGAACTGGGCCCGGACGGGCTCGCTCTGGCCGATGACCTTCGGACTCGCCTGCTGCGGCGTCGAGATGATCCACGCCTACATGCCGCGCTACGACCTCGACCGGTTCGGTGTCGTGCCGCGCGCCAGTCCGCGTCAGTCCGACGTCATGATCGTGGCGGGCACGCTGACCAACAAGATGGCGCCGGCGCTGCGCAAGGTCTACGACCAGATGGCCGAGCCGCGCTACGTGATCTCCATGGGCTCCTGCGCCAATGGCGGCGGCTATTACCACTATTCCTACTCCGTCGTGCGCGGCTGCGACCGCATCGTGCCCGTCGACATCTACGTGCCGGGCTGTCCGCCGACGGCCGAGGCGCTGGTCTACGGCATCCTGCAACTGCAGCGTAAGATCCGCCGGACCGGCACCATCGCGCGCTGAACGAACCGAAAGGCGGCTGCTCTTACATGGATGAAGCGCTCAACGAACTGCGGGAGACGATCGAGGCCGGCCTGGGCGATTCGCTGGTCGAGAGCGTCATCCGCCTGGAGGAACTCCGCATCCGGGTGCGGGCCGATCACATCGAGCGGGTGATAACGTTCCTGCGCGACGACCCCTCCTGCCTTTTCAAGATGCTGGTGGACATCACCGCCGTGGACTGGCCGGGGCGAAGCCCGCGTTTCGACGTCGTCTATCATCTGCTGTCCATGCGCCACAATTTCAGGGTCCGGGTGGTGATCCAGGCCGGCGAGGAGACGCCGGTGCCCAGCATCTGCGGCGTCTTCAGTTCGGCCAACTGGTTCGAACGCGAAACCTGGGACATGTACGGGGTGATGTTTTCGGGCCATCCCGACCTGCGCCGGATCCTTTCCGACTACGGCTTCGAGGGTCATCCGCTGCGCAAGGATTTTCCGCTGACCGGCTATGTCGAGGTCCGCTATGACGACGAGCAGAAGCGTGTGGTCTACGAGCCGGTGAAGCTGGTCCAGGAGTTCCGCCGGTTCGACTTCATGAGCCCCTGGGAGGGCGCTGAATACATTCTGCCCGGCGACGAGAAGGCCGAAGGAGCGTCCTGACGATGGCCGAAGTCGAGATCAAGAGCTACATGATGAACTTCGGGCCCCAGCATCCCGCGGCCCATGGTGTGCTGCGCCTTGTGCTGGAACTCGACGGCGAGATCGTCGAGCGCGCGGACCCGCATATCGGCCTGCTGCACCGCGGCACCGAGAAACTGATCGAGTACAAGACCTATCTGCAGGCGATGCCCTATTTCGACCGGCTGGACTATGTCGCGCCGATGAATCAGGAGCACGCCTTCGTCCTGGCGACGGAGAAGCTGCTGGGTCTGGAGGTGCCGCCGCGCGCCCAGGCGCTCAGGGTCCTGTTCTGCGAGATCGGGCGGCTGCTGAATCATCTGCTGAACTGCACGACCCAGGCCATGGACGTGGGCGCGACGACGCCGACGCTCTGGGGCTTCGAGGAGCGCGAGAAGCTGATGGAATTCTACGAGGCGGCCTCGGGCGCACGCCTGCACGCGGCCTATTTCCGCCCCGGCGGCGTCCATCAGGACATTCCCGCCGACATGCCGGAAAAGATCCTGGACTGGTGCGACAAGACCCATTTCGTCGAGGACATGGAAGAACTGCTGACGGAGAATCGCATCTTCCGCCAGCGCAATGCCGACATCGGCATCATCTCCGCCGAGGACGCCATGGACTGGGGCTTCACCGGCGTGATGCTGCGCGGCTCCGGCGTGCCCTGGGACCTGCGCAAGGCGCAACCCTATGACGGCTACGAGACCTACGATTTCGACATTCCGGTGGGCAAGACGGGCGATTGCTTTGACCGCTATCTCTGCCGGGTCGAGGAGATGCGCCAGTCGCTGCGTATCGTCCGTCAGGTGCTGGAGAACCTGCCCGACGGGCCACACGCCTCGGTCGACAAGAAGGTGACGCCGCCGAAGCGCGCCGACATGAAGACGTCGATGGAAGCGCTCATCCATCACTTCAAGCTCTACACGGAGGGCTTCCACGTACCGGAGGGCGAGGCCTATGCGGCCGTCGAGGCGCCGAAGGGCGAGTTCGGCGTCTATCTGGTCTCGGACGGCACCAACAAGCCCTACAAGTGCAAGATTTCCGCGCCGGGCTTCCGGCATCTGCAGGCGACCGACTTCCTCTCGAAGGGCTATCTGCTGGCCGACACCGTGGCCATCATCGGCTCGCTGGACATCGTTTTCGGGGAGATCGACCGATGAGCGCGCGTCCCGTCGCACCCAAGGACGAACAGCCCGGAAGCTTCGAGTTCGAGCCGGAGGTCTGGGCCGAGGCGGAGAAGATCATCGCCCGCTATCCGGAGGGCCGCCAGCAGAGCGCGGTGATGCCCTTGCTGGACCTGGCGCAGCGCCAGCACGGCTGGCTGCCCGAAGCGGCGATCCGCACCGTCGCGGAGAAGCTGGGCATGCCCTATATCCGCGCCTACGAGGTCGCGACCTTCTACACCATGTACAACCTGGCGCCGGTGGGGAAATTCCACCTGCAGCTCTGCCGTACGACGCCGTGTTGGCTGCGCGGCGCCGACGACCTGCGCCGGGCGATCAGGGACCGGACGGGTCTCGATCATGCCGGCGTCTCGGCCGACGGCACGTTCTCGCTGGTCGAGGTCGAGTGCCTGGGCGCGTGCTGCAACGCGCCGATGATGCAGATCAACGATGACTATTTCGAGGACCTGGATTACGACAGCACCTGCGCGCTGCTGGACAAGCTGGCCGCGGGGGAGGACGTGACGCCGGGACCGGTCTCGGGCCGGAAGTACTCGGAGCCGGCGGAGGGCCGGAAGACGTTGCTGGAGCGGGCAGGGGGCGCTTCCTGATGCTGGACGACAAGGACCGCATCTTCACCAATCTCTACGGTGACGAATCCTGGGACCTGGACGCTTCGCGCAGGCGCGGGGTCTGGGAGGGCACGAAGGATCTGCTGGCGATGGATCAGGACGCCATCGTCGACCAGATCAAGGAATCGGGTCTGCGCGGCCGCGGCGGCGCCGGCTTCCCGACCGGCCTGAAATGGTCCTTCATGCCCAAGGAATCCGACGGTCGGCCGTCCTATCTGGTGGTCAACGCCGACGAATCGGAGCCCGGCACCTGCAAGGACCGGGAAATCATGCGCAACGACCCGCACCGGCTGCTGGAAGGCTGCCTAGTGGCCGGCTATTCGATGCGCGCCTCGGCCGCCTTCATCTACATCCGCGGCGAGTTCGTCGCCGAAGCCCGCGTGCTGCAGGCCGCGATCGAGGAAGCCTATGACGCCGGCCTGATCGGCAGGAACGCCTGTGGTTCGGGCTATGACTTCGACATCATCCTGCACCGCGGCGCCGGCGCCTATATCTGCGGCGAGGAAACGGCCCTGATCGAGAGCCTGGAGGGCAAGAAGGGCCAGCCCCGGCTGAAGCCGCCCTTCCCGGCGGCGGTCGGCGTCTATGGCTGTCCGTCGACGGTGAACAATGTCGAATCGATCGCCGTCGCGCCGGAAATCCTGAAGCGCGGCGCCACCTGGTTCGCGGGGCTGGGCCGGCCGAACAACACGGGCACCAAGCTGTTCTGCGTTTCCGGCCATGTGAACACGCCCTGCAATGTCGAGGAGGAGATGGGCATCCCGCTGAAGGAGCTCATCGAGAAGCATTGCGGCGGCGTCCGCGGCGGCTGGGACAACCTGCTGGCGGTCATCCCCGGCGGTTCGTCGGTACCGCTGATCCCGAAGGCGATCTGCGACGAGGTCCTGATGGACTTCGACAGCCTGAAGGAGGTGCAGTCGGGCCTGGGCACGGCGGCCGTCATCGTGATGGACAAGTCCACCGACGTGGTCGAGGCGATCGCCAATCTCTCGCATTTCTACATGCACGAGAGCTGCGGGCAGTGTACGCCATGCCGCGAGGGGACGGGGTGGATGTATCGGGTGATGACGCGGATGGTGAAGGGGCAGGCCTCGATCGCGGAAATCGACAAGCTGCACGACGTCACCAAGCAGGTGGAAGGCCATACGATCTGCGCCCTCGGCGATGCCGCGGCGTGGCCGATCCAGGGCCTGATCCGGCATTTCCGGCCCGTGCTGGAGCAGCGGATCCTGGATTATCGCAAACAGGCGGCCTGAGGCCGGCTGGACTGGAAGTACGGACGAGGGACGGCGCGAAGTCATGCCGAAGCTGACGGTCGACGGAATGGAAGTGGAGGTGCCCCAGGGCGCCACGGTGCTGCAGGCCTGCGAGGCCGCCGGCGCCGAGATCCCCCGCTTCTGCTATCATGAGCGGCTCTCGATCGCCGGCAATTGCCGCATGTGTCTGGTCGAGATGGAGCGTTCGCCGAAGCCGATTGCGAGCTGCGCCATGCCGGCGGGCGACAACATGGTCATCCACACCAATACGGAGACCGTGAAGAAGGCCCGCGAGGGCGTGATGGAGTTCCTGCTGATCAACCATCCGCTCGACTGTCCGATCTGCGATCAGGGCGGCGAGTGCGATCTGCAGGATCAAGCCATGGCCTATGGCCGGGGCGGCAGCCGCTTCGAAGAGAACAAGCGCGCGGTTTCCGAGAAGTACATGGGCCCGCTGATCAAGACCATCATGACCCGTTGCATCCACTGCACGCGCTGCATCCGCTTCGTCGAGGAAGTCGCCGGCGCGCCCGACATCGGCGCCATCTTCCGCGGCGAGGACATGGAGATCACCGCGCTGGAGCAGGTGGTCGATTCGGAGCTGTCGGGCAATGTCATCGACCTCTGCCCGGTCGGCGCGCTGACCAGCCGGCCCTACGCCTTCGAGGCGCGGCCCTGGGAGCTGCGCAAGACCGAAACCATCGACGTCATGGATGCGGTGGGCTCCAACATCCGGGTCGATGCGCGCGGCCGCGAGGTCATGCGCGTGCTGCCGCGCCTCAATGACGACGTCAACGAGGAGTGGATCTCCGACAAGACGCGTTACGCATGCGACGGCCTGCGCCGCCAGCGTCTGGACCGGCCCTATGTGCGCCGCGACGGACGGCTGAAGCCGGCGAGCTGGGAAGAGGCTTTCCAGGCGATCGCGGCGCGTCTCGACGGCGTCTCGGGCGACCGCATCGGTGCGATCGCGGGCGACCTGGCGGGCGCCGAGGAGATGATGGCGCTGAAGGATCTGATGAACGCGCTGGGCTCCGGCAATGTCGACTGCCGTCAGGATGGCGGCAGGGTCGGCGGCGGCGCGCGCGGCGACTACCTGTTCAACTCGACCATCGCCGGCATCGAGGACGCGGATGCGATCCTGCTGGTGGGCACGAACCCCCGCAAGGAAGCCTCGGTGCTGAACGCCCGTATCCGCAAGGCCTGGATGCAGTCGGCCGGCGCGCTGAAGATCGGCGTCATCGGCGAGCAGGCCGATCTGACCTACCCGTACGAGTATCTCGGCGCGGGTCCGCAGACCCTGACGGAGCTGGCCGGCGGCGGGCTCGGTTTCGCGGAGGCGCTGAAGGGCGCCGAGCGGCCGATGATCATCCTGGGCGCAGGCGCCGTGGCGCGCGAAGACGGGTTGGCCATCCACGCCGCCGCCCGGCGCGTCGCCGACATGGCCGGCGCTGTCACCGATGACTGGAACGGCTTCAACATGCTGCACAATGCGGCATCCCGTGTCGCCGGCCTGGAGCTCGGACTGGTGCCGGGCGAGGGCGGCCGCGACACCACCGCGATCCTAGACGGCGCGGCGGCGGGCGAGGTGGAAGTCGTCTATCTGCTCGGCGCCGACGAGGTCGACTTCCCGAAGCTGGAGAAGGCCTTCGTCATCTACCAGGGCAGTCATGGCGACGCCGGCGCGCACGCCGCGGACGTGATCCTTCCCGGTGCGGCCTATACGGAGAAGTCGGCGATCTACATCAACACCGAGGGCCGCGTTCAGCGGACCGATTTCGCCGTGCATCCGCCGGGCGATGCGCGCGAGGACTGGAAGATTCTCCGGGCGCTGTCGGGGGCGCTGGGCCGGACGCTGCCCTATGACGACCTCGAGGGTGTCAGATCCCGCATGAAGGAAATCATCGAAGACATCGACATGGCGGACGTGCCGCGACCCGGAGCCCTCGGCGAAGCCGGCGGCGGCGAGCCCGGCGACGCGCCGTTCAGGCCGGTCGTCGGCGATTACTATCTGACCAATCCCATCGCCCGGGCGAGCGAGACCATGGCCAAGTGCTCGGCGCTCTACTCGGTCGGCGGCGGCGGCGCGGAGGCGACGGGCACCGATGGCTGACTTCTGGAGCGGATATCTCCTGCCCTTCATCATCATCCTGGGCAAGATCCTGCTGATCGTCGTGCCGATGCTGCTGGCGATGGCCTATCTGACGCTGGCCGAGCGCAAGGTGATGGGCTGGATGCAGATCCGCCGCGGCCCCAACGTGGTTGGCCCCTTCGGCCTGCTGCAGCCACTGGCCGACGGCGCCAAGCTGTTCTTCAAGGAAACCATCCTGCCGACCGGCTCGGACAAGGCGATCTTCGTCATCGCGCCGATGCTGACCTTCATCCTGGCGCTGATCGGCTGGGCGGTGATCCCCTTCGACGAGGGCTGGGTGCTGGCCGACATCAATGTCGGCGTGCTCTACCTTTTCGCGGTCTCGTCGCTTGGCGTCTATGGCATCGTCATGGCCGGCTGGGCGTCCAATTCGCGCTACGCCTTCCTCGGCGCCATGCGCTCGGCGGCGCAGATGGTTTCCTACGAGGTCTCGATCGGGTTCGTCATCATCACCGTGCTGCTCTGCGCCGGCACGCTGAATCTTTCCGAGATCGTGGCGGCGCAGTCGAACGCCGGCGTGGCCTCGCTGCTCGGTCTGGAGAACGGCGGCATTCTGGGCTGGTACTTCATCCCGCTGTTCCCGATGTTCATCATCTTCTTCATCTCGGCGCTGGCGGAGACGAACCGTCATCCCTTCGATCTGCCGGAGGCCGAAGCCGAGCTGGTCGCGGGCTACCAGACCGAATACTCCTCCATGACATTCGCCCTGTTCTTCCTGGGCGAGTACATGAACATGATCCTGATGAGCGGCCTGACGGTGATCCTGTTCCTGGGCGGCTGGCACTCGCCGATCCCCGGCGAGACCTTCGTTCCGGGCATCATCTGGTTCGCGCTGAAGATCAGCATGCTGCTGTTCGTCTTCATCTGGGTCCGCGCGACCCTGCCCCGATACCGCTACGATCAGCTGATGCGGCTGGGCTGGAAGGTGTTCCTGCCCATCTCGCTCGCGGCCGTGGTGATCTATTCGGGCATTCTGGTCTATGCCGGGTGGCTGCCCGGCATGGCGAGCTGAAGGAGGTCCCTCGATGGGCGCTCTCGACCGCACCGCACGTTCGATCCTGCTGCAGGATTTCCGCAACGGCTTCTGGCTGACGCTGAAATACATGTTCACGAAGAAGGTGACGCTGAACTACCCCTACGAGAAGGGGCCGCTCAGCCCGCGCTTCCGCGGCGAGCACGCGCTCAGGCGCTATCCCAACGGCGAGGAGCGCTGCATCGCCTGCAAGCTCTGCGAGGCGATCTGCCCGGCGCTGGCCATCACGATCGAGGCCGAGCCGCGCGATGACGGCAGCCGGCGCACGACCCGTTACGACATCGACATGACGAAGTGCATCTATTGCGGCTTCTGTCAGGAGGCCTGCCCGGTGGACGCCATCGTGGAGGGGCCGAACTACGAATTCGCCACCGAAACGCGCGAGGAGCTCTTCTACGACAAGGAGAAGCTGCTGGCGAACGGTGACCGCTGGGAACGCGAGATCGCGGCCAATCTGGCGGCGGACGCGCCCTATCGGTAAGGGCCTGCGGGCGAGGCTGAGGCAAGGAGAGGGGACCGGCTGGTGATACTGCCGACTATCGCATTCTACCTGTTCGCGATCGTGACCGTGGCCTGCGGCTTCATGGTCATCGCCGCGCGCAATCCGGTCCATTCGGTGCTGTTCCTGATTCTGGCCTTCTTCAACTCGGCCGGGCTGTTCGTGCTGATGGGCGCCGAATTCCTGGCGATGATCCTGGTCATCGTCTATGTCGGCGCGGTGGCCGTGCTGTTCATGTTCGTGGTCATGATGCTCGACATCAATTTCGTCGAGATGCGCCAGGGCTTCCTGCAGTACCTGCCGGTCGGGCTGCTGGTCGGCGTCGTTCTGCTGATCGAGATCCTGATGGTCGTCGGCGCCTGGGTCATCGCGCCGGAAACGGCGGGAACCGTCGCCGCGCCCGCGCCGCCACCCGGCGTGCGCGAGAACACGGCCGCGCTCGGCGACCTCGTCTACACCCGCTATGTCTATCTCTTCCAGGCGGCCGGCATGATCCTGCTGGTGGCGATGATCGGCGCCATCGTGCTGACGCTGCGCAGCCGGCCCGGCGTCAAGCGCCAGAAGATCTCCGCGCAGGTTTCGCGCAGCCGCGCCGATTCGGTCGAGGTCAGGAAGATCCGCCCCGGGCAGGGCATCTGAGGGGACGGGAGAAGCAGTCATGGAAATCGGTCTCGGCCACTATCTCACCGTCGCGGCGATCCTGTTCACGCTGGGCATCTTCGGCATCTTCCTGAACCGGAAGAACGTCATCATCATCCTGATGTCGATCGAGCTGATGCTGCTGGCGGTCAACATCAACCTGGTGGCCTTTTCGGCGCATCTGGGGGACATGGTCGGCCAGATCTTCGCCATGTTCGTGCTGACCGTCGCCGCCGCGGAGGCGGCCATCGGCCTCGCCATCCTGGTGGTCTATTTCCGCAACCGCGGTTCCATCGCGGTCGAAGACATCAACATGATGAAGGGCTGAGGGGCGCTCCATGATCTATTCGCTGATCGTCTTCGCCCCGCTGCTGGGCGCCATCCTTGCCGGCTTCTTCGGCCGCATGATCGGCGACCGGGGTTCGATGCTGGTCACCTCCGGCCTGATGACCCTGGCGGCGGTGCTGTCGTGGATCGTCTTCTTCGACGTGACCTTCGGCCACGCGCCGACCCACGTCGAGCTTCTGACCTGGATCACCGCCGGGGAGTTCCGGGTGAACTGGGCCCTGCAGGTCGATCAGCTCACGGCCGTGATGCTGATCGTGGTCAACACGGTCGCGTGCCTGGTGCACTGGTACTCGATCGGCTACATGGCCCACGATCCGCACAAGGCGCGCTTCTTCAGCTATCTGTCGCTGTTCACCTTCGCGATGCTGATGCTGGTGACCAGCGACAACTTCGTGCAGCTCTATTTCGGCTGGGAGGGTGTCGGTCTCGCATCCTACCTGCTGATCGGGTTCTGGTACCACAAGCCCTCGGCCAACGCCGCGGCGATGAAGGCCTTCATCGTCAACCGCGTCGGCGATTTCGGCTTCGCCCTGGGCATTGCCGGCATCTTCCTGGTGTTCGAGGACGTGACCTTCGCCGGGGTCTTCGCGGCCACACCGGAAGTCGCGGGCCAGACCTTCCAGTTCCTAGGCTACGAAGTCGACATCCTGACGACCATCTGCCTGCTGCTGTTCATGGGCGCGATGGGCAAGTCGGCGCAGCTGCCGCTGCACACCTGGCTGCCGGACGCAATGGAGGGCCCGACTCCGGTTTCCGCGCTGATCCACGCGGCGACCATGGTCACCGCCGGCGTCTTCCTGGTGGTCCGCTGCAGCCACATGTTCGAGTACTCGCCGGACGCCCTGGCCGTGGTCACGGTGGTCGGCGCATCGACGGCGTTCTTCGCCGCCACCATCGGTCTGGTGCAGAACGACATCAAGCGGGTGATTGCCTATTCGACCTGCTCCCAGCTGGGCTACATGTTCTTCGCCGCCGGCCTCTCGGCCTATCCCGTGGCGATCTTCCACCTGTTCACCCACGCCTTCTTCAAGGCGCTGCTGTTCCTGGGCGCCGGCTCGGTCATTCACGCCGTCGCGGACGAACAGGACATGCGCAAGATGGGCGGCCTCGCCCGGCACATCAAGAAGACCTACGTCCTGATGTGGATCGGCAGCCTGGCGCTCGCCGGCATCGGCATACCCTATGTCTTCGGCTTCGCCGGTTTCTATTCCAAGGACCTGATCGTGGAGAGCGCCTTCGGCGCCGGCAGCGGGGTCGGGCAGTTCGCCTATATCATGGGTGTGGGGGCCGCGATCATGACCGCCTTCTACTCCTGGCGGCTGCTGTTCATGACCTTCCATGGCAAGCCGCGCGCGCCGCGGGAAACCATGGCCCACATACACGACTCGCCGCCGGTGATGATGATTCCGCTCTACATCCTGGCGGTCGGCGCGGTGTTCTCCGGCCTGCTGTTCATCGGTCCGCTCACCGGGCATCACTGGCACGACTTCTGGGGCGACTCGATCCTGATCCTGCCCCAGCACGGCGCCATGGAGGCGGCCCACGAGGTGCCGCTGTGGGTCAAGCTCTCGCCGCTGGTGGCCTCGCTGGTCGGCATCCTGATCGCGTGGTTCATGTACGTGCGCAAGACCGATCTGCCGGGCAACTTCGCCAACACCCATCGGCCGCTCTACCTGTTCCTGCTGAACAAGTGGTACTTCGACGAGCTCTATGACTGGATCTTCGTGAAGCCCGCCAAGGCGCTCGGCCGGATCCTCTGGAAGGGTGGCGACGGCCGGATCATCGACGGGCTGGGACCCGACGGCATTTCCGCCAGCGTCCTCAGGGCCACCCGGCGGATCACGATGCTGCAGACGGGCTACGTCTACCACTACGCCTTCGCCATGCTGATCGGCATCGCCGTATTGGTGACCTTCTACTTCTATGCCATCGGGGTCTGAGACTGATGACGGATTTCCCCCTTCTCAGCATTCTGACCTTCGCCCCGCTGGCGGGCGCGGTGATCATCCTGCTGCTGATCCGCGGCGACGACGAGGCGGTGAAACGCAACTACCGCTGGGCCGCGCTCTGGACCACGGGCGTCACCTTCGCGCTGTCGCTGGTGGTGTGGTTCCTGTTCGACAGCTCCACGCACGAATACCAGTTCGTCGAGGAGAGCGACTGGATCGGCTTCGGCATCACCTACCGCATGGGCCTGGACGGCATATCCATGCCGTTCGTGATGCTGACCACCTTCCTGATGCCGCTCTGCATCCTGGCCAGCTGGGACGCGATCCAGGTGCGCGTGAAGGAATACATGGTGGCCTTCCTGCTGATGGAGACGCTGATGATCGGCGTCTTCTGCGCGCTGGATCTGGTGCTGTTCTACCTGTTCTTCGAGGGCGGCCTGATCCCGATGTTCCTGATCATCGGCATCTGGGGCGGGGGACGGCGCATCTACGCGTCCTTCAAGTTCTTCCTCTACACCCTGCTCGGCTCGGTTCTGATGCTGCTGGCGATCCTCTGGATCTACTTCCAGGCGGACACCACCAGCATTCCGGAGCTGATCGCGCGGGCGACCTCGCCGGATACGGCGATTCCGGCAAGTGTCCAGACCTGGCTCTGGCTCGCCTTCTTCGCCTCCTTCGCGGTGAAGATGCCCATGTGGCCGGTCCATACCTGGCTGCCCGACGCCCATGTCGAAGCGCCGACGGCGGGTTCCGTGATTCTGGCCGGCGTGCTGCTGAAGCTCGGCGGCTACGGCTTCCTGCGCTTCAGCCTGCCCATGTTCCCGGTCGCTTCGATGGAGTTCGCGCCGTTCATCTTCGCGCTCTCGGTCGTCGCGGTGATCTACACCTCGCTGGTCGCCCTGATGCAGCAGGACATGAAGAAACTGATCGCCTATTCGTCGGTGGCGCACATGGGCTTCGTCACCATCGGCCTGTTCACCTTCAATCCGCAGGGCATCGAAGGCGCGATCTTCGTCATGCTGGCGCACGGGCTGATCTCGGGCGCGCTGTTCCTCTGCGTCGGCGTGATCTACGACCGGCTGCACACGCGCGAGATCGCCCGCTATGGCGGCCTGGCCGACAACATGCCGCGCTACGCCTTCGTCTTCATGCTGATGACCATGGCCTCGATCGGCCTGCCCGGCACCGCGGGGTTCGTCGGCGAGTTTCTCGCCATTGTCGGCGCCTTCGAGGCCAATACCTGGGTCGCCGTGCTGATGACCACGGGCGTCATCCTCGGTGCGGCCTACGCGCTCTGGCTCTATCGCCGGGTGATCTTCGGCAAGCTGGAGAAGGAGGATCTGAAGGCGCTGCGCGATCTCAGCCCGCGCGAGATCGCGATCTTCGCGCCGATCTGCGCCGCCGTGATCTGGATGGGTATCTATCCCTCGGTCTTCCTCGACATCATGGAGCCGTCGGTGATGCATCTGCTCGACAACCATGACAAGGCGATCGCCGCGGCCGAAGCCATGTCTGCCGCCGATCTGGCCGCCAACGAACCGGGGCTGAAGTGATGATCCACGACTACGGTCTCGCCGGCCCGGAGATCTTCCTGGCCATCGCCTCCATGGTCCTGCTCATGGTCGGCGTGTTCAACAAGAGCGCCACGGCCGTGCGGGTCACCTGCTGGCTGGCGGTGCTGTCGATGATCGTCGCGCTGGTGCTTGTCGTCGCCAGCCCGCAGGACGGCGTGACCTTCGCCGGCATGTTCGTCTCCGACGCCTTCGCCCGCTTCGTGAAGGTGCTGATCCTCGCCGGTTCCGCGGTCTCCATCATCATGTCCATGTCGTTCATCGAGCGCGAGCAGATGAACCGTTTCGAGTATCCGGTGCTGGTCACCATCGCCACGCTCGGCATGATGATGATGGTTTCGGCCAGCGACCTGATCTCGCTCTATCTCGCGCTCGAACTGCAGAGCCTGCCGCTCTACGTGCTGGCCGCGTTCCGTCGCGATTCGGTGCGCGCGACCGAGGCGGGGCTGAAATACTTCGTCCTCGGCGCCCTGTCGTCGGGCATGCTGCTCTACGGCTGCTCGATGATCTACGGCTTCACCGGCTCGACCGGCTTCGAGGGCATCGCGGCTGCGCTGCAGGGTTCGGAGCGCGCCGGGCTCGGGCTGGTCATCGGCATCGTCTTCCTGTCCGCCGGGCTGGCCTTCAAGGTCTCGGCCGTGCCGTTCCACATGTGGACGCCGGATGTCTACGAGGGCGCGCCGACGCCGGTCACGGCCTTTTTCGCCGCCGCGCCGAAGGTCGCGGCGCTGGCGCTGTTCATGCGCGCCTTCCTGGAGCCGTTCGGCGGCCTGGAGGCCGACTGGCGGCAGATCATCTGGTTCATCTCGGTGCTCTCCATGGTGCTCGGCGCCTTCGCCGCCATCGGCCAGACGAACATCAAGCGCCTGATGGCCTATTCCTCGATCGGCCATGTCGGCTACGCCCTGATCGGTCTGGCGGCGGCGACGCCGGAAGGCGTGCGCGGCGTGCTGATCTACGTCGCCATCTACCTGGTGATGAACCTCGGCACCTTCGCCTGCATCCTGGCGATGCGCCGCGGCGAGCACATGGTCGAGGGGCTGGACGATCTCAAGGGCCTGGCGAAGACCCACCCGGGCATGGCGCTGGCGCTGGCGGTGTTCATGTTCTCGCTGGCCGGCATCCCGCCGCTGGCCGGATTCTTCGGCAAGTTCTACGTCTTCATGTCCGCCGTGAACGCGGGGCTCTACGTCCTCGCCGTGATCGGCGTGGTCTCCAGCGTGGTCGGCGCCTTCTACTATCTGCGCATCATCAAGCTGATGTACTTCGATGAGGCTCAGGAGCCGCTCTCCCGTGGCTATGGACGGGATCTGGGCCTGATCATGGGCGTCAGCGCCGTGCTGATCGTCGCCTTCGTCATCGTGCCGTCCTGGCTGGTCGACAGCGCCGGCGCGGCCGCGCGCTCGCTCTTCGGCTGACGGGCCGGACGGCCAGGGCGGCGTTCGGCGGCGGCGCGGACCTCCGTGGCGTCCCGATGAAATTGGAATCGCACGCATGACCGCGCCCGCCTTTCGCTTCCGCCGCGTTTCGCTTGGCGATGTCGGCTCCACCAATGACGAGGCGCGGGCGAGGCTGGACATGCTGGCAGGCGGACCCTATGTCGTGACAGGCGTTCGCCAGCTTTCGGGCCGGGGGCGCCGCGGTCGGAACTGGGTCAGCCCGGCGGGCAATGTCTACGCATCCTTCACGCTGACGCCCGAAGCGCCGCTCAGCCGCTATCCGGAACTGTCCTTCGTCGCCGCACTGGCGGTGTCGGATGCAGCGCGGAGTTTCGTGCATGAAGCCGGTCGCGTTCGATGCAAGTGGCCCAATGACGTGCTGATCGACGGCGCCAAGGTCTCGGGCATCCTGCTCGAGACCGCGCAGGCCGAGGGGCGCACTGCGGTGATCGTCGGCATCGGAGTCAACGTCGCCTCCAGACCGACGGACACGCCCTATGCGGCAACGGCGTTGACCGAGCACGCCCCGGACGCCACGTCGGAGCAGGTCTTCGCGGCGCTGGTGGAGGCGCTCACGGCACGCATCGGCAGGTGGGAGCGCAAGGGCTTCGCCGCCATCCGGCACGCGTGGCTGGAGCGCGCCGACGGTCTGGGGGAGCCGGTCGTGGCACGGCTTTCGGACAGGGAAGTGCATGGCCGCTTCGTCGACCTCGCCCCGGACGGCGCGCTGATGCTGGAAAACGACTTGGGGGACATGGTACGCATCGCCGCCGGCGACGTCTTCCGCCCGAGAACGGAAAGCTAGGAAAGAACCGAAACATGCTACTCGCGATTGATGCGGGCAACACGAACACCACCTTCGCCGTCTTCGACGGCGATGAGATCGTCGGCGAATGGCGCTCGGGCACGAATACGGCGCGCACGGCCGACGAATACGCCGTCTGGCTATCGAGTCTGATGCAACTGGTGGACCTGAAGTTCGCCGATGTCGACACGGCCATCATCGCCACCGTCGTGCCGCAGGGCCTGTTCAATCTGCGCACGCTCTGCCGGCGCTATTTCAACTGCGAACCCCTGGTCGTGGGCGATCCGGACGTCGACATCGGCATCCGCATCCTGATCGAGAAGGAGCGGGACGTCGGCGCCGATCGCCTGGTCAACGCCGTCGCGGCCCATCATGCCTATGGCGGCCCGGCGATCATCCTGGATTTCGGCACCGCGACGACGTTCGACGTGATCGACGAGAACGGCAACTATCATGGCGGCGTCATCGCCCCGGGCATTCATCTCAGCCTGGAGGCCCTGCACATGGCCGCCGCCAAGCTGCCGCGCATCGCCGTCGAGCGCCCGACCCGCGTGATCGGCAACGACACCCAGTCGGCCATGCTGTCGGGTGTCTATTACGGCTATGTCGGCCTCATCGAGGGGCTGGTCGCCCGTATCAAGCAGGATTTCGGCAAGCCGATGAAAGTGGTGGCGACCGGCGGACTGGCCGCCATGTTCGACGACGGAACCGACGAGATCGACATGATCGATCGCGACCTGACCATGAAGGGACTGCTTATGATCGCGCGGCGCAACCCGAGGACGATGAATTGAGCGCCGCCCATCCCCATCGCGACGGGCTGGTCATCGCGCCGCTGGGCGGCTGCGGCGAGATCGGCATGAACCTGACCCTCTACGGTGCGGAGGGAAAATGGCTGATGGTCGACTGCGGCATGACCTTCGCCGACGAATCCCTTCCCGGCATCGACCTCGTGGTGCCGGACCCGAGCTTCATCGCATCGGAGGCCGACGATCTGGTCGGCCTGGTCGTGACCCATGCCCACGAGGACCATCTGGGCGCGATCCATCATCTGTGGGATCGCTTCCGCTGCCCGGTCTACGTCACGCCCTTCGCCGCCGAATCGCTGCGGCTGAAGCTGGAGGAAGCAGGGCTGCGCGACGAAGTGCCGGTGCACATCGTCCGCGACGAGGGGCCGCTGGATCTCGGCCCGTTCCGGGTCACCATGATCGGGCTCACCCATTCGACCCTCGAAATGCAGGCGCTGGCGATCGAGACCCGTCATGGCACGGTGCTCCATTCCGGCGACTGGAAGCTGGATCCCGATCCGCTGCTGGGCGAGATGTCCGACGAAGCGGCGCTGAAGGCCTGGGGCGACCGCGGCGTGCTGGCGCTGGTCTGCGATTCCACCAACGTCTTCACCCCCGGCACATCGGGATCTGAGGCCGACGTCCGCCGGTCTCTGATTGATCTGGTGAAGGCCCGCCCGACGGGCCGTATCGTGATCACCTCCTTCGCTTCCAACGTCGCGCGTCTGGAAAGCGCGGCGGCGGCGGCCGAGGCGGCGAACCGCAGTTTCGCTCTGGTCGGCCGGTCGCTGTGGAAGTTCTACGAGGCCGCGCGGGAGTGCGGTTACCTGAAGAAGATGCGCCCGCCGCTCTCCGACCGCGAAGCCGCGGATCTGCCCTCGGACAAGGTGCTGTTTCTCTGCACCGGCTGTCAGGGCGAGCAGCGCGGCGCCATGGCCCGCATCGCCTTCGACGACCATCCGACGATCGCGCTGGGCCGGGGCGACACGGCGATCTTCTCCTCCAAGATCATTCCCGGCAACGAGCGCACGCTGATGCGCGTGCACAACGCCCTGGCGCTGGCCGGCGTCGAAGTGATCACGGAGAAGGAGCACATGGTCCATGTCTCCGGTCATCCGGCCAGGGAAGAACTCAAGCGCATGTACGAGCTGGTCCGGCCAGAGCTGCTGGTGCCCGTCCATGGCGAGGCCCGCCACCTGATCGAACAGGCCCGCTTCGGCGTCGAGGAGGGCGGCGTGCCGGCGGCTCAGGTGATCCTGAACGGCGACGTGCTCCGCCTGGCGCCCGGCAAGCCGCAGCTGGTGGGCGAGGTGCCGACCGGCCGCCTGGCTGTCGATCCGTCCGGCCTCGTCGTGATGGCCTCGGCGATGCTGCAGCACCGCCGCAAGCTGTCCTTCAACGGCGCGGCCATGATCGTCCTGGTCGTCGACGAGGACAGCGAGCTGGTGGAGGATCCCCGGGTCATGCTGCTGGGCGTGGCCGATGGCAAGGGCCTGCGCCAGCTCACCGAGGATATCGAGATCGCCATCGACAAGGAGATCGCCAGGGTCAACGGCCGCCGTCCGGCCGACGACGACGCGCTGGCGGAAGCGGCGGTGCGGGCGTTGCGCCGCGTGGTGCGGCAGATCAATGGCCGCCGCCCGATCACCGAATGCGAGGTCGTTCGCCTGGAAGACGGCGAACAGGTGTCTGTGAAGAAGCTGAAGGAGGCCGTCTGATGATCGGACGCTTGAACCATGTCGCCATCGCCGTGCCCGATCTGGAGGCCGCGGCGGCGACATATCGTGACACGCTCGGCGCGAAGGTTTCCGCGCCGCAGCCGGAGCCCGATCACGGCGTCACCGTCATCTTCGTCGATCTGGGCAACACCAAGATCGAGCTGCTGCATCCGCTGGGCGAGAACTCGCCGATCGCGAACTACCTGAAGAACAATCCTTCAGGCGGCATGCACCATGTCTGCTACGAGGTCGACGACATCATCGCCGCCCGCGACCAGCTGAAGGGCGAGGGCGCACGGGTGCTGGGCGACGGCGAGCCCAAGATCGGGGCGCATGGCAACCCGGTGCTGTTCCTGCATCCGAAAGACTTCTGCGGCACGCTCGTGGAGCTGGAACAGGTCGCCTGAACATGTCGGTTGTCGGCGGCATCGTCATCTTCGTGATCATCTGGTGGGTGGTGCTGTTCGCGGTGCTGCCCATCGGCGTGCGCAACGCCTACGAGGAGGGGATCGAACTGGTGCCGGGACAGGCCGATGGGGCGCCCGTGCGTCCGCGCATCCTGTTCAAGTTCGCGCTCACCACGGCGATCACCGCCGCCATCTTCGCCCTGATCTGGGCCAGTGTGTTCTTCGACTGGGTCGACTGGCGTCAGCTCATGCACGACATCGCGGCGGTGACCTGAGCGGCCGCCGTTACCCGCGCGCCGGGCGGACTAGGCCTGATGCGGGTCGTCGCCGAGTTTCACGACCTGCTTGCCGAAGTTCTCGCCCTTCAGCATGCCGATGAAGGCCTTCGGCGCACTGTCGACCCCTTCGGCGACGTCGACGCGGTAGGTCAGCTTGCCTTCCTTCAGCCATCCGCCCACGTCGCGCATGAATTCAGGCTGCAGGTCGAAATGGTCGGAGATGATGAAGCCCTGCAGCTTCACCTTGTTGACCAGCAGGCTGCGGACGTTGTGGATGCCTTCGGGCTGCTTCAGATTGTACTGGCTGATCATCCCGCACAGCGCGATGCGGGAGAACGGGTTGAGTCGCGTCAGCACGGCGTCGAGCATCCGCCCGCCGACATTCTCGAAATAGATGTCGATCCCCTCGGGGCAGTGCTGTTTCAGTGCATCTTCCAGGCTGTCGACGGTCTTGTAGTTGAAGCAGGCGTCGAAGCCGCAGCCTTCCACGCACCACTTGCACTTGGCGTCGTCGCCCGCCGAGCCGACGACGCGGCAGCCCTTGAGCTTCGCGATCTGTCCCACGACCTGTCCGACGGCCCCGGAAGCGGCGGAGACATAGACGGTCTCGCCGGCCTTCGGCTCGCCGATCTTCAGCAGGCCGTACCAGGCGGTGAAGCCCGGCATGCCGAGGATGCCGAGGAAATAGGGCAGGGGCGCCAGGGTCGGGTCGATCCGCACGATCCCCGCGCCGCCCGGCACGGCGGTGTGGGTTTCCCAGTTCAGCATGCCGGTCACGATCTGGCCGGCCTCGAACTTCGGATTGCGGCTTTCGACGACCTCGCCCACCGCGCCGCACTGCATGACCCTGCCCAGCGCGAAACCGGCCGTGTAGGACTTCTCGTCGTTCATCCGCCCGCGCATGTAGGGATCGACGGACATGTAGATGTTGCGTACCAGCACGTCGCCATCGCCGAGTTCGGGCACCGGCGCGTCTTCGACGCGGAAGCAATCCTCGCTCACCCAGCCCTCGGGCCGCTTCTCGAAGATCACGCGGCGATTCGTGATGGTCATGTTGTCTGTTCCCCCGGTCGGACCGTTGTTCAGGGCCGAAGGGTAGTGGAGCGGCGAGCCAAGTAAAGCGGTCCGGGCGGGCTCAGTCCCGTTTGACGAAATGCGACGCCACCATGAGACCGGTTCCGACGAAGGCAGTGAGCAGCCCGGCGCCGAGAAGGGCGGGCAACGTCCACGGCGTGGTGTCCGCAAGCAGCCAGCCGAGCAGCGCAATACCGGGTGCCGCGAAGAGGATCACCACACCGGCGGCGCGGAGTGCGCGGGTGAGCCCGGCGCCGTCGTCGTCCTCTCCGAGGGAAAGCAGCCGGTCCCGCACGGCCTGGTCAAGGGGCTGGCCCGTGTCGATCATCCGGCGCAGGGTCTCGAGACGGGCTTCCCGGACGCGGGCACTGTACCAGATGCCGGCGAGAACGATTGCGCCGACGAAACCCCAGAAGGCGATCGCCGCCAGGCCGTCGCCGATGGTCATGCCGCCCATCATGTCCTCTCGTGCAATTGCCAGCGTATTCTACATATCAGATATGGAAAAGGAAGGGGTCGGGATTTCTCAGTTGGCCGGGCCGGCCGCCTGCGCCGTCTCGTCGGCGGCGATCCAGAGGCCGTTGCCCTGGAAGTCGGGCATGGCGGCGGCGACGAAGGCCTCCATGATCTCGTCGGGATGGGGCAGCGTGTCGGGGTTCTCGCCGGGGAAGGCTGTCGCCCGCATGGCCGTCCGCGTCGGGCCGGGGTTGATCACATTGACCCGGACGGCGGTCTTCTCGACCTCGGCGGCGTAGGTCTGCGCCAGCTTCTCCAGCGCCGCCTTGGTTGTGGCATAGACGCCCCAGTAGGGCGCGGCGCGGCGGGTGATGCCCGAGGTGACGAAAAGCGCGCGCCCGGCGTCGGAACGGCGCAGCAGCGGGTCCGTCGCGCGGATCAGCCGCCAGTTGGCGTGCACGTTGACGCGGAACACGCTCTCCCATTCGTCGGGCTGGATTTCGGCCATGGGCGTCAGTGTGCCGAGTATGCCCGCATTGCCGACCAGTATGTCGAGGCGGCCGAAGCGTTCGGCCAGCGGCGCGGCGAGCCCGTCGATCGACTGCCATTCCTTCAGGTCCATGGGCACCAGCGTGGCGCTGCCGCCGAGCCGGGCGATCTCGTCGTCCAGTTCCTCCAGTTTCCCGGCGTCCCGGGCGACCGCGACGACATGTGCGCCTTCGGCGGCGTAGCGCCGCGCGATGGCCGCGCCGATGCCGCGGGAGGCGCCGGTGACCAGGGCGATTCGGCCCTCGAGTCGCTTCAGCCGGTTCTGATCGTTCATGACGAAGGCCTCCTGGGGTTCGCAACGGGCGGACAATCGCCTGCCGGGGCCGGAATCGCAAAGGTCCTGTCGCCGCACCGCGCGTCCGCGATGCGCGTCTTGAATTCGCCGCGATCCGGTGCGAATGGACATGGTCATGATCCCGAAACGTCTCGCGGCAGCGACCCTGACCATCGACCTCGGCGCGCTGGCTGACAACTGGCGGCTACTGGACCGGCTCACCGGCCGCGCCGAGACGGCGGCGGTGGTCAAGGCCGACGCCTATGGGATCGGCATTGCCCATGCCGTCCCGGCCCTCACTGCAGCCGGCTGCCGAACGTTCTTCACCGCCCTGCCCGACGAGGGCGAACAGGTTCGCCGCCATGCGCCGGATTCGGTCGTCTACGTTCTGGACGGCCTCCTGCCCGGGGCAGAGGACGACTATACCGCGCTGGGCCTGATCCCGGTGCTGAGCGACCTGGGCCAGATCGAGCGCTGGGGGCGTCATGCCGCGGCGCTTGGCCGGCGGCTCGCCTGCGCCATTCATCTCGACACCGGCATGACGCGTCTCGGCCTGCTGGGACAGGCGGTGGAGCGGCTGATCGCCGAACCCGCGCTGCTGGACGGGCTGGACGTCCGGGCCTGGTTGACCCATCCGGCCTGCGCCGACCTGCCGGGGCACGAGATGAACGCCCACCAGCTCGCGCTGTTTCGCGAGCGCACCGGAAGGCTGCCCCGCGCGGCGCTCAGCGCCGCCAATTCGCCCGCCGTCTTCCTCGATCCGGAATGGCACATGGACCTGGTCCGTCCCGGGGTTGCGCTGTACGGCTCGAATCCCTCGTCCCTCTGTCGTGGCGCAATGAAGGAAGTCGTGCACCTGAAGGCGCGCGTCCTGCAGGTGCACGAGGTCACGGGAGAAAGGACCATCGGCTATGGCGCGACCCATCGCCTCGGCGCGCCCGGCCGCATCGCCACCTGCGGCGTCGGCTATGGCGACGGCTACCTCAGATCCTTCGGAAACCGCGGGTTCGGCGTGATCGCCGGCCATCGCGTGCCGCTGGTCGGACGCGTCTCCATGGACCTGATCAGCTTCGACATCACCGGGGTGCCGGAGGGCCGGGTGGACCCGACGGCGGAGATTTCGCTCATCGGCGGCGGGGTCGATATCGACGAACTTGCTGCAAAGGGCGACACGATCGCTTATGAACTGCTCACGGGTCTGGGCGCACGCTACGCCCGCGACTATGTGGGAGCATCTGTTTGAATTCGCGCTGGAATATCTTCGCGCTGGTCGGACGTGTCATTCTCGAGTTCCTGGCGGCCATCGGTCGCCTGTGCGTCTTCACCGGCCATGGGCTGCGCCATTGCGTGACCCCGCCCTGGTATCCTCGGCTGCTGCTGCGGCAGATGCTGCAGATCGGCTACTACTCGCTGCCGGTGATCGGTCTAACCGCGTTCTTCACCGGCGCGGTGCTCGCGCTGCAGATCTACATTGGCGGGTCGCGGTTCAATGCCGAAAGCCTCGTCTCCTCGATCGTGGTGCTGGGCATCACGCGCGAACTGGGGCCGGTCATCGGCGGTCTGATGGTCGCGGGCCGGGTCAGCGCCGCCATGGCGGCCGAAATCGGCACCATGCGGGTGACCGAGCAGATCGATGCCCTGACCACGCTGTCGACCAATCCGTTCAAGTATCTTGTCGCGCCGCGCCTGATCGCCGGGGCCACCATGCTGCCGCTGCTGGTGCTCGTCGCCGACATCATCGGCGTCTTCGGCGGCTTCGTGATCGGCACCCAGAAGCTGGGCTTCAACATCGGCAACTACATCTCCAGCACCATCAACTTCCTGCACGTGGACGACGTCGTTTCCGGCCTGGTGAAGGCGGCGATCTTCGGCTTCCTGATTTCGCTGATGGGCTGCTATCACGGCTTCATGAGCCGCGGCGGCGCCCAGGGCGTCGGCCGCGCCACCACCAACGCGGTGGTCAGTGCCTCGATCCTGATCCTCATTTCCAATTACGTGGTCACGGAGCTCTTCTTCGCGCAATGAACGCCCAGCCGAAAATCGCCATGAAGGGCGTCACCAAGTCCTTCGGTTCGAAGCAGGTGCTGCGCGGCATCGACCTGGAGGTGGGCGAAGCGGAATCGCTGGTCGTGATCGGCGGTTCCGGCACCGGCAAGTCGGTCATGATCAAGACCGTTCTGGGCATCGTCCGTCCCGACGGCGGCTCGATCCGGATCGATGGCGAGGAAATCGCCGACGCCGGGCCCGCCGAGCGCGAGAAGCACATGAAGAAGATGGGCATGCTGTTCCAGGGCTCGGCCCTGTTCGACAGCCTGCCGGTCTGGGAGAACGTCGCCTTCGGCCTGATCCAGGGTCAGCGGATGAAACGCTCGGAAGCGCGGGAGGCCGCGGAGGCCAAGCTGGCGCAGGTCGGCCTGAACGCCGAAGTCGGCGAACTGATGCCGGCGGAACTGTCGGGCGGCATGCAGAAGCGCGTGGCGCTGGCCCGCGCCATCGCCACGGACCCGGAGATCATCTTCTTCGACGAGCCGACGACGGGACTCGATCCCATCATGGCCGACGTGATCAACGACCTGATCGTCAAATGCGTGCGGGAGCTGGGCGCGACTGCGGTTTCGATCACCCATGACATGGCCTCGGCGCGGAAGATCGCCGATCGGGTGGCGATGATCTACGAAGGGCGTATCCTCTGGGCCGGCGCCGCCGAAGACATCGACGATTCGGGCAACGAGTATGTCGACCAGTTCGTCCACGGCCGGGCCGAGGGACCGATACAGATGCAGGTCCGCAAGCTGTGATGGAGGAAGTTCAGGGCTGAGATGGCCAGGGCGAGCCGCCGATATGTCTGCCGCGAATGCGGCGCGGTCTATCCGAAATGGCGCGGCTTCTGCGACTCCTGTGGCGCGGCGGACAGCGTCGAGGAGGAAACGGCCAGCGCGCGGCCCCGGGCCTTTGGCGTGATACAGGGCGGCGGCCGCAAGCGGGCCGCCGAGTTGACCGATCTTTCCGTCGAGACACTGGACGAGCCGCGCCGCACCAGCGGTGTCGTCGAACTGGACCGCGTGCTGGGCGGGGGTCTGGTGCGCGGCTCGGCCATCCTGATCGGCGGCGACCCCGGTATCGGCAAGTCCACGCTGCTGCTCCAGTCCGCGGCCCGGATGGCCGCGACCGGCCAGAAGGTCGTCTACATCTCCGGGGAGGAAGCGACGGCGCAGATCGCCATGCGCGCGCGCCGGCTGGGCGTCGACGGCGCCTCGATGAAGGTCGCCAACGCCAATGCGCTGGGCGAGATCATGGCGGCTCTGGAACAGGGGCCCGCGCCGGATCTGCTGGTGATCGATTCCATCCAGACCGTCTTCTCCGAGAATCTCGACAGCGCGCCGGGCACCGTTGCCCAGGTGAGGGCCTGCGGCCACGAACTGGTGCAGTACGCCAAGCAGTCGGGCGCGGCGGTGGTGCTGGTCGGTCACGTCACCAAGGATGGGCAGATCGCGGGACCCCGCGTGCTGGAGCACATGGTCGACACGGTGCTGTACTTCGAAGGCGACCGCAGCCACCAGTTCCGGATCCTGCGCGCGGTCAAGAACCGCTTCGGCGCCGCCGACGAGATCGGCGTCTTCGAGATGGCCGAGAAGGGCCTGATGGAGACGCCCAACCCTTCGGCGCTGTTCCTGGGCGACCGAGACGAGCCGGTGGCCGGCGCGTCGATATTCGCCGGCATGGAGGGCAGCCGGCCGATCCTGGTGGAGATTCAGGCGCTGGTGGCGCCATCGCCGCTGGCCACGCCCCGGCGTGCCGTCGTCGGCTGGGACAGCGGTCGGCTGGCCATGATCCTGGCTGTGCTCGATACCCGTCTCGGCCTCTCGCTGGGGCAGAACGAGGTCTATCTCAACGTCGCGGGCGGGCTGCGCATCGGCGAGCCCGCCGCCGACCTGGCCGTCGCCGCGGCCCTGCTGTCTTCGCTGGCGGACCGGCCGCTGCCGGCGGCCACCGTGGTTTTCGGGGAGGTCGGGCTGGCCGGCGAGGTGCGCCGCGTCGCCCGGGCCGAGGCGCGGCTGAAGGAAGCGGCCAAGCTGGGTTTCCGCCGCGCCATCGCGCCGTCGGGCTCCGAGGGGCGGGATCTGCTGGAAACGACGGAGATCGACGGGCTGCACAGGCTGTTCAGCCTTTTCCCTCTGGACGAGGAACAGGGCGCATGACCTTCGCCGACCTCGTCGTCATCGGCATCATCGCCATTTCGGTGCTGTTCAGCTTCTTCTTCGGTTTCGTATGGGAAGTGCTGTTCTTCGCCAGCTGGGTCGGGGCGGCCCTGGCGGCGTATTTCGGCTTTCCCCATGTCAGCCCGTGGGTCGAGGCGCAGATCGGTTATGGCCTCGGCGCCGACATCGTTTCGGCCGTCGCGATCTTCATCGCCGCCCTTGTCATCCTGATGATCGTTACCCAGTTCATTGCCGGCCGGGTGCGCCGCAGCGGCGCGGTCAGCATCGCCGACAGGCTGCTGGGCATCCTGTTCGGCGCAGCCCGGGGCGCGCTCGTGGTGATTGCGCTCTGGCTGGTGATCGACTACATCGCCCCCGACGATCCGCCCGAAACGGTAAGGGACGCGCGCAGCCTGCCGCTGGTCAAGCAGGCCGCCGAGACAGTACTTTCCACGGTGCCGCAGGCACTGAAGGAGCGCGCCCGCGCCGCGAGCGACGATGCCCGCGAGAAGGCCGGGGCGGCCGAAGACATGATGGACGCGGGCCGCCGTCTGCAAGGCCAGAACGAGACGCCCGGCAAGGGCTACAGCGAAGAAGACAGCCGCCAGCTCGAGCGGATGATCGACGGTAACACCAACGACCGGTGACCCCTGAATGAATGACATGCTGACGACGCGTCCCTTCGATGCCGACGACGATCATTTCCACGAGGAATGCGCCGTCTTCGGCATCTGGGGCGCGGGATCCGACGAGGACAACCCCAGCCGCGCCGCCGCCATCACCGCGACCGGACTGCACGCGCTGCAGCATCGCGGCCAGGAGGCCTGCGGTATCGTCGCCTTCGACAAGAGCCAGTTCCTGGTCCACCGGGCCGTCGGGCTGGTCGGCGACGTCTTCGGCAAGGGCAAGGCCGATCGCGGCGGCGCCGGCCCATTGACCCGGCTGGTCGGCTCGTCGGCCATCGGCCATACGCGCTACGCCACGTCCGGCAAGGGCGCGGGGCCGGCGTCGATCCGCAATATCCAGCCGCTCTGGACCGATCTGGACGAGACCGGCGGCTTCGCGCTCGCCCACAACGGGAATCTGACCAACGCGATGGCCCTGAAGGCGGAACTGCGCGCCGAGGGACGCCGGTTCCAGTCGACCAGCGACACCGAGGTGATCCTGGACCTGATGGCCCGCAGCCGGGAGCGCCGGCTCGCCAACCGCCTGATCGACGCCCTGAGCCGCGTCGTGGGCGCCTACTCGATCGTCGGCCTTTCGGCCAAGAAGCTGATCGGCGTACGCGACCCCTCGGGCGTGCGTCCGCTGGTGCTCGGCCGGCTCGACAACGCCTGGATCATCTGCTCGGAGACCTGCGCGCTGGATATCGTCGGCGCCACTTTCGTGCGCGATATCGAGCCCGGTGAGATGATCGTCATCGACGAGGACGGCATGCAGACGCGCCGCATCGGCGCCGCGCCGCGCCGCTTCTGCATTTTCGAATACATCTATTTTTCCCGTCCTGATTCCTTCGTCGAAGGCCGCAATGTCTACAGCATCCGCCAGGCCATCGGCCGGGAGCTGGCGAAGGAGGAGACGCACAGCGCCGACATGGTCATCCCGGTGCCCGATTCAGGCACGCCGGCCGCAGTGGGCTACGCCAAGGAAAGCGGTATCCCGTTCGAACTGGCGGTGACGCGCAGCCAGCTCGCCGGCCGCAGCTTCATCGAGCCGGATCAGGAAAGCCGCGAGCAGGTCGTGCGCCGCAAGCTGAACGTCAACCGCGACATGGTCAGGGGCAAGAGCGTGGTGCTGGTCGACGATTCCATCGTCCGCGGCACCACGTCGAAGATCCTGGTGAAGATGTTCCGCGATGCCGGGGTGCGCGAGGTTCACATGCGCATCGCCAGTCCGCCGACGCGCAGCCCCTGCTATTACGGTGTCGACACGCCCTCCAAGGGTGAACTGATCTTCAATCAGTACGCCAATCTGGAGCAGATGGAGCGTCATCTGGGCGTCGACAGCCTGCGCTATCTCTCGGTTCCGGGCATGTACCGGGCGGTCGGTGAGACCGACATCCCCGAGGATGAGACCGAATGCGGCGCGAAGGCCGGCTATTGCGACGCCTGTTTCACGGGGAAATATCCGATCCGGCTGGTCGACAATTCCGAAGGCAGCGTCACCCAGAAGGATCTGTTCCGCGAACTCGGCTACTGACCCGGGGGCCGCGCTTCCGCCAGTTCGGATTCGATGAAGGTGGCGATCATGTGCCGTGTCGCCGCTTCCTGGCAGTCGCGCAGATGCGTCAGGTGTCCGGGGCCATTGCAGTCATAGCCCACGAGCTGCACTGAATCGGGCCAGGTCTCGGTCAGGAAGCGGAGCTCCTGCGGCCGGTTGAACTGGTCGCCCTCATAGGCGAAGACCAGCGCGTCCATCCTCTCCGCCGTCTTCATGTGCGCGATCTGCCTTGGCCGCGCCTCCTGCCGCCAGCGCGGGTAGACGTTGATCTCGTCGCGGGGGCCGGCAAAGGACGGGGCGAAGGCGATTGCACCGTTGAAGCTGTCGCCATGCTCGATGGCGGCCATGAGCGAGGACCAGCCGCCGGCCGAGTGGCCGGCCACGAAGATGCGCTCCGCTGTGACGCCCAGGGCGTTCAGCTGCGCAATCGCTTCGGCGATCTCGTCGACGCGCTGATAGATGTAATTGCCCGTCGGCCGGTCGCGGTCTTCGAGCGTTTCCGAACAGAGCCGGTAGACATGGAGGCGCTGCATCCTGAGTCCGCGGAGACTGGGCGGCACGCTGTTGTGGAAGGCGTCGCAGTCCTCACGGCGCTGGGGCCGCTCCGTGCCGTGGTTGTAGATCACGACGATTGCGCTTCCGGGCCGGTCGATGGCATCGGGGCTGTCGACGATCCGGGCCTCGGGCGGCAGCGTCGATGCCGCCTGCGGGACGCTGTTGATCGAGGGCGGGCCGGTGTTGTCGCGCGCGCCGCCTTCCTCGCCGCAGGCGGCAGCCAGAAACAGCGTCAGCAGGGAGAGGGCCGCCATCGTCGGTCTCATCTGTCTGCGGCCCTTTGCGGTCGGTGACGCTCCCGTCGTTAACTGTCGATCCGAACCCGCCCGTTCAACCCTTGGCTCAGTGAATCTCGCTCGGGTCGTGATGGGTGTCCAGATTGCGGAAGATGGTGAACTCGGGTTCGAAGAAGACCTCCATCGTGCCCGTGGGGCCGTGGCGCTGCTTGCCGATGATGACTTCCGCGCGGTTGTAGATCTGCGCCATCTTCTGCTGCCACTGCTCCATCTCGGCGAAGTTTTCCTCGTCGGGCTTGTCCTTCTGGGCGTAGTAGGCCTCGCGGTAGACGAACATGACGACATCCGCGTCCTGTTCGATGGAGCCGGATTCGCGCAGGTCCGAGAGCTGCGGCCGCTTGTCCTCGCGCTGCTCCACCTGGCGCGAGAGCTGGGACAGGGCGAGGACAGGCACGTTCAGTTCCTTGGCGACCGCCTTCAGTCCCTGGGTAATCTCGGTCAGTTCCTGGACCCGGTTCTCGACGCGCTTCTGCCCGGACGGCCGCATGAGCTGAATGTAGTCGATAATGATCAGGCCGAGGCCGTGCTGGCGCTTCAGCCGTCTGGCGCGGGAGCGGAGCTGGGCGATGGAGAGCGCCGGCGTATCGTCGATGAACAGCGGCAGGTCCATCAGTTCCTGCGTCGCGGGCACCACTGTGTTGAGATAGGCGTTCTTGTCGATGCGCCCGGTGCGGAGGTCGCTGGAACTGATCCGGGTCTGTTCGGAGACGATACGGGTGGCGAGCTGTTCGCGGCTCATTTCCAGGCTGAAGACGCCGACCACGGCGCCTTCGGCGTCCACGATATCGCCGGCGTCGTTGTAGATCGGCCGGTAGGCGCGCGTGGCGTTCAGCGCAATGGTCATGGCCAGCGCAGACTTGCCCATGCCCGGTCGGCCGGCGAGAATCAGCAGGTCCGTGCGATGCAGGCCGCCCAGGCGCTGGTCCATCTCGCGCAGTCCCGTGGTCACGCCGACGAGTTGGCCTTCGCGTTTGTAGGCCGCCTCGATGCGGTCGAGACTCTCGGCCACGGCGATCTTGAAGGATCGGAAGTCGTTCTTGACCTCGCCGGCCTCGGCCAGGGTGTAGAGGCGCGATTCCGCGTCTTCGATCTGCTGGCTCGCCGCGTCGGTGAGGTCCGCCGTGCGCCCGCGCTCGGCCATTTCCTCGCTGAGCAGGATGATTTCCCGGCGGAGGAAGAGATCGTAGAGGATGCGGGCGTATTCCTCGGCCCGGATGACGTTGACCGCGCGCGCCGTCAGGTCGACGAGGTAGCCGGGGCCGCCCAGTTCCCTGATCGCCGCATCCTGTTCGAAGCGGGTCTTCAGCGTGACCGGATTGGCCAGTTCGCCGCGCTCGATCAGGGTCAGGATGGATTCGTAGATGCGGCCGTGCAACGGCTGGAAGAAGTGCTCAGGCTTCAGGAAGTCGAGCACCCGCGCCGCCGCGTCGTTGTTGTAGAGCAGGGCGCCGAGAAGCTGCTGCTCGGCCTCGAGATTGTGAGGCAGAACCTTCGGTGCGGCGTCGCCGCCTTCGTGGTCCGGCGCATCGCCGGGGAACGCTGTGATGTTGTCGGACATGGTCCCGATCCTATCACGGCGCGCCACGCGGATCAGGATCGAACGATCCCCGCCCGGAAATCAGGCGGGGATCGTTTTGTCCACAGTGTGGATCGATTCGTGGATCAATCAGTCGCCGCCGGTGGCGGTCGCGTCTTCGTAGGGCGCGTCGCCATCCTCGTAGGCGGTATCGTCGAACAGGGCTTGGAATTCGTCCACAGCCGCGCCCATGGATTCCTTGAAATCCGACCAGGCGTTGGCGCTCCAGCCGTCGTTGTGTTCGACCTTGGCCTCATCGAGGCGGTCGGCGATGTCCGCGCGGATGGAGCGCATCTCGGCGACACGCTGTTCCTTCATGGGCTCGTCGGATTCCGACCAGAGATCGATCCGGCGGTCCATCGCCCTCAGCAGATCCTCGCCTGCGCTGACGGCCGGCTCCAGCTTCTCGCCGGTATAGGCTTCGAATTCCTTCCAGGCGCTCAGCACGTCCGAGCGGGCATCCGCGAGGCCGTCTTCCGTCTTCGTCATGTCGCTCTGTTCGGCCGTCGCCTGATCGGCGGCCTTGTCATCGCCGGCCTGGACGGCCAGGGGCATCGCCAGCATGGCGGCGATACAGGTCGTGGTGAGGAGATTGCGATTCCTGTTCATCTTGTTTCCCCTTCGTCTTGTTGATCGCTTGCGGGGGAAGATGGGGAAGGGTGTCGGGCGACACCACCCCCCGTGCGTCCAAACGTACCGGTGGCGGGGTCAGCGGATGCGCTGGGCCCGGTAGATGCGGTTGTCGGTGGGGCTGACCACCAGTTCGTTGATGCAGACATGGGGCGGGAGCGCAGCCAGCCAGGCGATGACTTCGCCCATGTCGGCCATCTGCACCATCTTTTCCAGTTCCTCCGGCGGCGGCGGCACGGGGCGAGCATCCATGATGGGCGTATAGACCTCGCCCGGACAGAGTGCCGTGGCGCGGATGCCGTTGCCGCCTTCCTCCATGTTGATCAGCTCGTTCATGGCGCTGACCGCGTGCTTGGCGGCGTTGTAGGCGGCCCCGGCCAGATAGGCGGGCCAGCGGCCGGCCCAGGAGGAGACGTTCACGATCAGGCCGCCGCCCCGGGCGCGCATCATCGGCAGCACGGGATGAATGCACTGGAAGACGCCGTTGACGTCGACGTCGATGACCTGCCGCCAGTCGGCGACGCTGAGGCTGTCCAGATGACGGTCCTTCACGTTGAGACCGGCGTTGGCGACCAGCACATCGATGCCCCCGAAGCGCTGCCGGGTGCGGTCGGCAACAGCGGCGCAGGCGTCCGCGTCGGCCACGTCGAGAGGTTCGACGACGCAGGTGCCGCCGGCGTCCGCGATGATCGCGGCGGTTTCGTTCAGTGGCTCAGTGCGGCGTCCGCTGGCGACGACGGCGAATCCGTCACGCGCGAGCGCGACGGCCGCAGCCTGACCAATTCCGCTGCCCGCGCCCGTGATCCATGCAGTCCGTGCATCTGCTGTCGCCATGTCCGCCTCCTGTCGTTCCACCATCCACCCGGGGAACGAGAATAGGCCGTGCGCGGAGGAGCGGCCAGCGCAGCTACAGGTCCAGTCGAAGGCGGGGCAGTGTGCGGCCCGGAATCGAGGCCGAGGGGGACTCGCTGACCAGTCTTGCGCCCATGCGTTCATAGAACGGCCGGGCGTTGGGATCGGAATCGATGTAGAGGCAGTGGGCGCCGGCACGCCGCGCCTCGACGGCGATGGCGCGGAAAAGCACACCGCCCAGACCGGTGCCGATGCGTTCGGGTGTGACGAACATGTTCCACAGCCCCAGGGCGTCCGTGTCCGGTTCCAGCCCCGCCATGGCGACCAGCCGGCCGCCGTCCTCGACCACCAGCATCGTCCGTTCGGCGATCTGACCGGGGGTCACCGTCAGTTCGTCGCGGCAGGCATCCATGAAGGTGGCATCATAGCCCCAGTGGACCTTGGAGCGCAGGGCGAGCTCCGTCAGTGCGGCGGAGTCTGCGGCTACGGCACGGCGAATCTGCACCGTTCTGTCCCCGAAAAGAAAAAAGGCGGGTCCAACGAATGGACCCGCCGAGTCTAACAGGGAGGCTTCACGTCTCAAGAGACGTCGGACAATCCGACAGGGAGGCGCCGGATCGCCCGTCGATGCTGCGATGCAACATCCATGCGCGAGATGTAGGTCGTCGGTGTGGTGAAATAAAGTGGTACAGTCGAAATTCAGCTATGCAAATGTCGCAGAGCTATAACGTACTGAAAAAGCACAACTTCCGTTTACGTAAACTGGTTTGTTGAAAAATGTTGCGGTTCTGCCACGCTCAGAACTGGGTGTCCGAGACCTGCTGGATGAGGAAATCCCGGAACACCGCGATTCGCTTCGAGTTCCGGAGTTCCTCCGGATAGACGAAGTAGGTGTCGAAGCTCGGGCCCGCGATGTCGTCGAGCACGCGTACCGCCTTGCTGTGGCCCTGGACGATGTAGTCGGGCAGGGCGGCGATGCCGAGGCCGCTTTCGACGGCCAGCAGCAGGCCGTAGACATTGTTGACCGTCAGCACCGGCCGGCGCGGCCGGTTGGGGTTGGCGCCCAGTTCCATCACCCAGTTGCTGGTCGGCACCGGAGTGACCGTTTCCGCGCCGTAGATGATCAGGGCATGCTTGTCGAGGTCTTCCGGCGTCTTCGGTGTGCCGCGCCGCTTGATGTAGTCGGGCGAGGCGTAAAGGTGGAAGTTCATCGAGTTCATCTTGCGCTGGATCAGGTCCGGCTGGGTCGGCGGCCGGAGCTTGATGGCGATATCGGCCTCGCGCATCGTCAGGTCGACTTCCCCGTCGGTCAGCACGAGATGGACCGAGATGTCTGGGTAGGCCTCGATGAACGCGCGGATGCGCGGCGTCAGCCAGGTCGAGCCAAGGCCGACGGTGGTCGAGACCGTCAGGTCGCCGCGCGGCTTCTCCTTGGCGTCCGTCAGCATGGCCTCGGCCATGGCCAGCTTGGAGAATACTTCGCGGGCGGTCTTGTAGAGCAGTTCGCCCTGTTCGGTGAGGATGAGGCCGCGGGCGTGTCGGCGGAACAGCGTCGTCCGAAGGCTCTCCTCCAGGGCGCTTACCTGCCGGCTGACCGCCGACTGGCTGAGGTTCAATAGTTCACCCGCATGGGTGAAGCTTCCGGCGTCCGCGACCGTGTGAAAAATGCGCAACTTGTCCCAATCCATGGGGCCGAAAATATCCAGTGCGCACGAGTCGACAAGCAAAAACGACGGGCAGGCCCGCCGTCGGGCGCGAATTCTACTCCGCGGCCTGGGGCAATTCGGCGGCGGCGGCGAACTTTTCGGCCTCCAGCGCCGCCATGCAGCCGGTGCCCGCGGCCGTGACGGCCTGGCGGTAGATCTTGTCCTGGACGTCGCCCGAGGCGAAGACGCCGGGCACGTTGGTGGCCGTCGAATCGGGCGCGGTGAGGAGGTAGCCTTCGTGGTCCATGTCGACCTGGCCACTGAACAGCTCGGTGTTCGGGTTGTGCCCGATAGCGACGAAGACGCCGTGCACCGGAATCTCCCGGGTCTCGCCGCTGGTCGCGTGACGGATGCGCACCCCGGTGACGCCCAGCGGATCCTCGTCGCCGAGAACCTCGTCCAGCACGTGATCCCAGACCACCTCGATCTTTTCATGCTTGAGCACACGCTGCTGCAGGATGTGCTCGGCACGCAGCGAATCCCGGCGATGGATGAGCCAGACCTTCGAGGCGAAGTGGGTCAGGAACAGCGCTTCCTCGGCCGCGGTGTTGCCGCCGCCGATGACGCAGACTTCCTTGCCGCGGTAGAAGAAGCCGTCGCAGGTGGCGCAGGCCGAGACTCCGAAGCCCTGGAACTTCTGCTCGCTGGGCAGGCCGAGCCACTTGGCCGAGGCGCCGGTGGAGATGATCACGGTCTCGCCGACATAGGTGTTGCCGCCATCGCCCTTCGCCACGAAGGGCCGCTTCGAAAGATCGATTTCCGCGACGATGTCGTGGACGATGCGGGTGCCGACATTGGCCGCCTGCTTTTCCATCTGCTCCATGAGCCACGGGCCCTGGATGACGTCGGCGAATCCCGGGTAGTTCTCGACGTCGGTGGTGATGGTGAGCTGACCGCCCGGCTGGATGCCGTGCACCATGACCGGCTGGAGGCCCGCGCGCGCGGCGTAGATCGCCGCCGTGCACCCGGCCGGACCCGACCCGATGATCAGAACCTTGGTCTCAATCGTTTCGGCCATGGGAGTCTCCGCTGGTCAGGGTCGGGCGCAGGATGAAGGGATCACCTATTTCGTCAAGGGCGGGGCCGTGTCAAGTTCGCCGCCGTCACACGCCGGAGAGAGCCCCATGGACATCGACGAGTTCCGCAGTCACGCCCATCAGATGGTCGACTGGATGGCCGACTACATGGCGCGCGTCGAGGATTTTCCGGTGCGGGCGCAGACGAAGCCGGGAGAGGTCGCGGCGAAACTGGCGGCGAGCGCCCCGGTCGCGGGAGAATCGATGAACGCGATCATGGGCGACTTCGTCCGCGACGTGCTGCCGGGCATGACCCACTGGCAGCATCCTTCCTTCTTCGCCTATTTTCCCGCCAATTCCAGCCCGCCCTCGGTGCTGGCGGAGATGCTGACGGCGACGCTCGGCGCCCAGTGCATGATGTGGCAGACCTCGCCGGCGGCCGCCGAGATGGAGGGCCGGGTGCTGGACTGGCTGCGGCAGATGATCGGCCTGGATGCGGGTTTCGCCGGCGTGATCCAGGATTCCGCCTCGGGCGCGACCCTCTGCGCCCTGTTGACGGCGCGGGAGCGGGCGACGGATGACGCGGCCAACGAGACGGGCCTCGCCGGCGGCCCGGAACTTGTCGTCTACTGCTCCGACCATACCCACACCTCGATCGAGAAGGGGGCGAAGATCGCCGGCTACGGGCGGCGGAACGTGCGCAAGGTCGCGACCGGCGACGATTTCGGCATCGTGCCCGGCGAACTGGCGCGGGCGATCGACGACGACATTGCCGCGGGACGCAAGCCCGCCTGCGTCGTCGCCTCGCTCGGCGCGACCGGCGTCGGCGCCATCGACGACCTGAAGGCGGTGGGGGAGATCTGCGCGGCCCGCGGCGTCTTCCTGCACGTCGACGCCGCCTGGGCGGGCGCGGCGCTGATCCTGCCCGAATGCCGCTGGATGCTGGAGGGGCAGGGCCATGTCGACAGCCTGGTCTTCAACCCGCACAAGTGGCTGCTGACCAATTTCGACTGCGCCGCCCATTTCGTGCGCGACCCGGAGGCGCTGGTCCGCACCTTCGCCATCGACGCCACGTACTACCAGGGACCCGAAACCGGACAGGTGGCCGACTACCGCGACTGGGGCGTGCCGCTGGGACGCCGTTTCCGCGCGCTGAAGCTCTGGTTCGTGCTCCGGAGCTATGGCGTGGAGGGGCTTCAGGCCTTCCTGCGCCGCCATATCGCGCTGGCCGAGGACCTGGAGCGGCGCATCGCCGCCGAGCCGGACTTCGAGCTGGTCGCGCCGCGGGTGCTCTCGCTGATCAATTTCCGCTACCGCCCGGAAGGCGCCGACGACGCCCGCTGCGACGAACTGAACGAGCGGCTGCTGTTGGCGCTGAACGACTCGGGCGAGGCCTATTTCACGCCCAACCGGGTGCACGGGCGCTCCGCCATCCGCATCTCCATCGGACAGGCCCGCACCGAGGCCCGCCATGTCGACGCGGCCTGGGATCTGATCGGACGGACGGCGCGGACGCTCTGAGGCCGGGCTACTCGTCGCCCATGCGCAGCGCGGCCATGAAGGCCTCCTGCGGGATATCGACCTTGCCGTAGGTGCGCATGCGCCGCTTGCCGGCCTTCTGCTTCTCCAGCAGCTTCTTCTTGCGGGTGACGTCGCCGCCATAGCACTTGGCGGTGACGTCCTTGCGCATCGCCGAGATGGTCTCTCGCGCGATCACCGAGCCGCCGATGGCCGCCTGGATCGGGATCTTGAACATCTGCCGCGGGATCAGGTCCTTCAACCGCTCACAGAGCATCCGACCGCGCTCGTAGGCCCGGTCCCTGTGGACGATGAGCGCCAGCGCGTCGACCGGCTCCGCGTTCACCAGGATCGACATCTTGACCAGGTCGCCCCGGCGGTAGCCGATCAATTCATAGTCGAAGCTGGCATAGCCGCGGCTGACCGACTTCAGCCGGTCGTAGAAGTCGAAGACGATCTCCGACAGCGGCAGTTCGTATTCGATCATCGCCCGGGCGCCGGCATAGGTCAGGTTGGTCTGGACGCCGCGTTTCTCCTCGCAGAGCTTCAGCACCGCGCCCAGATGCTCGTCGGGGCAGAGGATCGTCGCCTTGATCCACGGCTCCTCGATGTAGTCGACCTTGACCGGATCGGGCATGTCGGCGGGGTTGTGCAGTTCCACCAGCGTGCCGTCGGTCATGTGTAGCTTGAAGATCACCGAGGGCGCGGTGGTGATCAGGTCCAGGTCGAATTCGCGCTCCAGTCGCTCCTGCACGATCTCCATGTGCAGCAGGCCCAGGAACCCGCAGCGGAAGCCGAAGCCCAGCGCCGCCGAGCTCTCGGGTTCGAAGTGGAAGCTGGAATCGTTGAGGCGGAGCTTGGCCAGGCTGTCGCGCAGGTCCTGGTAATCCGAGGTATCGACCGGGAACAGGCCGCAGAACACCACCGGGATGGAGGGCTTGAAGCCGGGCAGGGGCTTCGCCGTCGGCTTGCCGTCATCGGTGATGGTGTCGCCGACATCGGTCTCGGCCACCGTCTTGATGGAGGCGGTGAAGAAGCCGATCTCGCCCGGGCCCAGTTCGTCCAGCACGGTCATCTTCGGGGTAAAGATGCCGACGCGGTCGATCTGGTGCGTGGCGCCGGTCGACATCAGCTTGATCTTCATGCCCTTCTTCAGCTTGCCGTCGTAAAGCCTTGTGAGCACGACGACGCCCAGATATGGGTCATACCAGCTGTCGACCAGCAGGGCCTTCAGCGGCGCCGTCGAATCGCCGGTCGGCGCCGGGATGCGCCGGATCAGCGCCTCGATCACGTCGGGTACGCCCTGACCGGTCTTGGCGGAGATCTCGATGGCGTCGGAGGCGTCGATGCCGATGACGTCCTCGATCTGCTCCTTGACCCGTTCCGGCTCGGCCGCCGGCAGGTCGACCTTGTTCAGCACGGGTACGATCTCGAGGTCGTTCTCGATGGCGAGATAGACATTGGCCAGCGTCTGGGCCTCGACGCCCTGGCTGGCGTCGACCACCAGCAGCGCGCCCTCGCAGGCCGACAGGCTGCGGCTGACCTCGTAGGAGAAGTCGACATGGCCGGGCGTGTCGATCAGGTTCAACTGATAGATCTCGCCGTCCGCGGCCTTGTGCAGCAGCCGGACGGTCTGCGCCTTGATGGTGATGCCGCGCTCGCGCTCCAGGTCCATGGAGTCGAGCACTTGCTGCTGCATCTCCCGGCTTTCGAGGCCGCCGGTCATCTCGATCAGGCGATCGGCGAGCGTCGACTTGCCATGATCGATGTGAGCGATGATGGCGAAATTTCGGATATGCGTGCGGTCCATGCGGCGGCTATGTAAGGCCTATGCGAAGGTCCGTCTACGTCGATTTGGGCCCCGGGCGGGTCAGGACGGTCCCGACCCCCGTGGCCCCTGCGGTCCCCGCAGCAGCGCGCCCGGCAACGCACCGGTCGGCTCGCCGTCGGCCAGTATGGGCTGACCCGACTTGATCGTCATGCGGTAGCCGCTGGCCCGCTGGATCAGCCGCCGGGCGCCGGTCGGCAGATCCCATGCCATGCGCGGCGCGTCGATGCCCAGGCTGTCGAAATCGATCAGGTTGATGTCGGCCAGATAGCCCGGCGCCAGCACGCCGCGGTCGTTGAGACCGTGCAGCGACGCCGTGCCCTGCGTCTGCTTGTGGACCAGCCATTCCAGCGGCAGCAACCCGCCCTTCTTCCGGTCGCGGCCCCAGTAGGCCATGTTGAAGGTCGGCAGGCTGACATCGCAGATGACGCCGCAATGGGCGCCGCCGTCGGAGCCGCTGAAATGCGTGTAGGGCGCTTCCAGCATCTCGCGGACCGCCTCGAAGCCGTAGTCCGAATAGTTCAGCAGCGGGAAATAGATGAGGCCGCGCCCGCCGAACTCCAGCAGCGCGTCATAGGCGATGTCCTCGGGACGGCGGCCTTCGGCCTTCGCGCGCTCGGCGAAGCATTCCGAGCGGTCGGGCTCGTAGTTCGGCGGATCGCCGAGACGGAACATCTTGTGCCAGCCGCGCAGGAAGAAGTCCGACATCTCGCCGCCCCTGCCGCCGGATTCCTCGGTGATGATCGCCTCGCGCACCGCCGGATCCTTCATCCGCGCGATCTTCTCCTCGTGCGGCAGGTCGCGCAGCGCGCGGTAGCTCGGCTTGCCCTGGAAGGGATGCAGCGAGCCGTCGAGGCAGAGCAGCAGGCCCGCCGTGCGGCCCGAGACCTGGGCGTAGATCCGTCCGCCCTTCGCGTTGGCCTCGGCGATGCCCTGCAGCAGCTGGCGGTACTTGCGCGGCGCTTCGTCGTTCTGGAACAGCAGCAGGCTGACCGGGACGCCATAGCGCGTCGACAGTTCGCGGATCCATTCCAGGTCGCCGCCGCCTTCCTTCAGGGTCAAATCGGTGGCCATTTCCAGCACGCCGTGGCCGGCTCGGCGCATGCCGTCCGCGATGCCGAACATCTCCGGCGCGCCGGCCCAGGTGCCGGGGACGTACTCGCCCGCCTTGGTCTTGTGGAAGATCGTCCGCGAAGTGGAGAAGCCTAGCGCGCCGGCTTCCAGTCCCTCCTGGACGATCGCGGCCATACGGGCGATGTCGTCCTCGTTCGCGGTCTCCTCCTCGATGCAGCGTTCGCCCATGACATAGGCGCGCACCGCGCAGTGCGGCACCTGCGCGCCGACGTCGATGGCGCGCCGCTTGCCGTCGAGCGCATCGAGATAGCCGGGGAAGTCCTCCCAGCCCCACTCGATCCCGTCGGCCAGGGCCGCGCCGGGAATGTCCTCGACCGATTCCATGAGCTCGATCAGCCAGTTCTCCTCGCCGGAGTGGACCGGTGCGAAGCCGACGCCGCAATTGCCCATCACCACAGTGGTGCAGCCATGCCAGGAGGAGGGCGTCAGGTAGGGATCCCAGAGGGCCTGACCGTCATAATGGGTGTGGATGTCGACCCAGCCGGGCGCGACCATCAATCCGTCGGCGTCGATCTCCCGCCGCGCCGGACCGTCGACCTTGCCCACGGCGACGATGCGGTCGCCGTCGATGGCGATATCGCCGCTGAACGCGTCCTTGCCGGTGCCGTCATGAATGCGGCCGCCCCGTATCACCAGATCATGCATGGCCCCTGTCCCCCCGCTGTGGCGCGCTGTGCGCGTCTCCCCGCGCGCAAGGAGGGCAGTATCTCAGGCCCGTGGCGCGGCGTACAGACGGGGCGGCGGGGAGGGGCTATGCAGCCTTGCGGGCCGCGATCACCCAGCCGTCGACGCCGGCGCCGGGCATGTGGTCGCCCTTCTCCTCCCTGACGACCTCGAGTTTCCCCTGGGCTTCCAGGCTCTCCAGCTTGGCCGATACGTTGCCTTCGTCGTGGTACTTCTCGTTGATGCCGATGATCAGCGGCCCGCCGGGCTTCAGCACGCGGATCATCTCCTCCAGCGCATCCGGGTCCACATGGGCGAAGCTGAAGGCGCCGACGGCGGTGACGGCGTCATAGCTCTCGTCGACGGCGTCGATCGGCGGCTCGTTCAGATCGGTCTCGAACAGGGCATCATAGGCCTTCGAGAGCTTCGCTTTCTCCAGCATTTCGGGGGAATAGTCGCAGCCCTCGACATGGGCGTAGCCGTGGGCCCTGAGCGCGCGCCCGGAAAGCCCGGTGCCGCAGGCGACGTCCAGGATGCGCGCCTCGCCGTCGGGCAGCATCTCGCGCAGTACCTCGGCGCAGCGCCCGGGCTGGGCGTACTGCTTTTCCTCAAGTTCCTGATCGTAGACTTCGGCCCAGTCCTCGTAGAGGGCGCGGGTCTCGCGCTTGTTCTGCACCTCGTAGGCGCGGTCGAAATATCGTTTGGCGGCCATGATACGCTTGGCTCCGTTCTTGTTGCTTCCGCAGACCTCCAATATCGGGTGTGCGGGCGTTCGGGCTCAACCCCCTGCGGCAGTAGCGTTCATCCAGTCCAGAACCTCGCCGTTCAGATCCGGGGCGTAGGTGTGGCTCAGGTCGGCGATCTCCCGATAGGTGACGGTCGCGCCGGCGCTCAGCAGCCACTCATGCGCCATGCGCGCCATGTCGGCCGGGAACATCCAGTCCAGCGCGCCGTGGATCAGGTGAACGGGCAGGCCGTGGACGCGCCCGGCGTCCGCGAACGCGCCCAGCATCGGATGGAAGGCGGCGGAGAACGGGGCGAGGTGCGTGAAGGGCGATCGCGCCCGGAGCCCCGAGACATAGGTGAAGGTGCCGCCGTCGCTCATGCCGGTCAGCAGCATCCGCCCCGCATCGATCCGCCACTTGTCCCGCGCCAGCGCCACGATGCGGTCGAGATGCGGCGAATCGATGTCGTCGCCCTGCAGCGCCCAGGTGCCGCCCAGAGAGGTGGGCGCGATCAGGATGGCGCCACGGCTGCGGGCGTCGCTGAGCCAGCTCCACAGGAAGCCGCGTCCCCGTCCTCTGCCGCCGTGCAGCGCCACCACCAAGGGCCACTCGCGGCCGGGATCGTAGTATTCGGGGACGTAGACCCAGAAGGTCTGCCGGCTGTCGAGATCCGGTCCGAAGGCGAGGATGCCGGTTCCTTCGGGCGCTGCGCCCGCAAGCGATTGCACCAGGGTCTCATCGTCCCGGACCGCGGGATCCAGAAAGAAGCGGCTGACGGGTGGCAGGAAGCCCGCGATCGGATAGAGCGCCTCCAGGGCCTTCGGCAGATGCCGCAGCGCCCCGTAGGCGAGACGGATGCCTTCGGGTGCGGCAGCGGCGTCGCGCAGGCCGGAGAGGGCGGCCGCGGCGTGGCCGGCCGCAAGATCGAGTTGCGCGCCGAGCGGTGACAGGCGCTCGGGCCAATCGGGTGTGTCGGTCCGGGCCGCGCGCAGGGCTTCCTCGGCTTCCGCCGCCTCCACGGCCAGCCCGGCGATCGCCGCCGGGTGCAGCCGCCGCGCCACGGACTGCAGCGCGGTCAGAGCATCCAGAAGGGGCGTCAGCAGCCGCTCGATCCGGGCGGTCTCCGCCTGGTCGAGGTCGATGCGGGTCTGTTCGGGCGCGCCATCGTCGGACATCAGGTCTCACCCCCACTTGCCGAAACCGCATAGTTTGCGGGATTGTCGCGCTGCGGCGTCCAGATTGACAGGAACAACATGGCCGATCAGTCCCTTCGCGAATTCATGACGCGCCTGGAGCAGGCGGGCGAACTGGTCCGCGTGAAGGAGCCGGTTTCGACCGAACTGGAGATGACCGAGATCCAGACCCGGTTGCTGGCCGAAGGCGGGCCGGCGGTGCTGTTCGAGCACCCGGTCAATCCCGACGGCACGCGCGCCGAGATGCCGGTCCTGGTCAACCTGTTCGGCACGGTCGAACGCGTGGCGAATGGCATGGGCCGCAAGCCGTCGGAACTCCGCGAGGTCGGCGAGATGCTCGCCTTCCTGCGCCAGCCGGAGCCGCCGGGCGGGTTCCGCGACGCCATCGACAAGCTCCCACTGCTGAAGACCGTGCTCGCCATGCGGCCCAGAACGAAGGGCTACGGCCCGGTCCATGACGTCATCCTGACCGGGGAGCAGATCGACCTGAACCGTCTGCCGGTGCAGACCTGCTGGCCGGGCGAGCCGGCGCCGCTGATCACCTGGCCGCTGGTGGTCACGAAAGGCCCGTCGGAGGCGAAGGAGGACGACTTCAACCTCGGCATCTACCGCATGCAGGTGATCGGCCGCGACCGCACCATCATGCGCTGGCTGAAACACCGGGGCGGGGCCCAGCACCATCGGCGCTGGAAGGGGGCACGGCCGGAGCCGTTACCCGCCGCGGCCGTGATCGGGGCCGATCCGGGCACCATCCTGGCGGCGGTGACGCCGGTGCCGGACACGCTCTCCGAATACCAGTTCGCCGGCCTGCTGCGCGGCCGGAAGGTGGAACTGGTCGACTGCCAGACCGTGCCGCTGAAGGTGCCGGCGGAAGCCGAGATCGTTCTGGAAGGCCATGTCAGCCTGGACGAGACGGCCGAGGAGGGACCCTATGGCGACCACACGGGCTACTACAACGCCGTCGAGCGCTTCCCCGTCTTCCACGTTTCCGCGATCACGATGCGGAAGGATCCGATCTACCTCTCCACCTTCACCGGCCGTCCGCCCGACGAGCCGAGCGTGCTGGGCGAGGCGCTGAACGAGGTCTTCGTGCCGCTGTTCCGCCAGCAGTTTCCGGAGATCGTCGACTTCTGGCTGCCGCCCGAGGGCTGCTCCTACCGCATCGCGGTGGTGTCGATGAAGAAGGCCTATCCGGGCCACGCCAAGCGGGTGATGCTGGGCGTCTGGTCCTATCTCCGCCAGTTCATGTACACGAAGTGGGTCATCGTGGTGGACGACGACATCGACGCGCGCGACTGGAAGGACGTGATGTGGGCGATCTCCACCCGCATGGACCCGGCCCGCGACGTCACCATGATCGAGAACACGCCGATCGACTATCTCGACTTCGCCAGCCCCGAGGATGGACTGGGTTCCAAGATCGGTCTGGACGCCACCAACAAGTGGCCGCCCGAGACGAAGCGCGACTGGGGCACGAAGATCCGCATGTCCGACGACGTCATCGAAACGGTGAGCGAGAAGTGGCCGCGCCTCGGTCTGCCGGGCTCGGGAAAGCCGATCTGGTAGCAGCCGGAGAGCGGCTTGCCGGCCCGTTCGGGGCGCCATTGCGGGTTCGGTTGAAATCGGTGCGAGGCCGTATATATTCCCGGCACCTTTGCGGAGGCCGCGCTGGGCGGAGGCCTCCTGACACCTCTCCTGCTTGATGGAGCCTATCTCATGTGGATTTCCCCGGCATATGCGCAGGCCGCCGGCGGCGATGGCGGCGGTCTGATGACCTTCCTGCCGCTGATCCTGATCTTCGTGGTGTTCTACTTCCTGCTGATCCGTCCGCAGCAGAAGAAGGCCAAGGAGCACCGCCAGATGGTGCAGAACGTGCGCCGCGGCGACACCGTGGTCACCGGCGGCGGCATCGTCGGCAAGGTGACCAAGGTCAAGGACGACCAGACCATTCAGCTCGAGATTGCCGAGGGCGTCCGCATCGACGTGGTCAAGGGCACCCTGGCCGACGTGCGCTCCAAGACGGCGCCGGCGAACGATCCCGCGCCCGCCAACAAGGACGGCGGCGAAGGCGGCGGCGGCCTGATGGGCAAGCTCGGCCTCAAGAAATAACCCGGTCCGGGGACCTCAGCCGGCATGCTGCATTTCGAGAAGTGGAAGATCGCGGTCATCGCGCTGGTCTGCCTGCTGGGGCTCGTCTTCACGATTCCCAACTTCCTGTCCGAGGACACCCGGTCGGAGATACCCGACTGGCTGCCCAACCAGTCGATCAACCTCGGGCTGGATCTGCGCGGCGGCTCCCACCTGTTGCTGGAGGTCGACCGCGAGGCGGTGATCGACGACCGGATGACCGACATCGTCGAGACGATTCGCACCGATCTGGGCGACGTCTCTCCGCGCATCCGCCGTTCCGGCTTCCAGCGCGACGGCCGGTCAGTCGCCTTCGAGATCCGAGATCCCGCGCGGCTGGATGAGGCCGTCGACGTCGTCCGCGACACGGTGCAGACCAGCACCGGCGTCGGCGGCGGCTTTGCGGCCGGCTTCGGCGGCGGGGGACCCGGTACAGAGGTCGAGACGGAAGGCAACCGGATCATCGTCCGGCTGACCGACGACGGCGTGGCCCAGCGCATGGTCCAAGTGGTGCAGCAATCCATCGAGATCGTGCGCAAGCGCGTCGACGAACTGGGCGTCGCGGAGCCGACGATCCAGCAGGAAGGCCTGGACCGCATCATCGTGCAGGCGCCGGGGCTGGACGATCCCGAGCGGCTGAAGGAGATCCTCGGCAAGACCGCGAAGATGACCTTCCACCTGGTGGATCAGTCGGCCGATCCGTTCGGCGATCGCGTGCCGCCGGGGTCGATGCGGCTCTACGAGCAGCCCGACGTCGAGGGCGGCCAGGCGCGCCCCTGGATCATCCGCAAGAAGGTGGAGGTTTCCGGCGAGCATCTGGTCGACGCCCAGCCGACCTTCGATCAGGGACAGCCGGTGGTGTCGTTCCGCTTCGACAGCGTCGGCGCCAAGCGTTTCGGCAAGATAACCAGCGAGAATGTCGGCCGGCCCTTCGCCATCGTCCTGGACGACGAGATCATCTCCGCGCCGCGCATCAACAGCCCAATCCTGCAGGGCAGCGGCATCATCACCGGCGGCTTCACGGCCCAGACGGCCAACGACCTGGCGGTCCTGCTGCGCGCCGGCGCGCTGCCTGCGCCGCTGACCATCCTGGAGGAACGGACGGTCGGCCCCGATCTCGGCGCCGACTCGATCGCGGCGGGCGAGTTGGCCGCCGGACTGGGGTTCCTTTTCGTCGTCATCTTCATGGTGGTGTCCTACGGGCCGGTCTTCGGCATGGCGGCCAACGTGGCGCTGGTGACCAACCTGGTGCTGATCATGGGTACGCTTTCCAGCCTGCAGGCCACGCTGACCCTGCCCGGGATCGCCGGCATCGTGCTCACCATCGGCATGGCGGTCGACGCCAACGTGCTGATATTCGAGCGCATCCGGGAGGAACTGGCGAACGGCCGCTCTCCGATCAACGCGGTCGAGGCCGGCTACAAGCGCGCTTTCGTCACCATCGTGGACTCCAACGTGACCACGCTGATTGCCGCGGCCATCCTGTTCGGCATGGGCTCCGGCCCGGTGCGGGGCTTTGCGGTGACGCTCGGCATCGGCATCGTCAGCTCCATGTTCACGGCCATCCTGCTCAGCCGCATGATCATCGCGACGTGGCTGCGCCGGCGGCGTCCGGCCTTGCTCAACATCTAGGGGGATTGCCGTATGTTCCGTCTGAGAATGGTCCCCGAGAAGACCGCCATCTCCTTCATGAAGTTCCGCATGGCCGCGTTCGCGCTGTCGGCGATTCTGGCGCTGGCCTCCGCCGGCCTGTTCTTCGGCGTCGGGCTCAACCGGGGCATCGATTTCGAGGGCGGCATCCTGATCGAGGTGGCCACCCAGGGCCCGGCCGACCTGGCCGAGATGCGCGACACGCTGGGCGGGTTGGGTCTCGGCGAAGTGGCGCTGCAGGAGTTCGGCGCCGCCAATGACGTCCTGATCCGCGTCGAACGTCAGCCCGGGGAGGCCGAGGCGCAGGAGACGGCCATCGACAAGGTGAAGGCAGCGCTGGAGCCGACCAATCCCGGCATCAGCTATCGCCGCGTCGAGTTCGTCGGACCGAAGGTTTCCGGCGAACTGGTGGAGGCCGCCGTACTTGCCGTGCTGACGGCGGTCGTCGCCATGCTGTTCTACATCTGGCTGCGTTTCGAGTGGCAGTTCTCCCTCGGCGCCGTGGCGGCGCTGGTCCATGACGTGATCCTGACCATCGGGTTCTTCGCGATCACCCGGACGGAGTTCAATCTGGCTTCCGTCGCGGCGATCCTCACCATTGTCGGCTACTCCATCAACGACACGGTCGTGGTCTACGACCGTGTCCGGGAGAATCTGCGCAAGTTCAAGCAGATGCCGCTCGGGGATCTGCTCGACCGTTCGATCAACGACACCCTGTCCCGCACGGTGGTGACCGGCGTGACGACGCTGCTGGCGCTTGGCGCGCTGTTCTTCTTCGGCGGCGAGGTGATCCGCGGGTTCTCCGCGGCTCTGATCTGGGGCATCGTGATCGGCACCTATTCCTCCATCTTCATCGCCGCGCCGATGCTGCCGGCGCTGGGCTTGCAGCGCAATCAGCGTGAGGATGAAGCCGAAGAAGAGGCCACGGAGACCACCTGATGGACCTGACGCCAAAGGTGCCGGCCGACAGGCAGGTTCTGGAGGCCTATGGGGACCGGGGGTTCCGCGTGTCGGGGCGGCGCTTCGAGGGATCGCTGCTGGTCTTTCCCAGGGAAGTGCTGCCCTGGCCGGTCAGCACCATGGACGAGTTGTCGCCGGAAAGTCTCGGTCCGATGATCGAGCGCGCCGGCGAGGTGGAGATCATGCTGCTCGGCGCCGGTGCCGCCATGGCCTTTGTGCCTGCGGCGCTGCGCCAGCATCTGAAGGACCACGGCATCGCCGTGGACGTCATGGACACAGGCGCGGCGTGCCGCACCTACAACGTGCTGATGGCGGAAGACCGCCGGGTCGCCGCGGCGCTGATCGCGGTCGACTGAGGCGCCGCCTGGCGCCGCGCGGCGGCTATTGCTGGCCGGGAATCAGGTTGCCGAGAAGTTGTTCGAAAAAGCCGAGCTTGGCGCCCTGGGTCGGCGTCTCGCGCTTCACGTAGGCGACCTGCTGCGCGTCGCCCATGTCGTACTGGCGCAGGTTGGCGACTCGGCCGGTCTCGTCGAAATCGATGGCGACGACCTGCTGGGCGACGGTTTCCTCGTCCAGTTCCGTATAGCGCTCGGACTGTTTGGAGATGTAGTACCAGGTGTCCGAATGCTGCTGGAAGGTCGCCACGCTGGAGGGGCTGCCCAGAATGTCGGTGACCTGCTGCTGCGTCGTGACGCCGACCTGGACCCTGTCGATGTCCTGTTGGTCGAGGTGGTGGCCCCGGGTGATGCGGTCCGGCGTGCAGGCGGTAATTGCCAGGACCAGGGCCGTGGCGGCGCAGACGGTGAGGATAGCGCGGTTCATCTGTCTCCGTTCCAGAATACGCGGAATGGCGACCATTGACTGGGCGGGCCGCGACGCCTAGCTGTGAGCCTTCGATTGCCCTTCGGGGCAGGCATTGTCAACAGGTACGGCATCGATGGCGCTCTTCGGCCTGTTCCGGTCCGATCCGCTCAAGGAGTCAGGCTACGCCATGTATGGCGTGGCCGGCGAACATGCGCGTCTGCCGGCCTTCTACGAGGCGCTGGAGGTCGATGACAGCTTCGACGGACGCTTCGATCTGCTGGTCCTGCATCTTCACCTGATCATGCGGCGGCTGCGGACGCTCTCCCGCGACGGCCGGCGCGCGCAGCAGCATCTTTTCGACGTCTTCATCAAGGACATCGACCAGGGCCTGCGCCTTGCCGGCGTCGGCGACATCGGGATCGGCCACCGGGTCAAGAAGATGTCCAACGCCTATTATGGTCGCGTCATCGCCTATGACACTGCCATGGATGAAGGCGAGGGGCGTGCGCTGGAAGATGCCCTGCACCGCAATCTCTACCGTGCGCGGAACGTGCGGCCGGAAACGCTGCCGGCGATGGCGGCCTATGTCCGCGGCGCGGAGGCGCGGCTTGCGGCCGCCGCCGACGCGGACATCGTTTCCGGGCGCTTCGTCTTCGGCGAACCGGAACGGGAGAAGGAAGATGTCTGATGCGCCCGGCCCGCCGCCGGTCTCCCGCCTGCTGAAGGTGGACAGCCTGGGACCGGAGGGCGAGGACTTCCATATCGAGTTCGACGCGGCCGAACGCGAACGTGTCGCCGAGGCGTTCGATGTCATTTCCGTGGAGGATGTGGTGGCGGACGGACATGTCTGGCCGGCCGACGGCGGCGCCTTCGTCGATTTCCGCCTGCAGGGCCGAGTGACCCAGGCCTGCGTCGTGACCCTGGAGCCGGTAAGCTGCGTTGTTGACGAGCGTGTCAGCTTGCATTACACGCCCTCTACCGCCGCGTCCGCTGACCCGATTGTCATCGACATCACCGATGAGGACGATCCGCCAGAACACATGGTGGATGGCAAGATCGATGTCGGCGCGGCCATGACGGAACATCTCGCGCTGGGTCTGGATCCTTATCCTCGCCGGCCGGATGCAGAGCTGCCCGAAGGCGTCGGCGACGATGTGCCCGAGGGGCGTCAGCGGCCCTTCGAGGTCCTGGCGAAACTGAAGAATGACAAGGACGACAACGGCTCCGGCAACTGACGGACTGGTTGGGGAACGAGAAACATGGCTGTACCCAAGAGCAAGATTTCACCCTCCCGCAGGGGGATGCGCCGGTCGCACGACAAGCTGTCGGCGGCAAAGACGCACGAATGCCCGAACTGCGGCGAGATCAAGCGTCCGCATCACCTGTGCCCCTCTTGCGGCCACTACCGTGAACGCGAAGTCACCGAAGGCGGCGACATCGCCTGATAGCGGCGTTGCCGCGGGGACAGTGGATGGATCGCTCAATCGTCATATCGCTCGATGCGATGGGCGGCGACCACGCGCCGAGGGTGGTGGTTGAGGCGCTCCGCTCCGCCCGACTGCAGATTCCCGATATCAGGTTCATCCTCTTCGGCGACCGGAACGCCATCGCCCGCTACATGGACGATGGCATGAAGGACTATGTCGAGGTCCGCCATACCGATCAGGTGATCGCGTCCGACGACAAGCCGAGCCAGGCTCTGCGCCGGGGCAAGAAATCGTCCATGCGGCTGGCCATCGACGCGGTGCGCGACGGCGAGGCGCAGGGCGTCGTCTCCGGCGGCAACACCGGCGCGCTGATGGCCATGTCGCTGTTCTCGCTCAGGCCGATCGCCGGCATCGACCGGCCCGCCATCGCCGGCTTCATGCCGACGATGCGGGGCGAAAGCGTGATGCTGGATCTGGGCGCGAACGCCGTCTGCGACGAGACGAATCTGGTTCAGTTCGCCCTGCTGGGCGCCGACTTCTGCCGTGCCGTACTGGGCCGGGAGACACCGTCGGTCGGCCTGCTGAACATGGGCGAGGAGGAACTGAAGGGCGACGAGGTGGTGCGCGGCGCCGCCGAACGCCTCCGGGCGATGGACAATCCCGGCTTCCGCTATCACGGCTTCGTCGAAGGCACCGACATCACCCGCGGCGTGGTCGATGTGGTTGTCACCGACGGCTTCAGTGGCAATGTAGCCCTGAAGAGCCATGAAGGCGCGGCGCGCATGGTGGCCTACACGCTCCGCCAGGCGATGACAGCCTCCTGGGCCGGCCGCCTGGGCGCCTTTGTCGCCCGCGGCGCCTTCAGGCGCCTGCGCGAGCGTCTCGACCCCAATGGCTACAATGGCGGGGTCTTCCTGGGGCTCAATGGCGTCGTCGTGAAAAGCCATGGCGGCGCCAACGCCACCGGCTTCACCTCGGCGGTCCGGCTGGCGGCCGACATGGTTCGGGATGGCATGGTCGGCCGAATCACCCGAGACTTCGAGCAGGCGGGGTTCAAGGCTGAAGATCCGCAACCGAACGCGGGGAATGCATGATTCGAACTGTCGTCACCGGCTGCGCCGGCCATCTGCCGGAGCGCGTCGTGACCAACGCGGAACTGGCCGAACGGGTCGACACCTCCGACGAGTGGATCGTCGCCCGGACGGGCATCCGGACCCGGCATATCGCCGCCGACGGAGAAACGACCGGCGATCTGGCCGTGGCGGCCGGGGTCAAGGCGATGACCGCCGCCGGCGTGGGGCCCGAGGATATCGACCTCATCATCGTCGCCACGGCGACGCCGGATAACACCTTCCCTGCGACAGCGGCACAGGTGCAGGCGCGGCTCGGCGTCCGCCAGGGTGCGGCCTTCGACATACAGGCCGTGTGCTCGGGATTCATCTACGGCCTCGCCACGGCCGACAATTTCCTCAAGGCGGGCCAGTTCCGGCGCTGTCTGCTGATCGGTTCCGAGACCTTCTCGCGCATACTCGACTGGGAGGACCGCACGACCTGCGTGCTGTTCGGCGACGGCGCCGGCGCGGTGGTGCTGGAGGCGCAGGAGAGCGAGGGCGGGAACGACAGCCCCGGCGTTCTGACCACGCACATCCATTCCGACGGCCGTCATCACGACCTGCTCTATGTCGACGGGGGGCCGTCCTCGACCCAGACCGTGGGCCATCTGCGCATGTCCGGGCGCGAGGTCTTCAAGCATGCCGTCACCAACCTCTCGGCCGTGATCCAGGAGGCGCTGGACGCCACCGGGCTGCAGGCGGGCGACATCGACTGGATCATCCCGCATCAGGCCAACAAGCGCATTCTCGACGGCACCGCCCGCAAGTTCGGGCTCGATCCCGCCAAGGTGGTCGTGACCGTCGACCAGCACGGCAATACCTCAGCCGCCTCCGTGCCCCTGGCGCTGGCGGCGGCCATTGCCGACGGGCGGGTCAAGCCCGGCGACCTGCTATTGCTGGAGGCGATGGGCGGTGGCTTCACCTGGGGCTCGGCGCTGGTACGCTGGTAGCTGCTTCGCCCCGCGGCGGCGAATTACACGCAACGCTTTGACATCCCCGTTGTTTTCCCGCGTAATGCGTCCAAAGGCATCCACGCGGCAAAGCGTGTCAGGGGGGTTTCAGATGAGTGGCTCGACGGTCACGCGGGCTCAGCTCGCGGAAGCAGTCTACCAGCAGGTCGGCCTGTCGCGGAACGAATCCGCGGAACTGGTCGAGTCCATCCTGCAGGAGGTCTCCGACTCCCTCTCGGACGGCGATACCGTCAAGATCTCCTCTTTCGGCAGCTTCCAGGTGCGTCAGAAGGGCGGGCGCGTGGGGCGCAATCCGAAGACGGGCGAGGAGGTGCCGATCGATCCGCGGCGCGTCCTGGTGTTCCGCGCCAGCCACGTGCTCAAGGACGCGATCAACGAAGGGCTGCTCGGCCGGCCCGCCCGCGGCTGACGGCCGTCCGCGCAGATCGCATGGCCAAGTCGCCCGAAGCCTTCCGCACCATCAGCGAAGTCGCCGAGGAACTGGGCGTGCAGCAGCACGTGCTGCGCTTCTGGGAGACGAAATTCCCCCAGATCAGGCCGCTCAAGCGCGGCGGCGGGCGGCGCTATTACCGCCCCGAGGATGTCGAGGTGCTGCAGCATATCCGCCAGCTGCTCTACGACGACAAGTACACCATCAAGGGCGTGCAGCAGCTGTTCCGGGAGCAGGGCTCGGGCCGCCCGGCGGGGAACATGGCGTCCGCAGCGGAAGAACTTTCGGTGATCCGCCGCCGGGCGCTGGACGAACTGCGCGGCGAACTGATGACGCTCAAATCCGATCTCCAGCGCCTTGCAGCAGGCGATTGAAAGCCTGGCGAACCTCCTCTATGTTCGCCCGCGTCGGAGCGTAGCGCAGCCTGGTAGCGCACCATACTGGGGGTGTGGGGGTCGTGGGTTCAAATCCCGCCGCTCCGACCATTTTCTCGATCCTGTTTGCCTTTTACCGGTCGGCTGACGCGGTGCCGCTGAGGCTGCGCGCCATCCAACGATGCACGAAGCGGAGCTTCTCCGCGATCGCCGGCGTGTGGACGAAAGGATAGATGTCGGAGACGCCCATGGCCCGGTTGACGTGGTTCAGCGCCACGCCGAGGCGGGCTCCGTAGGCCAGCAGCGTCGCCGCATCCTGCTCCGTATAGGCGTCGTAGTCGGGGCCGGGGAGGCGATCGCCGGTCAGCCCGGCGGCGGCGAAACTGTCGACGATGTCTGTCAGATGCAGAAGATGCGCGAAGCTCTCGGCCCAGTCCTCGTGCGGATGGCTGGCGGCATAGGGGGTGATGTGCCAGCCCTCCCAGCCGGCGTAGGGGCCCTGCCGGTAATATTCGGCCAGGGCGGCGCCATAGTCGATCCTCTCATCGGCGAACAGCGCCCGGAACGCCTCCAGGAACCCGGGCTCGGCGGCCAGGCGCTGGAAAAAGAAATGCCCGAGCTCGTGGCGGAAGTGCCCGATCATGGTGCGCAGCGGCTCGTCGAAGTCCGTGCGCCGGCGCACGCGCATTACGTCGTCGGCCTCGGTGACGTTGATGGTGACGATGCCGTTGTGGTGACCCATCGAGATGTTCAGTCCGCCGCTGCTGGTCGCCTCCGCCAGCATGTGGAAGACGGGCCGCCGCCCCGGATCGGTGTCGGTCAGCCAGCCCCAGCGCCCCAGGTTGGCCAGCACCCAGCGTTTGGCCAGTTCCGCATCCTGCCAGTGCCCGCGGTTCTCGCCGTGGAATGTTTCCGGCACCACCTCCGTCATGGCGCAGCTGCGGCAGAGGCCGCCATCGCGGGCGAGCCAGTTGCAGGCGATCTCCGCCCGGTTGGCGCATTCCGCGCCGTCTGTGGCGAAGGCCCCGGCTTCGGGGTCGAAGACGACAGAGGCGCCGCAGGCGCAGGCCAGGTTGCGGAAGAACAGTCGGCCGCCACAGGCCGGGCAGGTGAACAGCTGCAAAGAAGTCTCCTTGGTTCGAAGCCACGGCGGGCATTTGCCATCCGTCGGCGCAGGCGGCAAGCGTCGTCAGGTTCAGGCCAGGAAGCGGGCGCGCCAGAGCGCGGCGATCCGCGCCGCGTTGCCGGGGTCGATGCGCGGCTCGGACAGGTCGAAACGGGCGCGCCGGAGGCGCTTCAGGTAGAGCCGTGCGAGGGGGAGTACCAGCAGCGGCGCCCGCGACGCTTTCGGGAGACTGCGGAGGGCCCGAGCCGACGCCAGGTCCCGCTCCGCGATCTCGGCCAGTTCCGTCAGCACCGATTTCAGCTTCCCGGGATCGCGGCGGCCGATGGACTGGCGCGCATCGGCGATGCCATGGCGGGCGAGAAGTTCGACCGGCAGCATGACGCGGCCCTGCGCGCCGTGGAACGGCACCGCGCGGACAAGGCCGGCCAGGGCATAGGCGCGGCCCGCGGCCAGCGCGGCATCGTGCGCTGCGGTCTCCGTCACGCCGGCGGCGAGCAGGCCCAGCCGCACCAGGTTCGACGAGGTCGCCTCGGCATAAGCGCTAAGGTCGTTCACCGTGGCGAAAGGCGCGTCCTCCAGATCGCGTTCGCGCGCGTTGACGAGTTCCATGGCGAGATCGAAAGCCGTGTCGCCGGCCGCCGGCATCCAAGCTGTCAGCGATTGGACCACCGGGTGGCGGCGCGGCTCGTCGCCCCGGCGGATCTCGCCAAGCGCGTCGCGCCACCATTGCAACCGGATCTGACCCAGCATGGGCTCGGACACGCGCTCCCGCGTCGCCGCGACTTCCAGGTTGAAGGCATGGAGCCCGATCAGCCGCTCGCGCAGCGCTGGCGGGGCGAACAGGGCGATGTAAAGCCGGTCCGGGTCCTGGCGGCGCAGGTCGGCGATCAGTTCGTCGAGATTGGCGGCGTCGGTGATGGCGGCCTCCGGTCCGGGGGTTTCCCGCCCGGCGGTTCAGAGATGCTCCGGGCCGGGAGTCAGGATGTCGAACTGCATGTCGAAGCCGTCAAGCATGTCGAACAGGCCCGTCACGACCGAGCCGTCGCCGCTGACGGTCAGCGCGCCGCCTTCGAGAGCCTCGGCGACGGTCGCCTTGCCGACGATCAGGGCGACCAGCACATCGCGCCGCGTCGTCACCGTGGCCAGCGCGTCGTCGGCCACCTTGCCCATGATCTGGGTCAGGGTCTCGTTGGCCAGCGTCTGGCAGACCCGCTCTTCGCGGTCGGTGAGATGCCAGTTGATGCGCCAGCTCATGCCGGCGCCTTTCGCCGGGTCCAGCCTCACGGCGATGAAGTCGAACAGCGTCTCCGTCGCCACCGCGCCCAGCAGGTCGGGGCTCAGGATCGGCCGCGGCGGCAGCTTGACCACGCCGTGGCGCAGTTCCTGTGCGGCGTAGAGATAGGCGTTGCGCCACGTCGCGCTCTCGGCCTGATAGCCGAGTTGCTCGAAGGCGTCGGCGGCCAGGTGCCGCGCGTCCCCGTTCTCCGGGTCGGCGAACAGCACGTGGTAGAGCACCTGAGCGACCCAGCGGTACTCGCCGGCGTCGAAGTCGGCGCGCGCCTTCGCCAGCACGCCGGCCGCCCCGCCCATGTAGTCGACATATTTCCGTGCCGCGGGGACGGGCGGCAGCGGGTTCAGGTTCGCCGGATTGCCGTCGTACCAGCTCAGATAGCGCTGGAAGACGGCCTTGGAATTGTGGCTGACGGTGCCGTAGTAGCCGCGCATGCGCCAGTCGTCGGCCAGGGATGGCGGCAGGTCCAGCGCTTCGGCGATTTCCGCCGGCCGCCAGCCATGGTTCATCAGCCGGACCGTCTGGTCGTGGATGTGCTTGTACAGATCGCGCTGGCGCTGCAGGAAGCCGGTGACGTTCTCCCGGCCCCAGGTCGGCCAGTGGTGCTGGCAGATCAGAACCTCCGTCTTCGCGCCGAAGCGTTCGACAGCGTCCGCCAGAAAGTGCGACCAGATGCGCGGGTCGCGCACCTCCGAGCCCCGGAGCGGGCAGAAATTGTGCAGCAGCGGCGTGGCGTTCTCAGCCATGTTCAGCACGCCCAGATCGGGGAAGAACATGTGCATCTCTGCCGGCGCCTCCGTGCCGGGGGCGAGGTGGAAGTCGATGGCGAGGCCGTCGACCATGTGCCGCTCCACGGGCTGGACGATGACGTCGGTCGGCGCGATCAGGCTGATCGTGCCGCGCGCCGTCACCTTGCCCAGGCCGGCGTCGACCTGGCCGCGCGGGCCGGGCTTCAGCAGACCGCCGAACTGGAACTGCGCGCGCCGGGTCATGGCGTTGCCGGCCAGCACGTTCTCGCCGCCCACGGCCTCCAGGAAGCCGTCGGGGGCGAAGACCTGCGCCGCGCCCGACGCGGCCTCCTCGGGCGTCAGCACGCCGCGCGCGCAGCCATAATGGTCGACATGGCTGTGAGTGTAGATCAGGGCCTTCACGGGTCGCCGGGGGCGGTGCTCGAAATAAAGCTCCAGTCCGGCGCGGGCGACCTCGGCGGTGGTCATGCAGTCAATCAGGATCAGGCCCTGATCGCCCTCGATGATCGTCATGTTGGCGAGGTCGAGGCCGCGGACCTGCCAGACCCGTTCCGTCACCTTGAACAGGCCGTTGTGCATGTTGAGCCGCGCCATGCGCAGCAGGCTGGGGTTGATCGTGTCGATGCCGGCGTCGCCGTTCAGGAAATCGTAGACGTTGAGATCCCAGACCTTCGTGCCGCGCTCGGTGGCGATGACGCCGCCGTCCAGGCTCGCCACATGGCCGCGGGCGGCGTTCTCGAAATCGTCGCGGTCGGCGAAATTGAGCTTCCCGGCCAACCGGCGGTTCGCCGCCAGCGTGGCTTCGCTGGCTTGTTTCGGCGTCTTCGGATCGGTCATCTGATCGCCCCCCCGCGTCAATCCCCGGAAGGCAGTCTACGCCCGGCCTTTCAGGCCGTCACCTGCGGCTCGGGAATGCCGGCGGCCATGCAGGCGGCGGTCACCGTGTTGGCCAGCAGGCAGGCGATGGTCATGGGGCCGACGCCGCCGGGCACCGGCGTGATGAGGCCGGCATGGCCGACCGCGGCCTCGAAGTCGACGTCGCCCACCAGCCGCGTCTTGCCGTCGTCCTTGGGGATCCGGTTGATGCCGACGTCGATCACCGCTGCGCCTTCCCTGATCCAGTCGCCCTGGACGAACTTCGGCCGGCCCACGGCGGCGATGACGATGTCCGCCTGGCGGCAGAGGCCGGGCAGGTCCTTCGTGCGGCTGTGGGCGATGGTGACGGTGCAGTTGGCGTGCAGCAGCAGCATCGCCATGGGCTTGCCGACGATGTTGGAGCGGCCCACGACCACGGCATGCTTGCCGGACAGGTCGCCCAGCCGGTCGTGCAGCAGCATCATGCAGCCGCGCGGGGTGCAGGGCGTCAGCGCCGGCAGGCCGATCTGCAGCCGTCCGGTGTTGACGACGTGAAAGCCGTCGACGTCCTTGTCCGGATCGATCCTGTCCAGCACCGCGGCCTCGTCGATCTGATCGGGCAGCGGAAGCTGCACCAGGATGCCGTGGATGCCGGGGTCGGCGTTGAGCCGGTCGACCACCGCCAGCACCTCGTCCTGGGTGGCCGTGGCTTCCAGGCGGATCTCGTCGGAGCGCATGCCGCACTCGACGGTCTGCTTCGCCTTGTTGCGCACATAGACCTGGCTGGCCGGATCCTCGCCCACCAGCACCACCGCCAGACCAGGCTTCAGGTCGTGGTCGGCGACGAGCCGGTCGACCTGCGCCTTGACGCGGGCGCGGACGTCCGCGGCGAACGCCTTGCCGTCGATGATGTTGTCTCCGCTCATGCCGTGCCCCCTCCGATGGTCTCGATACGCCGGCGCAACTCGTCGTCCGGGCCGGCAATCTGAAGCGTCTTGTCGCGGCCGGTTTCCCCGTGGACGACCTCGATATCGCTCGGCGCGACGCCGAGGCGCTTCGCCAGCAGTTTCACCACCGCCCGGTTGGCCTTGCCCTTCTCCGGTGCGGCGGTGACCTTGACCTTCAGCCGCCGGCGTCCGTCCGCGTCCGTGAACCAGCCGTCGAAGCCCTCGTGCCGCGCACCGGGCGTGACCTTCAGGTCGAGGCGCATGGGGCCGGTCAGGTGTAGCCGGAGCACAGACCCATGATGTCGCAGATGATCAGGGTGCGGAGCACGCTGAGCAGCACGATCAGGACGATCGGCGAGATGTCGATGCCGCCCAGGTCGGGCAGCAGCCGCCGGATCGGCGCCAGCGCGGGCTCCGTGATGCGGAACAGGAAATAGCCGATCTGCCGCGCGATCGGGTTCTGCGGATTCAGCACGTTGAAGGCCACCAGCCAGCTCATGATCGCGTTCGCGATCAGGCAGATGATGTAGAACGTGATCGCGTAGTCGATCAGGGTCGCAATCGCCAGCATGGGCTATCCTCGGGTCCGGGGCGTGGTTACCGCGCGAGAGATAGCCGCGCCTGCTCCGCGTGGCAAGTCAGGCAGGCGTCGCCTGGGGCAGCTTCATCTCGCCACGGTCCTCGAAGACGATCCGGACCTTCATGCCGATCGAGACGTCCGCCGGCGCACAGCCGATCACGTTCATCATCATGCGCGGCCCCTCGTCCAGATCGACGAGCGCGATGACATAGGGCGCTTCCGCAGCAAATGCCTCGGTCGGGGCGCGGTGATTGACGGTGAAGGTGAACACCGTGCCGGTCCCGGCCGCGTCGATGAGGCTCAGGTCGGCGGAGCCGCAGGCCGTGCAGCGGTTGCGGGGATAGAACTGCGCCGCGCCGCAGGCGCCGCAGCGCTGGACTGTCAGCCGTTCCTCGTTGCAGGCGGCCCAGAAGCCTTCCGAATCGACGGTGGGAACCGGGGCGGGCTTGGTCGTGGCCTTTGAGTCGCTCATGCCGCGCGCTCCAGGATCAGGGAGACATGGGCCGACAGCGTGCCGCCGTCGCCGTGGACGTAGCAGGTGGCGGCGTCCTTCACCTGCCGCTCGTCCGCCTCGCCGCGTAGCTGGCGAACGCCCTCGACGACATGGAAGGCGCCGCCGGCCGCGCCGGAATGGCCGAAGCTGAGCAGTCCGCCATGGGTGTTGCAGGGCAGGACGCCACCCAGATCCAGCGCGCCCTCGGCCGCCGCAGGGCCCACCGTGCCCTTCTCGAAGAAGCCGATGGATTCCAGTTCGATCGCCAGCGTGATGGTGAAGCTGTCGTAGATCTCGGCCACGTCGATGTTCTTCACCGTCATGCCGGCCTCCCGGAAGGCGTCGGCCGCCGAGTGCTTGCAGCCGAAACTCTGCAGGTCGCGGGGCGCGGCCATCAGGTGCTCGTGGGTGCCCTTCTGGCCGGCGCCCAGGATGCGGATGGCCGGCTTGCCGCCTGCGGGCTCGGCGGAAACCAGGATGCCGGCCGCGCCGTCGGAAATCAGCGCGCAGTCGAACAGACGGAGCGGCTCGGCGATGGGGCGGCTGGCCATGACGTCCTCGACCGAGAGAGGCTTCCGCATCTGGGCATCCGGATGGCGGCGGGCGTGATTGCGTGTGGTGACCGCGATATGGGCCATGTGCTCCAGCGTCAGGCCGGTGTCGTGCATGTAGCGCTGCGCCACCAGGCCGTAGGCGGCCGGAATGGTGATGCCGTAGGGCACCTCGAACTCGCTGTGGCCGAAGTCGGCGAGCGCCGCGACCGCCGCGCCGGGCGCCATGCCGGTCAGCCGGTTGTCGCCGGTGAGACACAGCACGTTGCGGCACATGCCGGATTCGATCAGCGCCTTGGCGGTCATGACGTGCAGTGCGCCCGTGGCGCCGCCGGCCGATACGCAGGCGGCAAAGGCCGGCTGAATGCCCAGATACTCGGCGACCACGTGGGCCAGCATCGGATGCGGCTCGGTGAAGGAATAGGCGCAGAGCAGACCGTCCACGTCCTTCAGGTCGATCCCGGCGTCGGCTGCAGCATCGCGCGCGACGGTGGCGTGCAGCGACAGGGCGCTTTCCTCGGGCAGCTTGCCGCAGCGGGTGTTGGCGATGCCTGTGATGAACGCCTTCGTCATGTGCGGGGGGTCCAGCCGATGTGCACCGCTTCGGCGGTGCGGGTGATCAGTTCGTCGCGCCAGACCGGTTCCTCGGCAATTCGGAAATCGCCGAAGCGCCGCAGCAGGCCCTCGAACGCCGCGCGGCCCTCCAGCCGGGCGAGCGGGGCGCCGAGGCAGAGGTGGATGCCGTGGCCGAAGCTGAGATGGCGGTTGCGCTGCCGCGCCGGGTCGAATTCGCCCGGGTGTCCGAAGCGGGCGGGGTCATGGTTCGCGGCGAACAGCGAGACGAAGACGCGGTCGCCGGCCTTGATGGCCGCTCCGCCCACCGTCTCGTCCTGCTTGGCCATGCGCACCAGCGCCTGGACCGGACCTTCATAGCGCAGGAATTCCTCGATCGCGTCGGGGATCAGCGACGGGTCGGCGGCGAGCCGCTCGGCCTGCGCCGGATTGCGGGCCAGGGCCATGGTGCCGTTGGCGATCAGATTCGCAGTCGTCTCGTAGCCCGCCCAGACGCAGAGCAGGATGGAATGCACGATCTCCTCGTTGGTGAGGCGGTCGCCGTCCTCCTCGTAGCGGATCAGGTGGGTCGTCAGGTCGGGGCGGGGGTCGGCGCGGCGCTCTGCCACCAGATTGTCGAGATAGGTGACGAAGTCGAGCACCGCCTGCTGGGCGAGGCGGTGGCGGTCCGGCGTCTGCCGGCCGCCGAGCACGAACTTGCCCAGCGCATCGGCCCAGCGGCGCAGTTCCGGGATGTCCGCTTCCGGCACGCCGAACAGGTCGCCGATCACCATGGCCGGCAGCGGATTGGCGAAGGCCGCCTTCAATTCCGCGCCCCTGGACCCTTCCAGCGGTGTCAGCAACTGGTCGACCCGCTCGTGCACCTTCGGCTCCAGGGCGTCCATGTCACGGGGCATGAAGCCGGTGCGCATCGCCCGGCGCAGCCGGGTGTGGCCCGGTGGGTCCATGAAGACGATCCAGTCGCTCAGCACCTTGGCCAGCGTCTCCAGCCGCGCCCGGGCCTCGCCGTCGGCACGCTCGATGACGGGCCCGAACTTCTCGACCGAGAAGTGCGGGCTCGACAGGATCTGCCGGACGTCCTCGAAGCGGGTGGCGAACCAGCCCTTGAGCGAGGGATTCCAGTGCAGGGGCTGTTCCTCGCGCAGGCGGTCGAGCACCGGCTGCGGCGCGGCAATGATTTCCGGATCGGCGAAGTCCACCGGCTCTGGCGCTGTGATTGTCATGGTCGCGCTTCCTCCCCGCATCCATCATGCGATATGGTACGCAGGCGTACAAGTTTGGGGAGGCCGCAATGACCGAGGTCTATGTCGTCGGGATCGGAATGACGCCGTTCGGGCGTTTTCTCGAGATATCTGTGAAACAGCTCACGCGGGAGGCGGTGGACGAGGCGCTCGCCGACGGCGGTCTGGGTGTGGACGACGTGGAGGCGGCCTGGTTCTCCAACACCACCCAGGGCGTGCTCGAGGGCCAGTATCTCGTCCCCGGCGAGATCGCGCTGCGTGAGATGGGCTTCCAGGGCATTCCGATGGCGAATGTCGAGAACGCCTGCGCCAGCGCGTCGACGGCCTTCAACGCCGCCTATACCGCGATCAGGGCCGGCACGTGCGGCATCGCCCTCGCGGTCGGCGCGGACAAGATGTACCACGAGGACAAGGCGCGCAGCTTCGAGATCTTCGACGGTGCCATCGACGTGCACGACCGCGCCGCGACCTTCGAACGGCTGAATGCGCTGGGAGCGGGCGTCGAGACGCCGCCCGACGCGGTGCTGCCGAACTCGCAGCGCAGTCCGTTCATGGACGTCTACGCCAGCTGGGCGAAGTTCCACATGAAGACCTTCGGGACGACGCAGTCGCAGCTCGCTCATGTCGCGGCGAAGAACCATTTCCATTCGACGCTGAACCCGAAATCGCAGTACCGCAACGACATCTCGGTCGAGGAGGTGATGGCCGCGCGAATCGTCTCCTGGCCGCTGACCCTGCCCATGTGTTCGCCGATCTCCGACGGCGCGGCGGCGGCGATCCTGGTTTCCGGCGACCTGCTCGACCGTTTCGAGAAGTCCCGTGCGGTGCGGGTCGCTGCCTCGGTGATGGGTACCGGCGTCGACCGGGAGCCCGACGACTACCGCCGCCATATCACCCATCTCGCCGCGAAGAGGGCCTATGACATGGCGGGCTTCGGCCCGGATGCCATCGACGTCGCGGAAGTACACGACGCCACGGCAATGGGCGAACTGCAGCAGGTTGAAAACCTCGGGCTCTGCGAGTTCGGCGACGGCGGCCGCGCGGCGGAAGCCGGGGAGACCCGCCTGGGCGGGCGGGTGCCGGTCAACCCCTCGGGCGGCCTCGAATCCAAGGGCCATCCCATCGGCGCCACGGGCCTGGGTCAGATCTATGAACTCGTCGGTCAGCTCCGCGGCGAGGCCGAGGGCCGCCAGGTCGAGGGCGCACGCCATGCCATTGCCGAGAACGGCGGGGGCGTCTACCGCTTCGAGGAAGCGACCTGTGCCATCACCGTGCTGGCAGGGCCGGGCGCGTAGCGCGTTCAGCCGTTCACTTCAACGCCTTGGCGTCCTGGGGCTTGACCCCAGGACCCAGTCCTTCTGTCTGACTGGGCCCCTGGATCAAGTCCAGGGGCGGCAAATGACAGCGAATGATATCACCGGCGAAACTACGCCGTCAGCGTGCGCCTGACGGCGTCCTGCCAGCCGGCGTATTTCCGCGCGCGCTCCGCTTCGGCCATCTGCGGGTCGAAGCGGTGCTGCAGCCGCCAGCCTTCGGCGAAGCGGTCGGGCTCCGGATAGATGCCGGCGTGAAGGCCGGCGAGATAGGCCGCGCCCAGCGCCGTCGTCTCCAGCACCTCGGGCCGGTCGACGGGGGCGCCGAGCATGTCGGCCAGGCACTGCATGGTCCAGTCGCTGGCGACCATGCCGCCGTCGACGCGCAGCACCGTTTCCTTTGACGCCGCTTCCGGCCAGTCGCCGCGCATGGCTTCCAGCAGGTCGCGGGTCTGGTAGCAGACGGATTCCAGCGCCGCCCGCGCCAGCTCCGCCGGTCCCGTGCCGCGTGTCAGGCCGAACAGCGCGCCACGGGCGTCGGCGTCCCAATAAGGTGCGCCAAGCCCGGTGAAGGCCGGCACCAGATAGACCTCCTGCGCCGGGTCCGCCTGGCGGGCCAGGGCCCCGCTCTCCGGCGCCGAGCCGATGATGCCGAGACCGTCGCGCAGCCACTGGACCGCCGCGCCGGCGACGAAGATCGAGCCTTCGAGGGCATAGGTCCGCTTGCCGCCGAGCTGGTAGGCCACCGTGGTCAGCAGGCGGTTCTTCGACGGCACCGGGGTCTCGCCGGTGTTGAGCAGGGCGAAGCAGCCCGTGCCGTAGGTCGACTTCATCATGCCCGGCCGGAAGCAGGCCTGACCCACCGTCGCGGCCTGCTGGTCGCCGGCGATCCCGGCCACGGGAATCGGGCTGCCGAACAGATCGGCTTCCGTCTCCCCGAACAGACCCGACGAGTCCCGGACTTCGGGCAGCATGGCGCGCGGCACGCCGATCAGGTCGCAGAGTTCGTCGTCCCACTCACCGGAACGGATGTCATAGAGCAGCGTCCGGCTGGCGTTGGTCGCGTCGCTGGCGTGGACCCGGCCGCCGGTGAGCCGCCAGAGCAGCCATGTGTCGACGGTGCCGAAAAGCAGTTCGCCGCGCTCGGCCCGTCCGCGCGCGCCCTCCACGTTGTCCAGCATCCAGGCGATCTTGGTGCCGGAGAAATAGGGGTCCAGCAGCAGGCCGGTCCTTGCCGCCACCATGTTCTCGTGCCCGTCCGCCTTCAGTTTCTGGCAGAAGCCGGCCGTGCGGCGGTCCTGCCAGACGATGGCGTTGTGTATGGCGCGTCCCGTCTCGCGTTCCCAGACCACGGTCGTCTCGCGCTGGTTGGTGATGCCGATGGCGGCGATGCCGCCGGCGTCCACGCCAGAGCTCTTCATCGCCTCGCGGCAGGTCTCCACGGTCGACCGCCAGAGATCCTCCGGGTCGTGCTCCACCCAGCCCGAACGCGGGAAGTGCTGCCGGAATTCCTGCTGCGCCACGGCGACGACCGCGGTGCCGGCATCGAACAGGATGGCGCGGCTGGAGGTGGTGCCCTGGTCGATGGCGAGGATCAGTCCGGTCATCGCAGGCGGCCTCAGGCGCTCTTCTCGAACAGCTCGCGGCCGATGAGCATGCGCCGGATCTCCGACGTGCCGGCGCCGATCTCGTAGAGCTTGGCGTCGCGAAGGTAGCGGCCGGTCGGATAGTCGTTGATATAGCCATTGCCGCCCAGCGCCTGGATCGCCTCCAGCGCCATCCAGGTCGCCTTTTCGGCGGCGTAGAGGATGCAGCCGGCGGCGTCGTAGCGGGTCACCTCGCCGCGGTCGCAGGCTTGGGCCACCGCATAGACGTAGGCGCGGGAGGCGTTCATCGTCGTGTACATGTCGGCGATCTTGCCCTGCATGAGCTGGAATTCGCCGATCGCCTGGCCGAACTGCTTGCGTTCGTGAACATAGGGGATCACGGCGTCCATGCAGGCCTGCATGATGCCCAGCGGCCCGGCGGCGAGCACCGCGCGCTCGTAGTCCAGGCCCGACATCAGGACGCGCGCGCCCTGGTTCAGCCCGCCCAGGATGTTGTCCTCCGGCACCTCGCAGTCCTCGAAGACCAGTTCGCCCGTGTCGGAGCCGCGCATGCCGAGCTTGTCCAGCTTCTGCGCCGTGGAGAAACCCTTGAAGCCCTTCTCGATGATGAAGGCGGTGATGCCGCGCGGGCCCTTGTCCGGTTCGGTCTTGCCGTAGACCACCAGCGTGTCGGCGTCGGGGCCGTTGGTGATCCAGAACTTGTTGCCATTGAGGACGAAGCGGTCGCCCTTCTTCTCGGCGCGGAGCTTCATGCCGACGACGTCGGACCCGGCGCCGGGCTCCGACATGGCCAGCGCCCCCAGATGCTCGCCGGAGACGAGTTTCGGCAGGTATTTCCGGCGCTGTTCTTCGGTGCCGTTCAGGCGGATCTGGTTGACGCAGAGATTGGAGTGCGCGCCATAACTGAGGCCGACGGAGCCGGAGGCGCGGCTGATTTCCTCCATCGCGACGACGTGCTCCAGATAGCCGAGGCCGGAGCCGCCATATTCCTCCTCGACCGTCATGCCGAGCAGGCCGAGTTCGCCCATCTCCGGCCAGAGGTCCCGCGGGAACTGGTTGGTGCGGTCGATCTCCTCGGCGCGCGGGGCCACGCGGTCGCCGGCGAAGCTGGCGACGGTGTCGCGGATCATGTCCGCGGTCTCGCCGAGATAGAAATTGAGAGTCGGGTACTGGTTCGGGATCATGGTTCTGCTTCCTGCCCGTACAATTGGATTTCGCTCACCAATAGCGAAGCGGGCCGGGCCGCGCCAGCGGCTACATCCAGCGCGCGATCATGCGGTGCTGGACCGTGGCCTGCGCGGCGACGCGGTAGTAGTTCAGAAGCTCCCTGAGCGGATTGCCCATGCGCTCGAAGCCGGTGATGAAGGCGACGATGACGCCGACGCTGGTCTCGTCGCGGATCACCATGATGCCGCCGAAGATCAGCACGCCGAGCGGGGCGAGGCCGTTCATCAGGTTGATCAGGCCTTTCATGGCGAACTTCACCAGGAAGGTCTTCATGCGGTTGTCGTAGAGCCGGTCGATCTTCGCCTCGGCGCCGGCGTCGCGCGCGTCCTCGCCGATGACGTCGCTGAGGTCGCGCATGGTCTCGAGACGGCGCTCGATCAGGCGGTTGATGCGGCGCTGGGCGACAGGCACCAGCAGCGCCTGCGGCACCAGCAGGACCGCGCCGAGCAGGGCGACCAGCGGCTCGACCACTAGCATGTAGCCGAGGATCGCGACCAGCATGCCCAGATTGGCGACCGGCTGCGACAGGCCCTCGCCGACGAAGCTGCCGAGCTTGTCCATCTCGGCGCTGATGATGGAGACGGCGCGGCCGGACTCGTGATTGTCCTCGTCGGGTTTCTCACGATAGAGCCGCAGCAGATGGCCGCGGCCATAGCGGATGGCGCTCTCGCTGATCCAGCCCTGGTACATGCGGAGCGCGAACTTCAGCAATCCCGACAGCACGACCACGGCGAGGAAGAGACCGCCAAGAAACAGCAGGTGCTCCAGGTCCGCCTTGTCCAGCGCCTGGTTGACGATGCGCCGCTGCAGTTCCAGCGGCGCCATGCTCAGGGCCGCGACGGTCAGAGCCAGAAGGCAGAGCCAGATCTGGTGGTGACCGCTCATCCGCCAGACGAACTGCAGCAGGTTGTCGACGGGGCGGTCGTCGCCGGTCTGGGGAATGTCCCTGGGGCGCGGCTTCACCATGGCTGCTGGCCAAGGACATGGCGCGCCAGCGCGACCCGGTCCTCCAGCGTGCGCATGACCGTGTTGGTGACCGAGACGTGGGGAACGAGTTCCGCCAGTCCGGCAGCCTGATCCGCGTCGGCCGCGTCGATCACGAGAACGGACGCCAGAGCGCTGTAATGCGCCGCGACGCCGGCCACCGAGGATTCCCGACCGAGTTCGGCCATCATCTTCGCCGTCGGCCCCTTGATCGCCTTGCCGCCGACGATGGGGGAGATCACCGCGACCGGGACCGAAGCTTCGCGCAACGCCGCGTCCATGCCGGCGAGCTTCAGGATCGGGTCGATCGAGATATAGGGGTTGGATGGCCCGATCACGATCTGGTCGGCGTCCCGGATGGCATCGAGAACAGCCTGCGAAGGCGCAACCATATGCCCGCCGTGCAGCGTGAAGCCTGTGACGGCGGGTTCCGCGCGCAACCGAACGAAATAGTCCTGGAAGGCGAGGGGGCCGTCGGCGGTCTCGACGATTGTCGGCGCCGGCTCGTCGGTCATGGGCAGGATCGGATGTTCGACACCCAGAGCCTGCGCCAGAGCTGCGGTGATTTCGGTCAGACTATGCCCCTCGGCCGCACGCCGGCGGCGTTCGGCATGCATGGCAAGGTCTCGGTCGCCCAGAAAGAACCAGTCGGGCCCGCCAAGCTGGCGCAGGGTTTCCATGAAGGCGGAGGTCTCGTCGCGCCGTCCCCAGCCGAGAGCGGGATTGGCGAGACCGGAAAGCGTGTAGACCAGCGTGTCGATGTCCGGACAGACGGGGAAGCCCAGATGCTCGAAATCGTCGCCGGTGTTGGCGACGATGGTCAGCCGTTCGGGCGGCAGCAGGTGCGAGAGGCCCAGGGCGAGCTTGGCCCCGCCGACGCCACCCGACAGATAGACCATTCTCGGCCCGCTCATCGGAACAGGTCCATATCCCGGTCGCGGACCAGGTCGGCGGCGCGGCCCTCGCCCAGCATGTCGCCCGCGCCACGGACGATCGCGGCCGGCACACCCTCGGCGGCCTGGCCCATGACGATGGAGGCCGCGGCGGCGAGTTCGTCGGCGATGGCGAGTTCGCTCGCCTGCATCGTCCGGCCGTCGCGGTCGGTCTGTCCGCGCAGGTCGGCGACCGTCTTCACGCCGGCGCAGCCGATGGCGATGCCGACCGAGCCGGCGCGCCAGGCGCGGCCCGGACTGTCGTTGATGACGACGCCGATCCGGGCGCCGGCGCGTCGGCGGATTGCCTCGGCGCTCGCGTCCGGGTCGCGGGGCAGCAGCAGGACGAACTCGGAACCGTCCCGCTGGGGGACGTTGGATGCGTCGATACCGGCATTGGCGAGCACATGGCCCAGCCTGTGGCGCACGATCAGGACGCCGGGCCGGTGGCGCAGGATCTCCGTGCTTTCGGACAGGATGACCTCGACCTGCCTCGGATCCTTGTCGCAGTGGCGTGCGATGCGGATCGCCCGTTCGCCCGGCGAGACAGCGCGCAGGTCGACGAAGCGGTTCTCGGCCTTCGAGACGATCTTCTGCGCGATGACGAGGACATCGCCGTCGGCGAACCCGCCAGCCGCGCCGGCGGCCTCACGCAGCAGTGCAGGCAGGTCGTCGCCCGCCCGGACCTCCGGCAGCCCGGACAGACCGATGACCTCGAGGCGCTGCGGCATGGCCGGTCAGTCGGCCTCGGGAATATTGGTGATGCGGATGCCGGCGCCCGTGCTCTTGTAGCGCTTGTTCATGAAGATGAGCACCGACGTCAGGGCTTCGGCGACCGCGGCGTTGTCGATGGGGCCGACGTGCCAGCCCTTCATCCCGCAGGCCTCGACCAGTTCGACCACCTGCTCGCGCGCCGCAACCGCGTTGCCGGCCACCAGGACGTCGCAATCGGGGTCGTGTTCGAAATCGGCGAGGTGGTCGGCGGCCACGTTCTGGAAGGCGGAAACCACCTGCACTTCGGGGCCAAGGATTTCCTGCGCCAGCTTGCCGGCGGAACCCTCGGGCGGCATCTGCACGCGGCTCACCTTCGGCGGCACCAGCGGTACGGTCACGTCGACGAAGATCTTGCCCTGCACGGCGTCGCGCACGGCTTCGAGCGTCGGGCGATGATTGCTGAAGGGGACCGTCATCACGACGATCTCGCCGGCGGCGGCCGCCGCGCTGTTCTCCATCCCGGAAGCCTCCGCGCCGGGAATGCGCTCGCGGATCCCGTCGGCCGCGGCCACGGCCTTTTCCGCCGTGCGCGAGCCGATGATCACCGGATAGCCCGCGCGCGCCCAGCGCAGCGCCAGTCCCGATCCCAGGTCGCCGGAGCCGCCGATGACCGCAATGCCTGGTTTCCTGTCCGCCATGTTCAGTCCTTCTCCCCCTTGTTCTCGATCCGGTCCGGCCAGTCACTGTCGTCGACCGTGAGTACCCGCCGGATCTCGTCGGTCATGAATCCGATCGCCATGGGCCGCCGCACGCCGGGCAGTGCCGCCACGTCGTAGAGTTCCTGGACCACGCCCTCGATGCGCAGCCAGTGCACCACGTCGCCACTCTTCAGGTCGATGACATAGAGCGCGCAGCGGGCTTCGGCATCCGCGCCCTTCAGTTTCTCGTCCAGGGCGAGGCCGGTGAAGGCCTGGTTCTCGCGCGGAAGGCTCAGGCCGACCACGGCGAAGTCGCCGACGATCGTCGCGCCGCGCAGGAAGCCGGGACAGAACGTCACCGGTTCGAAGCGGCCGGACTTCGGGTCGATATACCCGAACTCGCCGGTTCCCGCATTGGACAGCCAGAGCCGGTCATCATGCCAGCGCGGGCTGTGCGGCATCGACAGGCCGTCCGCGACGATCTCGCCGCTGTCGACGTCGACGACCACGCCGCCATCCGTGCGGCGGTCGCGCCAGCCGTCGGCGACATCGGAGCGGCTGACCGCCGTGACATAGCGGGGCCGGCCATCGCGCATCGCCAGGCCGTTGAGATGGCAACGGTCCTCCGCCGCCAGCTTGCTGAGAAAGGGGGGCTTCCAGAGGGGCTTGAAGGAATGGCTTTCGCTGAGTGTCGCCAGACAGCCGAAAAGCGTTGCGGCGAAGACCAGGCGCCCGTCGCGGTCGACCGCCATGTCATGGACGTCGATATCGCCGGTAGTGTAGCCGACCTGGGGCACGAACAGCCGGTCATGGCCGCGATAGGTCTCGCCGGCGGGGAGCACGTTCTCCATCCGCCAGATCTGGTAGAGCGAACTCATCCAGATCGTCTGGCTGTCCGTCCAGAGCCCCATACAGCGGTTGAAGGTGCGTTCGAAGATCGACAGCCGCCCGTCCGCGTTGAGGCCGATCAGAAACAGCTTTCCCGCCTGATAGGTCGTGAACGCCAGACTGACGCCCTGTTCGGCGAGCCAGTTGGGGAACTGTCTGGACGGCGTCAGGCGGAGCTTCTCCGCCTCGCTTCCGGCCGGGGCGTCGGCCGCCGGCTCCGTCTCCTGCTTTTCCGTCATGGGGGTTCCGCATCCGCCGAAGGACGCGACGCTGTAGCATGGGCCGGGCAGGCTCGACAATCGGGACCGCCGAGCGGGCTTCCGGGCGGGCCCGCGAAAAAAGCCCCGGGCCGGAGAACCGGACCGGGGCTTTCGAGTTGGCGTTTTGGGTTTCCCGGATTGCTCCGGGAAGGCGCAAGACAATAGTCGGACAACGCGGCCATGTCAGACTGTGACCCAAGTCACAGCGGAGAACGGCGCGCGCCCGAATTCTCGTTCATCACGCTCATGTGACAGACACGCCGGACGAAAACGGCGCGGTTCCGGCAACAATTGTCGGCAAGATGTTTCGTCTGGCCCGGACTGATACGGTCTGGTACGGAATCGACGCAGCCGCGTACCGCATCCACCATCACCGACAAGGGAGCGGACACGGACGCGCAACCGGCTATAATGATCACGGCTGTTGGGGCCGCGAATCGTCCGGGCGTGACAGACGGCAATGCGGGGTGGATCAGTCGGCATGTCTCAGCAACAGACCATAGGCTCCCTGGCCGGGTGCGAGCTCCTGAAGGGACTGCCCGAGGCGGAAGTGGCCACGCTGGAACGACGCTGTACCTGGCGGCGCTTCAAGAACGGCGAACAGGTCCTCGACCGCAACAGCGATTCCCGGGACGTGATGTTCGTCGTCGAAGGCCAGGTTCAGATCGTCAACTATTCGACGTCGGGCCGTGAAATCGCCTACGCGACGGTCCGTCAGGGCGGCTATTTCGGCGAGCTGGCGGCCATCGACGGCCTGCCGCGGTCGGCCTCGGCGGTCGCCCAGGGCACGTGCGTGCTGGCGCAGATCGCCCCGCAGGTGTTCATGGATTTCGTGATATCCCGTCCCGAGGCGTCGATGGCGCTGCTGCACCGGCTGGCGAAGATCATCCGCACCTGCGACGAGCGCATCATGGACCTCTCCACTCTCGGCGCGGTGCAGCGCGTCTATCTGGAGCTGTTGCGCCTGGCCGAGGCGGATCCGGTGACCCCCGAGACCTGGGTGATCTATCCCCTGCCGACCCAGAGCAATATCGCGGCGCGCGCCAGCACCACGCGCGAGACGGTGGCCCGCGTGATCAGCCAGCTTTCCCAGGAAGGTCTGGTGAAGAAGAAGGGCAAGAGTCTCTATATCTGGGACCGCGACGCCCTCGCGATCCGCGCCGACAAGCTGACCACCCCGGAACTGACGCCGCGCTGAACGCCGCCGGCCGCCTCAGCAGCCATCCGGGCAGGGAATGAAGCCCGCCGCGGCGAGGATTTCGAAGCCGGCCGGACTCAGCACATGTTCCACGAAGCGCGATGACAGCTCACGGTTCAGCGCCTGACCCTGGAAGGTCAGCGCGAGTTCATAGCGGATCGGGTCGTGCAGATCCTCTGCGAAGACCGCGACTTCCTTGATGTCCTCGAAGGCCAGCGCATCGGTGTGATAGGCAATGCCGTAACGGGCCACACGGCGCTGCACGAAGCGGATGACCTCGCGGGTGTCGCCGGCCTGAGCCGTGCGCGCTTTCAGCGTGTCCCAGAGCCCGAGTTCCCGCAGCGCCTCGCGGGCGCGTTGTCCGCCCGGCGCGTTGGACGGGTCGGCAATGGCAATCATGCCGCGGCCTCCCTCGCTCAACGCGGCCTCGATGGTTGCCGCCGCGTCGGCGTCGTCGGAGCGCGCCACCAGCACCAGGCGGTTTCCCGCGATCACCCGGCGGCTCGGGGCCATGATGGCCTTGCCGTCCTCCAGTCGGTCCAGCCACTGGATGTCGGCGGAGATGATGATGTCGGTGGACGGTCCGCGCCGGGACTGGCGGGTCAGCGCCGAACGCCCGGCCAGGGTGATGCCCACCTTCTCGCCGGTGCGGTCTTCGAAGGATTCGGCCAGCATCTCGACGACTTCCTCCAGACTGGCCGAAGCGAAGACGGTGACGTCCGCCGCCGCCGCCGGGGCGGCGTGGCAGATCATCAGAAGCGCCAGTGCCAATTTACGCATGTTCTAGCTCCCGAGCCGCGCAAACCCTTTCGACAGGTCTTCCCTGAGGTCGTCCGGATCCTCAAGACCTATATGGTAGCGCACCAGCGGGCCGGGGCCACGCCAGGGGGTGGCGGTGCGGTATTGCTCCGGTTTCTGGCTGATCACCAGGCTCTCGTAGCCGCCCCAGCTCGCGCCCAGTCCGAACAGCTCGTAGCCGTCGATCATCCGGGCCAGGGCGTCATCGTCATGGCCTTCCTTCAGCACGATGGAGAACAGCCCCGAGGCGCCGAGGAAATCGCGCTTCCAGATGTCATGGCCGGGATGGCCGGGCAGGCCGGGGTGCAGCACCCGGTCCACTTCAGGTCGTTCCTCCAGCCAGCGGGCGATCTCGAGGCCGTTCTTCATGTGGCGCTCCAGCCGGACCGACAGCGTGCGCAGCCCCCGCAGGCCCAGATAGACGTCGTCGGGGCCGACGCACTGACCCAGCATCTGCGCCGTCGCACGCAGCGGATCCCAGGCCGCCTCTGTCGTGGTGACCAGTCCCAGCATCGCGTCCGAATGGCCGACGATGTACTTGGTGCCGGCATGGATCGAGACGTCGACGCCCTTCTCGAAGGGCCGGAAATAGAGCGGTGTCGCCCAGGTGTTGTCCATCATCACGATGGCGCCGGCGGCGTGGGCGGCCTTCGCGATGGAGGGAATGTCCTGCATCTCGAAGGTCTGGGAGCCCGGCGCCTCGACATAGACGATCTTCGTGTTTTCCTGGATCAGGTCCGCGATGCCGCCGCCGATCAGCGGATCGTAGTAGGTCGTCTCCACGCCCATCCGCTTCAGCAGCCCGTCGCAATAGCTGCGTGTCGGACGGTAGACGCTGTCGGTCACCAGCACGTGATCGCCGGACCCGACATAGGCCGTCAGCGCCGTCGCGATCGCGGCGAGGCCGGAGGGAAAGGCGAAGCAGCGGTGACCGCCTTCGATCTCGGCCATCGCATCCTCGAGGGCCAGGGAGGTGGGGTGACCGATGCGTCCGTACATCGTGACTGACTCGCCGCGGGCCCGTGCTTCCCCCTTCCGGCGCATCTCTCCAAGACTTGGCTGCAGGATCGTGGAGGTGTGATAGACGGGCGGATTAACGATGCCCAGATTTGCCTCCGGATCGCGTCCGGCGCTGACGATCTTCGTGTCCTGCTTCATTTCTACGCTTGTCTGCCTCCCGGATTGAACTTCGCGCGGATATTGGCAGAGCGCGTCTGCCGTTGAAATGACTGTTGTGTTGCGGGGGGAGCGGACATAGGCTTTTGGTCGGTTGCCGCACCCGCGAAACGATGTGGTTCGGTCAAACTCCCGGAAGGGTAGGGGTCCGAGCGCATTTGATCTGGGCGGGAGTCAAACTTTCACAGGGAGCAATCAGGTAACATGAAACTCAAAGGCGCTATCCTGGCCGCGACCGCCGCACTGGCGGTGTCCGCGGCCGCACAGGCGGCGACGCTGGACGACGTGAAGAACAAGGGCTTCGTTCAGTGCGGCGTTTCCACCGGCCTCGCCGGCTTCGCATTCACCGACGCCAATGGCAACTGGGACGGCTTCGACGTGGCGTTCTGCCGCGCGACCGCCGCAGCGATCTTCGGCGACAGCGAAGCGATCAAGTTCACGCCGACGACCGGCAAGACGCGCTTCACGGCGCTGGCCTCGGGCGAGGTGGATATCCTCTACCGCAACACGACCTGGACGCTGAGCCGCGACGTCGACCTGAAGTTCACCTTCCTGGGCGTGAACTATTATGACGGTCAGGGCTTCATGACCCGCAAGGGTCTGGGCGTGAAGTCGGCGAAGGAACTGGACGGCGCGACCGTCTGCATCCAGACCGGCACCACCACCGAGCTCAACCTGGCCGACTTCTTCCGCGCCAACAACATGAGCTACGAGCCGGTCCCGATCGAGACCAACGCCGAGGCGCAACAGAAGTATCTGGCCAACGCCTGCGACGTCTATACCACCGACGCCTCCGGCCTTGCCGCGACCCGCGCCACCTTCGAGAATCCGGGCGAGCACATCATCCTGCCCGAGATCATCTCCAAGGAGCCGCTGGGCCCGCTGGTCCGTCACGGCGACTCGGCATGGGCCGACGTCGGCCGCTGGGTGCTGAACGCGCTGATCATCGCCGAGGAGAAGGGCATCACCAAGGCGAACGTCATGGAGAAGGCCGGGGGCACCGAAGACCCCGAGGTCAATCGCCTGCTCGGTACCGAAGGCAGCTATGGCGCAATGCTCGGCCTGCCGAATGACTGGGCCGTGAAGGCCATCGCCGCCAATGGCAACTATGGCGAGATCTTCGAGAAGTATGTCGGCGAAAGCACGCCGATCGGGCTGTCCCGCGGCCTGAACCAGTTGTGGACGAAGGGCGGTATTCTCTACGCTCCGCCGTTCCGCTAAGCGGTCCGGAAAAAGGCGCGCTCCTGAAAAGGGCGCGCCTTTTTTCTTATCCTATTGTTTAGTTTTTTTCAGGCTTGCCAAAGTTTTCGAGAGGGTGAGGCATGTCCGTGAGCGCCGATCGGCCGGAAGAGGGGTTCCGGTTCAGCCAGCTCATCTACGACACGCGCTACAGATCCTACACGATCCAGATCTTTGCGCTCATCGTGATCATGCTGGCGTTCGCCTGGCTGTTGAACAACGCAGTGGTCAATCTCGAACGGCTGGGAAAGACGTTCGAGTTCGGCTTTCTGTGGGAGACAGCGTCCTATGACATCAACCAGCGCCTGATCGACTACGACTCGACCTCGACCCACGGCCGCGCTGCGCTGGTCGGCATTCTCAACACCCTGCTGGTCGCCGTCCTCGGCTGCATCACCGCGACCGTCGTCGGCGTGATCGCGGGCGTGCTCAGACTGTCGAAGAACTGGCTCATCGCGCGTCTGATGACCGTCTACATCGAGAGCTTCCGCAATGTGCCGGTGCTGATCTGGATCCTGATCGTCGTCGCCGCGATCAACGAGACCCTGCCGCCGCCCGCCGCCTATCGGGGCGAGGACGGGATGTCGGGTTATCTGTGGGAATCCGTGTTCCTGACCAACCGGGGCTTCTACATTCCCATCCCGGTCTTCGGGGAGGGGTCCACGGTCGTCGTCGTCGGTTTCCTGATTTCATGCGCCGCGATCTGGTTCTTCACCCGCTGGGCGCGCAAGAGACAGGACGCCACCGGCCAGATCCCGCCGGTGTTCCGCATCAACCTGGCGCTGTTCTTCCTGCCCGCGCTGCTGCTCTATTTCATCGCCGGCATGCCGATCACGCTGGAAGACCCGGTGCTGCGGGGCTTCAATTTCCAGGGCGGCATCTTCATGCGCGACAGCCTGATCGGGCTGTGGCTGGCGCTGTCGATCTATACCGGCGCCTTCGTCGCCGAGATCGTCAGGGCCGGCATCCTCTCCGTCAGCAAGGGCCAGACGGAGGCGGCGTTCGCCCTCGGCCTCAGGCCCAACCGGACCATGAACCTGGTCATCCTGCCCCAGGCGCTGAGGGTCATCGTCCCGCCGCTGATCAGCCAGTATCTGAACCTGACCAAGAACTCGTCGCTGGCCATCGCCGTGGGCTACATGGACGCGACCGGCACGCTGGGCGGCATCACGCTGAACCAGACCGGCCGCGAAATGGAGACCATGCTGTTGCTGATGTCCTTCTACCTGGTCGTTTCGCTCAGCATCTCTGCGGTGATGAACGCCTACAACGAGCGCGTGAAGCTGAGGGAGCGGTAGGATGGTCCAGGAACACACCGCCCGCTTCGTCGCCGACAAGCAGATTCCGGCCGCCCCGCCGCCCAGGAACGAGTCGGGCGCCATCGCCTGGCTGCGGACCAACCTGTTCTCCGGCGTCTTCAACACCATCCTCACCCTGCTCGGGCTCTACATCATCTACCTTGTGGTGGTCGGGATAACCCCATGGCTGTTCCTCGATTCCGTATGGGATGCGAGTTCGCTCTCGAACTGCCGGGAGATCGACGACGGCGCCTGTCTCGCGGTCATCAACGAACGCTGGCTGCAGTTCTTCTTCGGCTTCTATCCCGACCATCTGCGCTGGCGGCCCTCGCTCACCTTCGCGCTGCTGTTCGCATCGCTCTATCCGGTGCTGTTCAGCTCGGCCCCGCGGAAGCTGCTTGTCCTCTCGGCGGCCTATCCGCTGATCGCCTACTGGCTGATCTGGGGCGGCAGCATCTGGGGCCCCGTCCTGGTCGCCGCGGCTCTCGGAATCGGGTTCCTGATCGTCCAGTACGGCTCGCGCGCCCTGGCGAACGTGATGGACGAAGGCGTGGCCTTCCTGACCTCCGTCGGGCTGGCCATCCTCGCCGCGGTGCTTTGGTGGTTGTTCCTTGTCGTGCCGCTCGACGACCTCCTGACCTCCATCGTGAACATCGGTCTGGAGCCGGTGGAATCGGCCCGGATCGGCGGTTTCCTGCTGTCGCTCATCCTCGGCTTCACCGGCATCGCGGGCTCCCTGCCCATCGGCATCTGCCTGGCGCTGGGACGGCAGTCCAACCTGCTGATCATCAAGGCGTTCTGCACCGGGTTCATCGAGTTCATCCGCGGCGTCCCGCTGATCACCCTGCTGTTCGTCGCCTCGGTCCTGTTGTCGTACTTCCTGCCGCCGGATACCGAGTTCGACCTGATCCTGCGCGTCATCATCATGGTCACGGCCTTCGCCTCGGCCTACATGGCCGAAGTCATCCGCGGCGGCCTCGCGGCGCTGCCGCGCGGTCAGTACGAGGCGGCGGATGCGCTGGGCCTGGACTACTGGAAGTCCATGCGCCTGATCATTCTGCCCCAGGCGCTGAAGATCTCGATTCCGGGCATCGTCAACACCTTCATCGGCCTGTTCAAGGACACCACGCTGGTGTCGATCATCGGCCTGCTGGACCCGGTCGGCATTCTCAATCCGATCCGCGCCGACCAGAACTGGAACGGCATCGTCTGGGAGCTCTACGGCTTCGTGGCGCTGTTCTACTTCATCTTCTGCTTCTCCATGTCCCGCTACTCCATGTATCTCGAGCGCAAGCTCGAGACGGGTCACCGCTAGGGAGTCCGAACCATGTCCGACCTGTCCATCGATCGCGAAGTCGACCGTTCGCAGATGAAGATCTCCGACGAGGTGGCCATCCAGATCGTCGACATGAACAAGTGGTTCGGCGACTTCCATGTGCTGCGCGACATCAACCTGACGGTCTACCGCGGCGAGCGCATCGTCATCTGCGGGCCGTCGGGATCGGGCAAGTCGACACTCATCCGCTGCATCAACGCCCTGGAGGAGCACCAGAAGGGCTCCATCGAGGTGGACGGCACGACGCTGTCCTCGGACATCAAGAACATCGACAAGATCCGCTCCGAAGTCGGCATGTGCTTCCAGCACTTCAATCTGTTCCCGCATCTGTCGGTGGTCGAGAACTGCACCCTGGCGCCGATCTGGGTCCGCAAGACGCCGAAGAAGGAGGCCGAGGAGGAGGCGCTGAAATACCTCGAGCGCGTCAAGATCGCCGACCAGGCCTACAAGTATCCCGGCCAGCTCTCCGGCGGCCAGCAGCAGCGCGTCGCCATCGCGCGGTCGCTGTGCATGAATCCGCGCATCATGCTGTTCGACGAGCCGACCTCGGCGCTCGACCCGGAGATGATCAAGGAAGTGCTCGACGTCATGGTCGATCTCGCCGAAAGCGGCATGACCATGATCTGCGTCACCCACGAGATGGGCTTCGCGCGCAAGGTCGCGAACAGGGTGATCTTCATGGACCAGGGCCAGATCGTCGAGCAGAACGAACCCGAGGAGTTCTTCACCAATCCGCAGAGCGACCGCACCAAGCTGTTCCTCAGCCAGATCCTGAGCCACTGATGGCCGCCCGGGTCCTGGCCTTCGCCGGCAGCATCCGCGCCGGCTCGATCAACCGCGTGCTGGCGCAGGCTGCGGCGCAGGGCGCCGGGGCGGCCGGCGCGGCGGTGACCTGGCTGGAGCTCGCCGACTATCCGTTGCCGCTCTACAATGGCGACATCGAAGCCGGCGAAGGCCTGCCCGAGACCGCAATGCGGCTCAAGGACATCTTCGACGACCACGACGCCCTGCTGATCGGCTGCCCCGAATACAACAGTTCCGTCACGCCGCTGTTGAAGAACACCATCGACTGGGTTTCGCGCCCCGTGGACGGGCGCGACCGCCTGCATGCCTTCACCGGCAAGGTGGCCGGGCTGGTCGCCGGATCGGGCGGTGCGCTGGGCGGCCTGCGCGGGCTGGTCCACGTGCGGGCCATCCTCGGCAATATCGGGGTGATCGTGCTGCCGGAACAACGCGCAGTCCCCGGCGCGCCGAAGCTGATCGAGGACGGGCGGGTGACCGACGAAGCGACCCGCGAGTCGCTTGAGGCGATCGGCCGCCGGGTCGCCGAGGTGGCCGGCGCGCTGAGGGCCTGACACCTCACTCAGGCATCGGAAAGGCGCCCCCGTCGCCTGCCGGCCAGGACGGCAGGTCCGGCTCCAGTTCGTAGTACGCGCCCTTGGTTGCGGTGAAGATATGACCCTGCAGCTTCAGGCCCGTCGCATCGTCCAGCGTGCCGGCGGCGATGGAGATGTGGGCGGCGTCGTCGCCCAGCCAGTAAAGCGTGGAGCCGCATTCGCCGCAGAACCCGCGTCCCGCGAAATCGCTGGCGCGGTACCATTTCAGCCCGCGGTCCTCGGTCATGGAGAAATGACGCCGGTTGACCGAGGCGGCGGGCAGATAATGTCCCGTGGTCTTGCGGCATTGCCCGCAGTGACAGGCAACGATGTCGCGGACCGGGCCGTCGATCCGGTAGCTGACGGCGCCGCAGAGGCATCCGCCGGTTCGTGTCGGGTGTTCGGACATCTCGCCCTCCTGCTGAACATGTTCGCGACATGTTCCGGCGTTCTGGCGAGACTGTCGAACGAAATGATCTCAGGCGTCACGCTAGTTCCGCTCACGAGAGACGGCGCCGGCGGGCTAGCTGAACATCCGCCTTGAACGCCGCCGGCGGGCGAGCAGGACCAGGATGAGGCCGGGCAGGCCGAGCACCAGCCAGGCCGGGGCCAGCAGGATATTGAGCATGATGGGGTCCCACAGGAACGGATGGACGTAGCGCTCCAGCCCCACCTGGGTCGCCCGCAGGCTGTCCCGGTCGATCCGCGCCCAGATCTCGCCGGTGGTCAGGATGGCCCATTCGCCGGCTTCCAGCGAATTGAGGATCTCCACTCCCAGCGCGGTGATTCCCGCCAGAAGCAGCAGATATCCAAGAATGCGCAGCACGATCATGCGTTCGGGGCTCCCGGAGGGGACGGGCGAACCCGCCTTTGACAAAGCCTCGCAAGCGGGGTGCGCCGCTGTCAACGCGTCTCCGCCGGCGGGCTATCGCGCTTCGGGGAATCTGGGCTAAGACTGCCCCCGGTCGATTTCGAGGAAACGGGAGTCCGCAATGAACGTGCTGGTCATCGGCTCGGGCGGTCGCGAGCACGCGCTTTGCTGGAAGCTGGCGGCTTCGCCGGTGCTGACGCGTCTGATCTGCGCGCCGGGCAATGGCGGCATCGCCGATGACGCCGAGTGCGTGGCCCTGGACGTCGCCGACCACGCGGCGGTGGTCGCTTTCTGCCGGGGTGAGGGGGTCGACCTCGTGGTGGTTGGACCCGAGGCGCCGCTGGTGGCCGGACTGGTCGACGATCTGGAAGCCGCCGGCATCAGGGCGTTCGGACCGTCGCGCGCCGCCTCCGAACTGGAGGCGTCCAAGGGTTTCACCAAGGACCTCTGCCGCCGTCATGGCATTCCCACCGGCGACTACGAACGCTTCACCGACGCTGCCGCGGCGAAGGCCTATGTTGCGGCGAAGGGCGCGCCGATCGTGGTCAAGGCCGATGGCCTCGCCGCGGGCAAGGGCGTGACCGTGGCGCAGAGCGTCGAGGAGGCGAACGCGGCTATCGACGAGGCCTTTGGCGGCCGCTTCGGCGCGGCCGGCGCCGAGATCGTCGTTGAGGAATATCTCGTGGGCGAGGAAGCCAGCTTCTTCGTGCTCACCGACGGCCGCAACGTGCTGCCGCTGGCGACGGCGCAGGACCACAAGCCCGTCGGGGACGGCGACACGGGCCCCAACACTGGCGGCATGGGCGCTTACTCGCCGGCGCCGGTGATGACGCAAGCCATGTGCGAGCGGGCCATGCGGGAGATCATCGAGCCCACGGTGCGCGGCATGGCCGAGGAGGGCCGGCCGTTCCGGGGGGTGCTCTACGCCGGGCTGATGATCACCGCCCAGGGTCCGAAGCTGATCGAGTACAACATCCGCTTCGGCGATCCCGAGTGCCAGGTGCTGATGGCGCGGATGAAGTCGGACCTGCTGCTGGCGATCCTGGCCACCGTCGACGGCGTGCTCGACAAGTTCGACCTGCGCTGGATCGACGACCCGGCGCTGGTTGTGGTGATGGCCGCGAACGGCTATCCCGGCGACGTGAAGAAGGGCGGCGAGATCCGCGGCCTGGCCGACGCCTGGGCGGTCGACGGCGTCACCGTCTTTCACGCCGGCACGAAGCGCGACGGCGACCGCTTCCTGGCCAGTGGCGGCCGGGTGCTGGGGATCACCGCCACCGGCCCGACGGTGACCGAGGCGCAGGCCCGCGCCTACCGGGCGGTCGACCTGATCGACTGGCCGGACGGCTTCTGCCGGCGCGACATCGGCTGGCGCGCGGTGGAGCGGGAAGCTAGAACGGGCCGAGTATCCGAGCAGACGACGCGCGGGGGAGGCGCGGCGACATGAATCAGATGAGCGAACTTTTTTCCGGCACCAAGGAAGTCGACGAGCGTTTCAGCTTCGACGAGGGCGCGCTGGAAAGCTATCTGCGCGAGCACGTCGAGAGCTTCGGCGGCGGACTTCAGGTGCGGCAGTTCAAGGGCGGGCAGTCCAACCCGACCTATGCGCTGCGCGACGACAGCGGCAAGGAATACGTGCTGCGCCGCAAGCCGCCCGGAAAGCTGCTGCCATCGGCGCACGCGGTCGACCGCGAGTACAAGGTGATCACCGCGCTGCACGAACACACCGACGTGCCGGCGCCGAAGACCTACTGCCTCTGCGAGGACGAAAACGTCATCGGCACGATGTTCTACGTCATGGACCTGGTCGACGGCCGCATCATCTGGGATCAGACCCTGCCCGACATTCCGAAGTCGGAGCGGGCGAAGTATTTCGACGCCATGAACGACGTCATCGCCCGGCTGCACAACGCCGACTACAAGGCCATCGGCCTGGAGGATTTCGGCAAGCCCGGCAACTACGTCGCCCGCCAGGTCGGCCGCTGGTCCAAGCAGTACAAGCTCTCCGAGATCGAGAAGATCGAGGAGATGGACCGGCTGATGGAATGGCTGCCGGAGAACATCCCCGCGACCGACGAGACGACCGTGATCCACGGCGACTACCGCATGGACAACATGGTCTTTCACCCGACCGAGCCGCGCGTCGTCGCCGTGCTCGACTGGGAACTCTCGACGCTGGGCGACCCGCTGGCCGACTTCGCCTACCACGTCATGAGCTGGCGCCTGCCCAACAGCCTGTTCCGCGGCATCGGCGGCGAGGACCTGGACGCCCTCGGCATCCCGCACGAGGACGAATATGTCGCCGCCTATTGCCGCCGCACGGGCCGCGAGCGGATCGACAACTGGGACTACTATCTCGCCTACAACATGTTCCGCATCGCCGCGATCCTGCAGGGCATCGCGGGCCGCGTGCGCGACGGCACCGCCGCCTCTTCGCACGCCGACGAGCAGGTGGCGCGTATCCGGCCCATCGCCGAGTTCGCCTGGGCGCAGGCGGAGAAGGTGATCAAGGCGGGGTGAGAGACGGCCTCTAACGCGCCGCTCTGGACGCCTCTCGCATGATGTAGCGGTTGCCGCGCTCCCAGGTGACGGTCAGGCCGTAGCGCGTGATGCGCCAGCCCTCCGGCCGCCGGACGAGATCGATGTCGTAATAGCCGCCGATGATGTAGTCCGGATCGGCCTTGGCGGCGCGGTAGCGGTGCAGCGCCTGCAGATAGGCGGTCAGGTGTGCCCTGTCGCCGTCGATCCGGTGGACGTGATTGCCGGTCAGGTGCTGGGTGACGTCGAGCCCGCCGACGGTCTTGCGCACGGCGTCGATCCACTCGGCCCGGCTGTAGCGGCCCTCGGCGCCGCCGAAGCCGGAGAAGTCGGTCTCGACCGGATCGTCGAAGACCTGCTCCAGCAGCTTGAAATCCCTGGTGTCGATGGCGGTGGCGTAGCGGTGCATCACGTCGCTCACCGCCATTCGTTCGGCCGCCTCGCGCAGCATGTCGTCGGTCATGTCGGTCCTCCCCTGTTTCGACCGGGACAGTATGGAAGCGCCGATTGCGTCGGGCCAAGGCTTTCCCTACAACCTAGCGACCCTCGAGAGCGCCCAACCGACGGAGCGACGTCCCCATGCGGCTTTCCCAGTTCTTCCTGCCCGTCCTCAAGGAGAATCCGGCGGAGGCGCAGATCGCCTCCCACCGCTACATGCTCCGCGCCGGCATGATCCGCCAGTCCAGCGCCGGCATCTATTCCTGGCTGCCGCTGGGCTTCCGGGTGCTGAAGAAGATCGAGCAGATCGTGCGCGAGGAACAGGACGCCGCGGGCGCCCTGGAAGTGTTGATGCCGACGATCCAGCCGGCCGATCTGTGGCGTGAGTCCGGGCGCTATGACGACTATGGAAAGGAGATGCTGCGCATCACCGACCGCCATGGCCGCGACATGCTCTACGGCCCCACGAACGAGGAGCAGATCACGGAGATCTTCCGCGCCGCCGCACGCTCCTACCGCGACGTGCCGAAGCTGCTCTATCACATCCAGTGGAAGTTCCGCGACGAGGTGCGGCCCCGCTTCGGCATCATGCGCGGGCGCGAGTTCCTGATGAAGGACGCCTATTCCTTCGATCTGGATTACGAAAGCTCCAGAAGAGCTTACAACAAGATGTTCGTGTCCTATCTCAGGACCTTCGAGCGCATGGGGCTGCACGCCATCCCGCTGCGCGCCGCGACCGGACCGATCGGCGGCGACCTGAGCCACGAGTTCGTCGTTCTGGCGGACACCGGCGAGTCGGAGGTGTTCTGTCACCGCGACCTGCTGGAATTCCGCGCGCCGACGGAGATCGACTATGACGGCGACCTGCAACCCATCGTCGACCGCTGGACGTCCATCTACGCCGCCGCCGACGAGATGCACGATCCGGCTGCGTGCCCGGTGCCCGACGCGGATCTGGTCAAGCGCCGCGGCATCGAGGTGGGCCACATCTTCCATTTCGGTTCCAAGTATTCGAAGCCCATGGGCGCGACGGTAACCGGCCCGGACGGGCAGGAGACCGAGCTGCAGATGGGCTCCTACGGCATCGGCGTCTCCCGTCTGGTCGGTGGCATCATCGAGGCCAGCCATGACGGCGACGGCATCATCTGGCCCGATCCGGTGGCGCCGTTCCATGTCGGTATCGTCAACCTGAAGGCCGGCGACGCCGATTGCGACGCGGCCTGCGAGGGGCTGGAGACGCAGTTCGCCAATGCCGGGCTGGAAGTGCTGGTCGACGACACGGACGAGCGCGCCGGGGCGAAGTTCGCCACCATGGACCTGATCGGGCTGCCCTGGCAGATCGTCGTGGGTCCCCGCGGCCTGAAGAACGGCGTTGTCGAGGTCAAGCGCCGCCGTTCCGGCGAGAAGGAGGAGATGAGCCTGGAGGCCGCGGTCAACAAGGTCGTGGGTTTCGAATGATGGCGTGTTCGTACTCTGACGAAGTTACCGTGCAGCCCGATCCCCGGGTCTCGCCTTGCTCGACCGGGGATGACAGTTCCGGTGCTCGCCCCCTCGACGTCATCCCCGCCGCCGCGGTCGCGGCGCGCGGGGATCGGGAGGCCTCCTAGATGTTTTCCGCCTTCGAATGGATGATCGCCGTCCGCTACCTTCGCGCCCGCCGCGCCGAGGGTTTCATCTCCGTCATCGCCTGGTTCTCGCTGGTCGGCATCGCGCTCGGCGTCGCCACGCTGATCATCGTCATGGCGGTGATGAACGGATTCCGCACCGAACTGCTGGACCGCATCCTCGGGCTGAACGGCCATGTCTCCGTGCTCTCCTACGAGCAGCCCATCGAGGACTACGAGAGCCTGGCGGACCGCATCCGCGGGATCGAGGGGGTGGTCAGCGCCGCGCCGCTGGTGGAGGGCCAGGTCATGGCGACTGCCGGCGGTGAGGCGCGCGGCGCGGTGGTGCGCGGGCTGAAGCTCGACGACATCACGGCCCACCAGGCGTTGTCGGGCAAGCTGGTGGCGGGCGAACTCGCCAATCTGTCCGAACCGGGCACCGTGATGGTCGGCTTCCGCCTGGCCGAGCGCTTCGGCCTGCAACTCGGCGACCGCATCACGCTGATCTCGCCCAAGGGCTCGTCGACCGCCATGGGCTTCGTGCCGCGGCTGGCGACCTACCGCATCGGCGCGATGTTCGAGGTCGGCATGTACGAATACGACTCGAGTTACGTCTACATGCCGCTGGACCTGGCGCAGAAGTATTTCCGCACCGGAGAGGGGGTGACGGGACTGGAGGTCGTGGTGGCCGACGCCGACCGCGCCACGATGCTGGCCCAGGAGATCCACCGCGAGATCAGCAGCGACCGCAATCTGCGCGTCTTCGACTGGCAGCAGGCCAATGCCAGCTTCTTCACCGCGCTGCAGGTGGAGCGCAACGTGATGTTCCTGATCCTGACGCTGATCATCCTGGTGGCGGCGTTCAACATCATCTCCAGCCTGATCATGCTGGTGAAGGACAAGGGCCGCGACATCGCCATCCTGCGCACCATGGGCGCGACCCGGGGCGCGATCCAGCGCATCTTCTTCATCGCCGGCGCCTCGATCGGCGTGGTCGGTACGCTGGCCGGCTTCACGCTGGGCGTCGTCTTCTGCCTGAACATCGACAGCATCCGGCGCGGCCTTGAGAGCCTGACCGGCACCGAGCTGTGGTCGCCGGAAATCCGCTTCCTTTCCCAGATACCGGCCCGGATGGAGACCGGCGAGGTGGTCATGGTGCTGATCATGGCGCTGGTGCTCTCCTTCCTCGCCACGATCTACCCGGCCTGGCGGGCGGCGCGCCTCGATCCGGTGGAGGCGCTCCGCTATGAGTGATCCGGCGCTGCGACTGGACGGCGTCACCCGCACCTTCCGCCAGGGCGGGAAGGCGCTGGAGGTACTGCGTGGCGCCTCGCTGGAAGTCCGGACCGGCGAGATCGTCGCCCTGGTCGGCCCGTCCGGCGCGGGCAAGTCGACGCTGCTGCAGATCGCGGGTCTGCTGGAAAAGCCCGACGGCGGCGACGTCGTCATTGCCGGCCAGTCGGCGGCGGGGCTGAACGACGACCGCCGGACGGCGATGCGCCGGACCCTGTTGGGCTTCGTCTACCAGTACCACCACCTGCTGCCGGAGTTCACCGCAGCGGAGAACGTGATCCTGCCCCAGATGATCGCGGGCAAGAGCCGCAAGGAGGCGGCGGTGCGGGCCGCGGAACTGCTGGGCCAGATGGGCCTCGCCGAACGCGGCGACCACCGCCCGGCGCGGCTGTCGGGCGGCGAGCAGCAGCGCGTCGCCATCGCCCGCGCGCTGGCCAATCTCCCGGCCGTCCTGCTGGCCGACGAGCCGACGGGCAATCTCGACCCAGGCACCGCCGGCCGGGTCTTCGATCACCTGGTCGAAGTCGCCCGCGCCGCCGGCACCGGCGTCCTCGTCGCCACCCACAACCTCCAGCTCGCCCGCCAGATGGACCGCGCGGTGCTGATGGAGGACGGCGTCCTTCGGGAGGCGGCATTGTGAGAGAACATGGGTTGACATAAAGAGAACATAAAAGAAACATATGCCTCCAACGCAGCAGGAGGAGGCGATGATGGAATGGATGAGGGATCTCGGCGCGCTGGCCGCGCTGGTCGGAATCTGGGGCGTGCTGGCGGCCTGGACGCAGATGTTCGGCGCACTGTCCGGCATCGGCTGAGCGGAAGCGGGACGGACCCGGGCGGCGAGGCGCCGACGGTCCTGTCCACAGCTTCGTCCACAGCAATCTTGCAAACGGGGGACGAATGACGCCCGCCGCATGGGGACTTGGACGCCGCGGTCTGGGACAATGGACGCGCGGCGGCCGATTCTCCGGCAGGGCACGGGGGGCGGCCGCGCGGGTTCTGATCGGGCGGCAGCGGAGAGAGTTCGGCCATGGCGCATGCGGAGTTCGTGCATCTGAGGACGCACAGCGCCTATTCCCTCGCCGAGGGCGCGATCCGGCTCGGCGACCTTGCCGGGGCGGCGGCGAAGGCCGGCATGCCCGCGGTGGCGGTCACCGACACCAACAACCTGTTCGGCGTCATGGAGTTCTGCCCGGCGGTGGCCGGGGCGGGGGTGCAGCCGATCATCGGCTGCCAGCTTTCGGTCCAGTACGGCTGGGACAGCCGCGCGCCGGCGGGCCAGCAGCGGCCGCTCTTCGCGCCCTTCGTCCTGCTGGTCCAGAACGAGACCGGCTACATGAACCTGATGGCCCTGGTTTCCGCGGCCTTCCTCGAATCCGATCCGATGTTCTCGACGCATCTGCCGCTCGGGGCCATGGAGGGCCGAGCGGACGGGCTCATCGCGCTCACCGGCGGGGCGGGGGGACCGCTGGGACGGATGCTGGCCGACGGCGACGCCGCCGGCGGACGCGCCTGGCTTGCGGAGATGAAGGCCCGTTTCGGCGACCGGCTCTATGTCGAAATCCAGCGTCATGGCGAGACCGAGGAGGACCGGGTCGAGGAACCCATGATCGACCTCGCCTACGATCTCGACCTGCCGCTGGCGGCGACCAATGACTGCTATTTCCTCGACAAGGACATGTACGAGGCGCACGACGCGCTGATCTGCGTCGCAGAAAGCGCCTATGTCGGCCAGGAAGAGCGGCGGCGGCTGACGCCGGAGCACCGCTTCAAGTCGGCCGAGGAGATGAAGGCGCTGTTCGCCGACCTGCCCGAGGCGACGGCCAATACCCTGGTGATCGCGAAGCGCTGCGGCTATGCGGCGCCGAAGCGTGACCCGATCCTGCCGGGTTTCGCCACCGAGGGCGGCCGGGCCGAGGCCGACGAACTTCGCGCCATGGCCGAGGCGGGGCTCACCGAACGGCTCGCCTTCATGCGCGAGCAGGGTCATGAGCCCGACGAGACCGTCTACCGGGAGCGGCTGGACCGGGAACTGGGGATCATCATCTCCATGGGCTTCCCGGGCTACTTCCTGATCGTCGCCGACTTCATCCAGTGGGCCAAGGCGCAGGAGATTCCCGTCGGCCCGGGCCGTGGTTCGGGCGCGGGCTCCCTTGTCGCCTATGCGTTGACCATTACCGACCTGGATCCATTGCGTTACGGGCTGCTGTTCGAGCGGTTTCTCAACCCTGAACGCGTGTCCATGCCGGACTTCGACATCGACTTTTGCCAGGACCGGCGCGACGAGGTGATCGAGTACGTTCAGGCCAAGTACGGCCACGACAAGGTCGCCCAGATCATCACCTTCGGAAAGCTGCAGGCCCGGGCGGTGATCCGCGATGTCGGTCGGGTGCTGCAGATGCCCTATGGCCAGGTCGACCGCATCTCCAAGCTGGTGCCGGCCAATCCGGCCAATCCGGTGACGCTCGGCCAGGCGCTGGAGAGCGAGCCCAGGCTGCGCCACGAATACGACTCCGACGGCTCGGTGCAGTACCTGGTCGACATGGCGCTGAAGCTGGAGGGGCTGTACCGCCACGCCTCGACCCATGCCGCGGGCGTCGTCATCGGCGACCGGCCGCTGGAACAACTCGTGCCGCTCTACCGAGACCCGAAGTCCGACATGCCCGTCACCCAGTTCTCGATGAAGTACGTGGAATCCGCGGGGCTGGTGAAGTTCGACTTCCTGGGGCTGAAGACGCTGACCGTCCTCGACCGCGCCATCGCCCATGTCCGCGAGGGCGGCCGGCCGGACTTCTGCCTGGCCGACATCCCCGAAACCGACGAGCGGACCTTCGAGATGCTGGGGCGCGGAGAGACGGTGGGCGTGTTCCAGCTCGAAAGTTCGGGCATGCGGGATGTGCTGCGGCAGATGAAGCCCGACAAGTTCGAGGACATCATCGCCATCGTCGCCCTCTACCGGCCGGGCCCGATGGACAATATCCCGACCTACATCTCCACCAAGCACGGCCGGGAGGCGGCCAGCTATCCGCACCCGATGCTGGAGCCGATCCTGGCCGAGACCTACGGCATCCCGGTCTATCAGGAGCAGGTGATGCAGATGGCGCAGGTGCTCTCGGGCTACAGCCTGGGCGAAGCGGACCTGCTACGCCGGGCCATGGGCAAGAAGATCAAGGCCGAGATGGACGCCCAGCGCGAGCGCTTCGTCGAGGGCGCGGCGGAGAACGGCGTCACGGCCGAGAAGGCGGGCCAGATCTTCGAGCTGATCGAGAAGTTCGCCGGCTATGGCTTCAACAAGTCCCACGCCGCGGCCTACGCCCTGATCGCCTGGCAGACGGCCTGGCTGAAGGCGAACTATCCGGCCGAATTCCTGGCCGCGTCGATGACCCTGGATATGGGCAACACCGACAAGCTGGATGTCTTCAAGCGCGAGATGAAGCGCCTGAAGATCCCGCTGCTGCCGCCTGCGGCAAACCACTCGGAGGTCGCGTTCTCGGTCGAGCGCAACCGCGACCTGACCGTCGCCGGCATCCGCTACGCCCTGGCCGCGATCAAGAATGTCGGCCGCGACGCCATGGGCGCCATCGTCGCCGCACGGCGCAAGGACGGGCCGTTCGCGGACCTGTTCGACTTCGCCGTGCGTACCGCCGGCTCGGCGCTGAACAAGCGCCAGACCGAGAATCTCGCCCGCGCCGGCGCGCTCGACGAGCTGGACCCGAACCGCCGCCGGGTGCTGGCGTCCGTGGATATCCTCGCGCGCTACGCCCAGCAGCAGGCCGAAGACCGCGCCAGTGGCCAGATGGGCCTGTTCGGCGGCGGGGGCGGTGGCGGCGGCAATGCGGACCGGCCGCCCCTGCCGGCGGTCGAACCCTTCGACGACCTGGAGCGGCTGGCCGAGGAGCGCGGCGCGATCGGCTTCTACCTATCCGGCCATCCGCTGGACGACTACCAGCAGAAGCTGGCGCAGAAGGGAGTCTCCCGCATTGACGAACTGCCGGCGATACTGGGCGAGACGCAGAAGACCAACATCGCCCTGGCCGGCACGATCTCGGCGGTGCAGATCCGCCGCAACGCCAAGGGCAAGGCCTTCGCCTTCATCGGCTTCTCCGATCCCAGCGGCGAATGCGAGATTCTCTGCTTTTCGGAGGCGCTGAACCGCCATCGCGACGAGATGGAGGCGGGGCGCAACGCCGTCTTCTATGTCGACATCCTGCGCGACCGCGACGAACCCACCCTGGCGCTGAACAAGATGGCGGACCTGGACGGCTATGTCGCGGATGCGGAGGCGGGCGCACGCATCGTCATCGCCGACAGCTCGGCGCTGCCGCCGATCCGCGCCACGCTGGACCGGGCCGGGCCGGGCAAGGGCCTGATCCGGCTGGTGATGCGGCCCCAGGACCGGACGCGGGAACTGGAGCTGGAAGTCCCCGACGGCTTCCGTATCGACCGCGCCGTCCGCCAGTCCCTGAAATCCATGCCGGGCGTGGTCGACGTCCGCGAAATCTGAGACGCAGTTTCTCGCCCGCGCAGCTTGCATTTGCCGGCCCGGCGGCGTATGACCCGCCGCGATCACACACGCGGGTTCAGGGCGCGCGGACAGAAAGCCCCGCCGTCCCTTCCGGTGTCCGGGAACGATCCGGACCACACCCGCGGAGGCGAAACCGGATCAAAAGGAGCATACAGGCCATGGCATTGCCTGATTTCTCGCTGCGCCAGCTTCTCGAAGCGGGCGTTCACTTCGGCCATCAGACCCACCGCTGGAACCCGAGGATGGATCCCTTCATCTTCGGTTCGCGCAATGGCGTCCACATCATCGACCTGTCGCAGACCCATCCGATGCTGCACCAGGCGCTGAAGACCATGCGCGACATCGTCGCCGGCGGCGGCCGTGTCCTGTTCGTCGGCACCAAGCGGCAGGCCTCCCAGGCGGTGGCCGATGCCGCCGGGCGTTGCGCGCAGTTCTACGTCAACCATCGCTGGCTGGGCGGCACGCTGACCAACTGGAAGACCATCTCCCATTCCATCCGCCGCCTGCGCGAACTGGAAGAGCTGCTGGTGCAGAGCGAGACCGGCCTGACCAAGAAGGAGCTGCTGCAGCTCACCCGCGAACGCGACAAGCTCGACCGGGCGCTGGGCGGCATCAAGGAGATGGGCGGCCTGCCCGACGTCATGGTCGTCATCGACACGGGCAAGGAGAAGATCGCCGTGGCCGAGGCCCGCAAGCTGGGCATCCCGGTGATCGGCATCTGCGACACCAACGCCGATCCCACCTTCATCGATTATCCCGTGCCGGCGAATGACGACGCCCTGCGCGCCATCAACCTCTACTGCGAACTGTTCAGCCAGGCCGTGCTCGACGGCATCCAGGCGGAGATGAGCGCGGGCGACGAGGATGTCGGCGAGCTCGAAAATCCGATTGTCGACATCCCCGTCGAGGAGACCGGCGCGAGCGAGGCAGGCGAGGGCACGGGCCACGAGATCGAGGGCGGCGCCGACGAGACCACCGGCGACAAGCCTGCGGGCGAGGTCCCGGCCGCCGACGAACCCGAGACGCCGGCGCCCAAGGAGGGCGAGGAAGGCGCGGAGAACCTTGTCGAGAAATCGAAGGAAGCCTGAGCCGCAGTCTTCTGCGGGAGCGGCGTTGGCGCCGCGGTTCAAGCGGACAGGAAATCAAGGAAAGGGCTGAACAATGGCTCAGATCACGGCATCGCTGGTCAAGGAACTGCGTGAGAAGACCGGCGGCGGAATGATGGACTGCAAGAAGGCGTTGCAGGAGACCGACGGCGATCTGGAGGCGGCGGTCGACTGGCTGCGCAAGAAGGGGCTTGCCGCCGCCGCCAAGAAGGCCGGCCGTACCGCGGCCGAGGGCCTGGTCGGCGTGGCCACCGAAGGCAGTGAAGGCGCGATCGTCGAACTGAATTCGGAAACCGACTTCGTCGCCCGCAATGACAGGTTCCAGGCGCTGGTCAATGAGATCACCGCCATCGCGCGGGCGAAGGACGGCGATCTGCAGACCGTGCTCGGCGCGGACTTTCCGGGCACCGGCCGCACTGTCGAGGAAGAACTGACCAACGCCATCGCCACCATCGGCGAGAACATGAGCCTGCGCCGCACGGCCGCACTGAAGGTCGAGAACGGCGTCGTCTCCAGCTACGTCCACAACGCCGTGGCGCCGGGCCTCGGCAAGATCGGCGTTCTGGTGGCGCTGGAATCGACCGGCGACGCCGCGAAGCTGGACCAACTCGGCCGCCAGGTGGCGATGCACGTCGCCGCCGCGAACCCGCAGTCGGTCTCGCCGGCGGACATGGACCAGGACATCGTCGAGCGGGAGCGCTCGGTGCTTCGCGAGCAGGCCCTGGCCTCCGGCAAGCCCGCGGAGATCGTCGAGAAGATGATCGAGGGCCGGATCCGCAAGTTCTACCAGGAAGTCGTGCTGCTGGAGCAGACCTACGTGATCGACCCCGACAACACCGTCGGCAAGGCCCTGAAGGCGGCGGAGGCCGATGTCGGCGCGCCGATCGCCGTCACGGCCTTCATCCGCTTCGCCCTGGGCGAGGGGATCGAGCGCGAGGAAAGCGACTTCGCCGCCGAGGTGGCCGCGGCCACCGCGAGCTGATTCCGGCGGGGGCGGTGCTGCGATGACGGACGCGTCTCCATGGCGGCGGGTTCTCCTGAAATGCTCGGGAGAGGCCCTGATGGGCGAGGGCGCGTTCGGCATCGACTTCGCTGCGCTTGACCGGATCGCCGGCGACATCGCCGAGGTCCGCGATCTTGGTGTGGACGTCGCGGTCGTCGTCGGCGGCGGTAACCTGTTCCGCGGCGTGCGCACTGCCGCGCAGGGCATGGACCGCGCCAGCGCCGACCAGATGGGCATGCTGGCCACCGTGATGAACGGTCTGGCCCTGGCCGACGCGCTGGAGCGCCGGGGCGCTCCGGCGGTGGCGATGTCGGCCATTCCGATGCCCACCGTGTGCGCCGCCTACACCAGACGCGATGCGGTCGCCGCGCTCGCGGCCGGCAGCGTCGTTGTCTCGACGGCGGGCACCGGCAATCCCTTCTTCACCACCGATACGGCCGCCGCGCTGCGCGCCGCGGAACTGGGCTGCGACCTGCTGGCCAAGGGCACGCAGGTCGACGGCGTCTACAGCGCCGATCCGAAGACCGATCCGTCGGCGACCCGCTTCGATCGGCTGAGCCATGACGAGGTGATCGCGCGGGATCTGAAGGTGATGGACATGGCCGCCATCGCGCTGACCCGCGAGAACCGCATTCCGGTCATGGTTTTCGATCTCCATGAGGCGGGCGGCTTCGCGGCGGCATTGACGGGCCGGGGACGGTCGACAACGATCACCGATCAGTGAGCCGCCCGGCAAGGGCGACGGGCAGCGGGAGGGCCAGATGGCAGAACTCGACATTGACGACATGAAGCGCCGCATGGCCGGCGCGGTCGATGCGCTGAAGAAGGATCTGAGCGGACTGAGGACCGGCCGCGCCTCGGCGGGGCTGCTCGATTCCGTGACGGTGAAGGTCTACGGCAGCGAAATGCCGCTCAACCAGGTGGCGACGGTCAACGTGCCCGAGGCGCGCATGCTTTCGGTCCAGGTCTGGGACCGCAACAACGCCGGCGCCGTCGAGAAGGCGATCCGCGAATCGAATCTCGGCCTCAATCCGGCCGGCGAGGGCCAGATCATCCGCGTGCCGATCCCGGAGCTGACCGAGGAACGCCGGCGCGAATACACCAAGGTCGCCGGCCAGTATGCCGAACAGGCGCGTGTCGCGGTGCGCAATATCCGCCGCCATGCCATGGACGAGCTGAAGAAGCAGGAGAAGGACGGCGATATCAGCCAGGACGACCATCGTCTCTACGCCGACGAGGTCCAGACCGATACCGACCAGACCATCAAGGAGATCGACCAGCTTCTGGAGCAGAAGCAGCAGGAAATCATGCAGGTCTGATCCCGGATGGCCAACCCCGAACCCCGCATGGAAGCCGCGCTGCCGCCGCGTCACGTGGCCATCATCATGGATGGCAACAGGCGCTGGGCGAAGGCGCGGGGCCTGCCGCGGCTGGAGGGGCATCGCCGGGGCGCCGAGGCCGTGCGCGCGACCGTGCGCGCCGCCGCAGAAATCGGCATCGAGTACCTGACCCTGTTCGCCTTTTCCTCGGAGAACTGGCGGCGTCCGGCCGAAGAGGTCGACGATCTGATGGGTCTGCTGCGCCATTACCTGCGGCGGGAACTGGCCGAACTGCACCGCAACGACGTGCGGGTTCGCGTGGTGGGCGATCGTGAGGGCCTTGCCCGCGACATCCAGGCCCTGATCCAGCAGGCCGAGGAGACGACGCGCGGCAACACCCGGCTGGACCTGATCATCGCCGTCAACTACGGCGGCCAGGCGGAGATCGTCCATGCCGCGCGCCGGCTGGCCGGGCAGGCGGCCCGCGGCGAGATCTCGGCCGAGGATATCGACGAGGACATGATCCGCGCCGGTCTCTACGCCCCCGACGTGCCCGATCCCGAACTGCTGATTCGCACCAGCGGCGAACAGCGGCTCAGCAATTTCCTGCTCTGGCAGGCGGCCTATGCGGAGCTCGTCTTCGACGACGTGCTGTGGCCGGACTTCGACCGCGAGGCGCTGGAGCGCGCCCTCGCCACCTATGGCTGCCGCGATCGCCGGTTTGGCGGCCATATTGGCTAGAATCCCGCGCGGCCTCCGGGTTCGTATCGTCTCGGCGCTGGTGCTGGCGCCCGTCGCGCTGGTGATCATCTATCTGGGCGGCGTCGTGTGGCTGCTCATGGTCGCGGGCGTCGGCTGGCTGGTCCATCGGGAGTGGCGCACGGTGACCGGCGCGCCCGGGCTCGTTGGCTCGCTGGCAATGCTTGCGCTGACCTGGGCCGGGGCGGTGGCCCTGCACTACGGCGACGCCGACCTCGGCTGGGGGCTGGCCGGTCTCGGCTTCGTGGCGGCGGTGCTGGCGGCGCTGGGCGGCCGCGGATCGCCATTGTGGGCAGGCGCCGGCGCGGCCTATGTGATCCTGCCGACTCTGGCGCTGGTGACGGTGCGCGAGGTCGGACCGGAATCCGTGATATGGTTGTTCCTCGTGGTCTGGGCCACGGACACCGGCGCCTATCTGGCAGGCAGCCAGATTGGCGGGCCGAAGCTCTGGCCCAGGGTGAGCCCCAACAAGACCTGGGCCGGCGCGCTGGGCGGCGCCCTGATCGGCGCCGCGGCAGGCGCATTGCTGGTCTGGCTGGCCGGGGAGGACGAGGCCGTGGGAGCGGCGCTGGTCCTCGGCGCGGTGATCGCGGTGGTCGCCCAGTTGGGCGACCTGGCGGAGTCGGCCTGGAAGCGTCACTTCAAGGTCAAGGATTCCGGCGGTATCATACCTGGTCATGGCGGCGTGATGGATCGCATCGACGGTCTCATCGCCGCCGCCGTCGCCCTGGCGGTGATCATACGGCTTGACGGAGTATCGATTTGACGGTTGCCGAGCCCATCCCCAAGGCCGCCCGCCTGCGCGGCGAGATCAAGACCGTGACGGTTCTGGGGGCCACCGGCTCGATCGGACTGAACACGCTCGATCTGGTCGAACGTCATCGGGACCGCTACGCGGTCGACGCGCTGACAGCACACAGCAATGTCGACGAACTGGCGGCGCTGGCGCGCCGGCACGGCGCGCGCCGCGCGGTGATCGGCGATCCGGCGCTGCATGGCCGCTTGAAGGCGGCGCTGTCGGGCAGCGGCATTGAGGCCGCTGCGGGCCCGGAAGCGCTGGTCGAGGCCGCCGACGGCGACGCCGAGTTCGTCATGGCCGGCATCGTCGGCTCGGCGGGGCTGGCGCCCACGCTGGCGGCGATCCGGCGGGGCGCCCAGATCGGCCTGGCCAACAAGGAATGCCTGGTCTGTGCGGGCGAGATCGTGATGCGGGAGGTCCGCCGCTCCGGGGCCGAACTGTTGCCGGTGGATTCGGAACACAACGCCATCTTCCAGGTCTTCGACGTCGAACGCAGCGAATCGGTGAAGCGCATTCTGCTCACCGCGTCCGGGGGACCCTTCCGCGAATGGAGCCGCGAGCGGATGGCCCAGGCGACGCCGGAGCAGGCCGTGGCCCACCCCAACTGGTCGATGGGCGCGAAGATCTCGGTCGATTCGGCGACGATGATGAACAAGGGCCTGGAGATGATCGAGGCCTTCCACCTGTTCCCGCTGCAGCCGGACCAGATCGTCATTCTGGTGCATCCCCAGTCGGTGATCCATTCGATGGTGGAATATGTCGACGGCTCGACCCTGGCGCAGCTGGGCAGCCCGGACATGCGCACGCCGATCGCCTACTGCCTGGCCTGGCCGGAGCGGATCGCCGCGCCGTCGCCGCCGCTCGACCTGGCCGCGATGGGCCAGCTTACCTTCGAGGCGCCGGACGAGACGCGTTTTCCGGCGCTGCGGCTGGCCGGCCACTGCCTGCGGGCCGGCAGCGAGGCAGCGACCGTCCTCAACGCCGCCAACGAGATCGCTGTTGCGGCCTTCCTCAAACGCCGAATCGGCTTCCTCGATATCGCGGACTGCGTTGAAAAGACCCTCGACCGCATCAATATCGAGGATGCGACGTCGCTCGAAGACGTTTTCGCGCTCGATGCCGCCGCCCGTCGCCTGGCCGACAGCCTGATTCCCGGGAGCTCATCTCAGAAATGATCGATCTCATCATCGGCTACGCGCTGCCGTTCGTCGCGGTGCTGACCGTACTGGTGTTCGTGCACGAACTCGGACACTACCTCGTGGCGCGCTGGTGCGGCGTCGCGGTCGAGACCTTCTCCATCGGCTTCGGACGGGAAATCTACGGCTGGAATGACAGCCGCGGCACGCGATGGCGGTTCTCGATACTGCCGTTCGGCGGCTACGTGAAATTCGCCGGCGACCAGGGGCCGGCCAGCACGCCGGACCGGGCCGCGCCGGCGGACGACCCCGACAATTTCCACAACAAGCGGCTCTGGCAGCGTGCGGCGGTGGTCCTCGCCGGGCCGGCGGCGAACTTCCTGTTCGCCATCTTCATCTTCGCGGCGCTGTTCATCAGCCTGGGCCAGCCTCAGACGCCGGCACGCGTCGACACGGTGCTGCCCGACAGCGCCGCCGCGCAGGCCGGACTGCAGCCGGGCGACCTGATCGTCTCGGCCGACGGCGAGACGGTCGACGACTTCGGCGATATCCGGCGGATCGTGGCCGTGAACCTCGACCGCGAACTCGATCTGGCGGTCGAACGCGACGGCGAGATCGTGCGCTTCGTTCTCAGGCCGGAGGTCGTGGAGATCGATGACGGTTTCGGGCGCACCAGCCGTGTCGGCCGCATCGGCATCACTGCCGTCGCCCAGTCCGAATACCGCTCGCTTGGCCCGCTGGAGGCCGTGGGGGAGGCCGTCGAGCGCACCTGGGAGACGACGACTGCGACGTTGTCGGCGGTCGGCGACATGTTCCTCGGCGAACGCTCCGTGCAGGAACTGCGCGGCCCGCTGGGTATCGCCCATCTGTCGGGCGAGGTGGCCCAGTTCGGAATTGTGTCGCTCGTCAACTTCGCCGCGTTCATCTCCATCAGCCTCGGGCTTATCAACCTGTTTCCCATCCCCATGCTGGACGGCGGACATCTATTGTTTTATGCCGTCGAGGCGGTTCGCGGGCGGCCGCTCGGCGAGGCGACGCAGGAGATCGGTTACCGGATCGGCCTCGGCCTCGTCGTGGGGCTCATGTTGCTCGCGACAATGAACGATGTCGTCCAGTTCGGCCTGGCGGATTTCGTCACCGGGCTGTTCTCCTGACCGCTGAGGGGGAGGGCACTGGAACAGAGAGTGGGGCGCAGGGCTTGTTGCGACGTATCGCCGGAATACTGACGCTGCTGGTGCTGCTCGGCTCGCCGGCGGCCGCGCAGCAGGTCATGATCGAGGACATCGCCGTCGAGGGCAATCAGCGCATCGAGGCCGAGACCGTGCGCTCGTACATGCGCCTCCAGACCGGCAGCGCCTACGAGCGCAAGGAACTCGACGCTGCGCTGAAGCGTCTCTACGCCACCGGGCTGTTCGCCGATGTCACCTTCCGCCGGCAGGGCGATGTGCTGGTCGTCAGCGTGGTGGAGAACCCGGTGATCAACCAGATCGCCTTCGAGGGCAACAAGGCGCTGGACGACGATTCGCTCTCGGCCGAGGTCCAGCTCCGTCCCCGCATCGTCTACACCCGTGCGCGCGTCCAGAGCGACGTACAGCGCCTGCTCCAGCTCTACCGCGTCAGCGGCCGCTTCGCGGCTGTGATCGAGCCGAAGATCATCCAGCTGCCTCAGAACCGCATCAACCTAGTCTTCGAAATCCAGGAGGGGACGCCCACGGAAGTCCGCTCGATCCGCTTCCTGGGCAACGAGGAATTCAGCGACAGCGAGCTGCGTTCGGAGATCGCGACGCAGGAGAGCGCCTGGTACAGCTTCTTCTCGACGTCCGACATCTACGATCCGGATCTGATCGCCCTGGACCGGGAGCGGCTTCGGCAGTTTTACCTCAACAACGGCTATGTCGATTTCCGCGTGCTGTCGGCGGTGGCCGAACTGACCCCGGACCGGAAGGACTTCTTCATCACCTTCACGGTCGAGGAGGGTGAGCAGTACACGATCTCCAGCGTCGAGATCGACGCGTCGGTCAAGGATGTCGAGCCCGAGACACTGCGCGCCAGCGTCGCCGACGAGCCCGGCGACGTCTACAGCGCCGAGCGGATCGAGCAGGCCATCCAGGATATCAAGTTCGAGCTCGGCCGCCGGGGCTTCGCCTTCGTCGAGGTGCGCCCGCGCACCCAGCGCAACCGCGAGGAGCGCACGATCGACCTGACCTACCAGGTCCGCGAAGGTCCTAGGGTCTATGTCGAACGCATCGACATCGAGGGCAACACGCGCACCCTGGATTCGGTCATCCGGCGCGAACTCCAGCTCATCGAGGGCGACGCCTTCGACACCGCCAAGCTGGAGCGCTCGCGCCGCCGGCTGCGCGGCATCGACTATTTCTCGAACATCGAGATTCAGCCCGAGCAGGGTACGCGGCCGGACCGGGCGGTCATCAAGGTCAATGTCGAGGAACAGCCGACCGGCGAGCTTTCGTTGGGCGCCGGCTTCTCCACCAACGAGGCAGTGATCGGCGACATCTCGATCCGAGAGCGGAATCTGCTTGGACGTGGCCAGGACCTGCGGCTGGGGCTGTCGCTCTCGCTGCGCCGGCGTGAGGTCGACCTCTCGTTCACGGAGCCCTATTTCCTCGACAAGCCCATCGCGGCGGGTTTCGACATCTTCAACACCAACCTGGACTTCCAGGACGAAAGCTCCTTCGACCAGAGCACGACCGGCTTCCGCCTGCGCTCGGGGGTATCGCTCAGCCAGCGTCTGAGGCTGAATCTCAACTATCAGTTCCGCCGCGACAACATCAAGAACGTGGGTGCGACGGCCTCGCTGTTCATCCAGCAGCAGCAGGGCGTGGCCTTTACCTCCTCGGTCGGCTACACGCTGCGCTATGACCAGACAGACGATCCGATCACGCCCACCAGCGGCTTCGTCTCGACGCTGGAGCAGGAGTTCGCAGGTCTTGGCGGCGACGTCCGCGACATCCGCACCCAGGTTCGTCACGCCCACTTCTTCCCGCTATGGGGAAACTTCGTGCTGCAGCAGTCGGTGCGCGGCGGCGCGGTCGTGGGCCTGTTCGAGGACATCCGCATCAACCGGCGTTTCTTCGTCGGCGGCGACACCTTCCGCGGCTTCGCGCCCAGCGGCGTCGGTCCCCGCGACGTGGCCACGCGCGACGCCCTGGGCGGCGAATTCTTCGCCGTCGGCACGACCGAACTGCAGTTCCCCCTGGGGCTGCCAGAGGAACTCGGCATGTCAGGCCGGGTCTTCAGCGACTACGGCACCGCCTTCGGCGTGGTCGCCAACGGTGTGGAGGACGATCCGTCGCCGCGGCTTTCGTTCGGTGTCGGCGTTACTTGGAAATCGCCCTTCGGCCCGATGCTGTTCGATGTCTCGCGCGCGGTCCTCAAGAACGATTTCGACGAGACGGAGGCTTTCCGTTTCAGCTTCGGTACCCGGTTCTAGAGGTGTTGGCATGACGCGTTTTCTGTCATTTATCTTTCTGTTCGCCATGCTCGGCGTCGCCGCTGCACAGCACCAGGCGGCGGCGCAGTCCAATCCCCCGGCGGTGATCGCCACCATGGACAGCCAGCGGATCCTGCGGGAGGCCAAGGCGGGCAAGAGCGTCGCCAATCAGATCAAGAGCTTCATCGACGAGTTGCAGGCGGTGATCAAACGCGAGGACGAGGCGCTGAAGGCCCGTCAGGACGAACTGCGCCAGCAGGCCGCGATCCTGTCCCCGGATGCGCTGGAACAGCGCCGGGCGGAGTTGCAGCAGTCCTTCAACGACGCACAGCGCATGGTCCAGGACCGCCGCGTCGCCATCGACCAGACCCGCCAGCAGGCGCTGGAAGTGATCAAGGGCCAGATGCTCGACATCATCGAGGAACTGCAGCAGGAACGTGACTTCAACGTGGTGCTCGACCGAAGCAGCTACTCCTGGGCGCTGCCGTCGCTGGACATCACCGACGAGATCGTCAAGCGCCTGGATCAGCGTCTGCCATCGGTCAGCGTGGCGCGCCCGAAGGGTTTCTGATGGCTGACAGCCGTTTCCACAGACGGGCGGGACCTTTCACGCTCGGCGACCTTGCCGCCCGCACCGGCCTTTTCCAGGTGCCGGAAGGCGCCGATCCGTCTCGCGAGGTCGCCGATGTGGCGCCACTGGAGACTGCGGGCCCCGACGACCTCAGCTTTCTGGACAACCGCAAGTATCTGCCGCAGTTCGCCGAGACGCGCGCGGGCTTTGTCGTTGTCGATCCCGGTCTTGCCGCGCGCGCGCCGGCGGGGACGGTGGCGCTCGCGACGCCGCATCCCTACTTGGCCTATGCGCTGGTGGCCCAGGCGCTCTATCCGGAGCCGGCGGTGGACAGCGGCCGCCATCCGAGCGCCGTGGTCGACGCCTCCGCGCGTGTGGCCGAGAGCGTGGAGATCGGCGCCAATGCCGTTGTCGGACCCGGGGCCGAAGTCGGCGAAGGCACGGTGATCGGACCGGCGGCCACGCTCGGGGCCAACGTCGTGGTTGGCCGGGATTGCCGCATCGGCGCCAACTGTTCGCTGGAAACCTGCGTGCTGGGCGACAGGGTAGTGCTGCAGCCGGGCGCGCGGGTCGGTATGCCGGGCTTCGGCTTCGCCCCCCATCCGGAGCGGCATCAGAGGGTGCCGCAGCTTGGCCGCGTGCTGATCGGCGACGACTGCCAGATCGGCGCCAACACCTGCATCGCCTGCGGCTCGGGGCATGATACGGTGCTTGGCCGGAACGTGTGGATCGACAATCTTGTGCAGATCGCCCACAACGTCGAGATTGGCGACGGATCGATTCTGGTGGGCCAGGTCGGCATTGCCGGTTCGGCCAGGATCGGCCGGTTCGTGCAGATGGGCGGCCAGTCGGGACTGGCGGGCCATGTGCGCATTGGCGACCAGGTGCAGATCGGCGCGAAATCGGGCGTGATGAACGATGTGCCGGACGGCGCTGCGGTGATCGGTCAGCCGGCGATACCGGTGAAGGACTTCTGGCGGCAGCTCGCCGCGCTGCGCCGCCTGGTTTCGAAGAAGGGGTCGGACTGATGACTGAAGCGGAGAAGACCGCCGTCGGACCCGTCGAGGTGACGCGGATCATGGAGATGATTCCGCACCGCTATCCGATGCTCATGGTCGACCGTGTAATCGACATCGTGCCGGACGTGAGCGCCGTCGGCATCAAGAACGTTACCGTCAACGAACCCCATTTCACCGGCCATTTTCCGGTCCAGCCGGTCATGCCGGGCGTGCTGATCATCGAAGCCATGGCCCAGACCTCGGCGGTGCTGTTCGCGCAGACCCTGGGCGCCAGGATGGAGGGCAAGGTGGTGTATTTCATGACCATCGACGAATGCCGCTTCCGCCGTCCCGTGATCCCAGGCGACCAGTTGATGATCCATGTCCGGAAGCTGCGCGGGCGGGGCGCCCTTATCTGGAAGATGAAGGGCGAGGCCTATGTCGGCGAACATCTCGCCGCCGAAGCCGAATTCGCCGCCATGATCCAGGATGACGGCTGAGATGGCTGCCGAGGTTCACCCCAGCGCTTTCGTCGCCGACAATGTGCGGCTGGGCGAGGGCGTCCGCATCGGGCCGTTCTGCGTCGTCGATGGCGATATCGAACTGGGGGACGGCGTCCGGCTGGCCTCCCATGTCGCCGTGGCGGGGCGTACCCGTATCGGGCCGGGCAGCCGCGTCTTCCCCTTCGCCTCCATCGGCCACGAGCCCCAGGATCAGAAGTATCACGGCGAGGAATCCTCGCTGGAGATCGGCGCGAACTGCACCATCCGCGAGCATGTCACCATGAATCCCGGCACCGAGGCGGGCGGTCTGGTGACGCGGGTCGGGGACAACTGCCTGGTGATGATCGGCGCCCATATCGCGCATGACTGCCTGATCGGCGACAACTGCATCCTGGTCAACAACGTGACCCTCGGCGGCCATGTGGAAGTCGACGACTGGGCCATCATCGGCGGCATGACCGCGGTGCATCAGTTCGTGAAGATCGGACGTCACGCCATGATCGGCGGCGCTTCGGCACTGGGCACGGACGTCATCCCCTATGGCCTGGCGCGCGGCAATCTGGCGACCCTGGACGGCCTCAATCTCGTTGGATTGAAACGGCGGAATTTTAGCCGCGAGGAGATCCACACGCTCCGTCGCGCCTACCGCTTCCTGTTTGCGCCGGAAGGCACGATGGAGGAGAAGGTGGCCGACGCCGAGAAGCTGTTCGCCAACGAGGCGGGCGTCGGCGAGATCCTCGAATTCATCCGCGGCAGTTCCTCGCGCGGCCTCTGCACCCCGGCGCGGGATGTCGCCTAGGCGCCTCGGACTGATCGCCGGCGGCGGAGAGGTGCCCGGCAATGTGGCCGACGCAGCCGTCGCTGCAGGGATGGAGGTTTTCGTCCTGGCCTTCGAGGAAGCCACGGATCCCGCCCTGCTGGCGCGCTTTCCCCATCGTTTCATCCGTTTCGACAAGGTCGGCGGCACCCTCGAAGCGCTGAGGGCGAACCATTGCGACAGCGTCTGCATGGTTGGCAAGGTCGCACGGCCGGACTTCAGCAAGCTGCGGCCGGACATGGCCGGCATCGGCCTTTTGCCGAAGGTGCTGGCTGCGGCCCGGAAGGGCGACGACGCCCTGCTTCAGGTGCTGGTGGATTTCTTCGACAGGAAGGGCTTCCGGGTCATGGGCGCGCACGAGATTGCGGGCGACGTGCTGGCCGCCATGGGGCCCATGGGCCGCGTCGCGCCGGGCGAGCGGGACCTTGCCGATATCGAGAAGGGCATGGCGGTTGTCGACGCGCTGGGCGCGCTCGACATCGGCCAGGGCGCCGTGGTGCGCGACGGGCTGGTGCTTGCCGTGGAGGCCGCGGAGGGCACCGACCGCATGCTGGAGCGCTGCGCCGGCCTGGGCACGGGCGCCGGGGGCGTACTGGTCAAGCTCACCAAGCCGGGACAGGATCACCGGGTCGATCTGCCGACCATCGGCGTGGAGACGGTGGCGCGGGCCGTCGCCGCAGGTCTGAACGGCATCGCCGTTGAGGCGGGCGCCGCCATGGTGATCGACCGCGTCGCGACGCTGGCGCGGGCCGACGCCGAGGGCCTGTTCATCACCGGGGTCGCCCGCGCCGGAAGGACCTGAGATGCTCCCCATCCGCATCATGCTGGTGGCCGGCGAGCCGTCGGGCGACGTTCTGGGCGCCCACCTGATGCGATCGCTGAAGAAACTGGCCGGGGAGCGCGTCGAGATCGTCGGCGTCGGCGGCGACGCCATGGCGGCGGCCGGGCTGGAGTCGCTCTTTCCGATGGATGAGCTCTCGGTGATGGGGTTGTTCGAAATCCTGCCGCGGGCGCCGGCGATCCTGCGCCGGCTGCGGGAAACCGAAGCCTTCGCGCGCGCGAAGCGGCCACATGTGCTGCTGACCATCGATTCGCCGGGGTTCAACAAGCGTCTGGCGCGGCGGCTGCAGGATCTCGACACGATCCGGGTTCATTATGTCGCGCCGTCGGTCTGGGCCTACAGGCCGAAGCGGGCCGTGACCATGGCGGCGCTCTACGATCATCTGCTGACGCTGCTGCCCTTCGAGCCGCCGCTGTTCGAGAAGGAGGGCCTGGCGGCGACCTTCGTCGGCCATCCGGCGGTGGAGGCGGAGAACGCCTATCGGGGGGACATGCCGGCTTTCCGGGCGGCGCAGGGACTGTCCCCTCATGTGCCTGCGCTGGCGGTACTGTTCGGCAGCCGGAGGGGCGAGGTCCGGCGGCTGGGGCCGATATTCGTGGATGCGCTGCGCCGGTTGGCGGCCCGGGTGCCGGGCGTCCACGTGCTGGCGCCGACACTGCCGCATCTGCAGGCGGAGGTCGACCGTCTGCTCGCCCGCCAGCCATTGCCGTACACCGTGCTCGGGCAGACCGGGAAGATGGACTGCTTCCACGCCGCCGACAGCGCCCTGGCCGCCTCGGGCACGGTCGCGCTGGAGCTCGCGCTGGCCGGGACGCCGGCGGTCGTCGCCTACCGCATGAACGCGCTGACCGCGGCGCTGGCGCGGCGGCTGATCCGCATACCTCATGCCAGCCTGGTCAACATCCTGATGGACAAGCCCGTCGTGCCCGAGCTGATTCAGGAGAACTGCACCGCCGGGGCCATCGCCGGCGCGCTGCAGCGGATCATGACCGATCCGGTCGCCCGCGACGCCCAGATCGAGGCCGGGCGGACGGTCGCCATGATGCTGAAGCCCGGCGCCCTCTGGCCTTCGGACAAGGCGGCGCGCGTGGTATTGAACCTGGCCGAAGCGAACAGGGAGAAGGACGCATGAAGGACGCTCGTCTGCTGCACACCATGATCCGGGTGAAGGATCTCGACCGATCGCTGGACTTCTACACCCGCCTGCTGGGAATGAACTTGCTGCGAAAGAAGGATTTCCCGACCGGCGAGTTCACGCTGGCGTTCGTCGGCTATGGCGACGAGGCCGACAGCACGGTCATCGAGCTGACCCACAACTGGGGCCAGGCGGAGAACTACGATCTGGGGGACGGTTTCGGCCACCTGGCAATCGGCGTGCCGGACATCTACGGCACCTGCGACGAGCTGGAAAAGGAAGGCGTTCCCATTCCGCGCCCGCCGGGCCCCATGAAGCACGGGGGATCGGTCATCGCCTTCATCGAGGATCCGGACGGCTACAAGATCGAGCTGATAGAGCGCAAGGCAGCCTAGGTCAGGGCCGCGGCGCAGGCCGCGGCGGCCGCGACCGCCGCAGCCAGCAGAATCAGCCGGAATCCGGTGCCGGCCCGCCAGGGCGGCACGTTGTCGTTGGCGGGCCGTTTCGGCAGCACGGCGAGCCGGCCGATGGCCGGCCCCGGCCGCGGGAACCCGTTCCCGCGAAACCGCGGGACGGTGGCATTACGCGACTGATTCTGTTCCCGCCGCATGGTTCATGCCTCAGTCGCGCTTGTGGATCGGCACGTAGGGACGCTGTGCCGGGCCGGTATAGAGCTGGCGCGGACGGCCGATCTTCTGGTGGGGATCCTGGATCATCTCGTTCCACTGGGCGACCCAGCCGACCGTGCGGGCCAGGGCGAAGAGAACGGTGAACATCTCCATCGGGAAGCCCATGGCCTTCAGGATGATGCCGGAATAGAAGTCCACATTCGGGTAGAGCTTCTTGTCGACGAAGTAGTCGTCTTCCAGCGCCACCTTCTCCAGCTTCATGGCAATCTCGAGCAGCGGATCGTCCTTGATGCCGAGCTGGTCGAGGACCTCGTGGCAGGTCTGCTGCATGACCTTCGCGCGCGGATCGTAGTTCTTGTAGACGCGGTGACCGAAGCCCATCAGACGGAAGGGGTCATCCTTGTCCTTGGCGCGCTTGACGCACTCGTCGACGCGATCGACGGTGCCGATCTCGTTGAGCATGCGCAGCACCGCCTCGTTGGCGCCGCCATGGGCGGGGCCCCAGAGGCTGGCGATGCCGGCGGCGATGCAGGCGAAGGGGTTGGCGCCCGAGGATCCGGCCAGGCGCACCGTCGAGGTCGAGGCGTTCTGCTCGTGGTCGGCGTGCAGGATCAGGATGCGGTCCATCGCCTTCGCCAGAACCGGATCGACCCGATAGCTCTCGGCCGGGACGGCAAACATCATGTCCAGGAAACGCTCGGAATAGGACAGGTCGTTCTTCGGATAGATGAAGGGCTGGCCGATGGAATACTTGTAGGCCCAGGCTGCGATGGTCGGCATCTTCGCCACCAGCCGATACGACGCCACCATGCGCTGGTGCGGATCGTCGACGTCGGTGGAGTCATGATAGAACGCGCTCATCGCGCCGACCACGCCGACCATGATCGCCATCGGATGGGCGTCGCGGCGGAAGCCGCGGAAGAAGTAGTTCATCTGGTCGTGCAGCATGGTGTGCCGGGTGACCGTGTCGACGAATCCGGCCTTCTGCTCCGCGGTCGGCAGCTCGCCGTTCAGCAGCAGATAGCAGACTTCCATGTAGTCGGAATGCTCCGCCAGCTCGTCGATCGGGTAGCCCCGATGCAGCAGCACGCCCTTGTCGCCGTCGATGTAGGAGATCGCGGACTGGCAGCTCGCGGTCGCCGTGAAGCCGGGATCGTAGGTGAAGTAGCCGGTTTCGCCGTAGAGCTTGCGGATGTCGATGACGTCCGGACCGACCGTCCCGGAGAGGACGTCGACGTCCAGCTTGGCCTTCTTGCCGACCGAGATCGCGGCCTTTCCGTTGGTTTTGGCTTCACTCATCGTGGACCCCCATCCTGTTGTTCGTTGGGCGGCTCGGTCGCCGCGGAATTCCCTTGACCCTTATATGGGCATTATAGCCCAAGCGCCGCGCGAGAAAATCTCGCGGACCCTGCGTCAGATGCGATCACCTATGCGCGCGAGCGACTCCTCCCGGCCCAGTGCGACGAGCACATCGAAAATGCCCGGCGAGACATTGGATCCGGTCAGCGCCGCGCGCAGCGGCTGCGCCACCTTGCCGAGTTTCAGTTCGTTGGTCTCGGCATAATCGCGCACCGCGGCCTCGGCGGCTTCGGCGTTCCAGTCCTCCAGCGCGGCGAGGCTGTCGCGGACGCCGGCCAGGATCTGCGGCGCTTCGCCGGAGAGCAGCTTGGCCGCCTTCTCGTTTGTCGCGAGTGGCCGTTCGGCGAAAAGGAAGTCCGCACTTTCAGCCAGTTCGGCGACTGTCTTTGCGCGTTCCTTGAGCGAAGGCATGATGGCGAGCAGGCGGGCGCGTCCATCGGCGTCGACGTCCTGGCCCTTGCGCGCCAGCATCTCGCAGACGAGCCCGACCAGCCGGCCGTCGTCAGCCTGGCGCAGGTAGTGGCCGTTCAGATGCTCCAGCTTCTGGAAATCGAAGCGCGCTGCGCTGCGGCCGACATGATCCAGATCGAACCACTCGATGGCCTGTTCCGTGGAGAAGATCTCGTCGTCGCCATGCGCCCAGCCGAGACGCACCAGATAGTTGCGCATGGCCTCGGGCAGGTAGCCCATGTCGCGGTAGGCGTCGACGCCGAGTGCGCCATGGCGTTTCGAGAGCTTGGCGCCGTCGGGGCCGTGGATCAGCGGGATGTGGGCGAACTTCGGCGGCGTCCAGCCAAGCGCCCGGAAGATCAGGCTCTGCCGCGCCGCGTTCACCAGATGGTCGTCGCCGCGGATGATGTGCGAGACGTTCATGTCATGATCGTCGACCACGACGGAAAGCATGTAGGTCGGCGTGCCGTCGGCGCGCAGCAGGACCATGTCGTCGAGCTGTTCGTTCTGGAACGAGACCTGGCCCTGGACCAGATCCTCGATGATCGTCTCGCCGGTCCGCGGGGCCTTCAGGCGGATCGCCGGCAGAACATCCTTCGGCGCGTCCGCCGGGTCGCGGTCGCGCCAGCGCCCGTCATAGCGCACCGGTTGCCCCGCGGCGCGCTGGGTGTCGCGCATGGCCTGCAGTTCCTCGGGGCTGGCGTAGCAGCGATAGGCTTCGCCGCGGTCCAGCAGCTGTTCGACGATCTCGGCGTGACGCTGCTGGCGCGCGAACTGGAAGACGGGTTCCTCGTCGGCCTCCAGGCCGAGCCAGTTCAGGCCGTCGAAGATGGCTTCGATCGCCGTGTCCGTGGAGCGCTTGCGGTCCGTATCCTCGATGCGGAGCAGGAAGCGGCCGCCGTGATGGCGGGCGAAGAGCCAGTTGAACAGGGCGGTGCGTGCGCCGCCGATGTGCAGGAAGCCGGTCGGCGAGGGCGCGAAACGTGTGACGACGCCGTCCTTGGGCATGGATGACTTCTCCTGATGATCGGGATTGACGTAGCATCGCTTCGGGAGGGCGTGGATGTATCATATCCCCGCAGGACTGACGAGACGGCTTGGCGCGGCGGCGGCCCGCCTGTTGCGCGATCCGGCCGGCGCCCTTGCTGCGGCCCTGGAGGCGGAGCGGGGCCGGCTGTTCAACTTCGTGCCGGTACTCTTCGGCGGCGGCATCGCCGTGTATTTTGGTCTTCCCTTCGAACCCGCGCTGCCCTGGCTGGGGTTTCTCGCGGTGCTCGCGATGTTCGCCGCGGTCCAGTTGCGGGCCACGCCGATCCGTCTGCCGGCGCTTGCCTGCCTGCTTGTTGTGCTGGGTCTCGCCGCGGCGGCGCTGCGGACGGAGGCTGTTCGTGCGCCCATTCTGCCGGCGGAGGTGGGGCCGACGGAGCTGGCGGGCGAGGTGCTGGCGGTGGAGCGCCGGCCCGACGCGGCACGCCTGGTCATCGCGCCGGATCGCTTCGGCCGGCTTCGGGCCGAGGATATGCCGCAAAAGGTGCGGATTTCCGTCCGCACCGGTGCCGAGGCCATTCGCGCCGGCGACACGGTCACGATGCTGGCCGTCGCCGGCCCGCCCTCGCCGCCGGCCGAGCCGGGCGCCTTCGATTTCCAGCGCTACGCCTTCTATCGCGGTCTCGGCGGCTATGGCTATGCGCTCGGCGCGGCCGAAATCGTCCGGCCGGGCGAAGGGAGCGGCTGGCTGAGCCGGCTCAGGGACCGCATGGCTTCCCGCATTGCCGGCGCGATCGGCGGTGCGGCGGGGGGCGTCGCGGCAGCCCTGATCACCGGTGACCGCAGCCGGATCGGCGAGGCGGAGGAGCAGGCGCTGCGCGATGCGGGGCTGGCGCATCTGCTGGCGATCTCGGGCCTGCACATGGGTCTGGTGACCGGATTTCTCTTCTTCGGTCTGCGCGCGCTGCTGGCCCTGCATCCGCCGCTGGCGTTGCGGCGGCCGATCAAGAAATGGGCGGCGCTGGCCGCGATTGCCGGAGGCGCGGGCTATCTCGTGCTCACCGGCGGCTCGGTGCCGACCGTCCGCGCCTTCGTCATGGTCGCGCTCGTCATGCTTGCGGTGCTGGCGGACCGGCGCGCGATCTCGCTGAGAACCGTGGCCCTGGCGGCGATGCTGATCCTTGCGCTGTCGCCCGAAGCGCTGGTCGAACCCGGCTTCCAGATGTCCTTCGCCGCGGTCACCGCGCTGGTCGCCGCCTATGAGCGCTATGGCGACCGTTGGCGACGTTCGGGCGGGGAGAGAGGACTGCTTCGCCGCATTGGCGGCTATCTGGCCGGCGTCGCGCTCACCACGCTGATCGCTGGCGCGGCGACCGGGCCGTTCGCGATCTACCATTTCAACCGTTTCGCCGACTACGGCGTGCTCGGCAATCTGGCGGGGATTCCACTGGTCGCATTCTGGGTCATGCCCACGGGGACCCTGGCGGCGCTGGCGATGCCCTTTGGGCTCGACGGACCGCTGCTCTGGCTGATGGGGCAGGGCATCGACGCCGTGCTGACGGTTGCCCACTGGGTTGCGGCGCTGCCCGGCGCGGTCCGTCTGGTTCCCGCCATGCCGGTCTGGGGGCTGAGCGCCGTGGCCCTGGGCGGACTCTGGCTCTGTCTCTGGTCGCGCGGCTGGCGCGTGCTGGGGCTCGGCGGCATCGCCATCGGGCTGGCCTCGCCGCATCTGGCCGAGCGGCCGCTGATCCGCGTCGATTCGGACGCCCGGCTTGTCGCGGTGCGCACCGAGGCCGGTGCGGTGATGCTCTCCTCGACGCGGCGGGAGAAGTTCACGGCGGATCAATGGCTGGCGCGTGACGGACTGACGGGTTCGCTTCCATGGCCCGCGCGGCTGGCCAGCCCCGACGGGCGCATGCGCTGCGACGACGCCGGTTGTATCTGGCGTGCGGATGGCTGGATGATCGCCCTGCCGGTGCATCAGCGCGCTGTGGCCGAGGACTGTACGCGGGCCGACGTGGTGATCAGCCTGGTGCCGGTCTTCGGGCGCTGCCCGTCGGCCCGGATCGTCATCGACCGCTTCGACATCTGGCGCGAGGGCGCGCACGCGCTCTGGTTCGATGCCCGCGCCGGCCCTTCGGCCAGGTCGGTGAACGCCGTTCGCGGCCGGCGGCCCTGGATCAGGGATCCGGTGCCGGCGAAGGATCAGTACTGGCGGAAGAGGGCGGTCAGCCGGCCCTGAATGCGCACCTGGTCGGGGCGGTAGATGCGGGTTTCGTAGGCCGGGTTCTCGGCTTCCAGCGCGATGGCGTTGCCGCGGCGGCGCAGGCGCTTCAGCGTCACTTCCTCGCCGTCGATCAGGGCCACGACGATGGCGCCGTTCTCGGCGGTGTCGCAGCGCTCGATCACGACCGTGTCGCCGTCCAGAATGCCGGCGTTGATCATGGAATCGCCGGCCACTTCCAGGGCGTAGTGTTCACCCCGGCCCAGCACGTGGCCGGGAACGTCGATGTAGTTGGACTGATCGCGCAGCGCCTCGATCGGCGTGCCGGCAGCGATCCGGCCGTAAAGGGGCAGCGTGGCGCTCTCGCCGGCCGCGGGGGCGGGGGTCGCCCGGGCAGGCAGCGGCTGGCTCGCCACGACCTGGGGCTGGAACGCGCCGACCTTCGGCTCCTGTATCCTCTGGCGGCCCTCGGGCGTCGCCGAATCCGGCAGTTTGAGGATCTCCAGCGCTCGCGCCCGGTGCGGCAGGCGGCGGATGAAGCCGCGCTCCTCGAGCGCCGTGATCAGCCGGTGGATGCCGGACTTGGACCTGAGGTCCAGCGCATCCTTCATTTCGTCGAACGAAGGACAGACGCCATTGTCCTTCAGATAGTCGTGAACATAGAGCAGGAGCTGGTGTTGCTTGCGGGTGAGCATGGGCGTCGGCCTCCTGAACGCTCGAAAACGAATCCTGTTATGTTCTACGTAAGTTCCTCGATTCCGTCAATGTTCCCTCGTCAGGCGAGGTGATCGAGCGCGATGTAGTCGATCGGCTCGCCGGCCGCCATCGCCGGCGCGTGCGGCGGTCTTACCGCCAGGGCGTTGGCGCGCGACATGACCGAGAGCATCGAGGAATCCTGCCGCTCAAACGGCGTGACCGTCTGCAGCCCGTCGTCCCCGCGGACGGCGATGCTGCGCAGATAGTCTTCGCGGCGGTCGTTGGGGGGCAGGTCCCGTCCAAGACGCCCGCGGCGGAGCGGCGGCAGGGTGTCTTCGGCGCCCAGCATGGCGCGGATGGCGGGGCGCAGGAAGATGACGGCGCAGACCAGCGCCGAGACGGGATTGCCCGGCAGGCCGAGCAGGGGCACGTCGCCGAAACGGCCGAACATCAGCGGTTTGCCGGGCCGCATGGCGATGCGCCAGAAGTCGATGTCCAGCCCCTTGCCGCCCAGAACCTCCTGCACGAGATCGTGTTCACCCACCGAGGCGCCGCCGAGCGTCACCAGCATGTCGCAGCCTGCCGCCCGGCGTCCGGCCTCCGCGAGAGCGTCGGGCCGGTCGAGGGCGATGCCGATATCGACGGCCTCGCCGCCGGCCCTGGCCACCAGTGCGCCGACTGAAAGCGCATTGGATGAGATGATCTGGTCCGGTCCCGGCGCCTCGCCGGGGCGCACAAGCTCTTCGCCCGTGGAGAGCAGCGCGATGCGCGGCCGCCGCCGCACGGGAACCCAGGGCGCGTTCATGGCCGCCAGCAGGCCGATATTGCGCGGCCCGATCTCCTGGCCCGCCGCCATACCGGCATCGCCTTCGCGGAAGTCGAGGCCGGCAGGCCGGACATAGGTGCCCGACCGGACGGCTTCCCTCGGGCGGATGACGTCCCCTTCCGCTTCGGCGTCTTCCTGGATCAGGATGGCGTCGGCGCCTTCGGGCAGGGGCGCGCCGGTGAAGATGCGTACCGTCTCGCCCGGGCCGATCGATCCGCTGAAACCGCGGCCGGCCGCGGATTCGCCGATCTGCCGCAGCGGCTGGCCGGTTCCGGTGTCGGCGGCGCGGACCGCGTATCCATCCATCGCCGACATGTCGGCGGGAGGCTGGGTGCGTCGCGCCAGCACGGCCTCGGCCAGCACCCGGCCGCTGGCGCGTTCCAGCCCGACCCATTCCAGGGGTGTCGGCGTCAGCGCCGCCAGGATGCGCTCGCGCGCTTCCGCGACGGGGATCATTCGGCCTCGAACCGGCCGGACTTGCCGCCTTCCTTGGAGATCAGGCGAACGCCGGTGATGACCATGTCGCGCTGCACCGCCTTGCACATGTCGTAGACGGTCAGGGCCGCGACCGAGGCGGCGGTCAGCGCCTCCATTTCCACGCCGGTCTTGCCGGTGACCTTGCAGGTGGCGCGGATGAGAATGGCGGGCGGATCGTCCTCCGTCGCGAGATCGACCTCGACGCTGTTCAGCGACAGCGGGTGGCACAGCGGGATCAGATCCGGTGTCTTCTTCGCACCCATGATCCCGGCCAGACGCGCCACGCCCATCACGTCGCCCTTCTTCGCGCGGCCCTCGACGATCAGGGCCAGCGTTTCCTGGGAGACCAGAACCCGCGCCTCCGCGACGGCGGTGCGCTTCGTCTCGTCCTTGGCGCCCACGTCGACCATGCGGGCCGCGCCCTTGTCGTCGAAATGGGTGAAGCCGGCCATCTCAGCCCGCGGCCCGCATCGCCGGCTCGCCGATCAGGGCGCGTGTGGCGCCGGCGACATCCTCCTGACGCATCAGGCTCTCCCCGATCAGGAAACTGCGGCAGCCGGCGGCGGCCATCCTGTCCAGGTCGGCGCGGGTGTTCAGCCCGCTCTCGCTGACCGCCAGGCAACCGGCGGGCAGGGCGGCGGCGCAGGCCTCCGTGGTCGCCAGATCGACATCGAGTGTCTTGAGATTTCGATTGTTTACGCCGATCAGTTCGCTTTTCAGATGAGATTTGGCGCGCTCGAGCTCTTCGAGGTCGTGGACCTCCACCAGCACGTCCATGCCATAGCCGAATGCGGCATCCTCGAGCTCCCGGGCCTGGCCGTCCTCCAGCGCCGCCATGATCAGCAGCACGCAGTCGGCGCCGAGCGCCCGTGCTTCGGCGATCTGATAGACATCCAGCATGAAGTCCTTGCGCAGGACAGGCAGGTCCACGGCGGCGCGGGCGGCGGTGAGATAGCCGTCGGCGCCCTGGAAATAGGGCGCGTCGGTCAGCACGGACAGACAGCTTGCACCGCCGGCGCGATAGGCCCGCGCCAGCGCCGGCGGGTCGAAATCCGCCCGGATCAGGCCCTTGGAGGGCGAGGCCTTCTTGATTTCGGCGATCAGGCCGTAGCGGCCGGCGTCCTGATGTGCGCGCAGGGCCTGCAGGAACCCGCGCGGCGCCGGCTGCGCCTTCGCCGCGGCCTCGACCCGCGCCAGCGGACGCTCGGCCTTGCAGCGGGCGACATGGTCCAGCTTGTCCGCGCAGATCCTGTCGAGCACCGTGCCGGTCATGGTCAGGCGGCCTCGTTGGAGATCGTCACGAGCTGCGCCAGCCGGGCGGCGGCCGAACCGCCGTCCAGCGACGCCGCGGCCATTTCGGCGCCTTCCTTCAGGGAACCGGCCTTGCCGGCGACGATCAGCCCAGCCGCGGCGTTGAGCACGACGATGTCGCGGAAGGCGTTCTTCGCCCCGTTCAGCACGGCCTGCAGCGCCCGGGCGTTCTCCTCCGGGCCGCCGCCCTTCAGATCTTCCGGGCGCGCGACAGGAAGACCGGCGTCAGCGGGATTGACCTCGAAGACGCTGACCCTGCCATCCGCCAGTTCGGCGACGGTGGAGGGACCGGTGGTGGTCAGTTCGTCCATGCCGTCGGAGCCGTGCACGACCCAGACCTTCTCCGCGCCCAGCTTCATCTGCACATGGGCCAGCGGTTCGACCCACTGCCGGGCGAACACGCCCATGAGCTGGCGTTTCGCGCCGGCCGGGTTCGAAAGTGGACCCAGCAGGTTGAAGATGGTGCGCGTGCCGAGTTCGACACGCGTCGGCCCGACATGCCGCATGGCGCCGTGATGACGCGGGGCCATCAGAAAGCCGATGCCGGCTTCCTTCAGCGCCTTCTGGATCAGCGGGAAGGGGCAGTCGATGTTGACGCCCAGCGCCGTGAGTACGTCGGCCGTGCCGGTCTTCGACGACAGCGCCCTGTTGCCGTGCTTGGCGACGGGAATGTCGTGTGCGGCGAGGACGAAGGCCGTGGCGGTCGAGACGTTCCAGGTTCCCTTGGCGTCGCCGCCCGTGCCGCAGGTGTCGATCGCATCCGCCGGGGCCGGGATCTTGTCGGCCTTGGCGCGCATCGCCATGGCCCCGCCGGTGATCTCCTCGACCGTTTCGCCCCGGACCCGGAGCGCCATCAGAAAGGCGCCCATCTGCGAGGGCGTGGCGTCGCCCGACATCATGATGTCGAACGCCGTCCGAGCATCCTCGACCGGCAGCTTCTCACCTTCGGCGACGCGCCCGATCAGGGCCTTGAAGGTTTCCATCTCGTTCATTGCTTCAGACCCGCCAGCTTCAGGAAGTTGTCGAGCAGGGCGTGGCCGTGCTCCGAGGCGATGCTCTCGGGGTGGAACTGGACGCCGTAGACGGGCCGTTCACGGTGGCGCAGGCCCATGATCGCGCCGTCCTCCGTCTCCGCCGTGATCTCCAGCGACTCGGGGAAGCCGTCCCGGTCGACCACGAGGGAGTGGTAGCGCGTGGCGGTGAATCCCTGCGGCAGGCCGGCGAAGACGTCCTCGCCGCGATGGGTGATCGTCGAAGTCTTGCCGTGCATCAGGATCTTGGCGCGAATGATCCGGCCGCCGAAGACCTCCCCGATGGTCTGGTGGCCCAGGCAGACGCCGAGGATCGGCAGCTCGGGCGGCGCCGAGGCGACGAGTTCCAGCGAAATGCCGGCGCTGTCGGGCCGGCCCGGACCAGGCGACAGCACGATGGCCTCCGGCTTCATCTCCAGCGCTTCGGCAACGCTCAGCACGTCGTTGCGGCGCACGGCGATATCCGCGCCAAGCTCGCCCAGGAAATGGACGAGATTGTAGGTAAAGCTGTCGTAGTTATCGATCAGCAGGATCATGACCGTCGCGCCGTTGTGAGCCGCCGTTCGGGCGGGTGGGCAACAAAACAGCGCCCCGCGCGGCCCGTCAAGCGCGAGCTGGCCGGAGACCGTGCTGCCGCGCCCGCCGCGGCGTGTTTGCATCCGGACCGCGCAATCGTTATCTAGGTCGCGGATTTTCATCTGCCGCCGCCGCCATGGCGCGGCCCGTTCCGAGGACGCTTCTGACCCGTGAGTGACGATCTCATTTTCCGCGAGGTGGACGAAGACGTCCGCCGCGAACGCTACGAGACGATGTGGAAGCGCTATGGCGCCTATGCCATCGGGGCGACCGTACTGATCGTCGCCGTCGTCGCCGGCGTGGTGTTCTGGCAGGACTATCGGCTGAACCAGCGCCAAGAGGCGGGCGCGGCCTTCGAGTCGGCGCTGGATCGGCTGGACGGGGGGCAGGCGGCCGAGGCCGCCGCCGCCTTCGACCAGATCGCTGCGTCCGGTCCCGGGGGCTATGGAGCTCTGGCCGAAATGCAGGCCGCCGCCGCGCGGGCCGCCGCCGGTAACGGGCCAGAGGCGCTGGCCGCCTATGACCGGCTGATCGCCGACGGCGAGCTGCGCGCGCTGCATCGCGATGTCGTGCGACTGAAGGCGGCCCTTCTGGCTCTGGAACTTGAAGGCGGCGATGCAGCCGTTCAACGACTCGGCGATCTGCCTGACGGCGGGGGCGTGTTCGCCAATGCGGCGCGGGAGATACGCGCCTCTGCGCTGCTGGCGAAGGGTGACCGGGCCGGGGCTATTGCTGAGCTGCGCGCCATTGCCGAAGACGCCAATGCGACGGCGCGGCAGCGCGATCGCGTGCGGAACTACATCATGGCGCTGGGGGGCTGAGAAGGCCTTGGGCGCAAGTCTGCTCGGAAGGGTGCTGATCGCCGCCGCGCTGGCGGCGACGGTGGGCGCGTGCGATACGATCGGCTCCTGGTTCGAGACCGAGAAGGTGCCGTTGCCGGGCGAGCGCATCTCCGTCCTGGCGCTGGAAACGTCGCTGGAGCCGGACGAGAGCGTTCAGGATCTGACCGTGACGCTGCCGGCGGCGGTTTCGAACGCCGACTGGCCGCAGGAGGGCGGCACGCCGGAGGCGGTGATGCGGCATCTGGCGCTTTCCGGGTCCCTCAGCCGGGCCTGGAGCGCCGATATCGGCACCGGCTCCAATGATGAGGAACGCGTGACCGCACGGCCCGTTTCCGCGAACGGTCGTGTCTACACCATGGACGCCCGCGCCAGGGTGAGTGCTTTCGATCTCAGGACCGGTGAGCGGATCTGGCAGGTCGGTCTCGGCCGCCGCAGCGAGGATCCGGGCGAGATCGGCGGCGGCGTGGCCGTGGGCGACGGCGTGATCGTGGCGACGACGCCCTTCGGCGACCTCTATGCCCTGGAACCCGAGACCGGGAACTACTTCTGGCAGGTGAGGATCGACGGTCCGATCCGCGGGGCGCCGCTGGTCAGCAACGGGCGGGTCTATTTCCTGGCGTCGGACAGCCGGCTCAAGGCACACGATCTGGAGACCGGCGAGGAGATCTGGGTGCACCAGGGACTGCAGGAGACCGCCGAACAGATCGGCACGCCCGCGCCGACGGGCAGCGGTCCCTTCGTCATGGCCCCGTACGCCTCGGGCGAGATCTACGCCATCCGCGCGGACACCGGCCAGGCAATCTGGTCTGACCAGTTGCTGCGAGCCCGGCGGATCACGCCGCTCGGCGCCATCAACGACATCGATGCCCAGCCTGTGATCGACGACGGCCGCGTCTACGTGGTCGGCCAGGGCGGCGCCGCGGCGGCGATCGACTTGCAGCGTGGCATTCGTATCTGGGACCAGGAGATCGCAGGCCGGCAGACGCCCTGGTTGACAGGCGATTTCCTCTATCTGGTCTCCTCGGAATCGGAACTGGTCTGCCTCTCGGCCGACGACGGCGGCATCCGCTGGGTCACCCAGATGCCGAAGTTCGAGGATCCCGAAGACAACGAGGGCCGGCTGACATGGGTCGGTCCCGTAGTCGCCGGCGAACGGGTCATCGTCGCCAACAACGAGGGCCAGGTGGCCTTCTATTCGCCGTTCGACGGTTCGCCGGTCGGCGGCTTCGAACTGGATGACGGCATCGCCGCGGCCCCCATCGTGGTCGACGGCACGCTGCTCATCGTCACCGATGGCGGCGAACTACTCGCCTATCGCTAGGATCGGGCTTCCATGAGCCTCACTATCGCCATTCTGGGCCGACCCAATGTCGGCAAGTCGACGCTGTTCAACAGGCTGGTCGGCAAGCGCCTGGCGCTGGTCGATGACCTGCCCGGTGTTACCCGCGACCGCCGCGAGGGCGAGGGACGCATCGGGACGCTCCGTTTCCGCGTGATCGACACCGCCGGACTGGAGGAAGCCTTCGACGACAGTCTGGAAGCCCGGATGCGCCAGCAGACCGAGATGGCGCTTGCCGAGGCGGACGTGGCGCTGCTGATGTACGACGCCCGCGCCGGCCTGACGCCGCTGGACAGCCATTTCGCGGGCTGGCTGCGCGAGCAGAGCACGCCGGTCATCGTCGTCGCCAACAAGTGCGAGGGCCGCGCCGGCGAACCGGGCCGGCTGGAAGCCTATGAACTGGGGCTCGGCGATCCCGTTGGCGTCTCGGCGGAGCACGGCGAGGGCCTGGTCGATCTCAAGGACGCCATCGAGGCGCTGGCGCCGGAGACGACGAAACGGGCCGGCCGGGACGCCGCCGCCGATGAGGCGGAGAAGCCGCTGCTGCTCGCCGTCGTCGGACGTCCCAATGCGGGCAAGTCCACGCTCATCAACCGGATGATCGGCGAGGACCGCCTGCTGACCGGTCCGGAAGCGGGCATCACCCGGGATTCCATCTCGATCAACTGGCAATGGAATGGCCATCCGGTGCGCCTGTTCGACACCGCCGGCATGCGGCGGAAGTCGCGCGTCAACCGGAAGCTGGAGAAGCTGGCGGTGGCCGACGGGCTGCGTGCGGTGCAGTTCGCCGAAGTCGTGGTGCTGTTGGCCGACGCGACCCAGCCTCTGGAGCGTCAGGATCTGGTCCTCGCGCGGCAGACCCTGGAAGAGGGCCGCGCGCTGGTGATCGGCATCAACAAGTGGGATCTGCTTGATGACGGTCCCGAAGTCATGCGCGAACTCCGCTATCGACTGGAGCAGCAGCTGGCCCAGGCCCGGGGCGTGCCGATCGTCGCCTTCTCGGCGTTGACCGGCCGCGGCGTCGACAAGCTGATGCCCGCCGTCATCAAGGCCTACAAAGCCTGGAACCTCCGCGTGCCGACGGCACGCCTCAATCGCTGGCTGGAGGAGATGACGGCGCGCCATCCGCCGCCACTGGTCAACGGCCGGCGTTTCCGCATCCGCTATCTGACGCAGGCCAAGTCGCGGCCGCCGACCTTCGCATTGTTCACCTCTTCCGGCGGCGAACTGCCGGACGCATATGAGCGGTATCTGGTGAACGGGCTGCGCGAGGCGTTCGGCCTGCATGGCGTGCCGGTCAGAATGATGCTGCGCAAGAGCCACAACCCCTACGAGGAGAAGGCGGGCAAGCGACGATGACGGATACCGGACAGGGCGCGCCCAGTCTGCGCCATCCCGGCATGAACCGGCGGCTCGGCGTGATCGAGACCATGCGGGTGATGCGCGACAACGTCATCGATCTCTATCCCGACTACATCTTCGACAAGGACTATTCGGTCCGCCGCTTCGCCTTCCAGACCTTCGTCATCGTCAACCGGCCCGACCTGATCAAGGAGATGCTGGTCGCCAAGCCGGAGATCTACACCAAGGGCCGGCTGAACCGGCAGATCCTGGGGCCCGCGCTGGGCAACGGGCTGCTGACCGCAGAAGGCGATTTCTGGCGGCGTCAACGCCGGATCGCCGCCCCGGCCTTCCATTTCCAGCGGCTGCAGGCGCTGGCCGGCATCATGGTCGACAGCGCCGAGGCGACAGCCGAACGCTGGGCGGCGCATGCCGATACCGGCCGCCATGTCGACATCGCCCACGAGATGATGCGCCTGACCATGGAGATCGTGGCGCGGACGCTGTTCACCTCCGACATTGCGGGCGACATCGACCGGCTGGGCAAGGCGGTGTCGATCCTGATCGAGAACCTGGGGCGCCTTTCGCCGATCGATTTCCTGGGTCTGCCGGAATGGCTGCCGCGCTACCGCGACCCGAAGGTGCGCGAGGCGATGAAGACCCTCGACAGCATGATCTACGCGATCATCGACCAGCGCCGGACGGCGGGCGAGGCCGCGCGCGAGGATCTGCTGCAGATGTTGCTGGACGCCCGCGATCCGGAAACCGGGGAGGGGATGTCCGACCGGCAGCTCCGCGACGAGGTGATGACCCTGTTCGCGGCCGGTCACGAAACCACGGCGCAGGCGCTGAGCTGGGCGTTCTATCTGCTGTCCGTGCACCCGGAGGAAGAAGCGAAGTTCCACGCCGAGATCGATTCGGTGCTGGGCGACCGCCGGCCGAATTTCGATGACATGCGCACGCTGGAGCGTACGCGCATGGTCATCGACGAGACGCTCAGGCTATACCCGCCGGCCTTCTCCATCAGCCGCACGGCGGAGAAGGACGACCGGCTGGGCGGCGAACTGGCGGTCCCGAAGGGGGCCATCGTCTCCGCCGTGCCGTGGATCACCCACCGCAATCCGAAGCTCTGGTCGGAGCCCGACCGCTTCGATCCGGAGCGCTTCGCCGATCACGAGGTCTATGCGCGCCACAAGCACGCCTATTTCCCGTTCGGCGGCGGCCCCCGCATCTGCATTGGCTCCGGTTTCGCGCAGCTCGAGGCGCGCATGGTCCTGGCCGTGCTCGGCCGCCGTTACCGGTTGACGCTGAAGCCCGGACACCCGGTCCAGCCGCAAGGGCGCGTGACCTTGCGCCCGCGCTTCGGTATGAAGATGCGTATCGATCGACGATAGAGCGGCATTCTTTTTCGGGGAGGGGAGCGATGTCGGGAGTTCTGAGCGGATACCGTGTGCTGGATTTCGGCCGCTATATCGCGGGACCGTACTGCGCCAGCCTGCTGGCCGAATTCGGCGCGGACGTCATCCGCATCGAGAAGCTGGCCGGTTCCGAAGACCGCTGGACCACGCCGGTCAACGATGACGGCATCGGCGCGCTGTTCCTGCAGATCAACCGCAACAAGCGTGGCCTCACTCTCAACCCGATGAAGCCGGAAGGCCGGGAGATCGTGAAGAAGCTGGTTGAGACCGCCGACGTGGTGGTCGCCAATCTGCCCCCTCAGGGCCTGAAGGCCATGGGACTGGATTACGACAGCCTGAAGGCGATGAAGCCGGACATCGTCCTGACCACGGTTTCCGCCTTCGGCCATGGCGGCCCCTACAGCGACCGCGTCGGCTTCGACGGCATCGGCCAGGTCATGTCGGGCTCCACCTACATGTCGGGCAGCGAGGACCAGCCGGTGAAGTTCGCCGGCCCCTGGGTGGATTTCACCACCGCGATGATGTCGGCGATCGGCACGCTGGTGGCCCTGATGCACCGCAAGGAGACCGGCGAGGGCCAGATGGTTGAGGGCGCGCTGGTGCGTTCGGCGCTGACGATCGGCAACGCCGCGCTGATCGAGCAGGCGATGCTGGGCATCAACCGCAAGCCTACCATGAATCGAGGCCAGACCTCGGGCCCGAGCGACATCGTTCCGACGAAGGATGGCTGGTTCATCGTCCAGGTGGTCGGGCGTCCCCTGTTCGAGCGCTGGGCGAAGCTGGTGGGCCGCCCCGACCTGATCGACGATCCGCGCTTCGCCGACGACCTCGACCGCGGCAACAACAGCGAGATTCTCTCCGAGATCGCCCGCGAGCACGCGAAGGACAAGACCACCAACGAGGTGCTGGCGGAGTACGCCGCGGCCTCGGTGCCGGCCGGGCCTCTCTATACGCCGCAGCAGACCCTGGACGATCCGCATGTCCAGGCCATGGGCTTCCTGCAGGACGTCGAGTTTCCGAACCTGCCGAAGCCCGCGCCGGTGGCCAGCGCGCCCATCAACCTGTCGAAGACGCCGGGCGGCATCCGTCACCGTGCGCCCGTGCTCGGCGAGCACACCGAGGAAATCCTGGGCGAGCTCGGCTACGGCGCCGACGCCATTGCGGAATTCCGCGACAAGCGCATCGTCTGAACCTCAGTCTTTCGGGCAGATCGCCTTCAGCGCGCGCCATTCGGCGTCGCTGAGGATAGGTTCGTCGCCGGTGCCGCGCGCGGCGATGGTCTCGGCGCGCTCGGTCGGCGCCGGGTGACTGGCCAGGTACTGCAACAGCGAGCCGCCCTGGCCGGCATCGTGTTTCTGCGCCATGCGTTCGAAGAAGCTCGCCATGCCGCCGGTGGTCACCCCGATGCGGTTCAGTGTTTCGACGGCGAAGGCGTCGGCCTCCCGCTCGGCATCGCGGCCATAGGACTGGGTCAGCAGCGCGCCGCCAAGCTCGCTGCCGATGTCGCCGGCCGCGCCCGGCGCGAAGACGCTGAGGACGGCGCTGATGGCGCTGTCGCGGACCATCCGCTCCATCCCGTGGCGGTTCTCCACATGGCCGAGTTCGTGGGCGACGACGCCTGCGACTTCCTCGGCGCTTTCGGCCTGCTGGATCAGGCCGTCGAAGATCAGGACCCTGCCGCCGGGAAAGGCCACGGCGTTGACCATGTCGACCGGTACGACACGGACATCGACGCCGCGTTCCATCCGCGCGCCGTCCATGATCTGCGCCACCATCCAGTCGAGCGCCTGCTGTCCCCCGCGCTCCCGGCATTCGTTTTCCATGCCGTCGAAGAACTGCGAGAAGGCCGCCAGAGCCTGGTCGCCGAGACGTTTCTCGACCGACTGGGGAATCAGCGCGGCGACGCCGGAGACGATTGCCGGCAGGAAGAGGAAGAAGAGCGCCGCCAGCGCCGCCACTGCGCCGCCCCAGACGCCCAGCTTCTTCAGGTCGTATTTTCGGCTGTCCGGACGCCGCGCCAGCAGGCCGGGCAGGGCATCGCGCACTTGCGCCACCAGGGCCTCGCCCTCCAGCAGCAGGCGCGCGCCGTCATGATCCGCGTGACCGAGGCGAAGCGCCTTTGCATTGGCCGGGGCATCGACGACCTCCAGCCCGGCCTCGCCCCAGTGGATGCTGACGTCGTCCCCCTCGATTCCAATACCCTCGGGGGCAATGTCGACTTCGACATCGTGGATCGCGGCGGTGCGTCCGTCCGAGAATGTCGCCCTGGAGCGGTTCCATGGCGCTTCCATGACGAGGTCAGATTCCGTCCATGCTGAGCACGGCGTCGAGGCCGTCGCCCGGACCGGCGGCCTGCGGATGCACCTGCTCGATGTCGTTCCAGTCCATGCTGCCGCTGATCAGCAGGGCCTGCAGGGCGTGCTCGGTGATGCGGTACTCGACGAAATAGAGCAATATGGCCCAGGCGGCGGCGAAGAAGACGGAGAAGGCGATGACGCCAGCCACGGCGATGGCGGCGAGATTGCCGACAGCGGTGGTCGCAGCGCCGGCGGCGGCGAAGACGAGACCCGCCGGCAGGTAGAAAAGCAGACCGATCAGCAGACCGCCGATGATCGAGATGACGACGATCTTCCAGGGATCGAGCGAGGAATTCAGCGCCAGCCCGTTCATCCGTGTCGCGTTGTAGTGGTAGCGCATGGCGCGGCCCCGCCACCAGACGAGCGCGTAACCGGCCGTTGGAAGCAGCAGCAACCAGACCGCCAGCCAGGGCCTGAACAGCTCCCGGCCTCGCCCGTCATAGTGGAAGCGGGCGCTGCCGAGGGACATGTTCTCGATCAGATAACGCTGGACCACGACATTGAGCCAGGGAAAGGCCAGCCCGAGCGTGAACACGGTGGCCAGCGCCGCGGGCAGGGCGTGGCGGACAAAGCCGAGGCTCGATCCTTCCAGACCACAGCGTATGCCGCGCCAGGATGTGCGGCGGACCATGTAGCGGCGCGTGCGATAGGCGGCCAGCGCATAGAGGAAGGTGAAGAACAGGGCGTAGACGCCGAGGGAGACGACGGTGCCTTCCAGCGGGCCGAAGCCGGCGCTCAGCACGGCGAGTTGCAACAGCCAGTAGGTCAGGGCGAACAGCGCGCCGGCAATGACGAAACCGAGAAACAGCTCCAGACCGCGGCCCGAATACTCCAGCGGCGTGCCGTTGATCTTGGTATGCGCCCAGATGAAGCGGCGCACGCGGGTGCGCGCCCAGAACCAGTAGATGCCGCCGGTCGCGGCGATCAGCGGCGCCTCCCGCATCAGCAGCCGCCTGAACGCCTTCCGCTCGCCGTCATAGGTGATGCTGGTCCAGCGCGGACGTTCCGGCTCCCGGGCGTCCGGAACGCTGAGTGGCGCCTGAGTGTCCATATCCCTGCTTTCCTGCGAGCCCCGGGAATGAACAAGGTATTTCGGGAACCTGCGAGTCTCAACCCGCGATTGCGGCCGTTGCGCTGGCGGCGCGCCGGCGGCGGGTCTACTCTTGCCCCGATCGAGACGCCGGGAGGGGAGACCGCCATGAACGAATTCGCGCCGCGCCACGGCCGCAATCAGCCGTCCTCCATGTTCTTCTGGCCCACCGCCGACCGCCCGGTCGCGGTCCGGGGCGAGGGCATCTTCATCTGGGATGACGAGGGCCGCCGCTATGTCGACGCGAGCTGCGGGCCCCAGACCACGAATATCGGCCACAACAACCGCCGCGTGGTCGAGGCCATGCGCGCGCAGATGGACGATATCTGTTTCGCCTTCCGCAGCCATTTCAAGAACGGCCCCGCCGAGACGTTGGCCGACCGGCTGGCGGATCTGGGCCAGGACAAGGGCCTCACCCGCGCCTTCTTCTGTTCCGGCGGCTCCGAAGCGGTCGAGGGCGCGATCAAGCTTGCGCGCCAGTACGCCCTCGCGAAGGGGGAGGGGACCCGATACAAGATCATCTCCCGTCTGCCTTCCTATCACGGCTCTACCCTTGGCGCGCTTTCGCTGACCGGCGATCCCGCGATGTTCGCGCCCTTCGCGCCGATGATGCAGATCCAGCCCAAGATCCCGGCGCCCTTCGTGGTGGAGCGGCCCGAAGGTGAGAGCGAGGATGCAGCGGCGCTGCGCTTTGCTCAGGCGCTGGAAGACGAGATCATCAACCAGGGCCCCTCGACGGTGCTGGCCTTCATCATGGAACCGATCGGCGGCGCGGCGACCGGCGGCCTGATCGCGCCGGACGTCTACTATGCCCGCGTCCGGGAGATCTGTGACCGCCACGGGCTGCTGCTGATCTACGACGAGGTGATGTGCGGTTCGGGCCGGAGCGGCAAGTACCTCTGCGCCGAGCACTGGGACGCCAACCCCGACATCATCGCGATGGCCAAGGGCCTGGCCGCCGGCTACGTGCCGCTCGGCGCGGTGCTGGCGAGGGGCGAAATGGTCGAAGCGGTCTACGACGCCGGCGGCTACGCCCACGGCCATACATACTCGGCCGGGCCGCTGGCCTGCGCTGCGGGTCTCGCCGTGATGGACGTGCTGAAGGAGGACGGTCTGGTGGCCAACGCCGCCCGCCAGGGCGCGAAGCTGAAGGCCGCGCTGGAAGGACTGATGGACGAGTTTCCGTTCATCGGCGAAGTGCGGGGCCGGGGGCTGATGCTCGGCTTCGACGTCATGGCCGACCGCACGAAGCGCATCCCTCTGCCGCCGGAACTCAACGCCGGCAGCGAGATCGCCCAGGCCTGCTACGACCGGGGGCTGATCATCTATTCCCGGCGCATGCTGGACGGCCTCCGCGGCGACCATTTCCTGGTCACGCCGCCGCTCAACGTTACCGACGAAGAGATCGGTATGATCGTCGACTTGCTCCGGCAGGGGCTCGGGGACTTCGCCCCGAAGGCGGCGGCCGCGACGCGGTGAGCGTCCGCGGCAAGGTCATCATCGTCACCGGCGCGGCGAGCGGGATCGGCCGGGCCATCGCCGAAGGCTTCCACGCCGACGGGGCGACGGTGGTCGGCGCGGACGTGGCGCTACTCGACGGCGCGACGGACTTCACGTTGCGCGAATGCGATGTCAGCGACGCGGCGGCGGTGGGCGATCTCATCCGTTCCGTCGCCGGAGAACACGGCCGGCTCGACGTGCTGTTCAACAATGCCGGCCTCGGTTTCCGCACCGCGATCCCCGATCACGCGCCCGACCAGTTCGAGAAGCTGATCCGCGTCAATCTTCTCGGCCCCTATTACGGCATGAAGGCGGCGATACCGCTGATGCGGGCACAGGGCGGGGGACACATCGTCAACACGCTCTCCCGGGCCGCGGAAACCGGGGCGAAGGGCTTCGGCGCCTACGGCGCGTCGAAGGCGGGGCTTTATGCCCTGACGCGAACGGCGGCGCGCGAATGCGTGGGCACGGGCGTGCTGGTCAACGGCCTGATCCCCGGGCCGACGCGGTCGGGCATGAACCCCGAGGCGCCGCAGGATCCGGCAGACGTCTATCCGACGGCGAAGTGGCTTGCGGCCTTTGCCGCCGACGACATGACCGGACGGGTCTTCTGGAACCGCCAGGAATATCGCATTTTCGACGAGGCGAACGCCGCCTTCAGCCGGGAGATCGAGTGAATGGACGATATCGAGCGCATGCTGATCGAGCGCGCCTGCGAGCGGCTGATGATCGAGTACTGCCACTTCGTCGACCACGGCGAGGCGTCGCGGATCGCGGATCAGTTCACCGATGACGGGGTCTGGACCTCGCCCGACAACACCATGACCGGCCGCGCCGAAATCGAGGCGGGGTTCGGGCGGCGCGAAGCCGCGACGCACCGCCGTTCGCGCCATGTCTGCACCAACGCGCTGGTGAACGTCATCGACCGGAACAACGCCACCGGCGTGGTCTATCTGACGCTTCACCGCCATGACGACCACGAACGGCCGGAACGGGTGCGCCCGTCGGAAGTGCCCGACATCGTCGGCGAATACCGTGACACCTTCGTGCGCACGGACGCGGGATGGCGCTTCACCCGACGAGAGATCGCCGTGGATTTCGCCCGAACCGTGAAGCCGTGATCGATCACGTCTCCATCCAGGTCCGCGACCTGAAGGCGGCGGCGGATTTCTATCGTAAGGTTCTCGCGCCGCTCGGATTCACGGTGCTGGCGGACAGGCCGGCGACCGTCGGTTTCGGCAGGCGCTATCCGGAATTCTGGCTGAACGCCCGGCCCGACGCTCCCTCGGCGCGGGCCGATACGGGCTTCCATGTCTGCCTGAGGGCGCGGGACCGGGCAACGGTCGATGCGTTCCACCGCATTGCCCTGGCCGAAGGCGGAACCGGCGACGGCGCGCCGGGCGAAAGGCAGGTGGCGGTGACGACCTGCTACGCAGCCTTCATCCGCGACCGCGACGGGAACCGGATCGAGGTGGTGACCTTCCCGCGTCAGCAGGCGACAGCGGGACAGCCCTGATCGGGGTTCCCGAGTCCGGCCAAACATGCTCAATATCGGCGCAATCGTCACGGTGCAGGGGAGCGACGCCGGATGCCGGTACTGAAATCCGAACTCAACACGCGCTCGGACGTGTTCAGGGCCAACATGGACTTCTGGCGCGGCGAGGTCGGCCGTCTGAAAGAACGCGTCGGCGAGATCAAGCAGGGCGGCGGGGAGCGCGCCCGCAACCGCCATCTGGAGCGCGGCAAGATGCTGCCGCGCGAGCGCATCCGCGCCCTGGTCGATCCCGGCGCGCCCTTCCTGGAGTTCAGTCAGCTCGCCGCCTGGGGCCTGTATGACGGCGAGGTTCCCTCCGCCGGCGTCATCACCGGCATCGGCCGGGTGTCGGGGCTGGAATGCGTCATCGTCTGCAATGACGCGACCGTGAAGGGCGGCACCTATTACCGCGAGACGGTGAAGAAGCACGTCCGGGCGCAGGAAGTGGCGCTGGAGAACAACCTGCCCTGCATCTACCTGGTCGATTCGGGCGGCGCAAACCTGCCGCAGTGGCCCGAGGTCTTCCCCGACAAGGAGCATTTCGGGCGCATCTTCTACAATCAGGCCAACATGTCGGCCGCCGGCATCCCGCAGATCGCCGTGGTTATGGGAAGCTGCACCGCCGGCGGCGCCTACGTGCCGGCCATGTCCGACGACGCGATCATTGTCCGCCAGCAGGGCACTATCTTCCTCGGTGGCCCGCCGCTGGTGAAGGCGGCGACGGGCGAGATCGTCTCGGCGGAGGATCTGGGCGGTGCGGACGTCCATTCCCGCACCTCGGGCGTCACCGACCACTACGCCATGAACGACGCCCACGCCCTGGCGCTGGCGCGGCAGATCGTCGGCAACCTGAACCGCCTCAAGCCGAAGTCGGTGCGGATCGAGCGCCCCCAGGCGCCGGCCTACGACCCGGAGGAGCTCTACGGCGTGCTGCCCCGGGACGTGCGCCAGCCCTATGACGTGCGCGAACTGATCGCGCGCATGGTCGACGGCTCGGAGTTCGACGAGTTCAAGAAGCTCTACGGCCAGACGCTGGTCTGCGGCTTCGCGCGCATCTTCGGCTATCCGGTGGGCATCGTCGCCAACAACGGCATCCTGTTCTCGGAATCGGCCATGAAGGGCGCGCACTTCATCGAACTCTGCAGCCAGCGCCACGTGCCGCTGATCTTCCTGCAGAACATCTCCGGCTTCATGGTCGGGCGGAAGTACGAGGCGGGCGGCATCGCCAAGGACGGCGCCAAGCTGGTCACCGCCGTTTCCACGACGAAGGTGCCGAAGTTCACCATGGTGGTCGGCGGCTCATACGGCGCCGGCAATTACGGCATGTGCGGGCGCGCCTACGGGCCGCGGTTCCTGTGGATGTGGCCCAGCGCCCGGCTCGCCCTGATGGGGCCGGAGCAGGCCGCGGGCGTTCTGGCGACGGTCACCCGCGCCAATCACGAACGCCAGGGCAAGACGTGGTCGGACGCGGAAGAGGCGGAATTCAAGCGGCCGATCATCGAGCAGTTCGAGGAACAGTCCGATCCCTATTTCGCCACCTCGCGCATCTGGGACGATGGTCTGCTGGACCCGGCCGACAGCCGCATGACGCTGGGGCTGGCCATCTCGGCGGCGCTGAACAGGCCCGTCGAGGATACGAAATTCGGCGTGTTCAGGATGTGAGGCGGCAGAGATGGCATTGTTCGAAAAGATACTGATTGCGAACCGCGGCGAGATCGCCTGCCGCGTCATCCGCACCGCCCGCCGCCTCGGCATCCGCACCGTCGCCGTGCATTCCGACGCCGACGCCAACGCCATGCACGTCCAGATGGCCGACGAGGCCTGCCGCATCGGCGAGTCCGAGGTCACGAAGAGCTACCTGCTGGCCGACCGCATCCTGGAGGCCGCGAAGCGCACCGGCGCCCGCGCCATCCATCCGGGCTATGGCTTCCTGTCGGAGAACGCGGCCTTCGCCGAGGCCATCGAGAAGGAGGGTCTGACCTTCATCGGTCCCAGCGCCGACTCAATCCGCAGGATGGGGCTGAAGGACGCCGCCAAGGCCATCATGGAAAAGGCCGGCGTGCCGGTCGTGCCCGGCTATCACGGCGAGGATCAGGATCTGTCGGTGCTGGCCGCCGAGGCGGGTCGCATCGGCTTCCCCGTGCTGATCAAGGCCGTCGCCGGCGGCGGCGGCAAGGGCATGCGCCGCGTCGACGGCGAGAAGGACTTCCAGAAGGCGCTGGAAGGCGCCCAGCGGGAGGCGAAGAACGCTTTCGGCGACGAGCGGGTGCTGATCGAGAAGTTCCTGGTCAAGCCGCGCCACATCGAGGTGCAGGTCTTCGGCGACAGCCACGGCAATGCGGTGCATCTGTTCGAGCGCGACTGCTCCATCCAGCGCCGCCACCAGAAGGTGATCGAGGAAGCGCCGGCGCCGGACATGCCCGAGGCCATGCGGAAGGCGATGGGCGAGGCGGCGGTCGCCGCGGCGAAGGCCATCGACTACCGCGGCGCGGGCACCATCGAGTTCATCGCCGATGTCTCGGAAGGTCTCCGCCCGGACCGCTTCTTCTTCATGGAGATGAACACGCGCCTGCAGGTGGAGCATCCGGTCACCGAACTGATCTCCGGCCAGGACCTGGTGGAGTGGCAGATCCGCGTCGCCGCCGGCGAGAAGCTGCCGCTGGCCCAGGCGGACCTCACCATCGAGGGCCATGCCATCGAGGCGCGGCTCTACGCCGAGAATCCGTCGAAGATGTTCCTGCCAGCCACGGGCCGGCTCGACATGCTCCGCTTTCCACCGGAGGGTGAGGGCGTGCGCATCGATACCGGCGTCCGCGAGGGCGACAGCGTGACCCCGTTCTACGATCCGATGATCGCCAAGGTCATCGCCCATGGCCGCGACCGCGGCGAGGCGATCCGCAAGCTTTCGGGTGTGCTGGACGCCACCCGCGTCGTGGGGCTGACCACAAACGTGTTCTTCCTGAAGCGGGTGATCGACCATGCGGCCTTCGAGGCCGCGGACCTGGACACCGGTTTCATCGAGCGGTTCCAGCAGGATCTGGTGCCGGCGAAGCCGGAACCCGGCCCACGGACGCTCGCACTGGCGGCGCTGGCCGTGCTGGCGGAGCGGGAGGCCGCGCGCAGGCCGGCTCATGACAGCGATCCTTTCAGCCCCTGGAACGATGCTCATGGCTGGCGGCTGAATGATGACGGCCATGAGGAGCTGCGCTTCCGCGTCGGCGGCGACGAGCATCCGGTGATCGTGCGCTATCTGCGCGGCGGCGGCTTCCGTCTCGAGGCCGGCGGCGAAACCAGGACGGCGAGCCACGCGCTGAACCGGCATGGCGACCTGGTGGCGACGCTGGATGGCGACCGCATGCACGCCGCCTACCATCTGGAGCGCGGCCGGATTTCGGTGATCCACGATGGCGCGCTGCTGGCCTTCGAGATCGTCGATCCGCTGGATGCCGACCTCTCCGACGAGGCCGCCGCCGGCGCCATCGCCGCGCCGCTGCCCGGCAAGATCATCAAGGTCATGGCGGAAGCCGGCCGGAAGGTGAAGAAGGGCGAGGCGCTGATGATCCTGGAGGCGATGAAGATGGAACACACCATCGCTGCGCCGGCCGCCGGCACTGTCCAGGAAGTCAATTTCGGCGAAGGCGACCAGGTGGACGAAGGCGCGGTGCTGATCGCGCTGGAGACGGGATAGACGATGGAACAACGCTACACGCTGCTGACGCTCGGCGTCGCCGATCTCGAACGGAGCGTCGCCTTCTACGAGTATCTGGGCTGGCGCCGGTCGATGCGCGCAGCCAGCGGCGTCGCCTTCTTCCAGTGCGGCGGGGTCGCGCTCGGCCTGTACCCGCGTGAGAATCTGGCGAAGGAGGCGGGCGTGCCGGATGACGGCGGCGGGTTCCGCGGTGTGGCTGTCGCGCACAACACCCGCAGCCGCGACGAGGTCGATTCGGTTCTGGCCGAAGCGGAAGCCGCGGGCGGCCGCGTCGTCCGGCCGGCGGAGGAAGCCTTCTGGGGCGGCTATACCGGCTATTTCGCCGATCCGGACGGGCATCTGTGGGAGGTGGCGTGGAATCCCGGATTTCCGCTGGATGCCGAGGGCAACGTCACGCTGCCTGTCTGAGGGCTAGGCCGCCAGCCACCGTTTCAGGGCATCACTCACCGCTTCCGGGCGTTCCATGGCCGACATGTGGCCGCAGTCCTCGATCACCTCCAGCCGTGCGCCGGGGATCAGGCCGGCCATCTCCTCGCTCATGGCGAGCGGCGTCAGCGCGTCCTGGCGTCCGCAGAGCACCAGCGTCGGCACGTCGACGGTCTGGCAGGTCTCCCGGCTGTCAGGGCGGGCCATGATCGCCTTCGTCTGGTTGACGAAGCCGTCGCGTCCCGTCTCCTCGGCCATGCCGGCGATGGCGGCGGTCAGGGCTGCCTCCTTCAGCCGGTCCTCGTGGATCAGCAAGGGCATCAGCCGTTCGTGGATTCCGGTGAAGCGGCCCTTGTGCGCGAGTTTCAGAAGGTCCTTTCGCCGCTGCGTTTCCTCGGCCGTGTCACCGCTGGCGCGGGTGTCCAGCAGCGCCAGGCGCTCGACGCGCTCCGGCGCCTGACGCCAGATCTCGAAGGCGATGTAGCCGCCCATGGAAAGCCCCGCGAGCGCGAACCGCGCCGGCGCGGCGTCCAGCACCCGCCTTGCGATGGCGGCCATGTTGTCGTCCAGGTCGTGGCGGGGAATGACGATGTCCGCGGCCGGCTCCAGCGCGGCGACCTGGTCGCGCCACAGCCGTTCGGTGCAGAGCAGGCCGGGAACGAGCACGACATTCGCTCTGCTCATGCGTCCATACGCCCCTGAAGTCCGCGATTGACAAGGGATAGCGCCACCATTACGTCACCTCTCAGAACGGTTTGCTCAGAGTTAAACCGCCGCGGGCCCGACGGACAATGCGTTTCCGGGGCCACGCGTCCGAAGGAGTTCCGGTATTAGTAATCCAATGACGTTCAGGGATCTGGGCCTCAGTGACGAGGTTTGCCGCGCAGTAGACGCCGCCGGCTATCGCACAGCGACCCCGATCCAGCAAAAATCCATTCCTCATGTCCTGATGGGCCGCGACCTGCTGGGTACGGCGCAGACGGGAACCGGCAAGACGGCGGCTTTCCTGCTGCCGATGATCGACGTGATGGCGCAGGGGGTCTCCAAGCCCCGCATGCCGCGCGCGCTGGTGCTGGAGCCGACGCGCGAACTGGCGGCACAGGTCGCCGACAGTTTCGATGTCTACGCCGAACATCACGGGCTGAAGCGCGCGCTGGTGATCGGCGGAGTCAATTCCCGGGAGCAGGAAGCCGACCTGGAAGGCACCTGCGACATCATCATCGCCACGCCCGGCCGTCTGCTGGACCTGTTCGACCGCGGCATGATGATGCTGCGTGGCGTGCAGTTCCTCGTCATCGACGAAGCCGACCGCATGATGGACATGGGCTTCATCCCCGATGTCGAGAAGATCGTCTCCCTGTTGCCCGCCAACAGGCAGACCCTGTTCTTCTCTGCGACCATGGCGAAGCCGATCCGCAGGCTGGCCGACAAGTTCCTGACCGACCCGAAGGAGGTCGAGGTGGCGCCGCCGGCCTCGCCGGCGGAAACCGTCGAACAGCGCATTTTCCGTACCCGCGACGACGACAAGCGCGCGGCCCTGTTCGAGCTGATCGAGGCGGAGAACGTCCGCAACGCGCTGATCTTCTGCAACCGCAAGATCGACGTGAAGACCCTGCTCAAGTCGATGCAGAAGCACGGCTATGACGCCGTCGCGCTGCACGGTGACATGGACCAGGCCGACCGCATGGCGACGCTGGAGAAGTTCAAGACCGACAAGGCGCGGTTCATGGTCTGCTCCGATGTTGCGGCGCGCGGCCTCGACATCCAGGGCCTCAGCCATGTCTTCAACTTCGATGTCCCCTTCCATGCCGAAGACTACGTCCACCGCATCGGCCGTACCGGCCGCGCCGGCATGCGCGGGAAGGCGTTCATGCTGGTGACCCCGCGCGAGGAAAAACAGCTCAACGCCATCGTGCAGCTGATCAAGAAGCCGATCGCCGAAGTGGACAGCCAGGGCATCGACAAGGCCGGCGCTGCGACCGCGGAGAGCGGGGAGACGGCCGAGGCCGAAGCGAAGCCCTCGCGCCGGCGCCGTTCGCCGGCGAAGAAGGAAGCGTCCGAATCCGCGCCGGAGCCGGAAGCGGAGGCCAAGCCAAAGCGCCAGCGACGCAAGGCTGCGAAGAAGGACGATGCCGTGGCGGCGCCCGAGGCCGAAGCCGAGGCGAAGCCGGAGACCGAATCCGAGGCCAAGCCGAAACCGAAACGCCAGCGCCGTTCTGCGGCCAGGAAGGACGAGGCCCCGGCTGCGGCCGAAGCGGACGCCGAGGCCAAGCCGAAGCGTGCGCGCCGTGCGCCCAAGGCCGAGGCGGAGGCGGCAGACGAGCCGGCGAAGGAGCCTGCGCTGCCCAATGGCGACGGCGACAGCCGCGCCGCGCGCCGGGCCGATCCGCCGGCCGGCAAGGGCCGCCAGAACCAGAACCGGGGTGACACGCCCAAGGGTCTGGGCGACCATGTGCCGGCGTTCCTGCAGAGGCCCCTGCGGAACCAGCGCGACGCCAACTGATCGGGACAGTCGATGCAGACGATCTTCATCTGGGTGAAGTGCCAGCTCGGTGAGAGCTATGACGTCGCCGATGCGGCCATCCAGGAGATCGAGCAGGTCTCGGAAGTTCATTCCGTTTCAGGGGAATGGGACCTGTTGATGAAGTGCTACCTCAGTGACGAGCAGGATATCGGCCACTTCGTCTGCGAGAGCATCCAGCGCCTGCCGGGGATCAAGGACACGTTCACCACGATCACCTTCAAGGCCTTCTCCTGAGCCGGCGGTGATGGCGTTCGACACCGCGCGCGACCTGCTGCTGCTGATCGATATCCAGAACGATTTCTGTCCCGGCGGCGCACTCGCCGTTGCCGATGGCGACTCGGTCGTTCCCGTCGCCAACAGGCTCGCCGGCCAGTTCGACCATGCCGCCGCGACGCAGGACTGGCACCCGGCGGATCATTTCTCCTTCGCAAGTCATCACGCGGGCCGTGCGCCCTTCGAGAGCATCGACGCGCCCTATGGACCGCAGACGCTGTGGCCCGATCACTGCGTCCAGGGCACCGGCGGCGCGGCGTTTCACCCCGATCTCGACATCGGCCGGGCCGAGATGATCGTGCGCAAGGGCTATCGCCCCGATCTGGACAGCTACTCCGCCTTCTTCGAGAACGATCAGCGGACGCCCACAGGCCTTGGCGGCTACTGCCGCGAGCGCGGTTTCGAACGGATTGTCATGGTCGGGCTGGCGACCGACTTCTGCGTCGCCTGGTCGGCGCTCGACGCCCGCCGGATCGGCTTCGAGGTCTCTGTCGTGCTCGAAGGCTGCCGGGCCATCGACCTCGATGGCTCGCTCGACAAGGCGCTCCACGACATGCGCGCGGCGGGCGTCGAATTGCTCGAGCGCGCCTGATTCCCTACTCGAAGGTCTCCGGGTAGAAGAAGACACGCGAACTGCAGTCCACCGGGTCGTCCGGCATGGGCGAGCATGCCCCGGCGCCGGGCACGTCGAACGGCGCGAAGATCGACAGCGCCGTGCGCTCGCCGGCCTGCTGCGGCAGCCACAGATGCAGGTCCCAGACGCGCGGATGCCACATCAGCACATTGTTCGGTGTCGGCGCTTCCAGACCCGGGGTTGGGGTCAGGTCGTCGACGACCGTCTCTCCGGCGACATCCTCGTCCGGTGCACGCAGGGCCATGACGCCGCTCTGCAGATGGTATCCGGCTTCGTGCAGGAACCATTCGCTCGAGGGGATGCAGCCCAGAGATGGACGTCGTTCGGCGTCGTCCATGATCTTGCCCCAGGCGCCGCCGATCAGGCGGTAGGGGCCGGCGAAGCCGAGCGGGTTCGCGATCGCGGCGTTGTAGGCGGCTTCCGTTTCGCCCGCCTCGCGGGCCCGCGGAGCGAAGAACAGCAATCCGGGCGCCTCCATGGTCACCTGATTGCTCGTGAAGATACTCGCCGCGCCGGCGAACGTGACGCCGATGCCGGCCAGGCTGGTGTTGCCATGCGGTACGGCTCCGTAGCCCGGCAGAACCAGGTCGAAATGCGGTTGTGAGGTCGCGAACTGCGCAGTGAGCGCCCTCAGCGTGTCGATGGTGGCGTTGATGGCGTTCTCGCTGCAGCCGACGACGAAGTCCTGCCGGCCTGAGCGCGCCGTGGCGATCTCGTTGCCGTCCGGCAGGCGGTAGTCCAGGAACCATTCGTAGAACAGGTGATCCGCCGTCAGTGAGGCCACGGCCTGCGCCGGGGTGGCCCGATAGATTCCGCCGGGCTGGAGAGTCGCTACCGCCTCGTGCGCGTCGGCCGGTCCGGGCCAGTGGTGGCGGCTGAAACGGGCGTAGACCGCCACGAGCTCGTAACCGGAAGGCACGTCGATCTCGGCGGTCAGCACGCGTGAATCGCCACTCATCCACGGGTCGGTGGTATCCGTGATCGTCGGGTTCTCGAAACTCTGCAGAAGCTCGCAGCCGGCAAGCAGCAGAAGGGCGGCGATGATGGTGGCTGTGCGTTGCATGATCTGCTCCACGACTGCCGGGCCGTGGGGCCATGGTACCCGAATCTGCTTCGAATTGGAAAAAAGGTGGCGAACCGGAACCTGCCGCCTTCTCCCGCGTTATCCCACGGCTGGGCGGAAACTCAGCCGACCACGCCGCCGTCGTCGCGGCGGATGGCGATGACCGCCGAGCGCGGGACGGCGTCGCCGCCCCCCGGCCAGTGGCTCTTGCCTGAATCACCCGGATGCTGGATGCCGATGAAGACGGTGCGCCGGTCCGGAGTCCAGGCGAATCCGGTTATCTCGCACTCCTTCGGACCAACCATGAAGCGCCGAATCTCGCCGGTCGCCGGGTCGCCGATAAGCATCTGGTTGTTGCCCATGCCGGTGAAGTCGCCCTCGTCGGAGTCGTTGCCGTCGGTCTGGATCCAGATCAGGCCCGTGGAATCGAAGGCGAGACCGTCGGGCGAGTTGAACATGTTTTCCCGGGTCACGTTCTCCGAGCCCGCATAGGCGTCGCTGTGGACGGCCGGATTACCGGCCATGACGAACAGGTCCCACGAGAATGTGCTGGCCGTGTGGTCCTCGTTGTCGGGGACCCAGCGGACGATCTGGCCGTAGTTGTTGGCCGCGCGCGGGTTCGGGCCGTTGACCGGGGTGGGGTCGCCGCCGGCATTCGGCCTGGCGGCCCGGTGCCTGTTGTTGGTCAGGCAGCAATAGGCTTCCGCCTTCATCGGATTGGCCGCGACCCATTCGGGGCGGTCCATCGTCGTGGCGCCCACCGCCGAGGCCGCCTGCCGGGTGTGGATGCAGATCTCGGCCCGGGACTTCATGCCCGTGGTCTCCGGCGTCAGTTCCAGCCACGCGCCGCGGCCGTCGTCATGGAACCTGGCGACGTAGAGCCTGCCATCTTCCAGCAGGTCGGCGTTGTCGCCGCCAGCCACGTACCTGCGGTCGGAGACGAAGCGGTAGATGAACTCGCCGCGTTCGTCATCGCCGAGATAGACGACAACGCGCCCGTCATTGGCGACGACCAGTTCGGCGTTCTCGTGCTTGAAGCGGCCGAGAGCGGTTCGCTTCTTCGGTGTCGAGGCCGGGTCGAGGGGATCGATCTCGACGACGTAGCCGGCGCGGTTCGGCTCGTTCGGGTGTCTTGCGATGTCGAAACGCTCGTCCACCGTCGCCCAGTCATAGCCCCAGTCCTTCGGGCCGATGCCGTAGCGCTTCATCGCGTCGGTGATCGCGGGGTTCTCGTGGGACGAGGAGAAGTATCCGTTGAAGTTCTCCTCGCAGGTCAGGTAGGTGCCCCAGGGCGTGCGGCCATTGCCGCAATTGTTCCAGGTGCCGAGCGTCCGGGCTCCGGCCGGGTCGGCGGCGGTCTTCATCAGGTCGTGACCGCGTGCCGGGCCGGTGATCTCCATGGGCGTCTGCGGCGTGATCCGGCGATTGAACGCGCTGTCCCTGACGATCGACCACTTGCCGTCCTGCCAGGTGATCTCGACGACCGAGACGCCGTGGGCCAGCATGCCCTTGAGGATGTCGTCCTCGCCCGCCGGCTTGTCATTCTCCCGGTTGCCCCAGATGACCTTCCGGTTCGTGTACTCGTTGTTGACCGCGAGAACGTAGCGGCCGTCGCGGGTGAACAGCGCCATGCCGTCATTGTTGTCGCCGAAGGCGCGGGCCTGGCTGTCGGCGCTGCCGCGTGTGGCATGGTCGAACTCGGGCGCGTCGGACCACATCGGCTCGCCCCAGACGGCGACCGTGTGCCAGTTGTAGCCCTTCGGCAGCGTGATCGTGTCCAGCGTGTTGGCCTCGACCGGCGCGAACCCGAAGCGGCCCGCAGCGTGCGCCGGACGGGTCAGCGCGGAGGTGCCCAGGAACATTGCCGTCGCGCCCAACGCCGCGGCGCCGCCGACGAAGGCGCGACGGGAATAGCGGCGCGCGGCGATCCGGTCGAAATCCGTCGTCTCGACCGGCGGATTGTTGAGTTCGTCGAACTCGTCGAACGAGATTTCAGTCAGCTTCTGCTCTGACATCATGGTCTCCATCGATGGTCGGGGCGTCGTCGCCAGCGCGATCCTCATTCGCCGGCACATTTGATCCATGTAGATACTCCCGCAATGCTGCATCGCCGTGACACCGGTGTCCGCGCGGGCTGTTCCGCAGGGTGCGGATGTGGTCTAGAGAAGCTGCATGCCGGACACACTCAGAATAGCACTGGCACAGGCCAATCCGACCGTCGGCGACATCGCCGGCAATGTCGCGCTGGCGCGGATGCTGCGCGCCGAGGCCGCCGTTGCCGGGGCCGACCTGATCGCCTTTCCGGAGATGTTCGTCACCGGCTATCCGCCCGAAGACCTGCTGTTCCAGCCCGCCTTCCAGACGGCGGCCATCCGGGCGGTCGAGGATCTGGCGTCGGAAACCGGCGATGGCGGACCGGCGATGCTGATGACCGGCTGCTGGCGGGCCGATGGCCGGCTGCACAATGCGGCGATGATGCTGGACCGCGGCGCCGTGCAGGCCACGACGTTCAAGCACCGCCTGCCCAACTATGGCGTTTTCGACGAGAAGCGGCAGTTCGCCGAAGGGCCGCTGCCCGGTCCGCTTTCCTGCCGTGGCGTGCGGCTGGGGGTGATGCTCTGCGAGGACATGTGGTCCCCGGATGTGGCCGAGTGCCTGCAGGAGACCGGCGCGGAGATCCTGATCGTCGCCAACGGTTCGCCCTTCGACGTGACCAAGCCGGATCTGCGGATCAACGGCGCCGTCGCGCGGGTCACCGAAACGGGCCTGCCGCTGCTCTATCTCAACCTGGTCGGCGGGCAGGACGAGCTCGTGTTCGACGGCGGCTCATTCGCGCTGAACGCCGATCTCCGCACCCCGGTCCGCCTGCCGGAGTTCGAGCCGATGCTCTGCGTCACGGACTGGCGGCGCAACGGTGAGGCCTGGCGCTGCGTGCCCGGGACGGACATTGCTCCTCTCGGACATGTGGACGCGATCTACCGCACGGTGATGCTGGGGCTGAGGGACTTTGCGGAGAAGAACGCCTTCCCGGGCGTGGTTCTCGGTCTGTCGGGCGGCATCGACACGGCGCTCAGCGCCGCCATCGCCGTCGATGCGGTCGGGCCCGAAAGGGTCTGGTGCACCATGCTGACATCCGAGGCGACGGATGCGGACCGCCGCCGGAATGCGGAAGCGGTGGCGGCGCTGCTGGGCGTCAGGCTCGATGTCTGTCCGATCGCCGACAGCCTCTCCGCGCTCAATGCCGCGTTGGGCCCGGCCTTCGGTGAGGGCCAGCCCGACACTGTCGACCGCAATCTCGAGGCGCGGACGCGGGGATCGATGCTGACGGCGCTGGCCGAACGCAGTGGCTATCTGCTGCTCGGCACGGGCAACAAGTCGGAAATCTCGGTCGGGCTCGATACGCTCCACGAGGACGAATTCGCCGACTTCGGCGTGCTCAAGGATCTCTACAGGACGACGGTGAGGGCTCTGGCCGAGTGGCGCAACGCCAACCGGCCCGCCGGCGGGCTGGGACCCGATGGCCGGGTGCTGCCGCAGAGCCTGATCGAAATGCCTGCGGCGGCGCGGCCGTCGATTGCGGTCGGCGCCGGCGACCTGCCGGCCTTCGATGAGCTCGACGACATGCTCGAGTGCCTGATCGAAGGCGAGATGTCGGCCCGGCAAGTGGTCGAACGGGGCCATGACGCGGCTGTCGTGCGCCATGTCGAATACCTGTTCCATCGCGCCGAGCATCGCCGCCGCCGGACTGCGCCCGGGGTCAAGGTGACCACCCGGAGTTTCGGCCGCGACCGCCGGTTTCCCATCACCAACGCCTTCCGGGAGACTGGATAATCATGGCCGAACCCTCCGCGCCCCGCGTCCGCTTCGCGCCCAGCCCGACGGGCCAGCTCCACCTCGGCAACATCAAGGCGGCGGTGATCAACTGGCTGTTCGCGCGCCATCATGGCGGCGACTTCCTGCTCAGGATCGACGACACCGACGGCGGCCGGTCGGAGACCGCCTACGAGGAGGACATCCTGCGGGATCTGAAATGGCTGGGACTGCGCTGGGACCGTTTTGCCCGGCAGTCGGAACGGACGGAACGCTACGCCGCCGCCATCGAGGTGCTGAAAGGGCAGGGGCGCCTCTACGCCTGCTACGAGACGCCGGAGGAACTGGAGCGCAAGCGCGGGCTGCAGCGCGCCGCGGGCCGGCCGCCGGTCTATGACCGCGCGGGGCTGCGCCTGACCGACGAACAGCGCGCCGCTCTGGAGGCGGAGGGGCGGCGGCCGCACTGGCGGTTCCTGCTGACGCAGGAGCGGGTGGTCTGGGACGATCTGGTGCGCGGGCGCCAGGAGGTGGACGCCGCCTCGCTCTCCGATCCCGTGCTGATCAGGGAGGACGGGCGGCCCCTCTACACGCTCAGCTCGACCGTCGACGACGGCGAGTTCGGGATCACCCAAGTCATCCGCGGCGAGGACCACGTTGCCAACACTGCTGCCCAGATCCAGCTTTTCGAAGCATTGGGCCACGCGTCGCCGGCCTTCGGTCACTTCGCGCTGCTGGTCGACACCGATGGCGCACCGCTGTCGAAGCGCGCCGGCAGCCTGACAGTCGCGGCGCTGCGTGAGGCCGGCATCGAGCCGGTCGCGATTGTCAGTCTGCTGGCGCGGCTCGGTACGTCGAAACCGGTGGAACTGTTCCGCAGCAACGAGGCGGCGGGGAAAGCGTTCGACCTTTCGGCCTTTGGCCGCGCCGCCGCGCGCTTCGACATGGCCGAGCTGCAACGCCTGTCCGCACAGTTCGTTCACGGGCTGGAACCCGACGAGGCGGCGCGGAGGCTGGGCGATCACCGGCCGGCCGTGCTCGCCATCTGGGAGGCCGTTCGAGGCAATCTGAACAGCTTCGACGACTTCCAGGCCTGGATCGACCGGATCGAAGAGGCCATCGTGCCGACGATCGAGGAGCCGGACTACTGTGCCGAGGCTGCCGGACTGCTGCCGGAAGGCGACCTGGACGAGACAAGCTGGAAGACCTGGACCGACCTCCTGAAAGCCGAAACCGGCCGCAAGGGCAAGGCGCTGTTCCGCCCGCTCAGGCTGGCGCTGACCGGCCGGGAACATGGACCGGAGATGCAAAAGCTGCTACCCCTCATCGGCCGCGACCGGGCCGTGCGGCGCCTTCGGGGCGAAACAGCCTGATCCACCAGGGACTTCGCTGGCGAAGTGAATGCGATGAGCAAGGAACGCCTCTACCTGTTCGACACCACGTTGCGCGATGGTGCGCAGACCAAGGGCGTCGACTTCTCGGTCGAGGACAAGCGGACCATTGCGCTCGCACTCGACCAGCTAGGGCTGGACTACATCGAAGGCGGCTGGCCGGGTGCGAACCCGACCGACACCAGCTTTTTCGAGAACCCGCCCAGGCTGCGCCGCGCCAAGCTGGTCGCCTTCGGCATGACCAAGCGCGCGGGCCGTTCCGTCTCCAACGATCCGGGCCTGTCGCAGGTGCTGGGCGCCCAGGCGGACGCCGTCTGCCTGGTGGGCAAGTCCTGGGACTTCCATGTCGATCTTGCCCTGGGGATTCCGCGCGAGGAGAACCTCGTCTCCATCCGCGAGAGCATCGCCGCCGCCGTCGAGCGCGGGCGGGAGGCCATGTTCGACGCCGAGCACTTCTTCGACGGCTATCGCGACAACCCCGACTACGCCCTGGCCTGTATCGAGGCGGCTCTGGAAGGCGGTGCGCGCTGGGTCGTGCTCTGCGATACCAACGGCGGCACCCTGCCGGCGGACGTCGAGCGGATCGTCGCCGAGGTGGCGGCGAAGTATCCCGGCGAGCGGATCGGCATTCACGCCCACAACGATACCGAGAACGCCGTGGCCAACAGTCTGGCCGCCGTCCACGCCGGCGCCCGGCAGGTGCAGGGCACGCTGAACGGTCTGGGCGAGCGCTGCGGCAACGCCAACATGATCTCGGTGATTCCGTCGCTGATGCTGAAGCCGACCTATGCGGACCGGTTCGAGACCGGCATTCCGGTGACCGAGCTCAGGCATCTGACGCAGACCTCGCGGCTGCTGGACGAACTGCTCAACCGGGCGCCCAACCGCCATCAGGCCTATGTCGGCGACAGCGCCTTCGCCCACAAGGGCGGGCTGCATGTTTCTGCGGTGCAGAAGGACCCGAAGACCTACGAACACATCGACCCCGAAATCGTCGGCAACCGCCGGCACGTGCTGGTCTCGGACCAGGCCGGGCGCTCCAACATCCTGGCGCGGCTGGAGGAGTGCGGCATCGAGGTCGAGAACGACGACCCCCGGGTCGGCCGCCTGCTGGATGCGGTGAAGCAGCGCGAATTCGAGGGCTATTCCTATGACGGCGCGGAGGCGAGCTTCGAGCTGATGGCGCGCCGGACCCTGGGGCAGGTGCCGGAGTATTTCCGCGTCGAGCGTTTCCGGGTGATGGTGGAGCGCCGCTTCAACGCCCGCGGCGAGCTGGTCACCGTCTCCGAGGCGACGGTGAAGATACTGGCCGGGGGCGAGGATCGCCTGACGGTCGGTGAGGGCAACGGTCCCGTGAACGCCCTGGATCAGGCGCTGCGGCAGGCGCTGGACGGACTCTACGCCGAACTGTCGGATCTCCGTCTCGTCGACTTCAAGGTCCGCATCCTGACCGGCGGCACCGAAGCGGTAACGCGTGTCCTGATCGAGAGCGCAGACGGTACGGGCGAGCGCTGGTTCACGGTCGGCGTCTCGAGCAACATCGTCGAGGCGAGCTTCGACGCGCTCCACGATTCGATCACCTACAAGCTCTACCGCGACGGCGCCCGCACGGCGGGCCGCATCGCCGCCGAATAGACAGCATCGCGCATGGCCGGCACCGACCGCCGCTTCAGGGATTCCGCCTTGCCGCAGCCGGCGATCATTCTCGTCCGGCCACAGATGGGCGAGAATATCGGCGCGGCAGCGCGGGCGATGCTGAATTTCGGCCTGGGCGAGATGCGTCTCGTCGCGCCGCGCGACGGCTGGCCCAGCGAATCGGCCCGCGCCATGGCCTCCCGCGCCGACGAGGTGCTGGAGCATGCGCGGCTGTTCGAGACCACCGAGGAAGCGATCGCCGATCTGCATCACGTCTACGCCACCACGGCGCGGGGGCGGGAGATGGCGAAGCCCGTGGTGACGCCGAGGGAGGCTGCGAGCACGGGCGTCGGGCGCGTGCGCGCGGGCGAGCGGGTCGGCATCCTGTTCGGCGGTGAGCGGGCCGGTCTGGACAATGACGACGTGGCGCTGGCGCGGGCTGTGGTCCAGGTCACCGCCAACCCGGCGTTTTCCTCACTCAACCTGGCGCAGGCCATTCTGCTCGTCTCCTACGAATGGCGGCTGGCGGCTCTTGCGGCAGGCGAGGCGACGACCATGCCTCCGGCGCCGGAGGAGGCCGGGCCCGTGGCCGAAGCCGCGCAGATGACCGCGTTCCTCGATTTCCTTTCGGCGGAGCTCGACGCAGCCGGGTTCTTCCACCGCATTGCCGACAAGCGGCCCACCATGCTGCGGAACATCCGGGCGATGTTTCACCGCGCGGATCTGCGTGAGCAGGAGGTCAGGACGCTGTTCGGTGTGGTCCGCAGTCTCTCCGGCCACCGTCAGGGCACAAGGGGCGCGAAGGACGGGGAAAAGGGCGGTTGACAGCCCGCAGCCCCGGTCCTATAGCACGGCCTCCCGCGACCGGAACGCACCGGCCGCGTTCATCTGTGATTTGACCGAACGGCAGAAGGCAACCGATGTCGAAGCGTATCAGCGCGAAATACAAGATCGATCGCCGCATGGGCGAGAACCTCTGGGGCCGTCCGAAGAGCCCCGTCAACCGCCGCGACTACGGTCCCGGACAGCACGGGCAGGCAGGCAAGCGCAAGAAGGTCTCCGACTTCGGTCTGCACCTCCGCGCCAAGCAGAAGCTCAAGGGCTACTACGGTTCGATCACCGAGAAGCAGTTCCGCCGGGTCTATGGCGAGGCCGTGCGCCGCAAGGGCGACACCTCCGAGAACCTGATCGGCCTGCTGGAGAGCCGCCTCGACGCGCTCGTATACCGCATGAAGTTCGTGCCGACCGTGTTCGCGGCGCGGCAGTTCGTGAACCACGGCCATGTCAACGTGAATGGCCGGCGGGTGAACATTCCGAGCTACCGCTGCAAGCCGGGCGACGTGATCGAGGTCCGCGAGAAGTCGCGCCAGATCAACCTGGTGCTGGACGCCGCGGAGTCGTCGGAGCGCGAGACGCCCGACTATGTCGAGGTCGACCACAACAAGATGACCGGCAAATACACCCGCGTGCCCAAGCTGGCCGACGTGCCCTACGCGGTGCAGATGGAGCCGAATCTGGTCATCGAGTACTACTCGCGCTGAGTTCCGGAAGCCGGCGGGCCGAGGTTGGATGGGCCGGCCAGGCAGACCAGATCGAGGACGGCGTCGGAGCAATCCGGCGCCGTTTTTCATTTCCGGTCGGCGTGCGGGAGATTCTGTCATGCCCGTCGCCGGAGGCGCGCGGGCATCGCGCCGCGGCAAGACGCCGGAGTCCGGCTTAGAGCATTCCACGAAGTGATGGAATCACTTGGCGTCCTGGGGCTTGACCCCAGGACCCAGTCCTTCTGTCCGCTGGGCCCTTGGATCGAGTCCAAGGGCGACAGAGTAGGGCGGTTCAATCAAACATCGGAACGGCCTTGCCCGATCCCCGAGTGGCGCAGGCGCCATCGGGGATGACAACAAGGGCCATCCACGGGCGGGCGGTGTCGGTTCAGCCCATGCGCATGCCGCCCGAAATGGTGATCGTCTGGCCGGTCATGCCGTCGGATTCGCCTGAGCCCAGATAGACGGCGATATGCGCGATTTCGACCGGCTCCAGCATGCGCCCGATGGGCACGCGGTTCACCAGCATCGTCTGCAGTTCCTCGACCGGCATGCCCAGGATCTCCGCGTGATCATCGAACTGGTCGATCATGTCGGTATTCACGAAGCCCGGGCAGATGGCGTTGACGGTGATCCGGTCCTTGGCATGCTCCAGCGCCGCGCAGCGCGTCATGCCGACCACGGCATGCTTGGAGGTGTTGTAGGCGCCCTGATTGAGGGATTCCCACTTGCCGGCGGTCGAGGCGATGTTGACGATCTTGCCGCCGCCGGACTTCTGCATGTGGCGCAGGGCGAACTGCATGGCGTGGAAGACGCCATAGGTGTTCACCTGCATGATCCGGTCGAAGGTCTCGGGCTCGTAGTCGATGAAGCGGCTGGCCTTGTAGACGCCGGCATTGTTGACCAGCACGTCGAGGCCGCCGAGCCGGTCGACGCAGGTTTCGATCATGGCCTCCACCGCGGCGCGGTCGCTGACATCCGCTGCCAGCGTCTCCACCTTGCCGCCGTGGGCAGCAGCCTTCGCCGCAATGTCCCGGAGCTGCGGCAGGCCGGTCGCGACCAGCATGAGGTCCGCGCCTTCCTCGGCGTAGCGTTCCGCGATCGAGGCGCCGATGCCGCGGCTCGCACCCGTGATCAACGCCCGCCGGCCGGCGAGCCGTCCCTGTCTTTCGGCCATTCCGTGTTCTCCCCCTGGAACCCTGTAGGGGAGTCATAACCCGGCGGCGGCGGTCAATAAATCCGGCGTTTCGGGGCCCAGCGTTTCACGGCCTTGCCGCCGGTGATGACCCTGGGCACCCCGTCAGGCAGTTCGGGGCGTTCCTCGTTCGCCGCCGGCGGTGGCTTCACCTGGGCGGCGGGGCGGCGTTCGGCTTCCCGGGCGGCGGGCTGGATGAAGGTCCGGCGATAGGCCTCGGCCATCAAGTCCAGCGGAATCTCCGCATCCGGCGCGGCCTGGCGCACATCTGAGAAGATGCCATCGGTCTCGACGAAAGCGTCGAGCTGCTCGACCGGCGACCTGGCGAACTTGCGGTAGATGAGTTTCAGGCAGGCCTCGGCGCGGTCATCGATCTCCTTGGGCCGGTCGGGCTCGCCGCCCTGCTCCAGCACGGGATAGAGATTGGGGTCGCAGGGTCCGAGGGTACTGGCGACGAAGCGGCTCGGCATCAGCGCGCGGCCTTCATTGGCGGCAGCGTAGAGTCCCTGCGCCATGTAGAGCAGAAGTTGCAGCTTGCGCGGCTGCAGCCTTATGCCGTCCTGCTCCGCCGCGAAGCGGAACCAGCCGACGGCTGCAATGGTGGATTTCAGCGCGGGCGCGCGGAATCTGGGGCTCCCTGTCATGGCGCGCAGTCTCGCCCGCCATGGCGAACAAAGGGTTAATCGCCGGCGCGAATCCGCTTCGCCGCCTCGACCGCGAAATAGGTAAGAACGCCGTCGCAGCCGGCCCGCTTGAAGCCCAGCAGGCTCTCCATCATCACCTTCTCGCGGTCCAGCCAGCCATTGTCGGCGGCGGCGTTGAGCATCGCGTACTCGCCGGAGACCTGGTAGGCGAAGGTGGGCAGGTGGAAGGCGTCCTTCACCCGCCGGCAGAGATCCAGATAGGGCATGCCCGGCTTGACCATCACCATGTCCGCGCCCTCTGCGATGTCCATGGCGACCTCGCGGATCGCCTCGTCGCCATTGGCCGGGTTCATCTGGTAGGTCGCCTTGGTCGCCTTGCCGAGATTGGCCCTGGAGCCGATGGCGTCGCGGAAGGGTCCGTAGAAGGCGGAAGCATATTTCGCCGCGTAGGACATGATCTGGACGTTGTGGTGGCCGTGCGCTTCCAGCGCCTCCCGGATGGCGCCGACGCGCCCGTCCATCATGTCCGAGGGCGCGATGATGTCGCAGCCGGCCTCGACCTGGATCAACGCCTGCTGGATCAGCACCTCCAGCGTGATGTCGTTCTGCACGTAGCCGTCGCGAATCAGGCCGTCATGGCCATGGCTGGTGAAGGGATCCAGCGCCGCGTCGCAGAGCACGCCGACATCGGGTATGTGCTGCTTGACCGCGCGCACGGCGCGGCAGACCACGTTGTCGGGATTGGTCGCCTCGGTGCCTTCGTCGTTCTTCCGCTCCGCGTCGACAGCGGGAAAGATGGCGATCAGTGGCACGCCCAGTTCGCCGGCCTCGCCGACGGCGTCGACCAGACTGTCCACCGAATGACGGCGCACGCCGGGCATGGAGGGAACGTCAATGACATCATCGCCCTCGTGGACGAAGACCGGCCAGATCAGGTCGTCGACCGTCAGCACGTTCTCCGCCACCAGCCGGCGCGACCAGTCGCTGGCGCGGGGCCGGCGCAGGCGCACGCGCGGATAGGCCGACAACGGCAGGTCGGCGCGCTCGGCCTCCGGTGCGGGACGGCGGAAGGGAAGGGGATTCTCGCTCATGGCAATGGCCCGTCTGTGGCGTATAACCTGCCGAACCATAGACCAGCGCGGGCGTCGGGCAAAGCGGTCCGGCGATGCGGGATCACCGTTCGAGGGAGGAGAGACGGATGAGCTACGAACACATGACCATGGACGTGTCCGACGGGGTGGCGCTCTGCCGCTTCAACAGGCCCGACGCCGCCAACGCGATGCACCTGGCGCTGACCGAGGAACTGCTGGACATCGCCATCCGCTGCGACGAGGACCCGGCAATCCGCGCGGTGGTCTTCACCGGCGCGGGCAAGATGTTCTCCGCCGGCGGCGACATCGCCTTCTTCCAGAAGGAGGGCGACGATCTGCCGGCCATGGCCAAGAAGATGACCGTCTTCCTGCATGCCGCCATCAGCCGGCTGCACCGCATGGACCCGCCCGTGATCTGTGCGGTCAACGGCACCGCCGCCGGCGCCGGTTTCAGCTTCGCCATCCAGGGCGACCTCGTGCTGGCCGGGGAAGGGGCGAAGTTCACCATGGCCTATACGCGCCTCGGCGTTTCGCCGGACGGCTCGGGAACGTACTTCCTGCCGCGCCGCGTCGGCACCAAGCGGGCGCTGGACCTGATCCTGACCAACCGCCTGCTCAGCGCCGAGGAGGCGCGTGAGTGGGGCCTGGTCGACTATGTTCATCCGGACGACGCGCTGCTCGACGAGGCGATGAAGCTCGCCGCCACACTGGCGAAGGGGCCGACAGCGACCTATGGCCGGGTCAAGCACCTGATCCACGACAGCCTCAACGAGACGCTGGAAAGCCAGATGGAGCGGGAGACGCGGGGCATTGCCGAATCGATGCGCTCCGCCGATGGCCGCGAGGGCATCGAGGCGTTCCTGGCCAAGCGCCCGGCGAAGTTCGGGGGGTAGTCGCTCCCGGCGTCCCGGAAGGGCCGGAGGCTCTGTCCGGGATCGATGCCGGAGCATTTCCGGCAATCGGACCAGGGGCGGCGGTGCTCAGGCATGGGCCCCGGCTCAGAGGCCGGGGCGCGTCGGTCTCGCGCGCCTCGCTCTACAGCCCCTCGACGACGATGAACTGGCCGTCGGCGGCGCCTTCGCGTTCCTTCTTGGCGGCCTGGTATTCGGGTGAATTGTAGAACGCCTGCGCCGCCTTCATGTCGGCGAAGCGGAGCACCACCACGCGGCGGGTCTCCTCGTCGCCCTCCAGCGTCGCCAGCGCGCCGCCGCGGGCCAGGTACTCGCCGCCGTACTTCTTGATGGCGGCCGGGGCCAGCGCCTTGTAGTTCTCGTACTTCTCCGGATCGGTGACGTTGACGCGGGCGATCACGTAGGCGGCCATGGCTTCTTTCCTTCGCTGATTGGACTAGGCTGAGCCGCAATCTAGCCTGAACGCGCGGGGAGGAAATCATGGAACTGCAGTTTTCGACGATCGAGCGGCGGGGGCGCATCGTCATCGTCCGCTTCGACAGGGGCATCGCGGCCAATCCCCTGTCGGACGCCCTGATGAAGGAACTGACCGACATCGCCCGCCATCTCGACGACGATCTCGAGAGTTCGGTGGTGGTGCTGGCGGGCCGCGACGACAACTTTTCCATGGGCTTCGATCTGAAGGATCCGGTCGCCGAGCAGCGCGCCGAGGCCGGCCTGCTCGCCAGGCGGCGCTCGATCCAGCGCGGGCCGCGGCTCTGCCGCGCCTGGGAGGAACTGGAGCAGATGACCATCTGCGCCGTTGAAGGCTGGTGCGTCGGCGGCGGCGTGGCGCTGGCCTGTTCGCTCGACCTCCGCGTCATGGGAGAGGGGGCGACCTACTACGTTTCCGAGATCGAGCGCGGCATGAACATGAGCTGGAACTCGGTGCCGCGCTTCGTGAACCTGTGCGGCCCTGCGCGGACCAAACGGCTCGTCGTTATGGCGGAGAAGGTCGGCGCGGAACGGGCGCTGGAATGGGGCCTGGCCGACGAGGTGGCGCCGAAGGGCGGCGCGCTGGAGAAGGCGCTGGAAATGGCCGAACGCATCGCCAGCCTGCCGCCGGTGCAGGTGCGCATGTGCAAGAAGGACGTCGACGTCGCCGCCAAGGCGCTCAACCACGCCGTCAGCTTCATGGACGCCGACCAGTTCTGTCTCTCCATGACCGGCGAGGACTACAAGGAAGGCGTGCAGTCGTTCCTCGAGAAACGCCCGCCGCGCTATACGGGACGTTGAATTGCGCGGGCGGAGCGACAGTTCTGCTTCCATGAGGCCTGGATTTCCGGGTGCAGGCACACGGCATTTCAATTGGCTGTCCCGGGGCCTGGCCCCGGGACCCGGTTTGCATGGTCAGTTTCTCTGGGCCCGGCGATCAAGTCACGGGGCGGAACAGGGCCAGCATTTCGGTTCGCGGAAGGAGGATCGTTGAGGAACACCGTATCCGGCACGCCGTCCGGCCCGCCCGACTGGAGCGTGCTGCGCCGGTTGCTGCCCTATCTCTGGCCGAAGGACGACTGGCGGCCGAAGCTGCGCATCGTCCTCGCCGCCTGCTTCCTGGCCGGTTCCATCGCGGCGGGGGCGACGGTGCCGTTCCTGCTCAAGCACGCCGTCGACTCGCTGGATGCGGAGAGTATCGCCATCGGCGCGGCGATCGCCTTCGTGGTGGCCTACGGTCTCGGGCGGGTGTTGCAGCAGGGTCTGGCGCAGGCCCGCGACGGCATCTTTTCCGCGGTCGGACAGCGGGCCGCGCGGCGTGTGGCGCGCCGCGTCTTTCAGCGGCTGCACGAGCTCAGCTACCGCTTCCATACCGAACGCCGCACCGGCGCCCTGCATCAGCTCATCGACCGCGGCGCCAAGGCGATCGACTTCCTGTTGCGCATGGCGCTGTTCAACGTCGTTCCCGTGGTCGGCCAGGCGGTGATCTTTCTCGGTATTCTGGTGATCGAGTATCAGTTCTGGTTTGCGGTCGCGACCTTCGCCACGGTGATCGCCTTCATCGCCTTCACCTTTCTGGTGACCGAGTGGCGCATCGGCATCCGCCGGGAGATGAACCGCCGCGACGAGGAGGCCTATGCCAGCTCCGTCGACAGCCTGCTGAACTTCGAGACCGTGCGTTATTTCGCCAATGAACCCTACGAGGTCGAGCGTTTCGACAATCGGCTTGCGGGCTACGAGAAGGCGGCGGTGCGCAGCCAGGTCAGCCTGGCTTTCCTGAACACCGGGCAGGGCTTCATCGTGGCCACGGGCCTGGTCATCGTCATGGTGCTGGCGGCAAGGGGCGTTGCCGACGGCTCCATGACCATCGGCGATTTCGTTCTGATCAACGCGTTCCTGATCCAGCTCTACATGCCGCTCAACATGCTGGGCATGGTCTACCGCGAGGTGAAGCAGAGCCTGGTCGACATGCAGAAGATGTTCGGCCTGCTGGACCGGGAGATCGAGGTCGGCGATGCGCCGGAGGCAAAACCGCTCGCCTTCCGCGGCGGCCACATCGAGTTCGACAACGTGACCTTCGGCTACGACCCGCGGCGCACGGTGCTGGACGGCGTTTCCTTCGAGGTGCCGCCCGGCCACACCATCGCCGTGGTCGGTGAATCTGGCGGCGGCAAGTCCACGCTGACGCGGCTGCTGTTCCGCTTCTTCGACGTCACCGGCGGCCGCATCCTGATCGACGGGCAGGACATCCGCGACGTCACCCAGGCCTCGTTGCGCCGGACGCTGGGCGTCGTGCCCCAGGACGTGGTGCTGTTCAACGACACGCTGGAGCACAACATCCGCTATGGCGATCTGGAGGCCGGCGACGAGGCGATGAACGCGGCGATCGACGCAGCCCAGCTCCGCCCCCTGATCGACAGCCTGCCCGACGGCCTGGCCAGCACCGTCGGCGAACGCGGCCTGAAGCTCTCCGGCGGCGAGAAGCAGCGCGTCGCCATCGCGCGGATGATGCTGAAGGATCCCGGCGTGATGATCTTCGACGAGGCGACCTCGGCGCTGGACACGGCGACGGAGCGGGAGATCCAGAAGGCGCTGACCCGCGTCTCTCAGGGCCGGACGACGCTGATGATCGCGCACCGGCTCTCGACGGTGGTCAACGCCGACCAGATCATCGTGCTGGACGGCGGACGCATCGCCGAACGCGGCCAGCATCACGAACTGATCGCCCGTAACGGCCTCTACGCCCACATGTGGCGGCGCCAGCAGGCCGAGCGGGCGCAGGACGGCGAAGGCGCGGTCAGCGCCGCGGAGTAGATTTCAGAAGTACGGCGCGACCTTGCCGAGATTGGCGTAGATGGTCTTCGTCTGGGTGAAGTGGCCGATGGTTTCCAGCCCGTTCTCCCGGCCGACGCCGGACTGCTTGTGGCCGCCGAAGGGCACTTCCGGCGGCGTCACGTTGTAGTCGTTGATCCAGACCGTGCCGGCCTGCATCGCATTGGCGACGCGGTGGGCGCGGGCGAAGTCGGTGGTGAAGACCGCCCCGGCCAGTCCGAAGGGCGTGTGGTTGGCGCGGGCGACGACCTCGTGCTCCTCCTCGAAGGGCAGCACCGCCATGACGGGACCGAAGATCTCGTCGCGCACGAAGCTCATGTCGTCGGTGCATTCGGCGAAGACCGCCGGGTGGACGAAATTGCCTGCGGCGAGGGTCGGATCTTCCGGGCGGTGGCCGCCCACGACGTGCAGCGCGTTGGAGCGGCGCGCCGCCTCGATATGGCCCATGACCTTCTCCAGATGGCCGGCGCTGATCAGCGCGCCGATCTTCGTCGCCGGGTCGAACGGGTCGCCGAGCGGAATGCGAGCGACCTTGTCTTCCAGGCTTTCCAGGAAGCGGCGGTAGATGCGGCGCTGGACGAAGACGCGGGTGCCGTTGGAGCAGACCTCGCCCGCGGAGTAGAAATTGGCCGACATGGCGGAGTCGACCGCGCCGTCGAAATCGGCGTCGTCGAAGACGATCAGCGGGGACTTGCCGCCCAGCTCCAGGGTGACCCCCTTCAATGTCTGCGCGGCGTCGGCCATGACCTTGCGGCCCGTGCCGACCTCGCCGGTCAGGCTGATCTTGGCGATGCCGGGATGGCGGGAGAGCAGCTGGCCCACCCGGCCGTCGCCCTGGACGACATTGAAGGCGCCCGGTGGCAGACCAGCCTCGAGATAGATCTCGGCCAGCTTCAGCGCCGACAGCGGCGTCAGCTCGGCGGGCTTGAAGATCATGGTGTTGCCGCAGGCCAGCGCCGGCGCGGACTTCCAGAGCGCGATCTGGATCGGATAGTTCCATGCTCCGATGCCGGCGCAGACGCCCAGCGGTTCGCGGCGCACCATGGCGAAGGCATCGGGACCGAAATCATGGTGCTCACCGTGAATGGCGGGCGCGAGGCCGGCGTAGTACTCCAGCATCTCGGCGCCGGTGATGACGTCGACCTCGGCGGTCTCGGCGATGGGCTTGCCGGTGTCCAGCGTTTCCAGCCGCGCCAGTTCCCCGTTGCGCTCGCGCAGGATCGCCGCGGCGCGCAGCAGCACCTTCGCGCGCTCCCGCGCCGGCGTCGTCGACCAGGTCAGAAAGGCCTCCTGCGCCGCCTCGACGGCGGCCTCCACGTCCTCGGGCGAGGCCATGTCGACCTCGCAGATCACGTGGTTCGTCGCCGGATTCAGGGTCTCGAACGTCTCCTCGGCCGTGCCGGGCCGATAGCGGCCGCCGATGAAGAGCTGTTGCACGCCGAGGGTGGTGTTCGGACCGTAATGGGTCTGGTCTTCAGCCATCGCGTTGGCCTTTCCTTGATCCGCCGGAGGGCGGCGATAGGATCATTGCCCGACCGCTCGCCGCAACAGGAAATCCGGCTTGAAAGACAATACCCCCGACCCGCGCACGCCCCAGGTGGTCGCGCGCGCGCCCTTCACCGTCCGCCGTCTGGTCCGCTGGGGGGATTCCGATCCGGCGGGGATCGTCTACACCGGCACCTATCTGGATTACATGGTCGAGGCGGCGGAGGATTTCTTCATCACGCTCACCGGCCGCCACTGGCGGGACATGCAGACGGAAAGCGGCACCGGCACCCCCATGGTCCACGCCTCGATGGATTTCCTGAAGCCCGTGCCGGCGGGGCAGGCCATCGACATCGCCGTCCATGTGGGCAGGCTGGGCGCCTCGTCCTTCGATCTGCACTTCGTTTCCCGCACCATGGCGGGCGACGTCTGTTTCACCGGCAAGCTGACCGGCGTCCACATCCGCCATGTCGGCCCCGGCGCTATTGCCGCCCAGGCCATGCCGGCGGACTGGAAGGCGAAGCTGGAAGAGTATTCGAAGGCGTTTCCGGTTCCGGAGAAATAGGTCATGCCCGCCTCCGTGCGGGCATCCGGTCAATTCATTGACTCGCGGCGAAGCCGCACCGGACCCCCGCACAGGGGCGGGGGTGCCGGAGTGTGGTGAGACAACTCTACCGCATGTTCCCCGACCGCGCGGCGAAGCGCACGGCTTCCTCGGCGGCGCGCATCAGCGCTTTGGCCTTGTTCACCGTCTCCTGATACTCGGCTTCCGGGTCGCTGTCGGCGACGACGCCGCCGCCGGCCTGGACGTGCATCACCCCGTCCTTGACCACGGCGGTCCGCAGCACGATCGCCGTGTCCATGGCCCCGCCGGCGGAGAAATAGCCGATGCCGCCGGCGTAGAGGTGGCGCTTGTCCTTCTCCAGTTCCTCGATGATCTCCATCGCGCGGACCTTGGGCGCGCCGGAAACCGTGCCGGCCGGAAAGCCGCCGATCAGGGCATCGAGCGCGTCGTGGGCGTCGTCCAGTTCGCCTTCGACGTTGGAGACGATGTGCATGACGTGGCTGTAGCGTTCGATGACGAACTTCTCGGTGACGTTGACCGTGCCGATCCTGGCCACCCGGCCGACGTCGTTGCGGCCCAGATCGAGCAGCATCAGGTGCTCGGCCAGCTCCTTCGGGTCCGACAGCAGTTCCTCGGCCAGCGCCGCGTCCTCCGCCGGCGTCGCGCCGCGGGGCCGGGTGCCGGCGAGCGGGCGCAGCGTGATCCGGCCATCCCGGACGCGGACCAGGATCTCCGGACTGGAGCCGACGACGGAAAAATCGCCGAAATCGAGGAAATACATGAAGGGCGAGGGGTTGGTGCGCCTGAGCGCGCGATAGAGCGCCAGCGGGGGCAGGGTGAACGGCACCTCGAAGCGCTGGGAGGGCACGATCTGGAAAATGTCGCCGGCGCGGATGTACTCCTTCGCCTTCTCGACCATCGCGTGATACTCGCCACGCGTGGTGTTCGACGTCGGCGGCGGCAGTTCCGCCAGTTCGTCGGCGCCTGCGCGGCTGTGGGGCAGAGCGCGGTCGAAATCGGCCACCGAGTCGGCCAGCCGCTCGCAGGCCCGCGCATAGGATTGTCTGGCGCTGACGCCCTCCTCGGGCCAGACCGGGGTCACGATCGTGACCATGTCGCGCACGCTGTCGAAGATCGCCATGACCGTCGGGCGCACGAACAGCGCATCCGGCACACCCAGCGCGTCGCGGTTGCCCGAGGGCAGGCGCTCCATCAGCTTGACCGTGTCATAGGCCATGTAGCCGAACAGTCCCGCCGACATCGGCGGCAGTTCGGGCGGCAGGTCGATGTGGATCTCGGCCAGCAGCTTGCGGAAGCTTTCCAGCGTCGGTTCGGCACAGGGTTCGAACGCCTCGGGGTCGAAGCGCGCGGAGCGGTTGATCTCCGCCTTGTCGCCGTGGGCGCGCCAGATCAGGTCCGGCTTCAGGCCGATGAAGGAATAGCGGCCGCGGATCGCGCCGCCCTCCACCGATTCCAGCAGGAAGCAGTTGGGACGGCCGTCGGTCAGCTTCATGAAGGCCGAAACGGGGGTCTCCAGGTCGGCGACGATCTCCGTGTAGACGACCTGGCCGCGGCCTTCGTCATGGACCGTCCGGAAATCCTCGAGGGTCGGCGTGAAGCTCATGGAAGGGTTCCGATGGCAGGCTACTGTTCGAGATAGATGCCGTTGGGGTCCACGGCGTTGGTGAAGGCGCGCTGGTTGATCGAGACGCCGTGTTCGTCGCGGAGCGTCTGCAGCAGGGTCTGGCGCACGTCTTCGGAGAACGACTCGCCGATCACTTCGGCGAGGGCTGCGGTCCGGTCGCCGCTGCTGCTGACATCCGCCTCCGCGACCGCGTCGACGGTGACCAGAACCTGTGCGCCGCGGGCGCCGCCGCCCGCCGACTGGCCGGCCTCCAGGCCAAAGACGGTGTCGCGCAGTTCGCCGCTCAGGTCCGGCGCGCCGGCCTGACGGGTGACGCCCTCGGCGGTCTCGACCTCGGCCTCGAAGCCGCTGGCGATGTCTTCCAGGCTCTCGCCGCCCTCCAGACGCTGTTCCAGCTTCGCGCGCTCGGCGGCAGCCAGTTCGGCAAGCTGTTCGCGCCGCCAGGCGGCGGCGACCTCGCCGCGGACATCCTCGAAGGGTTGCAGGGCGGGCGGGACCACTTCCATCGCCTGCACCAGCAGAATCGCGCCGTTGTCCAGTTCCTGCGCCGCCAGGTCGTCGCCGGGTTCGGCGGCGAACAGTTCCTCCAGCGCCGCGGACGGCAGGCTCTCGGAAGGGTTCCCGCCTTCCAGGGTCAGGCCCTGGCGGGTCACCGGCGGAAGTTCCATCATCTTCAGCGACAGGATGTCGGCGACCTCGGCGACCTTCGCGCCGCCGGCCAGTTCGTCCTCGATGCGATTGGAGATGCCGACCAGATCGCCGATGGCGCGGTCCAGCTTCAGATCCTGCGCCACGGCTTCCCGCACCTCGGAGAGCGGCCGGACGTTCTCTTCGGTGACCTCCGTGACGTGAACCAGGTGCCAGCCGAAATCGCTCTGCGCCGGTCCGGCAACCTCGCCTTCCGCGGCGGAGAAGGCGGCGTCGGCCACACGGTCGGGCAGATCTCCGGGTCCGACGCGGCCGACATCGATCGGCGCGGAGCCGGTCGCATCCTCCACGGCCTTGTCGAAGGCCACGCCCTCGTTGATCCGCGCCAGCACATCGGCGGCGGCGGCCTCGTCGGCGAAGATCGCCTGTTTCACGGAGCGGCTGGCCGGGCGGGTGAACTCCGCCAGCCGGGCCTGGTAGGATTCCTCGATCTCGCTTTCGGAGACTTCGATGTTCTCGGCCAGATCCTGCGGCCGCACCAGGATGATACGGGCCGAACGGCGCTCCGGCGCAGTGAAGGGGGCGGGGTTGGCCTCGTGATAGGCCCGCAATGCGGCCTCGTCCGGCTCCGGCGCGCTCGCCAGGGCATCATTGGGCAGCCTGAGGATACGCAGGTCGCGGCTTTCGAGCTGCCAGGCCAGGATGGCGCGCGCCATCGGGGCGGGCCCCTGGGCCAGACCCGCGGTCATGGTCGACTCGATCTGCCGGTTCAGCATGTCCTGCCGCATGTTCTCGACGAACTCGCCCTCGGAAAAGCCGGCGCGGCGCAGGATTTCCTCGAAGCGGAAGCGGTCGAAGTTCCCGGTCGGGCCCGTGAACCCCGGGTCGTTGCGGATCTCGATGGCCACTGCATCGTCGGTCACGCCAAGACCGAGTTCCTCGGCTTCCTCGGCCAGAACCGCGTTGTCGACCATCCCCGAAAGGACCTGATTGTAGAGCCCGATCTGAATGGCGAGTTCCGGGTCGATGGGCCGGTTCTGCTGCTGGGAGAGAAACTGGATCCGCCGCTGCGCCTCGTTGACGAAGCGCTGGCTCTCGATCTCGCGGTCGCCGACGGTGGCCACCGGGGCATTCGGGGCCGTTCCGACAAAGTCGTTCAGACCCCACAGCGCGAAGCTGAGGATCAGGAGGACCAGCAGGGCCCGGACGACCCATTTGGCCATGCCCTTTTGCGTCTTCTGCATCATGGTGCTGTCTCGCGGCTCCGCGCTTGGAATTCGGCTGGCGGACATTAGTCGCGCCCCGCGCGCCCCGCAACCGCCGCGCGCCCTTGCGACGGGTGACCTCGGGCGCGATCCGCGCTATGCACTCCATATGGATCCAGCAGGGGGTATGGTGATGCTGATTGCCGGCAACTGGAAGATGAACGGACTTGCCGCTGACGCCGCGGCGCAGGTCAGGGCGCTGGCGGATGATATCGGACGCGCCGGCGGGGCCGAACTTCTGATCTGTCCGCCGGCGACGCTGATCCAGGTCATGGCGCGGGCGTTGGAGGAAGCCGGGATCCGCGACCGCGTGGCGCTGGGCGGCCAGGATTGCCACATCGCCGAGAAGGGCGCGCACACCGGCGACATCTCCGCCTGGATGCTGAAGGACATCGGCTGCAGCCATGTCATCGTCGGCCATTCGGAACGGCGCATCGACCACGGCGAGGACGACGACCTGATCCGCGCCAAGGCCGAAGCCGCGCTGGAGGCGGGACTCGTCGCCATCGTCTGCATCGGCGAGACCGAGGCGCAGCGGCAGGCCGAGGAAACCGAACTCGTGCTCTCGCACCAGCTCCGGGGGTCAATGCCGTCGGGGGCGACGCGGGAGAACGCGGTGATCGCCTACGAACCGGTCTGGGCGATCGGTACCGGACACACGCCGACGGCCGAGGACGTGGCCCATGTGCATCGGCATATCCGCACGGTCGCCGAGGATTTCTTCCCCGACGACCTGCGCATTCTCTATGGCGGTTCCGTCAAGCCCGACAATGCCGGGGCGCTGCTGGCGGTCGACGGGGTTGACGGCGCGCTGGTCGGCGGGGCCAGTCTGAAGGCCGAGGATTTTCTCGCCATCGCCGCGGCGGCGAAGGCCTGATGCCTGCCGCTTGACCAGCCGGGCATTGCATCCGATCTGATAGTGTGTAAAAGCCGCCCCAGCCCCAAGTCAGCCCGGAATTCCCGCAGCCCATGCTTACCATCATCACCGTCATTCACGTCCTGATCGCCATCGCGATGGTCGGCGTCATCCTCATGCAGCGGTCCGAAGGCGGTGCGCTCGGCATCGGTGGCGGAGGATCGGGCGGCGGCATGGGCGGCATCATGTCCGGCCGGGGCACGGCGAATCTGCTGACGCGGACCACGGCGGTGCTGGCGGCGATGTTCATCGCCACGTCGATCATCCTGGCCATCCTGGTCGGGGGCAAGGACGAATCGGGATCGATTCTCGACCAACCGGTGCAGCAGCAGGCCCCTGCCGCGCCCGCGCAGCCCGAAGGCCCGGCCGTCCCGCAATCCGATTAATCCGCCGGTTTTCCTGCGGCTTGCGCCGGTCCGCGGATCGGCGCTTTGTCGCCTGCGCGTTTTCCGATAGAAGGAAGGTCCATGACGCGGTTCATCTTCATCACCGGCGGCGTGGTTTCCTCACTCGGCAAAGGACTGGCATCCGCCTCTCTGGGCGCGCTGCTGCAGGCCCGCGGCTATACGGTACGGCTTCGCAAGCTGGACCCCTATATCAACGTCGACCCGGGGACCATGAGCCCCTACCAGCATGGCGAGGTCTACGTCACCGAGGACGGGGCCGAGACCGACCTGGATCTGGGTCACTACGAACGTTTCACCGGCGTCGCGGCCAACCAGGCCGACAACGTCACCACCGGCCGTATCTACCAGACCGTGATCGAGCGCGAACGGCGCGGCGACTATCTGGGCGCCACGGTGCAGGTGATCCCGCACATCACGGACGCCATCAAGGAATTCATCCTGGCGGGCACCGAGGGCCATGACTTCGTCCTGGTCGAGATCGGCGGCACGGTGGGCGATATCGAGAGCCTGCCGTTCCTGGAGGCGATCCGCCAGCTGGGCCAGGAACTCGGCCGCGACCGGGCCATGTTCGTGCACCTCACCCTGGTGCCCTTCATCCGCGCCGCTGGCGAGCTGAAGACCAAGCCGACCCAGCACTCGGTGAAGGAACTGCGCTCCATCGGCATTCAGCCGGAGATGCTGGTCTGCCGCTGCGAGACCGGCATTCCGGAAGGTGAGCGGCGCAAGATCGCGCTGTTCTGCAATGTCCGGCCGGAGGCCGTCATCCAGGCGCCGGATATCGACAACATCTACAACGCGCCGATCATGTTCCACGCCCAAGGGCTGGACGTGGAGGTGCTGAACCACTTCCGTCTGGATTCCATCGACGAGCCCGATCTGAGCCGCTGGCGCCTGATCGGTGAGCGGGTCGGCAACCCGGAGGGCGCGGTTAAGGTCGGCATCGTCGGCAAGTATGTGGGCCTGCCCGATGCCTACAAGTCGCTGGCCGAAGCGCTGCGCCATGGCGGCATCGCCAACAATGTCCGCGTGGACGTGGAGTGGCTGGATTCCGAGGTCTTCGAGACCGACGAGGGCGCGGTACAGCGCCTGGAGGACGTCAACGCGATCCTGGTCCCCGGCGGCTTCGGCGAGCGCGGCGCGCAGGGGAAGATGCGCGCGGCGCAGTTCGCCCGCACCCGCCAGGTGCCGTATTTCGGCATCTGCTTCGGCATGCAGATGGCGGTCATCGAGGCCGCCCGGAGCCTTGTCGGCCTCAACGATGCCAACACGACAGAATTCGGCCCGTGCCAGGACCCCGTGGTCGGCCTGATGACCGAATGGGAACGCGAGGGCGGTCAGAAGGAGCGGCGCACGGGCAAGGACGACATGGGCGGCACGCTCCGCCTCGGGCGCTATCCATGCGATCTGAAGGACGGCAGCCGCGTCGCGGAAATCTACGGCAGCCGCTCGATCAGCGAACGGCACCGCCACCGCTACGAGGTCAACATCAACTACCGCGAGGCGCTGGAGGCGAACGGCATGATCTTCTCCGGCCTGTCGCCGGACGGCCGCCTGCCGGAGATCGTGGAACTGTCCGACCATCCCTGGTTCATCGGCGTGCAGTTCCATCCCGAATTGAAATCGCGGCCCTTCGAGCCACATCCATTGTTCGCCTCCTTCATCGAGGCGGCCGTGAAGCAGTCGCGACTGGTCTAGGAACAACGACATGGCGGATACCGCGAAGACGCCGACACCGGGCCGGATGACCGCCGGGGCGGTGGAGATGGGCAACGACCTGCCGCTCGTCATCATCGCGGGCCCCTGTCAGCTCGAGGACCGGGATCACGCGCTGAAGATGTCGGAGGCGATCCGGGAGATCGGCCGCCGGCTCGACGTGCCGGTGATCTACAAGACCAGCTACGACAAGGCCAACCGCACCAGCCTGAAGGGCAGGCGTGGCCTGGGACTGGAGAAGTCGCTGGCGATCTTCGACGAGATCCGCCGCGATATCGGCCTGCCGGTGCTGACGGACGTTCACAGCGAGGCCCAGTGCGCCGAGGTCGCACCGCATGTCGACGTGCTGCAGATTCCGGCCTTTCTCTGCCGCCAGACCGACCTCTTGCTGGCCGCCGGCGAGACGGGATGCGCCATCAACGTGAAGAAGGGCCAGTTCCTGGCGCCCTGGGACATGGTCAACGTGGTCGACAAGATCCGCTCCACCGGCAACGGCAACGTCTCGGTCTGCGAACGCGGCGCCAGCTTCGGCTACAACACGCTCGTCACCGATTTCCGCGGCCTGCCGATCATGGCCGAGCAGACCGGCTGCCCGGTGGTGTTCGACGCCACGCACTCGGTGCAGCAGCCGGGCGGGCAGGGCGGCAGTTCCGGCGGCGACCGGCGCTTCGTGCCCTATCTGGCGCGGGCCGCGGCCGCCGTAGGGGTTGCGGCGATCTTCATGGAGACCCATCAGGACCCGGACAACGCGCCGTCCGACGGGCCGAACATGGTGCCGCTGGACCAGCTCGAGGGTCTGATCGCCACGCTGAAGCGTTTCGACGGGCTCGCCAAGTCGCTCTGAGGCGATGGAGCGCCGCCCGCGCCAGCCCCACCGCGAGCCGCCGCGCTTCCGTAAGGGGCCGCCGGACTGGCGCCAGGTGTGGCGCTTTGCCCGCGCGCCCATGATCGCCTTTGTCATTTTCGCCCTGCTGGTTTACCTCTTGCAGCGCCTCGGTTTCGCCTGACCGCCGGACAGCAGGAAAACAAGACAACAAGCCATAGTGAGGGTTCCGATGACCGCCATCATCGACATCATCGGCCGCGAGATACTCGACAGCCGCGGCAACCCGACCGTCGAGGTCGAGGTGCATCTGGAAACCGGCGGGTTCGGCCGGGCCATGGTGCCGTCGGGGGCGTCCACGGGCGCCTACGAGGCCGTGGAAAAGCGCGACGGCGACGAGCGCTATGGCGGCAAGGGCGTGCGCCAGGCCGTCGAGGCGGTCAATGGCGAAATCTTCTCCGCCATCTCCGGCATGGACGCGACCGATCAGCTCGCCATCGACCGCATGCTGATCGAGCTGGACGGCACGCCCAACAAGTCGCGTCTCGGCGCCAACGCCATCCTCGGCGTCAGCCTGGCCGCGGCGCGGGCCGCCTCCGACGCGCTGATGCAGCCGCTCTACCGCTATGTCGGCGGCGTCTCCGCGCGCACCCTGCCGGTGCCGATGATGAACATCCTGAATGGCGGCGCCCATGCCGACAATCCGATCGATATCCAGGAATTCATGATCATGCCGGTCGGCGCGGAGACCTTCTCCGAGGCGCTTCGCTGCGGCGCCGAGATCTTCCACTCGCTCAGGAAACGCCTGCAGGACGCTGGCCACAACACCAATGTCGGCGACGAGGGCGGTTTCGCCCCGTCTCTGAAAAGTGCCGACGAAGTTCTTGGTTTCATTATGTCGTCGATCGCCGCCGCCGGCTATCTGCCGGGCGAGGACGTGTTCCTGGCGCTCGACGCCGCGTCGACCGAGTTCTTCGAGAACGGCCGCTACGAGCTGAAGGGCGAGGGCAAGTCGCTCGACGCCGAGGGCATCGTCGAATACTACGCCGACCTCTGTTCCCGCTATCCGATCATTTCCATCGAGGATGGTTGCTCGGAGGACGACTGGGTCGGCTGGGCGGCGCTGACCGAGCGTCTGGGCGACAAGATCCAGCTTGTCGGCGACGACCTGTTCGTCACCAATCCGGAGCGGCTGGCCGACGGCATCGCGCGCGACGTTGCGAACTCGATCCTGGTCAAGGTCAACCAGATCGGCACCCTCTCGGAGACCCTCGAGGCGGTCGAACTGGCGCACACGGCGGCCTATACCGCGGTGATGTCGCACCGTTCGGGCGAGACCGAGGACTCCACCATCGCCGACCTGGCGGTCGCCACCAACTGCGGCCAGATCAAGACCGGCTCGCTGGCCCGCTCCGACCGGACGGCCAAGTACAACCAGCTTCTCCGCATCGAGGATCAGCTCGGCCCCGACGGGATTTACGCGGGCCGTTCCATCCTGCGGGTCTGAGGCGCGCGAAAGCCGCCTTGAGTGGGCCCCGATTAGCGGGCACTCTCCGGCCAGCAAGTGATTTGCACGGGGAGGATTGAATCATGCGCGGTCAGGGACCCCTCAGCGGGATCAAGGTAGTCGAACTGGCGGGCATCGGCCCGGGGCCGATGTGCGGCATGCTGTTCGGCGATCTGGGCGCCGACGTCATCCGCATCGACCGCCAGGAGGCGGCGGATCTCGGCATCGACCGGGGCAGCAACAAATGGGATCTGCTCAACCGTTCCAAGCGGTCGGTGGCGGCGAATCTCAAGACTTCGGATGGCGTGGAGACGGTGCTCAGCCTGGTCGAGAAGGCCGACATCCTGATCGAGGGCATGCGTCCGGGCGTCACCGAGCGTCTCGGCCTCGGGCCCGACGAATGCTGGGCGCGCAATCCACAGCTGGTCTACGGCCGCGTCACCGGCTGGGGCCAGACCGGGCCGATCGCGCACGCTGCCGGACATGACATGAACTACATCGCGCTCACCGGTGCGCTGCACGCCATCGGGCGCAGCGACAGCGGGCCGGTGCCGCCGCTCAATCTGGTCGGCGATTTCGGCGGCGGCGCGCTCTACCTCGCCTTCGGCTGTCTCGCCGCGGTGATCGACGCGAAGGAATCCGGCAAGGGCCAGGTGGTCGACGCGGCGATGATCGACGGCGCCTCCAACCTGATGACCGCGATCTACGGCATGAAGGCGGCCGGGCGCTGGAAGCAGGAGCGGGGCACCAACATCCTGGATACCGGCGCGCATTTCTACGACGTCTACGAGACGAAGGACGGCAAGTACGTCTCCATCGGCTCCATCGAGAAGAAGTTCTACGCCGAACTGCTCGAGAAGACCGGCATCGACCCCGCGGAAATGTCGGAGCAGATGAACCCGGATAGATGGCCCGAATATTCGGAGAAGCTCGGGAAGGTCATCAGGACGAAGACCCGCGACGAGTGGACCGAGATCATGGAAGGTTCCGACGTCTGCTACGCGCCGGTCCTGGACATGGACGAGGCGCCGGAGCATGCGCACAACAAGGCGCGCGAGACCTTCATCGACATCGACGGGGTGGTGCAGCCGAACGCCGCGCCGCGCTTCTCCCGTACGCCCAACGGCCGGCCGACCGTCGCGCCCGATCCGGGGCAGAATACCGACGAGGTGCTGACCGAGTGGGGCTTCACCCCCGATGAGATCGAACGGTTGAAGGCCTCCGGCGCGGTTCGCTGAGATGGGCCGTCTCGACCGCAAGGTCGTCTGGATCACCGGCGCAGCCTCGGGCCTGGGCCGGGAATCCGCGTTGCGCTGCGCCGCCGAGGGCGCCCGCCTGATCGTCACCGATCTGGCGGCGCCGGAAGCCGTCGCCGCCGGGATCGCGGACGCGGGCGGGGAAGCCCTGGCGCTGGCGCAGGACGTCACCGTCGAAGGGCGCTGGGACGAGGTCGCCGACGAGGCGGAGAAGGCCTTCGGCGGCTTCGACGTGCTGGTCAACAATGCCGGCCTGGGTGAGAACCGGCCTCTGGCGGAGACCACGCTCACCCAGTGGCGGCGCGTGCAGTCGGTCAACCTCGATTCGGTCTTTCTCGGCACGCGGCTCGCCTTCCGGCGCATGCGGCCGGGCGGTTCGGTGATCAACATCTCGTCGATTCTCGGGCTGGTCGGCAATGCCGGTACCGCCGCCTACTGCGCATCGAAGGGCGGGGTCCGCCTGCTGAGCAAGTCCGCCGCGGTCGACGCGGCGCAGGCCGGGCTGACGATCCGGGTCAATTCGATCCATCCGGGTTACATCGAGACGCCCATGGTGGTGGATGCCGTCAACAAGCGTCCCGAACCCGATCAGGTCATGGCCTACATCGCCAGCCGGCATCCGGTCGGTCATCTGGGGGAGCCCGCCGACATCGCCCACGCCGTGGTCTACCTTGCCTCCGACGAGAGCCGGTTCGTCACCGGCGCCGAAATGGTCGTCGATGGCGGCTACACCGCCTGGTGAGTCGCCGCCGGCCCCCTGCGCCCCGGAAGATTGCCCTTCGCGCCCGGTCGTGACACCTTGACCGGTCAGGGGGCAGCGCTTGGGAGTGGGCGTCGGTATGGACAGCGTCGGCGCTTCGCAGAATATCGGCGATAGTGCGCTTTCGGCCGTCGACGTGACGCCGCGGCGGCCGGCGGGAAGCCCGGGCGATTCGTCGTCCCTCGACCGCGATTCCCGCATCCGCGCGGCCATGATCGCGGAACTGATCCGCGATTCGTCCCGGCTGCGGGTCAGTCCCTTCATTCTGGTCGCGATCCTCGGCACCGTCTTCGTCGACCGCGCGCTTTGGCCGACCATCGTCCTGATCGTCGGCGCGGCCCTGTTCACGATTGCCGGCGACCGGCTGCGCAAGGCGTTCGATGCGGCAGGCACTGCGCCGGAGAACGCCGAGGCCTGGGGCCTGCGGTATGTCGCGCTTTCCGCTGTGGTGGGGGTGATCTGGGGTTCCTGCCTGGCGGGCTATTTCGACCCCGGTTCCTATCCGCATCAGGCGTTTCTGGCCCTGCTCACCTTCGGCTCGCTGTTTGCCGCCATCGTCCACAGGGCGCTCTATCCGCCGGCCTTCATCGCGCTGGCCGTGCCGACGGTGGCGCCGCTGCTGTTCATGCTCGCGCTGACGGGTGACGAACTCGGCGTCGCCACGGCTGCCATGGGTCTGCTGGGCTTCGCGGTGCTGCTGGGCTGGCTGCGCATCCTCAACAAGCGGTTCAGGGAGTCCTTCTCGCTCCGGTTCCAGAACACGGACCTGATCGAACGGCTGGAGGCGGCGCACCGTTCGGCGGAGGCCGCCCGGCAGGCGGCGGAGGCCGGCGACCGCACCAAATCCGAATTCCTCGCCACCATCAGCCATGAACTCCGCACGCCGATGAACGGCATCATCGGCATGACCGGATTGCTGCAGGGCACGAAGCTCGGCCCGCAACAGCGCTCCTACGCCGACATCATCAAGGAATCGGCGGATGCTCTGCTCAATCTGATCAACGACATCCTGGACCTGACCAAGCTCGAATCGGGCCGGGTGGAACTGGACGACAGTCCCTTCGAACTGGCCCGGACCATCGAAGGGACCGTCGGCCTGATGGCGGAACGGGCGCAATCCAGCGGGCTCGAACTGGCCAGCTACATCGCCCCGGACGTGCCGGACATCCTGACCGCCGACGCCGGGCGGTTGCGCCAGGTGCTGCTCAACCTGCTCAGCAATGCGATCAAGTTCACCGAGGAGGGCTCGGTGACGCTGACGGCGACGCTGGCGCCGCAGTCGCGCGCCATGCTGCGTCTGGAAGTCACCGATACCGGCATCGGCATTCCCGCCGACGTTCTGCCCCGCCTGTTCCGCCCGTTCAGCCAGGCGGGCGGCATTTCCAGGCGGTTCGGCGGCACGGGACTGGGGCTCGCGATCTCGCGCCGCCTGGTGGACGCCATGGGCGGCGAGATCTCGGTCGAAAGCGAGGATGGCGGCGGTTCGACCTTCCGCGTCGACCTGCCCATACGATCCGGCAAGCAGGCGCAGGCGCCCGACTCCCTGGATGGCGTCGAGGTGATTCTGGTCGGTCCGTCCGGCGTGGTGCGCGACGTTACCGCCCGCTATGCCGAATGCTGGAACGCGACGGTGCGGGCAGCGGACGATCCGGCGGAGGGACTCCGCTGCCTGCGGGCCGCCGGCGGCGATCCGGTTGCGGTGATCGACTGGCGCGTGAGGGGCGGCGCGGGGGATCTGGCGCGGCGTGTGCGGGCGGATGCCGCCCCGAAGAACTGCCGGCTGGTCCTGACCGTGCCGGTGGGCGTTGTCGAGGCGGTGCCGGAGGATGAAGACGCCCTGTTCGATGCACGGCTGTTGCAGCCGGTGCGCCGCGCCCGATTCCACCGGGCGCTGGCGGGCGGGCCGGCCGAAGCGCCGGACGAGAGCGCCCGTCCGCGCCGGACCGTTGCCGCCCCGGGCGCGCGCCTGCGCGTTCTGGTCGTCGACGATGTCGCTGTGAACCAGAAGCTGGCGGCCTCGATCGTCGAGATTTCCGGCCATGAGGCCGTGGTCGCGGGCGGCGGACGCGAGGCGTTGCAGGCGCTGCGCACGCTGCCCTATGACCTCGTGCTGATGGACGTCGAGATGCCGGAAATGGATGGACTGAGCGCGACCCGCGCCATACGGCAGATGCCCGGCACCGCCGGCGCCATTCCGATCATCGCGATGACGGCCCATCCGGGCGACGAATATGTCTCGCGCTGCATGGACGCAGGCATGAACCGTTATCTGGCCAAGCCGCTGGACGCCGCGGAACTGATTTCGATCCTGCAGGAGCATGCGGACCGCGCCGCGAGCCTGCCGCCGGGCGACACCGCCGAAGGAGACTGAACCGATGCTGCTGAAATGGTCGGGACGTTCGGAAGAGGAAGCGGTTCGCGCGGAGGCGGCGGACGAGGCTGCGGCCGCGGATATCGGCAGGGTCCGGCGCGTCACCGCCGTGGTCCTTGGCGGTGCGACCGTCGTCTGGGCGATCCTGGTCTGGCGCTACATCGCCTGGTCGGTGGGCTTCGGCTCGCTCGGCCTGATGCTGCCGCACGAAGTGGCGCTGCTGGTGCTGGCGGCCTTCACGCCGCCGCTGTTCCTGTGGCTCGCCGGTTTCCTCTACTGGCGCAGCGTCGAGGCGGGCCGCAGCCGCGCCGCCCTTCTGGAAGTGCTGTCGGACATCAGCGGTCCGAACGCCGAGGCGGAGGCGAAACTGAACGCCGTGGCGCTCTCGCTGCGCCGACTGAGCCAGACCGTCGAGTCGGAACTGTCCAATGCGCTCGCCCGCGTGGAATCCCTGGACTCCCGCATCGGCGCGGGGGCAGAGGCGCTGTCGCGCAACGCCGCTGCCGCCGGCGGCCGGGCCGACGATGTCTCCGCGCTGCTGAGCGATGCTCTGGCGGAACAGAACCGGCTGCTGGCGGAGTTCGAGCGCGTCGGCGAAAGGGTGCGTGAACTGGGCCGGACCGAGAGCGGCAATCTGAGCGCGACTGTGGCACTGGCCGAACGGCGCACGGCGGAGATCGGCGCCGCCCTGGAATCCAAGGTGAAGGCGGCCGGGGAAACCGTTGAAATCGTGGCCAGAAGGGCGGAGCAGATCGGCCATTCCATCGATCAGCCGCTGGGGCGTCTGCGCGAAGAGAGCGACCAGACGGTGCGCCGTATTGCGGGCGCCACCCAGGATCTCAAGGCCAGGATCGAGGCGCTTTCCCAGGAGATGGCGCGGACGGCGGATCAGTCCGGAGCGGTCGGCAAGGGCGTCGACGACAGCCTGATTCGGGTGCGCACCGCTGCCGGCGAGATCCGCACCCTGATCGGCGATCTGGATCAATCCACGCGGGAGCGGCTCGAGGAACTGGGCGAACTGGCATCGGGGGCCATTCGGGCGTCCGATCAGGCGGCAGGCCGCGTTGACCGGCGGATGGCCGAACTGGCGGGCTCTCTAGACAGCGTCAATGTCGGCGCCGGCGAAGCGGAGCAGGCGCTGCTGGCCGCGGTCGAACAGGCCCGGGCCGCGGTCGACCTGTTCCGCGAGCATGCCGAGGCGGCGGGCGAGACGGCGTCCGCGACTGCAGATCGCTCCGAAGGCGCCGCAGCGCATGTGACCGAAGCCGGCGCGGCCTTCGCCGCTGCGGGCCGGCAGATCGAAGCCGCCGACATCAGGCTGTCCACCGCGCAGGAGCGGATCGACGCCACCGTTTCGCATCTGTCGGGCGTCGTCGAGGAAGGCATGGCCGGCCTGGAGGAGCGCGTGCGGGAGGTCGCCAGCTTTGCCGAAGCGGCCACGGAGCGGTCGGCCGAACGGCTGGCCGCGGTCTCCGGCGGCCTCGCCGGGACCGCCCGCGACCTGGAGAAGCAGATCGCCTTCCTGGAGCAGCGCACCGAGGCCTCCGGGGAGAAGGGACGGGAGACGTCGGCGCGGCTGTCGGCGCGCGTAGCCGAACTGTCTGCCGCGCTGGAGGAAGTCGGGCTGGAAGCGGCGCGCAGCGATGCCGGTCTGCGGGACCTGGCGGAACGCGGCCAGGACGCCGTCCGCAGCCTGGGCGAGGCGCTCGACGAGGTTGCCCGCGGCGCCGAAGGCAGCGAGGAACGCGCCCGGCAGTCCGTGGAGTCGATCGAAGGTGCGGCGCTGTCCTTGTTGAGCGCCGGCGACCGTGTCGACGAGCGTCTGGCGCAACTGGGTGACGTCGTGACCCTGCGCACCGGCGAACTGGAAGACATCGCGGCGCGGATTGCCGCGGCGGCGCTGGCCGCGGAACAGGGGGCGGCCGAACGCCTGGAACAGGTCGCCGACCGGGTGGAGCATGCGACGTCGGCGGCGGGCGGATCCTTCGCCAGTCTGTCGGATGATCTGTCGGCCTTCATGTCCGACCTTCAGAGCCGGACGGGAGCCATGCGGGCGACGGTGGACGAGGCCACGGGCGCATCCGACCGGGCCTCGGCGCGGCTGTCGGAATCGGTCGCCGAACTGGCCCTTCTGCTCAAGGATATCGAGCAGGCCGTGGGCGGGGCGGGCGAGAACATGTCGACGCTGGATGGTCAGGTGCGGGATCTGGCCGCCGCGATCCGCCACAGCATCGAGGAGAACCTGGAAGTCCTGGAGGGACGCAGCCGGGCGGTGACCGCGGAACTGACCGCGCGCTCGGGGGACCTTGAGGAAGCTTCGGGCCGTCTGGAGGAGCGCGCTGCGCTCTCGGCGGAACGGCTGGTTGCGGTCGAGGGGCGGCTCGGCGCGCAGGCGCGGGAGACGGAAGACGCCTTCGGCGTGTTCGTGGATCTCTGGCGCGACCGCACCGAGGGACTGGAAGGGATGGCCGGCCGACTCCGCGCCTTGGCCGAGGGCCTGGACGGGGAGACAGCAGCCAGACTGGAAGGCGTCGTCGGCGGACTCCAGCGGGCAGTGGACGAAACCCGGAGCGCTATCGGCAGCCTGGAGACGGAGAAAACGGGCCTGCAGAAGATCAGCTCGGAGCTGGGCGAGAATCTGAGCGGTGCCGCGGCCGAACTGGAATTGAAACTGTCGGCGGCGGCGGCCACGGCGGACGGCGCCGCCGGGCGGCTGGCTGAGCGGATCGGCGAACTGGAAGCGGCTGTCGCCAGTCTGGACGCCGCCGCCGGCGCCGGCGCCGAACGGGCCGAGGAACGCACGCGCGATGTCCGTGCCCTGCTGAGCGATGTCACCGATTCATCCGCCGTGCTGGGCCGCGAGATCGTGCGCATCGCCGAGCTTGGCGACCGGACGGCGCAGTCGCTGGAGGAGAACGGAAGCCGCCTGGGCGAGACCGCCGACGGCATGCAGCGGCAGATGACCGAGGCCGCCGGCCGTCTGGCGGGCGAGGGCGACCGCATTGCAGGGGTGCTGGAACGGCTGCAGGAACATGCCGGCGGCGCGGACGAGGCGCTTTCGGCATCGCTTTCGGGCCTTGCCCGGAAGGTCACCGAAGCGAGCGAGCTCGCCCGTATCACCGCCGAAAGCCTGGAGGTCGGCAGCGGCGCTCTGACCGAGGAGGCCGAGCGCGTGCGCGACCGGATCATGGATCTGACCGCCCGGCTGCAGCAGGAGATCGACGGGCTGGACGAGCGGGCCGGCGCGGTTTCCGGCCGGGTTCTCGGCGCAGCCGACGAGATCGAACTCAGGGCCACCGCGCTCAGCGCCACGGCCGACGGCGCCGCCAATGCGAATCTGGAAAAGGCGGAGGCGATCGCGCGGCAGATGCAGGCGCTCACCGACCGCAATCAGGCGTCCCAGGCCATGCTCGAGCGGACGGCGGAGCGCATTGCCGAAGCGGCGAATTCCGGCGAGAACTCCGCGAAGTCCGCCAGCGCCGCGATGGAGGAGGCCGCGAGCGCCATGGCCGCGGCCCTGCCCAAGGCCGGCGAGGTGGAGATCGCCGCAGGGCGGCTGGCCGACGCCAGCGCGTCGATGCGGGAAGATCTTGTCCGGACGTCCGAGGAAAGCCTGGAGCGGGCGCGGCGCCTGTCGGAGGAGCGGGACGCCTTCGCGGCCGAGCACGAGCGGCTGGCCAAGGCAGTCACCGCAAATGCCCAGCGTCTGGCCGGAGAACTGGAGCAGGCCCGGGCTCGGATGTCCGCCTTCGTCAATGCCGGCGAGGCCGCAGGGGCCAGCGCCGAACAGGTGACCCGCCGTCTGGAGGCGCAGGTGGAGCGGAGCGAGCAGGTCGCGGCGACGCTGGGTGAGCGCGGCAGCGAACTGGAAGCCCTGCTTCAGTCGCGCCTGGCCGCCGTATCGGAGGCCGAGGAAGCGGCGACACGCGCGGCGGAGACACTGCGCGCCGGCTTCGAGGCGGAGGCCAGGCGGCTGCAGGCGATGCGCGAGAGCGCGGTGGAAGGCGGCCGGGAACTGACCGGGACTGTCGCCGTGGCGCTGTCCGAGTTGCAGCAGAAATCGGAGGCCTTCGAAACCAGGATCGAGACGCTCGGCGCCGCCTCGGCCAGGCTGAACGAGGATCTGGTCGCGACGGTCCGCGCCATGACCGAGGAGGTCGAGCGCACCGGTGAGGCGGGCCGGGCGCTGACCGAGACGGCTGAGAAGTCGGACACGGCGATGACCCGCCAGCGCGAGGCATTCGCCGAGTCCGTGTCGCTCGCAGAGAAGGCGGCGGACCGGGCGCGCCGCCTTCTGGGCGAGCAGGCGACAGCCGTCGCCGGCGCGTCCCAGGCCGTGACCATCCAGTCCGGACTGGCCGCCCGCGCTTTCGAAGGGCAGGCGGACAAGCTGCAGTCGGCGGCGGAGAAGGCCGCGGATGCGGCGCGGCGCGTCCGCGAGGACATCCGGCTCGACCGCGACAAGCGCTTCCTGCGCTCCGCGGCCATGGTCTCGGAAGGTCTGCATTCACTGTCCGTGGACATGCATGCGATGCTCGGCGACACGGTCGACGACCGGCAATGGCGCGCCTTCCGCAAGGGGGACCGGGGTCTGTTCGCCCGCCGGCTGGCCGAGCGCGGCCAGCGCAAGCGGATCGCCCGTGCGTATGCCGAAGACGGCGAGTTCCGCCGTCACGTGGACATGTACGTCAACGAGTACGAATCCCTGCTGCAGGCAGTGGACGAGGCAGACAGCCAGGGGCTGCTCTCCTCGGTCTTTCTCAGCGCGGATGTCGGAAAGCTCTACCGCGTGCTATGTGCCGCGCTCGACCGCACGCCCATGACAAGCAGACCTGCAAGACACTGACATGAAACAAGGCAACTCGATCCTCGGCGAGTACGGGGTGACCGTATTCGAACTGATGAGCCGTCTGGCCATGCAGCACGGTTCGATCAATCTCGGCCAGGGCTTCCCGGACGACAACGGTCCGGAGGACGTCCGGCGCGTCGCCGCCGAGGCGCTGGAAGACCGGCCCAACCAGTATCCGCCGATGCTCGGCGTGCCGGAACTGCGCCAGGCCGTGGCGTCCCACGGGAAGCGGTTCTATGACCTGGACGTCGACTGGCAGGCGGAGACGATGGTCACGTCGGGCGCGACAGAGTCGCTGGCCGCATGCTTTCTGGCGCTGATCGAGCCGGGCGACGAGGTCGTCTGCTTCGAGCCGCTCTATGATTCCTATCTGCCCATGATCCGCCGGGCGGGCGGCGTCCCGAAGCTGGTGCGCCTGTCGCCGCCTGACTGGAAGTTGCCCGAAGACCGGCTGCGCGCCGCGTTCTCCGACAGGACCAAGCTGATCCTGCTTAACAACCCGCTCAATCCGGCGGGCAAGGCGTTCAGCCGTGCGGAGCTGGATCTGATCGCCGAACTGGTTCTGGCCCATGACGCCTACGCCGTCTGCGATGAGGTCTATGAGCACATCGTCTTCGACGGGCTGGCGCACATTCCGCTGATCACCCTGCCGGGCATGCGCGACCGGGCGGTCAAGATCGGGTCGGCCGGCAAGACGTTCTCGCTGACCGGCTGGAAGGTCGGTTACGCCACCGCGGCGCCGGAACTGCTGCAGCGCATCGCCAAGGCGCATCAGTTCCTGACCTTCACCACACCGCCCAACCTGCAACGCGCCGTCGCCTACGGCCTGGAAAAGGAAGCCAGCTACTTCGCCGGCCTGGCGGCGGTGATGCAGGCCAAGCGCGACCGCATTGCCGAGGGGCTGGTGGCCGCCGGATTCGAACCCGCGACCTGTCAGGGCACGTACTTCCTGAACGCCGATATCCGGGGGCTGGGCTTCACCGACGGCGACGTCGCGTTCTGCGAGATGATCACGAAGGAGGCCGGCGTCACCGCGGTGCCGGTCAGCGCCTTCTATGCCGGCGCGGAGGCGCCGTCGAACTTCGTGCGCTTCTGCTTCTCCAAGCAGGACGACATACTCGACGCAGCGTCGGAAAAGCTGGCGGCCCGGTTCACCTAGCGGAAGTGCTTGCCGCCGGCCTTGCGGTAATTGGGGTTCTTCATCGCTTCGGTCCGGCCCTGGATGAACTCGAGGACGAACAGGACGGCTGCGGCGCCCACAGCCAGCGGCAGGGCCAGCCAGAACAGGCCGAGGCCGCAGGCCACGCCCATCGAGCCGGTCACCCATGTGGCGGCGCCGCTGGCCATGCCTGACAGCCGGTCCTCGCCGGACTTGATGATGGCGCCGGCGCCGAGGAAGCCGAAGGCGCCGATAATGCCTTCGATGACGCGGCCGGGATCGATCCGGTTGTTGACCGGCGCATCCTGGTGAGCGAGTTCCATGCCCGCGATGGTGAAGGCGGCCGCGCCGACCGCGACGAGCATGTAGGTGCGCAGGCCGACCGGCTTCTTCTTCAGTTCCCGGTCGAGGCCCAGGATGAACCCGCAGCCGGCGGCGGCCAGGACGCGGAGCAATGCCTCGCCTACCGGGACGTAGTCCGTCTGCAGCAACTCTTCCATCATCAACTCCCGATCTTGCGCCGGTTCAGTTGGCCGAGATGCGTCCTTCCAGAAGCCGGACCACGCGGGGCCAGGATTCTTCCTGCGCCCGGTCGAGCGCGGTCTTGCCCTGCCGATCCTCGATCAAGGGGTTCGCGCCGCCGTTGAGCAGCGTTTCGGCAACCTCGAAGTGGCCGTTCCACGCCGCACGGATCAGCGGTGTCGTGCCCGTGTCGTCGCGGGCGTTCGGGTCGGCGCCGTGGGCCAGCAGATCCTCGACGATATGCACGTAGCCATTGATGGCGGCCCATGCAAGCGGGGTGCGGCCATCCAGGTCGACGGTGTCGATGTCGACGCCCTTCTCGATCAGGAACTCCACCACCATTTCGCGTCCGCGCCAGGCGGCGGCGATAATGGCGTCCCGGCCGGAAGCGTCGATGGCGTTGGGATCGGCGCCGGCGCGAAGCAGCGTCTCCATCTTGCCGATATTCCCGCGGTCGACGGCCTCGCGCAGGTTCTCGTCCAGCGCCTTCTGGCGCGCCGGCGGCAGGCGCTTCTCCGGGCGCTGCTGCTCGAGCTTCCGCCGCCGGTCGGCTGCCTCCCGCTCCGCCTGCTGGCGCTCCTCCAGGCTCATCTCGTCGCGCAGCGCCCTGAGCGCGCGGCGGGCGACCACGTTGTCCTCCTCCGCAGCGTTCTTCAGCAGGATGTAGGCCTTCTTGCGACTCTCCTCCACGCCATCGCCGGTCAGATGCTTCTTCGCCAGTTCGATCTGGGCCGGCTCGTAGCCCTTCTCGGCGAGGTTCTCCATGATTGAGCGGGCCCTGGCGCGATCCTTCTCGACGCCATCACCGCGGTCGAGGGCGCGGGCGAGGTTCATCTCCGCGGCGGGAATGCCTTCCTCGGCGGCCTTGCGATAACGCTCGACGGCCTGGCGCGCCCTTTCCCGTTCAGCCGGTGTCAGTGCGTCATCCTGCTTTTCGCGCCTCTCGGAGCGTTCCAGGACCTCCGCCGCCTTCTCCGGCTTCGCCGCATCCGGTGTGACGGTGGCGCGTGTACGCGCATCCTGTGCGATCTGGCGCGGGGCTTCCGGGGTCGCGCGGTCGGGCGGCTCGATCCTGGGCACGCGCGCTTCGGCCTTGGCGATCTGCAGCCGCTCGAGCCGGCGCTGCATGGCCGCCAGCCGCTCCTCGGCGTCGCGCGCCGCCGCCTCCTGCTTGCGGGCGGCGGCGAGTTTCTGTTCGACCACGGCCTGGGCCTTCATCGCCTCCAGGCGGCGGATCTCGGCCTCGATCGCGCGTGCGTCCTCGGGCAGCCGCTCGCGGTCCTGCAGGCGCGATGCGTCAGGTGTCTCTCTCTCGCCTCTCTCCTCGTCCGGGGTCAGCGGCGCGCCGCGTTCGTAGATCAGGGCGACGTCGCCCGGCGCGGCCGGCTCGGGGGCGGCACCGGCATCGGCCGGACGGGGCGCGCGGCGGGCGGCCTCGATCGCGGCCGGGCGTACATCGGGCAGCGCGATCTCGGGCGCATTCTCCGGCCTGGCGACTGCGTCTTCGGGCGGATCGGGGTCGCTGGATTCGATCGCGGTCTCCACAGGGATCGCCGCGGGCAGGTCCGGCTCGATGCGCAGCACGTTCTGCGGCTCGGGCTGCTGGTAGACGCCCTCGAAGATCTGGATCGAAATCGGCGGCGCGAAACGGTCGAGATCGCGGTCGAAGAGCTGCGGCGCGGCCACGATCAGAACGCCGAGCGCCGCGCCATGGGCGAGACCGGCAACGGTCATGCCCCGGCTGACGTTTTCCGTCACCGAGAGGAACTTCGGTATGATGCGGCGCGCGATCATGGCGCGTTGGGACCCCGGGCGTCTGCGTTCAGGCGCGGCGCGCCCTGTGCCCTGCTGGCACAGCGCACGATCCGCACAGGAATTTCAGCAAGATACATGCCCGCGATGGGCGCGTCGCCGTCAAACGGCCCGGGTTCAGCCGCCGGTGACGCTCATGTGCCGGCCGACCGCAGGCGCGGCGCGGCGGCGGTCGATGATGAAATCATGGCCCTTCGGCTTGCGCGCGATGGCCTCGTCGATGGCCTGGTCGAGAGCATTGCCGCTCGGGTCGGCGCGCAGCGGCGCCCGCAGATCGGCCGCATCCTCCTGGCCAAGGCACATGTAGAGCGTACCGGTGCAGGTCAGCCGCACCCGGTTGCAACTCTCGCAGAAATTGTGGGTCATCGGGGTGATGAAGCCCAGCCGCTGGCCGGTCTCCTTCACCACGGTGTAGCGGGCAGGGCCGCCGGTCTTGTAGTCGGTGTCTTGCAGCGTCCAGTCCTGCGCCAGGCGCGCCCGGACCATGGAAAGCGGCAGATACTGGTCGGTGCGGTCGCCGTCGATGTCGCCCAGCGGCATGGTTTCGATCAGGCAGAGGTCGTGGCCGTGGCGGCCGCACCAGTCGACCATGCAGGAAATCTCGTCCTCGTTGACGCCCTTCAGCGCCACGGTGTTGATCTTCACGTGCAGCCCGGCCTTCTGCGCCGCCTCCAGGCCGCGCAGCACCTTGTCCAGCTTGCCCCAGCGCGTGATGCGCTCGAATTTCTCGGGGTCCAGCGTGTCGATGGAGACGTTGACGCGCCGTACACCGATGGCGGCGAGTTCGTCGGCGAAGCGGTGAAGCTGGCTGCCGTTCGAGGTCAGCGTGAGCTCCTCGAGCGCGCCGCTTTCCAGATGCCGGCCGAGATTGCGGAACAGGGTCATGACATCGCGGCGCACCAGCGGCTCGCCGCCGGTGATGCGCAGCTTGCGTACGCCCTTGGCGACGAAAGCCGAGCAGAGGGTATCCAGTTCCTCCAGGCTCAGCACTTCCGACTTGGGCAGGAAGGTCATGTTCTCCGACATGCAGTAGACGCAGCGGAAATCGCAGCGGTCCGTCACGGAGACGCGGAGATAGCTGATCGTTCTGCCGAACGGGTCGATCAATGGTTCGCCCTTCCGATTGCTCAGGTCCAGTCCGCTATATTGCGCGGCGGACCCGGCGTGTAAAGGCGTGGGCGGCCGGCCTACTTCTGGTGGGCGAGCTGGTTCAGCGCTGCCAGATAGTCCGGATCCTGGCGCCAGCGGCGCACGACGGCGAGCGCGCATTCGAACGAGATGTCGTGATAGAGGTCGTGCAGACGCTGGCGTTCCTCCGAGTGGCTGCGCGTGAGCGAGCCGCGCGCCGCGCGCGTCAGATCATACATGGTCAGGAAAACCTGCCGATCCATCTCCAGCGCCCGGCAGGCAATGGCGAAGGCCTCGCCGCCCGGTTCGTAGACCAGCCGCCGCATCAGCTCGACGCGCAGTCCGCAGAGCCGGGCCAGGGCGTATTCGAACAGGCTGACCTCGCCCTGGCGCAGCGATTTCAAGACGAATCCCGCGTTGAGCTGCCCGGCGTTGTAGAGCCGTTCCACCAGCCGCTCAGAGGGGTCGCGTGGCTCGTCTTCGCCGTTGTTGGCGCGCACCGCCTCGTTCATGGCGTTCAGCATCGTTTCGTCCAGCGCGGCCTGGTCGAACTTGTAGTTGTCCAGGATGTACTGGCGCAGCGCCGCTGAAACCCAGGCGTACATCCGCTTGGCCAGTGGCTTGGGAAGATCCGGCCGGCGCAGCAGCGGCTTCTGATACCGGTCGACGCGCTCCGATTCGGCCACCAGGTGCTCCAACAGCACTTCGGAGATCTGCGCGCTGCTGTTCTCCAGCAGGGCAACCACCACGTCCTCGCCGCCATGCCTGGCCAGCGCATCGCTGACCTCGGCGGAGATGTCGGCGCGCATGGCGGTCGCCAACTGATGCTGCAGCGTGCGGTGGCGGACGATCTCGACGAGATCGGCGTCGCGCAGCGCGCGGCAGTCCATCAGGATGGGGTAGGCGACCTCGATCTGGTCGTTGGCGAGCATGGCCGCCAGTTCCGGCGGGGCGTTGTCGTCGGCGGCGAGTTTCTCGGCCAGGCGCCGGCGCACCGTCATCTCGACGTCGTGGCTCAGGCGGCGGAGAATGTCGGTCATGATTCCCCGTTCGTTGTCGGACAGGGCGTCGCCGTCCGTTTCGAACAGGTTCCAGACATCCTCGTAGAGACGCGCGCGGCCTTCCCGGCTCTTGCGCTGAGCCAGATCAAACAACGCCTTGACGTCAGGTTTGGCTCTCTGCGCCGGATTCAACACCAGAAGCTCCAGTCGTGCGATCTTGCTTCCCACGTTATGCGGCAAGGGTTAACGAACGAATAAGCATGCAATTTCAATTGCGTGACGGGCGTCACCCGACGGCGCGACGGACGAAATCCACGATCGCGGGAAGCGGCAGCGGCTTTTCCAGAATGGCGAAGGCCGACAGCGAATCCCGGCTCGCCTTGGAGAGCTGCTCGGGGAATCCCGACATCAGGATGACCTTGGCCGCCGGCGCGTAGCGGTGGACCATCGCGGCCGCCGCAATGCCGTCGATGCCCGGAAGCTGGATGTCGAGCAGAACCACCGTCGGCTGCGCCCGGCGGACTGCGTGCAGACCGGCGAAGACGTTCGATTCGACACGCACCGTGAAGCCGGAACCCGCGATGAAACGGCCGATGATTTCGCCGCCGGCCCTGTCGTCGTCGATCACGACGACGCTCGGCGTGGCGCCGCCGTCTTCCATCTCACCGATATCGCGCGTACTCATGATTGATGGCCTGGTTGGGGCAGGGGCTTGTTAAGGAAACGCTGCCACCATCATCTTACCGTTCGCTTAACCGCCGGAGCGACTTCATGGCCGAAAGCCATCAGCCGGACAGCATGACCCGCGATCCGGGCCGCGCCTACCGCGCCGTAACCCGCATGATCGAGCGTCTTCACCGCCTCTACCTGGACGTGATCCGGGCGGAACTGGATCGCCTCGGCATCGGCGACATCAGCGCCGTCCAGGCTCTGCTTCTGACCAATATCGGCGAGGCGGAGGTGAACGTCCGCACCCTGACGGAGCGCGGCTACTATCAGGGCTCAAATGCGTCCTACAACCTCAAGAAGCTGGTCGAGGCCGGCTATATCGAGCAGTTCAAGTCGTCCCAGGACCGCCGCGCGACGATCGTCCGGCTGACCCGGACCGGACGCGCGCTGTCGGAAAGGATCGCCGGGCTGGAGGCCGATTTCGCCGACGTCTTCGACGCCGAAGGCAATGATCTGGCGGCGCTGCTGACTCGGCTGGAGGCTCTGGAGCACGGCTGGACCAACCACATCCGCAGCCTGCCGCTCGGCTGAGCGTCAGCGCGCGCCGATCACCCGCGCAGGCACGCCGGCGGCCAGCGCATAGGGCGGGATCGTGCCCGTCACGGTGGATCGCGCCGAGATCACCGCGCCATTGCCGATCTTCGCGCCGGGCGTGACCAGCACGCTGGAGGCCAGCCAGACGTCGGCGCCGATCAGCACCGGTTCATGCCGGTAGCCCTGGCGCATGATGGGCTCGCGCCCGCGATAGTTGTGCTCGGAAGCGATGATGGTGCAATGGCCGGCGGTCGCGGTGTCGCGGCCGATGGTGACGTTCTCGCCGGCGTTGATGATCGACGAGAAGGCGATCTGGGCGCGGTCACCGAGGCGGATCTCGGCGTCGTTCGCGGCCACCAGCCGGGCCATGGTGTCGATGGCGCAGCCATCACCGATGGTGATTTTCCCGTTCTCGCGCACCTTCAGATCGGCCCACGGCATGATCGTGACCCCGTCGCCGATGGTCAGATTGCGCGGATTTGCCTCGAGCCGGAGCAGGATCGGGCCCAGCACACGGAGGCCCCGGCCGTGGCGGACGCCGAGAGTCCGGAAGCGGAAGCGGTAGTACCAGGTCCAGAAGCCAGCGCGCTTTGACGACAGTGCCACGGGTCCGTCCGCACGCATCGGGACGTCTTCTGCGTTGAAGTCGAGGCCGGCTTCTTCGCCGCCGCCGCCGTCTTTCAGGCGCTCGACGGTCGCTGCGATGGCGGCGATCGTGTCGAGGGCGTCCGGGTCGGCGGCCACGCTCTCGGGCAGGCGGATGTCGAAGGCGCGCTCGATCTCGAGGACGAGGTTCACGATGGAGAAGCTGTCGATCCGGCCCGAACGGATGAGCGCATCATGATCGTCCGCCCGGCCCGCCGTCAGGATCTGGCCGTTCACGATCTGGCGCACGCGCTCCAGCGTCGTGGCGGGCGCGATCTGCGGCGCCGTGGGCCTGGTGGCGAATTCCGCGCGGTAGCGTTCCAGATTGGCGCCGCGGGCCAGCTTGCCGGAGGTCGATTTCCTGAGCCAGCGGGGCGGCACGATATGAACGGCGCGCGGGCTGACCTCGGTGGCGGCGGCGACCGTGGCGCGTACGGCTTCCGACAGGCCCGCCCATTCGGCTTCGGGGCGGTCGCTTTCGGCGAGCACCAGCAGATGCTGCGTGCCGGCGGCGTCGTCGGCCTCGCCGAGCGCGACGCTCCGGCCCGGCGTGATCCCGTGCACGCCTTCGGCCAACGCCTCGATATCATGGGGGTAGATGTTCTTGCCGCCGATGATGATCAGGTCGCGCTTGCGGCCGGTGACGTAGAGATGGCCGTCTTTCAGGAAACCGAGATCGCCGCTGAGATACCGGCCGCCGTTCAGCGCCTCTGCGGTCGCATCCGGATTGTCGTCGTATTCGCGGAAGAGCGAGGGCGAGTGAATCTCGATCTCGCCCGTCGCGCCGTCGGACAGGATCTCGCCGTCATCGCCCAGAATGCGGACCTCGGTGCCTGGCAACACGGCGCCGGACGAGACCAGCCTTCGGCCGTCCTGTTCGACGACCCGCAGCGGGTCGCCGAAGCCGCCCGACGTGACCGCGTAGGTCGCTTCAGCCATGGCGTAGGAAGCGGCCAGCGCATCCTCGCGGAAGCCGTGGGCGCGGAAGCGTTCGAGGAAGGCGTCGTGAGCGGCCGCGGTGACCGGCTCGGAACAGTTGACCACGCCACGCAGGCTCGACAGGTCCCAGCCGCCTGCAGGCGCGTTCCTGGCCATGAAGGCATAGGCGAAATTGGGCAGCCAGCCGAGCGTGCCCTTGTGCCTTGTCACCGCGTCAAGCCACATGCCGGGCCGCTGCACCCAGTCGAACGGCGAGATTGCCACCAGCCGGCAGCGGCGGATCAGCGGCAGGAAGAAGCACGCGATCAGTCCCATGTCGTGATAGAGCGGCAGCCAGGAGACGATGGTGTCGCGCTCGTCGGCGCCGATGGTCTCGCCATAGGCCCGGATCTGCCAGAGCAGGGCGCGGTGGCTGATGACGACGCCCTTCTTCAACCCCGTCGTGCCCGACGAATACTGCAGAAAGGCGGGGTCGTCAGGGGAAGGAGCGGGCGCGGGATAGTCGCGGCGGTCGCTATCGAGATCGCCGGGCGTCGCCAGATGCTCGAAGCTACCGATCCTGTTCACCAGCGGCGCGAGTTTCGGCGCAAGCTCCTCATAGGTGATCAGCGCCCTGGCGCGGCTGCCGGTGAGCAGCGTACCGATGGTCTCGAAATAGACGGCTTCCGAGAGCTTGGGCGAGGGGTGGGCGAACATCGAAGGGACCGCGCCCAGCAGCAGCGCGCCGATATAGGCGGCGTAGAGGTCGACACCATGGCGCAGGATCACGACAACGCGGTCGCCCTGAACCATGCCGCGGCCCGCGAGATGTGCCGCCCAGCATTCGGCCCGGTTCAGCAGTTCGGAATAGGTGAAGGCGCGTTCGCGCCCGTCCGCCTCGATCAGCGTCAGGAACGGGCGCCCGTCCTCGCGCAGCCGGTTGGCGGCGAGCACGCCCTGGATGGTGTCCTCAGTCCAGGGGGCGTTCATCGAGCCACTCCAGCACGCTCTGGCGTTCCGCGGCGCAATAGCGATCGAAATCCGCCATGCGGTCGCTGTCGACGACCATGACATAGACCTGCCCGCGCGCATTGCGGACCAGGGCTGTCTTGAAGCCTTCCGATTTCAGCCGGCCGTTCACGGACGGTGTGGCGTAGAAGCCGAAATCCTTGGCGGCGACATCCATGCGCTTCCCGGTTTCGGTGACCAGCGTGACCTGTTCGTCCGGCCGCAGCTCGACGTCGCCGCAGTCGCTGATGGTGATGCCGGGCGCAGGTTCGAACACACGCGGGGGATTCCTTTCCGCCAGCCTCATGCGGCGCGCTCCATCGGCACAGCCGGCCAGTTCCAGTTCTCGATGGGGAAACCCTCGATCACCCGGCGACCGTCGTGGACCGACCAGATGCCGTGATCGCGGAACTTCTCCTCCAGCGCGGCGAACTCGGCCGCCGAGAGCCCCATGAACTCGGAGGCGCGGGCGATGTCGGCGTCGGGCCGCTGATCGCCCAGCCGCGCGATTGTGGCCAGCGCCTCCTCGCGGCTCATCCGGCCATTGCGGATCTCCAGCGCCAAGTTGTCGAACAGCCGCGTGAAGCCGAACTTGGGCCACTTGAACCAGTGGTGGACGGAGATGAAGTCGCAGTCGATGTCGGCATAGTCGTAGAGGCCGATCTTGGGGCCCTCGGGGCGGCGGCGGAAGCCGTTGGCCTCGGCGACGCGCAGGCTCTCGGCGGGATCCCACTGCAGATAGTAGCCCATGAAGATGGAGCGGACCTGCGCCCGCTGGAATTCTTCCTCGGTCGGCGGGCAGTAGGCCTCCAGCTCGGCGGCGCTCAGCTCGTCGCCGGCCCAGTCCAGCGCCTCCCGGCCCTGCAGGATGCCGTGCCGCTTCAGCCAGGCGTGGTTCAGAAGGTCCAGGTCGCTGTCGCCCTTATGCCCGCCATACTCCATGAACGGGCTCTCGCCCCAGACGATCAGCGGCACGCGTATCTGCACGGCGATCCGCATGGGAATGGCGAAGATGGCGAGGTGCATCGGCACGGCGCTGGACCCGGTCTCCATCAGCGTCTTCTTCATGAAGCGCGCCTCGACGGACGGATCGATCGAGAAATCGATGTGGTCGACGCCGAGCGCCACCAACCGGTCCAGGTTGGCCTGTCCCAGGGCGTTGCGGCCCGGCGAGCGCCAGGTCACGGCAAGCACCTTCATGCCCATCTCGAGACACTTCGCGACCTGCCAGAAGCTGTCCTTGCCGCCGGAAACGGGGACGATGCAGTCATAGGGCGCCTTGCGCGCCTTCGCGCTGCCGAAGAGCCGTTCCAGGGCCTGGCCGCGTCCGGCCCAGTCGATGGTCAGCCGGTTGTCGCTGTGGCCCTTGCAGGCATTGCAGACCCCGTCGGTGCCGATCTCGATGCCGGGACGGCTGTCGGGCAGGACGCAGCTCTGACAGAAACGGACGCTCATGCCCATTGCTCCATGAACAGCTTGGCGGAGACGAAGGAGAAGAGGAACTTCGAAAAGCTGTTGGGCAGCTCCGCACGGCCCATGGCTTCCTCGATCTTCTCCCGGCGGACAATGTCGAAGATTGGGCCGTCGTCCAGGATGCGCTCGCGAGTCTTCGGGTTGTCGAGATCGAAGAGGCTGCGGAAGGCGGCATTGAAGCCCTTCTTGTGCCGGTCCAGACGCACCGTGTCGTTGAGCACGCCCTTCGCTGCCTCGCGCAGCGGCGCCTTGGCGTAGCCGTCGCGGATCAGGTGCTCGGGCGGAATGGTGTAGGCGAAGTCGCAGAGGGCGCGGTCCAGATAGGGGCTCCGGTTCTCGATCGAGGAGCGCATCGAATTGAGATCGTCTTCGCGGACGATGATCGGCACTGCCTCGACGCAGAGCTCGTTCAGCATGCGGTTGCGCAGCAGGTCGCCGGAGAGCCGTTCCTCGGTGAAGTCCTCCCGGAAGGGCTCGGTCAGATAGTCCGAGAAGACGTCCGCATTGAGGTAGATGTGGCCACGGAAGTCCGGGTCGTCGTCGTAGAGTCCGGGGTTCTGCAGGTGCGGGTTACGCACGATGGGCGCGAGATGCGTCTGCCAGTCCTGCAGCCGCGCCGCGCGGTCGGGGTGATTGCGTATGGCGTGCAGGTGCAGGTTGAAGTGGTCGTAATAGCCGGTGACCAGTTCGTCCGCGCCGGTGCCGGAGACGGCGACCTTGAAGCCCTGCTCCCGCATCGCTTCCGACAGCAGGCTGTGGACGTAATAGGACGCGGTGGCCACGGGCTTGCCGTGATAACCGACGAGATCGGCGAAGCGGTCGAGGTCCGACGATTGCGTCAGGCGAATCTCGTGGTGGCGGCAGCCCAGGTCGTCCACGGTGGCGCGGATGTTGTCGCTCTCGTCGTAGCGGGGATCGGGATCGATGATGGAGAACGCCACGACGTCCGCGCCGTGATGCTTCGCCGCGAAGGAGGCCAGCGCCGCGCTGTCGACGCCGCCCGACAGGCAGAACGCGATGGGCACGTCGGCGCGGAGCCTGAGGCGCATGCTCTCCGAGAGGTGATGGCGTACGCCCTCGACGGCTTCCGTGAAGCTCATGGCGGCTTCGGGCGCGTAGCGGGGCCGCCAGTAGCGGGTGATCTCGACATCGCCATTGCCGCCGACGGTGAGATTGCAGCCGGGCGGCAGCTCCTTCACCCCGCGGTGGAACAGGGCGTCGGACTTGTAGAGGGACTTGTAGCCGTTCACCAGGAAGCGGCGCACGGTCTCCTGCTCGACCTCGGGCCGCTCGCCGCTCAGCGCCGCCAGGCAGGCGATTTCGGAGGCGAAGTGGAAACCGTCGGGGCCATTGCGCCAGAGCAGGGGCTTTTCGCCGAACGGGTCGCGGGAGAGGAACAGCCGGTGGCGATCGGCGTCATGGATAGCGAAGGCCCACATGCCTTCCAGCCGGTCGACGCAGCTGTCGCCCCAGTGACGATACGCCTCCAGCAGCACCTCGGTGTCGGAACGCGTGGCGAAGCGCGCGCCCTGCGCCTCCAGTTCCCGGCGCAGTTCCACGTGATTGTAGATCTCGCCATTGAAAACGAGGGTCAGATCGCCACGGCGGAAGGGCTGATTGGAGCGGCGGTCCAGATCGATGATGGCGAGCCGGGTGTGCAGCAGCGTGACCGCAGCGGCGCCTTCATGGGTCTGGAACAGCCCGCGCGCGTCCGGGCCGCGCCGGTGCAGGGCGCGGAAGGCCGCCTGGAGGCGCGGCGGTGGCAGCGCGACCGGGCCGATATGTCCGGCGATGCCGCACATCGGCGGTCAGGCCAGCAGATCGGGCGCGAAGCGCTGGCCCGTGGCCATGGCCGCGGTCAGCGTGCGGCCGATGACGCGGTCTTCCTCGCCGGGCGCGAATCCGTCGCCGGGACGGACCCAGATCAGGTCGTCCTCGCCGATGACATGGCCGGGGTGGAGCGGGCTTTTCGCGGCGATGGAGCGCCTGATGAGCGGCGCGGCGTCGCGCTCGCAATCGGCCATGGCGACGCGGCCGTCGCCAAGCAGGGTCTCGGTCAGGCGGATGCGGTCCATCAGCGCCTTCATTTCCGCGGGGTCGGCGGAGAGCTGGTGGTCGCGGAAGTCGGAATGGTCATGCGCGATGGTGAAATGCTTCTCGACGATGCGCGCGCCGATGGCAACGGCGACGACCGCTGCGTCGATACCCTGGGTATGGTCGGAATAGCCCACGGCGCAATCGGGCAGGGCGGCCTGCATGGCGGCGACAGCCCGGACATTGGCCGCATCGGGCGGGGTCGGATAGGCGGAGACGCAGTGCAGCACGCCCAGGCCGGGCGCCACCCCACGGTCGGCCCAGAGGCCGTGAATCCTGTCCGCGGCCTGCCGAACCAGCGCCATGTCGGCAAGGCCGGTAGAGAAGATCGTGGGCATCTCCCGGCCGGCGACGAAATCGATCAGCGGCCAGAAATTGTTGTCGGAACTGGCGATCTTGAAGGCGTCGACATGGCCGTCGAGGAAGGCGGCGCTTTCCATGTCCAGCGGCGTCGAGATGAAGGCAAGGCCCTCGGCCCGCGCCAGCTCGCCCAGCTCGGCGAACTGGTCGTAGCTCAGCTCGAAGCCCTTCAGGCGCTGGAAACGGACGGCGTCCTCGGCCGCGATGAACTGCTCCGTGCGGAAGGTCTGGAACTTGACGGCGTCGACGCCGGCGTCGGCGGCGAGATGGACCATCTCCTTCGCCAGGCCGAAATCGCCCTCGTGGTTGTTGCCGATCTCGGCGATGACGAAGGCGCGCTGGTCGGTGTCGTGGCTGGCGATCCGCATGGCTCTACCCGTGATAATGGAAAACGTAGGTGGCGGAGATGATCCGGAACTTGTCGCGGCTGTAGGCGTGCAGGGCCCGCGCATTGGCGGCCTGGGTGCCGACCTTCACGCGGCCGAGATCCGGGATGGTCGATTCGGCGAAGGCCAGCATGTCGGAAGCCAGGCCGCGGCCGCGGAAGCGGCTGTTGACGGCCACCAGGTCGATGACCAGCAGGTCGCCCTGCTGGAAAAGCTGCAGGAAGCCGGCGATCTCGCCGTCGATCTCCGAGACGACCATGTGGTCGCCGCGCTTGCCGTCGAAATAGTTGCCCGCCCAGGCCCGCTTGATCCGGTCGGCCGTCGAACGCGGGATGAGCGGATCCATGTGGAAGCGGGAATAGGTGAAGGCGCTCTCGGCCAGCCGTTCCACGGCCGCCCGGTCCTCGGGCAGGGCGAAGCGCCCGGTGCGGCTGCGGGCCACCGGCCAGGCCGGCCGCTCGAGCTGCAGATTGGTGTCGACCAGACGGAATCCGGCATTCTCCACGCGGCCCACGGTTTCCACGTCGTTGGCCGGCGCCTTGGCGTCGACAAAGCAGGGACCGTCGCCGGGCAATGGCACGCGATCGAGTTCCCGGCCGGTCGGCGTCAGGTGCCAGGCCGGTTTCCCGATCATCTCGCTCAGCCATGAATCGGGCTGCAGCGCCATTGCCGGGGCGTCGTTCATGCCCAGGCGCGGCGGGTCAGATAGACGACCTGGCCGGCGTCGACACCGCCCTGGTTGAGCTGGTCCCAGTTCGCCTTGTACCAGTCGATGTAGTCGACGAAGCCCCGCTCCAGCGGATATTGAGGATCGTAGCCGATCAGCGAGCGCGCCTTGTCGACATTCAGCGTGCCGCGTTCCGGCATCAGGCTGTCACGCGGGTTGTGCTTCACGTCGATGCCCGGGAAGTGCTGGCGGATGATGTCGACCATCTGGTTGAGCGAGCGCGCGTCGCCATAGGTCAGGTTGAAGATCTCGTTGGCCGCGTCCTTCGAGGTCAGCGCGCCCATGACCCCGCCGATCAGGTCCTGGACATAGGTGAAGTCCAGGCAGTCGGAGCCGTCGCCGTTGATGGTCAGCGTGTTGCCGCGCAGCGCGTTCTCGATCAGCGCCTGACCGACGCGGCGGCTGACGCAGCGCTCGCCATAGAGCGCAGAGGGGCGGATGATGGTGAAGGGCAGTCCGAAGACCTGATTGTAGGCGATCACCATCTTCTCGCCCGCGAACTTCAGCGCGCCGTAGATGCCGAGCGGGTTGCACGAGGTTTCCTCGTCGACCACGCCGTCGGCGAAGGTGCCGTAGACCATCGACGAGGAGAAGTAGACGAAGCGGTCGACGTTCAGCCGCGAGGAGCGGGCCACGTCGAGGGCGTTCTCGAGCGTGCGCAGCGAATGGTCGAATGTGGAGTAGGGATCCTTGTTGGAGCGGTTGGCGTGCGCCACCGCGGCCAGGTGGACGATGGCGTCCGGGTTCAGGTCCTCCATCGTCTCCGACAGGCCATGATAGTCGCGGGCGTCCATCTCCACGAAAGGCACGCGCGCCTCGTGCAGCAGGTTCATGCGCTGCTTGATGAAGTTGAGATAGATCTCGCCGTTGGGGTTCGTGTACCGCTCGCGCTCGATGGCGTAGTAGTTGTTGACGCCCAGACTGTCGACGACGGCGACGTCGACGCCGGCCTGCTTCATGGTCAGCGCCATGTTGTGGCCGATGAAGCCGGCGCCGCCGATGATGACGACCTTGCGCCCCTTCAGGGGATGATCAGTTGCAGACATCGTGGATCGCCCTCTTCATCGCTTGCGTAATTCGGTCCATGTCGTCCTCGTCCAGGTGCGGCCCGACCGGCAGCGCGATCGACTGGCGGCTGATGCGGGTCGCGTGGGGGAAGTCCTCGGCCTTCAGGCCGTACTTGTCGCGGTAGTAGCCGAGCGCCGGGACAGGGCCGGGGTAGTAGACGGAGCTGCCGACGCCCTGCGCCTTCAGCGCCTTCACGATCTCCGAACGGCGGCCCTCGGCCGGCCCCTTCAGGATCACGCTCAGGCAGTAGTGGCTGCTTTCCAGGCCGTCATGGCTGGAGCGCAGGAGATCGAGTTCACCGATTTCCTTCAGCCCCGTCTCGAGACGCCAGTAGTTGCGGTGGCGCGCGGCGAGGAAGCCCTCGAGACGCTTGATCTGCTCGATGCCGATGGCCGCCTGGAGCTCGTTCATGCGGTAGTTGAAGCCGAGCTGGGTGACGTCATAGACGCCGGGCTCGGCGCGTTCGACCACCGTGCGGTCCAGGCCGAAGGCCTTCTGGCGGCGGATGCGCTCGGCGATGGCGGCGTCGCGGGTCAGCACCATGCCGCCCTCGGCCGTGGTCATGTGCTTGACGGGATAGAAGGAGAAGCAGCCGAGGTCGCCCAGCAGGCCCGCGTGGATGCCGTCGACAGTGGAGCCGATGGCGAGCGCCGCGTCCTCGATGACCGGCAGGCCGTGCTTCGCCGCGATCGCGTTCAGGCGGCGCATGTCGACCGGCATGCCGAGATAGTGCACCACCGAGATCGCCTTGGTGCGGTCGTTTATGGCAGCTTCGATCTGATCCAGGTCGGCGTTGCCCGTGACCGGCTCGGCGTCGACGAAGACCGGTTTCGCGCCGACATATTCGACTGCATGGGCCGTGGCGGTGTGGGTCTGGGCGGGCACGATCACCTCGTCGCCTTCACCGAGACCCATCTGGAAATAGGCGAGATGCAGGCCGGCGGTGCAGGAGGAGACGCTTATCGCCTCGCCGCCGCCGCACCAGGCGGCAAAATCGTTTTCGAAGGCGACGGCGCGGGGCCCGTGAACGAGTTGCGGGCTGTCGAGCACTTCGAGCACCGCGCGGCGCTCCTCGTCGCCCAGGATCGGGCGGCCGAAGTGGATTTCCTTCGGTTCAGAAGTAACGGACGGGCTCCGCGCGTCCGCTGTGGACGGCGCGTTCGATGGCGAAGCAGACGGCGAGGGCGCTGAATATCCCATCGACGCCTACCTCCGGCTCACGGTCTTCGATGACCGCGTCCACGAAATCGTGCAGAAGATCGCCCTTGTCGACACCGGGATAAGCCTCCGTGATCGCCTCCGGCTCCATGCCGGGATCACGGGAACGGTAAACAAACGCGCTTTCCAAACGGTTAACGAAGCTGGCCGCGGTGCCGTAGACCTCCAGCTTGTGGAAGTGGGGCTTCACGCAGCCGCCATTGCAGCCGATCTTGGCCACCATGCCGCTCTCGAAGCGCACGATCGCCTGGACCAGATCGTGATTGGCGAAGCCGCTGTCGCGGGTGGCGATCCGGTTGCCATAGGCCTGGACCTCCACGGCGCGGTCGCCGGTCAGCCAGAGCACGAGGTCGATCATGTGCACCGCGCCGCCCAGCACCAGCGAGTAGCCCGGCAGTTCGCCGCGCCAGCCGCCCAGCAGCTTGTGGATACGGCCGTACTGGTAGTCGGCGTCGATATGGAATATCTCGCCGAAGCGGCCTTCCTCGATCTCCGCCTTCAGCCAGCGGAAGCGGGGGCAACGGCGCAGGATCAGGTTCGACGACAGCTTCAGATGCGGCTTCTCGCGCAGCTTGTCGCGGACGATGCGGGCATGATCCTCGCGCAGGACGACCGGCTTTTCGACGAAGACATGCTTGCCGGCGTCGAGGGCGCGGACGACCTGCTCGAAATGATGCTGGTCGTAGCTGGCGATGGAGACGATGGCGATTTCCGGATCGTCCAGAACCGCATCCGCATCCGCCGAGATCGGCCGGTCGGGATGGCGGCTGGCGACGTCGGCGCGCTTGTCGGGGCAGAAGTCGGCGAGGCGGGTCACGCGGCAGCCCGGATGGCGTTCATAGCCCGCGATGTGGCGTTCGCCGACGCCGAGGCCGATCACGCCCGCGGCGATCGGGGCGGTCATGCGCTGCGCTCTTCCAGTTTCGGCGCCAGTTCGTGCCAATGATAGCGCCAGGCGGGGGCGGAGAGCTCGCGCGCCACCTGCCGGAAACGCTGGAACTCCTCCTCGGTGTCGATGACCATCGACGTCGCGCTCGCGTCGGTCTCCGCGCGGATGGAGACGATGCGATAGCCCGACTCGGGGCGATAGAACCACGGCGTCACGTGCTCGCGGTCCGCAGGATCATGCATGCGGCTCTCGGCGCCGAGGAAGATGGCGCTGTCGATGACCTCGATGGACTGCCCCTTGGGGAATGTGCGCTCGACGACATTGGACACGAGGTCCGGCCGTTCAGCGCGGAACAGTTCCACAGCGCGGTCGACGATGCGGTAGTCGATCAGCGGGCTGTCGCCGGAGATACGCACGAAGGCGCGGACGGGAAAGCGTTCCAGGACGCAGCGGAAGCGGCCGGCCACGTCCAGCAGGGGGCCGCGGATCACCGGTGTCCCGCGCGCGGTGCAGTGGGCGGCGAGCGCATCGTCCAGGGGATCGTCGGACGTCGCCACGATCAGCGGACGGGCGCTGCGGCAGCGTTCCAGCGCGTCGAGGGTGTAGTCGATCAGCCGACGGCCGGCCACCGCGCGCATCACCTTGGCGGGACAACGTTGCGAGCCCGTGCGCGCCTGTACGATAACCGGGATCAGGTCCTGCATCGTCGTCTCAGTCCAGTTCCAACCTCTCGCCGGCCCGCCTGCGGGCCGCGGCGCAGGGCACGGCGGGCCATTCATCGGGCCGGTCGGCGACGAAGATATCCGTGGTCGGGAACCAGGGCTCGACGCCGGCGCCGAAATGGAAGCGGTCGTGCTTGTGCAGCAGGGTGATCGCAGGAATTTGCATCGCGCCGGCGATGGCCACCGGCGAGGAGGAAATCGAAACCATGTAGTCGAGGGCGGCGGTATAGGCGGCCGCCTCGTCGAGCTGGTCACGGCGGTCGATATCGTCCCAGTCGTGCAGGATGACACCCTTCTCGTCGGCCAGGCGGCGGCAGTCCTCGCGCGCGTCCTTGTACATGCAGTTCACGAAATGGCCGCCCTTCTGCTGCAGGTCGAAGAAGGGCTGGAAGTCCATCAGTGACATGTAGCCCTTGGCGCGGATCGGCGTGATGAAACCGCCGGACCAGCAGATGCCGATCTTCGGGCCGTCGCCGATGGCGTCGAAACGGGAGCGCCAGAACGCCACCCGTTCCGGGTCGGGCTTCAGGTAGGCGCCGTTGCGGGCGAAGCTGGCGACATCGCCGCGCACGAGCTGGAAGATCGAGCCGGAGGGGATGAACAGGTCCGGCTGCGGCACGCCGTCTTCCCGCAGCCAGCCATAGTGGCGGTGGATCTTGGCGTTGGAGCGGAAGGTGACGTGGCGGTGCACCGTCGCGTCGGGGAAGGAGCGCTGGAACCAGGTCACAAGACGCCGGTCGCACTCGATGATGACGTGGCCGGCGCGTTCGATGACGTCCTGATAGGCGCTGGCGAAGATGATGGCGTCGCCGATGCCCTGTTCATCGCAGATCAGGATGGTCTTGTCGGAAATGTCCTCGCCCTGCCAGCGGGGCAGGTCGTGGACGAAGACGACCGAATCCTTGCGCCGCCGGTCCAGGCGCCATTCGTATTCGGCCCAGCCCTTTTCGAGGTCGCCGACACCGAGCAGGGAGGAAGCGTAGGAGAACCGCGTGTCGGCGTCGTCGGGGCGGAGCGCCACCGATTTCTCCAGGAAGGGCAGGGACTCCGCGAACCGTCCCTCGGCGGAATAGGCGTGGCCCATGTTCGACCAGGCGAGGTCGTAGTCGGGATTGAGCCGGAGTGACTCCTCGAAGAACGGCCGCGCATGATCGGCGCCCCGCGCTTCAGCCACCGTGACGCCCAACGCCTGCCAGAGCGTGTAGTCCTGCTGCGACTGCTCGATGGCGAATTTCAGTGTGTCGATGGCCAGGTCGTACTCGCCCTTGCCGCGCTTGACGGCGGCCAGCGCCGTATGGCCGCGGGGGTCGTCGGGGTTGCGCTGGATGACCATGGCGTACATGCGCTCGGCAGCGTCCAGCATGCCCAGGTCCTGGGCCAGCAGGCCGATCCCGTACAACAGCTCCAGATCCTCGCCCGCGGCCTTCAGGGCCTTCTCCATGACGTGGATCGCGGCCTGGACGTTGCCGGCATGGCGCAGGTTGTTGCCCAGCACCAGCAACGTGTCGGCGTTGTGCGGGTCCAGCCGGTGGGCCTGCAGCAGTTCGGCCGAGGCCTCCACGAACTTGTTCATGTGTGACAGCTTGCCGGCCTTGGCGAGATGCTGGATCGCGCGTTTCAGCTCCGCCCTGGTCGGCGTGCGGTCGTCATCGACGCGGGCGATCGCGTCCAGGATCTGGATCGTGTCGCCCTGCATGATGGTCCGGCCGACCTTGGGGCCTTGCAGCGGTTCGGACTTGGTCAGATGGGCGTGTCGGGCCATGGGAAACGGTCATCCGTTGTTTCTGGATCGAGCCGCATCAAAGACCGTGCACGGTTAAAATTGTTTGAAGCATGACTTCTCTCGGAGCTGTTCGGCGTTAACGATAAATCAACCGCGCCCGCGCAGATTCCGCATCGATGGCCGTGCCCGCGGCCGTCATGGATGTTCAACTGTCTCGGGAGGGCCGGGCGACCGGCCGGATCGCAACATGGCGCTGAAACTCACCCTCAAGCCTGGCGAGAAATTCGTCATCAACGGCGCCGTCATCGCCAATGGCGACCGCCGCGCGACGCTCGTCCTGCACAACAAGGCGTCGATCCTGCGGGAGAAGGACATCCTGAAGCCCGAGCGCGTCGACACGCCGGCGAAGCGAATCTACTTCGCCATCATGTCGATGTATCTCGACGAAAAGGTCCGGCCGCGGTTCTACGAAGAATTCGTCTTGCGCATGTCGGAGTTCATGGGGGTCGTCACGGATGCTGACGCCCTGGCGAATTGTGTCGCCATCAGCCAGTGCGTGATGGACCGTCAGTACTACAAGGGTCTGACGCTGTGCCGCCGCCTGCTCGACTTCGAAAGAGAGAGACTGAGCTATGAGCCTGCGAGCGTATAGCAATGCGCAGCGTGTCGTGGAGACGCCGCGCGATACCGAATACCGCCTGTTCGCCGAGATCACGCGGCGGCTGATCGAGGTCAAGGACCTGCCCCGTCATGACAATGGCGTCATCGAGGCGATCCACCGCAACAAGCGGCTGTGGTCGACCCTGATGGCGGATTGCTCCCGGGACGGCAACTCGCTGCCGGAATCCACCCGCGCCTCGATCATCTCGCTGGCGCTGTGGGTGGACCGTCATTCCAGCGCCGTGATGCGCGGCCAGGAAAGCGTCGACGACCTCGTGGCGGTGAACCGGACCATCATGGAAGGTCTGGCGCAGCGGCCCGCCGCCGCCTGATCGCGGTTCCATGCCGGCTCTCCCTGGGCTAGACCGAAGGTCTGAACCGGGGAGGGTTTTCACATGTCGAGATTCGTATCCATCACCGAGGCCCGGGCGATGTCCGGGCTGCGCATGGCGTGCCTGCGCGCAGTGCCGAGCCCCTGGACCGAAGCGGCCAAGGGCATCTTTCACATCAAGGGACTGGACTGCCAGTACGCGGGGCAGTCGGAGGACGATCCCGAGAACGCCATTGCCGAGTGGGCGGGCGATTCGTCGGCGCCCGTCGTGGCCTATGATGACGAGCCGCTGCGCAGCGGCTGGGCCGGGATCCTGTTGCTGGCTGAACGCCTCGCGCCTGAGACGCCGCTGCTGCCCGCCGATTTCGAGGGCCGGGCCGTTGTCATGGGGCTGGCCCACGAGATCTGCGGCGAGATGGGACTGGGCTGGGCAGCCCGCAATCTCCTCGTCGGAGAGGGATTCGCAAGCGAAGGCGCCAGCGGCTTCCACCCCAAGGTGGGCAAGTTCCTGGCCGGCAAGTACGGCTATCGGGAAGACGAGGACTATCGTGGCCGCGTCATCCAGATCCTCGAAGGGCTGTCGGCGCGGATCGCGGGCAGGCGCTTCCTGGTCGGCGACAGCCTGACCGCGGTCGATATCTACTGGGCCGTGTTCTCGAATCTGTTGGCGCCGCTGCCCGAGGACAAGCTGCCCATGCACCCGCGCTTCCGCCAGATGTGGGAGACGGCGCCCGCAGAGGTGAAGGCCGCGGCCTCCGGCGAACTGATGGCGCACCGGGACCGCATCTACGACGAATATCTGGAGACGCCGGCGGTTCTCTGAGCGCCGCCACCGGCAGCAGCACCGGAAAAGCAAAAGCCCCGCGGGATCGCTCCCGCGGGGCTTTCTGTTTCGGGACCGTGGTCCGTCCGCTCAGTGCGCCAGGATCGCCAGCAGCAGGAGCGCCATGATGTTGGTGATCTTGATCATGGGGTTCACGGCCGGGCCGGCGGTGTCCTTGTAGGGATCGCCGACCGTGTCGCCGGTCACCGCGGCCTTGTGGGCCTCGGAGCCCTTGCCGCCGTGATTGCCGTCCTCGATGTACTTCTTGGCGTTGTCCCAGGCGCCGCCGCCGACGGTCATGGAGATCGCGACGTAGAGGCCGGTGACGATCACGCCCAGCAGCATGGCGCCGACCGAAGCCAGGGCCTCCGCCTTGCCCGCCACCGCGAAGATGACGAAGTACACCACGATCGGGGCCAGCACCGGCAACATCGACGGCACGATCATTTCCTTGATCGCCGACTTGGTCAGCATGTCCACCGCCCGGCTGTAGTCGGGCTTGGAGGTGCCTTCCATGATGCCCGGATCGTCCCGGAACTGGCGGCGGACCTCCTCGACGACCGAGCCGGCGGCACGGCCCACGGCGGTCATCGACATGGCGCCGAACAGGAACGGCAGCAGGCCGCCGAAGATCAGGCCCACCACCACGAACGGGTTGGACAGCTCGAAGTCGACGACGATGCCGGCGAAGTACGGATACAGGTCCGGATTGGCGGCGAAGAACTTCAGATCCTGCGTGTAGGCCGCGAACAGCACCAGGGCGCCGAGACCGGCGGAGCCGATGGCGTAGCCCTTGGTCACCGCCTTGGTGGTGTTGCCGACCGCGTCCAGGGCGTCGGTGGTCTTGCGCACCGACTCGTCCAGGTCGGCCATCTCGGCGATGCCGCCGGCGTTGTCGGTGACCGGACCATAGGCGTCCAGCGCCACGACCATGCCGGCCAGCGCCAGCATGGCGGTGACCGCGATGGCGATGCCGAACAGGCCCGCGAGACCGTAGGTGACGATGATGCCGGTGCAGATGATCAGCGCCGGGATCGCCGTCGATTCCATGCCGATGGCGAGGCCCTGGATGATGTTGGTGGCGTGACCGGTGTTGGAAGCACTGGCCACCGAGCGAACGGGGCGGTACTCCGTCGAGGTGTAGTACTCGGTGATCCAGATGATCAGGCCGGTGACCACCAGGCCGGCGACGGCGCAGAAGAACAGGTCCATGCCGGTGAAGCTGCTGCCGCCGGCTTCCATGACCGTGTCCATGCCGACCACGTAGCTGGTGACCGGCCAGATCAGGATCGCCGACAGCACCGCCGAAGCGATGAAGCCCTTGTAGAGCGCGCCCATGATGTTCTGCGACGAACCCAGGCGCACGAAGTAGGTGCCGATGATCGAGGTGATGATGCAGATGCCGCCGATGGCCAGCGGATACATCATGGTCGAGTAGGCGAGGTCACCGACGAACAGGATCGAGGCCAGCACCATGGTGGCGACGACGGTCACCGCGTAGGTCTCGAACAGGTCCGCGGCCATGCCGGCGCAGTCGCCGACATTGTCGCCGACGTTGTCGGCGATCACCGCCGGGTTGCGGGGGTCGTCCTCGGGAATACCGGCCTCGACCTTGCCCACCAGGTCGGCGCCGACGTCGGCGCCCTTGGTGAAGATGCCGCCGCCGAGACGGGCGAAGATGGAAATCAGCGACGCGCCGAAGCCGAGAGCGACCAGCGGGTCGATCAGGGCGCGGCCGTCGACGCCGAGGCCGAGCAGGACCGCGTAGTAGCCTGCGACGCCCAGCAGGGCGAGGCCGGCGACCAGCATGCCGGTGACCGCACCGGCCTTGAAGGCGATGGAGAGGCCCTTGGCCAGGCTCTCGCGCGCGCCTTCGGTGGTGCGGACATTGGCCCGGACCGACACGTTCATGCCGATATAGCCGGCAGCGCCGGACAGGATGGCCCCGATCAGGAAGCCGATCGCGACCAGGCCGCCCAGAAGCAGGTAAAGGATGATGGCGATGACGACGCCGACGACCGAAATCGTCATGTACTGGCGGTTGAGGTAGGCGCGCGCGCCTTCCTGAATCGCGGCGGCGATTTCCTGCATGCGCTGGCTGCCTGCGGGCGAGCCGACGACCTGCAGGGCCGTGACGACGCCGTAAACGATCGCCAGCGCCCCGGCGACGAGTACGAGCAGTAGTGTCGTATCCATTTCTGTATGTCCCCTGTCGAACGGAAACGAATGGCAGGGTGGCCTCGAAACCCCTCCGAACACGCGGCCCTGCCGTCGAGAGTGGCGGCTATATGCCAAAACCGCCCGTCCAGCGCAACAGATGCGCAAGATTGCGGCACTCCCATGCGGGAGCCGCAGACGCGGTCAGGCGCGGCGCATGCCCCGCCGGGTGGCCATCAGCCAGAAGACGCCGGCCAGGGCGAGGCCGATCACCGGGACGGCGGTGAGCGTGACCGCGTTCCAGCCGATGAACTCCAGCAACTGGCCGGAACTCAACGAGGAAACGGCAACCATGCCGAACACCAGGAAGTCATTGAACCCCTGCACGCGGGGCGCTTCCTCGGGCTCGTAGCACTCGGCCAGCAGGGTCGTGCCGCCGACGAACATGAAATTCCAGCCGATGCCGAGAAGCACCAGTGCGGACCAGAAATGCAGGAACTCGAGGCCCGAAAGCGCGGTGGCGACGCAGATCAGGTTCAGAACGCCGCCGACGGCGATGATTCGCAGAACGCCGAAACGGCTGATCAGGTGCCCGGTGAAGAAGCTGGGGGCGAACATCGCCACCACGTGCCACTGGATCACGGTGAAGGCCTGGGTGTCGGCGAGCCCGCAGCCCACCATGGCCAGGGGCGTCGCGGTCATGATCAGGCTCATGACGCCGAAGCCGGCCATGCCGGAGCCTGCGGCCACCCAGAACACCGGCTGCTTCATGATCTCGGACAACGGTCGGCCCTGTTCCGCGCGGGTCCGGCGGACCGGCCGCGGGATGCGCAGGAACGAGAGGATAACAGCCGAGATGACGCACAATGCGACCACGCCCAGATAGGCGCCGAAATAGGGGATGGCGATCGCGCCGAGGCCCGGCAGGTCGATCACCATGTCCTTGGTCCATTTCACCAGTTCCGGACCGAGAAAGCCGGCGACGACGCCGCCGGCCATGACCAGGGAGACCGCGCGGGGCCTGAAGGGGATGGGCGCCATGTCGACGGCGGCATGGCGGTACTGCTGCACGAAGGCCGAGAACATGCCGACCAGCCCGGTGGCGGCGCAGAACAGCCAGAAACTCTGCAGATAGAGGGCCAGGCAGGCCATGAAGCCGCCGGCAACGCCCAGCAGCGTGCCCATCATGAACCCGGCGCGCCGGCCGACGCGGCCCATGAGATGAGCGGCGGGTATGGTCATCAGCGCCGTGCCCGTGACGACGGTCGTGACGGGCAGGGTGGCCAGGCCCTTGTTCTCGGCCAGCCAGTAGCCGACGAGACCGCCCATGGCGATCATCATCGACATGGTGGACGTGCCCAGGCCCTGACAGGTGGCCAGCAAGGCGACGTTGCGCTTCACCTCGGGGGTGGCGCGATGTTGTGCGGTCGCGGTCATGGGGCGCGAAGATAGGCGGGAGCGATCAAAAAGCCATCACGTATTTTGCATGCGGCGCATGTAAAACCGCTCAGCCGCCGAAGGGAGCGCCATGCGGTCCCAGACGGACGCCGGGCCGCAGATTGCGGTAGGCGTTCCGCGCCGGGTTGTCGACGAAGGCGCCGGGCGCCTCGACCACCAGGATCGTCTCGGCGATATCGGTGAAGTCGCCCCGGAAATGCACCGCCGATTTCAGGCCCAGAATGGGCACGTCGGCGGGCTCGATACCGATATGGCGGAACATTTCCTTGTCGGCCGCCTGCATCCGGTTCTCGCAGACCACGACGCTGACGCCGGCGGTGGTGAGCACCGCCGTCTTGCCGAGATTGGCGTTGGTGCCGCCATAGAACGGCCCGGTGCAGAGAAAACGGCCCTCCGACAGACCCGTGACCTCGAACTCCGCCTCGAACGGGGGATCACCGGCAGTGAACAGCTTGCCGCCGAGCGCCAGGGTCAGCCGCGCGCCGATGCCGGCCTCGTGGGCGGCGCGGGCCGCGGCCGGATCCGTCAGGTGACCGATCACGGCGCCCTGCGCGCCGCCTTCGACCAGTGCGCGGAGCAGGCCGGTCGTGTCAGAGGTACCGCCGGCGCCGGAATTGTCCTGGGCGTCGCAGAGCACCACGGTCTTCGTCGCCCGGTTGGAGAGCCGCAGGGCTTCTGCGACTGCAGCGCCCGGCGCCAGCATGGGCTCGGCGAAACCGGCCTCGTTGGCCAGCACGAAGTCGGCGATCTGCTGCGCCGCGCGATCGGCGCTTTCCTGGTCGTCGGCATAGGCGACCACCGCCGGTCCGCATTCGCGGATGTCGGCGGGGTGGAAGCCCGGCGTGTAGCTGGTCGAGGAGACCGCGCCGCCTTCCAGCCGCGCCACCAGTTCGTAGACCGCCTTCGACGGCTCCACCATGGTGCACTGCCCGGTCAGCGGCGGCAGGAAGTCCAGCTTGACGAAGGCCCTGGCCTGGCGTGGCCGGCCGCGCAGCAGCTCGTCCAGATGACGCGCCGCACGGCGGCCGGTTTCGGCCATGTCGACATGCGGATAGGTGCGGTAGGCGATCAGCGCATCCGCCAGATCCACCATCTGCCGGGTGATGTTGACGTGCAGGTCCAGGCTGACGACCACGGGGACCTCGTCGCCGATGCGGGACCGCAGCCGCGCCAGCAGCTCGCCCTCGCCATCCTCCAGATGCTCGGTCACCATGGCGCCGTGCAGATCCAGATAGACCGCGTCCGCGCCGTCGCGGACGGCCTGTTCCAGCCCTTCCAGCATCAGCGCGGTGATCCGCTCATAGGCGTCCTCGGTCACATAGCCCGCAGGCACGGCGGCCGACCAGCACACCGGCGCCAGTTCGTGTCCCAGGTTCTGCGCCTCGTTGATGAAGCCGCCGGTGCCGATGTTGATGGGCGGGAAGACCTTCAGCATGTCCTCGCCCAGGGTCAGCGGCGGCCAGCCCTCGCCCTTCTCGAAATGCTCGTAGGTCGTCAGGATCGGCGCGAAGGTGTTGGTTTCGTGCATGAAGCCGGCATGGGCGATACGGGCCATCAGTTCTGTCCCTCCTCGGGTTCGCGGCGTCCCTCGATGACATCGAGCGCCGCGCTCAGGAACCGGTTCAGATCCTCGGTGACATAGTGGATGTGTTCGCCCTCGGAATGGTCGAAGCTCCACTCGCTGATGCCCGGAATCCAGACCGTGGTCATGCCGAGCTCATGCGCCGGGGCGAGGTTGCGCGCCATGTCTTCGAACATCGCCGCCTTTGCCGGTTCGACCGCGTGCGCTTCCAGGAACCGGCGATAGGGTTCGACGTGCTTCTTGGGCACGTAGTCGGAATGGACGATGTCGAAGATGCCCTCGAAATGCTCGTGGATCCCGAGGTGGATCATGATGTTCTCGGCATGGCGGACGGAGCCGTTGGTGAAGATCAGCTTGCGTCCCGGCAGCCGGCCCAGGATCGCCGGCAATTCCGGATTGGGCGGAATGGGCGAAAGATCGATCTCGTGGACGTAGTCGAGGAAGTCCCGGGGGTTGATGCCGTGATGGTCGATCAGGCCCTTCAGGGTGGTTCCGTGCGAGATGAAATAGCCCTTCTGCAGCCGGTGCGCCTCTTCGGCGTCGATCTCCAGCAGGTCCATGATGAACTCGCGCATCCGGTCGGATACCTGTGCGAACAGGTCGGAACTCGCCGGGTAGAGCGTGTTGTCGAGATCGAATACCCATGTCTCGACATGGCGCAGGTCGGGTGCTTCGGGATTGGTCAGAGGCATGGCGCATTTATAGACGACCGCGCCGCCGGCGGGGCAAGTCATTAACCGCAGGTTAGCGATCCCGGCTTATCGTGGTGGGCGAGTGCTCCGAACCGAGGCGGGAGAAAATGATGGCAGATGACGCCCGCGCCACGACGCCCGACTACAGCGAAGCCAAGCCGCTGCTGCTGCGAGGGGATGCGGCCGACCGCGTGGCTCTGGCCGGGAACCCCGAGACACAGCCGGAGGTGCTTTACTACCTTGTCGACGATGATGACGAGGGCGTGCGCCTGGCCGTGGCCTCGAATGACGCAGCCCCGGGACTGGCCAATCTCAAGCTCACCGAGGACGACGCCGACGAGGTCCGCATCGAACTGGCGCGGAAGATTGGTCGCCTGCTGCCGGAGCTGAAGGCGGAGAAGAAGAAGAAACTCCGCGAGTTGACCATCCAGGCCCTGGAGAAACTGTCGGAGGACCAGTTGCCGGCGGTGCGCGCGGCGCTCGCCGAGGCGGTCAAGAGCTCCCGCGATATCCCGAAGGAATCGGTGATGAAACTGGCGCAGGACGTGGAAGCCATCGTCGCCGCGCCCATTCTCGAATACTCGCCGCTGCTCAGCGACGCCGATCTGGTGGAACTCATCGCCGCCGGCGTGACGATCGGCGCGCTGCCCGCCATCGCCCGGCGTCACGATCTGGGTGCCGAGGTCGGCGACGCCATCGTCGCCACCGCGGACATGCCATCCATTGCGGCGCTGCTGCACAACAAGTCCGCGACGATCCGCACGCGCACCCTCGACAATGTCGCCGAGGAGGCCGAGCGGTTCGAGGAACTGCATGAGCCGGTCGTCATGCGTCCGGAACTCTCCCAGCGCGCGATGCGCCGGATCGCGTCGTTCATCTCCCGCTCCCTGCTGGAACAGCTTTCCGAGCGCGGCGGCCTGGACAACAAGACCCGCCGCGTGCTGGCCGAGGCGGTTTCCGAGCGCCTGTCCGAGGATCGGGACGCCGACGGCAAGCTGGACGCGGACTTCGCCGAGCACCTGGCCAGACAGGGCAAGCTGGACGACGAGGTGCTGCGCGGCGCCCTGGAAAAGAACCGCCGCAGTTTCGTGATCCGCGCCCTGGCGCTGCTCGCCGGCCGTTCCGACGCGGGCGTCGAGCGGATCATGGAAATGCAGAACGCCAAGGCGACAACGGCGCTGGTCTGGGAGGCCGGGCTGTCCATGCGCACCGCCCTGATGGTGCAGCAGCGCATTGCCAAGGTGGCGCCGAGCCAGATCCTGCCGGCCCGCAACGGCGTCGATTTTCCGATGACGCCGGAAGAGATGGAAATCCAGATCGCCCACATCGCCGATTGATCCGCGCCGCTTCGCGCGGCCACACTCGGGACATGAGTGATCGTACCGCTTTCGTCACCGGCGCGACCGGGTTCCTCGGGCTGCATCTCGTGGAACAGCTCCGCCGGCGCGACTGGCATGTGGTGGCGCTGCGCCGCCGGACGTCCGATACCCGCCTTCTGGACCGCATGGGCGCCGAGCAGGTGGTCGGCGACATCACCGATATCGACAGCCTTCGCCGCGGCATTCCGGTCGGTTGCGACGCGGTCTTCCATGCCGCGGCGCTGACGTCGATCTGGAAGAAGCAGGCAGAGGAGCAGGAAGCGGTGAATGTCGGGGGCACGCGAAACGTCATCCGCGCGGCGCTCGACAACGGGGTCGGGCGCGTGCTGCACACCTCGACCTGGAACGTCTTCGACTGGTCGGGCGGGGAGATCACCGAGGATACGCCGAAGGGCGGCGACACGGTCTGGATCGACTACAACCGGACCAAGCTCGCCGCGGAGGAAGCTGTGCTGGACGCCGTCGGATCGCAGGGGCTGGACGCGGTGATCCTCAATCCGAGCCACATCATCGGGCGCTACGACCGCCACAACTGGGCGCGGTTGATCTCGATGGCCGCCATGGGGCGGCTGCCCGGGGTGCCGCCGGGAGCGGGCGACTTCGCGCACGGTCCGGCGGTGGCGGCGGCACATGTCGCGGCGTTCGAGAAGGGCGGGCGCGGGCGGAACTACCTGCTCGGCGGGCCGCACGCCCGCTTTCTCGATCTCGTCCGCCTGATCGCCCGCCATGCGCGCCAGGAGAAGGTGCCGAAACGCACGGTGCCCCCGTTCCTGCTGAAAGCGATGGGGCATTTCGAGGAGAAGCTGGCCGCGATCACCGGCTGGACGCCTGAAGTGACGCCGGAGGCGGCGGAGATGGTTTCGCGGCGGGTGACCATCGTCTCCACGCGGGCGCGGGACGAACTGGGCTACGCGCCGACGCCGCTCGATGAGGCGGTGGAGGACGCCTATGTCTTCCTGATGCGGGAAAAGCTCATCACTTCCTGAAGGTTTCGCCGACGCGTTGCGGCGTGGCGACGACGCCGGCGCGGGCGCGGCGCCGTTTCCGCTTGCGCTCCGCCGCCATCAGCGGCGTGGCCGCATAGACCTGTTTCTGCGCCTCCACCATGATCAGCCCGCCGAAGCCAGGCCAGAGCCGCTGGCCCATCCGCTCCAGCAGGCGGTTGGCGCGCAGCACCGGCCGCCAGCGGCTCGGGGGCAGATGCAGCGCCGTCTCGACCCGGACGGAATCGAACATGTTGTCGCGCAGAAGCCGCACGAGCTGGCCCTGGGTATAGGGCTGGCCGTGGCCGAAGGGCGTGTTCTCGGCCCGGCTCCAGAGACCGCGGCGGTTGGGCACCACGAACAGCGCCCGGCCGCCGCTGTCGAGGACCCGCCAGATCTCCCGCAGCATCGGGCGGAGGTTCTCGGCCGTCTCCAGGCAATGCACAACCAGGATGCGGTCGAAGCTCTGATCGGGCAGGGGCAGTTCCAGTTCGTCCGCGAGCATCACCCGATTGGGGCCGGTGCGCGGCCAGAGCCGGACACCCTGGTTGGCGGGCATCAGCGCGAGCGTCCGCTCGGCTTCGTCCGCGAATGGCCTGAGAAACGGCGTGGCGTAGCCGATGCCCAGCACGCGCTGGCCCTTCACGTCCGGCCAGATCCGGCGGATGTCGCCCGTCAGGTGACGGCGCGCCACACGCCCCAGATGGCCGGCATAGAACTGGCCGAGATCGACGATATCCGGACGCCACATGGCGGCAATCTATCACGCGGGCCGGCGGCGGCGCAGCATTTCGCGGGCCGCCAGCGCCGCGCCCCCGGTGATCAGCAGGCAGGCCAGGCCGATCCGCCAGGTCGGCTCCGCCTCCCGTGCCGCAATCAGGATCACCGTCGAGATCAGCGGCGCGAGATAGGCCGACGCGCCGAGGACCCGGATGTCGCCGTGCTTGGTGCCGTGATCCCAGAGGAAGAAGGCGCCGCCCACCGGCCCCAGGCCGAGCCCCAGCACCGCCAGCCACTGCCATGCGGTCTCCGGCCAGACCGTCTGCTCCAGCCCCAGATGAAGGCCGAAGGCGAGGATTGCGGTGACGCCGCAGAAGCCGCCGACTGCGTCGGTCGGCACGCCGGGAAAGCGGCGATTGAGGACCGAGTAACCGGACCATATCAGCGCGCAGGCCATCGCGGCGAAATAGCCGCCGGAGAGCCCGGCGAAGGTGAGGCCGCCCCGGGAGATGATCAGGATGGCGCCGGCGAAGCCCAGAACGGCTCCTGTCAGGTGAAACCAGCGCAGCTGCTCGCCCGGCAGAAGGGCGGAGAACAGCACGATCAGCAGCGGCCAGAGATAGGCGATCAGGCTGGCGTCGACCACGGGCGCGGTGCGCAGCGCCAGGAAGTACATCGCGTGATAACCGAACAGGCCGGTGACGCCCAGCAGCCAGGCCGCCGGCGGCTGCCGCAGGCGGCGAAGTGGGTTGCGCCGTCTGAGGATCCACAGCGCCAGCGCGATCAGGAAGGCGACCAGGAAGCTCATGGCCGTCAGTTGCAGGGGCGGCACGTCGCCGCTGGCGGCTGTGAACAGCGCCAGCAGCGCCCAGAGCAGGACGGCGCCGATGCCGACGAGGGTTGCGCGCGCGCTGCGGGCGTTCATGCTTCCGGTCCGGAGATCTGGTCGGTGATGCGGAAAGCTATGGCGCGGCGGCGGCTGTTGCAATTGATGTTCACCGCCCAGGGATCAACCACACATGCCGCCAGTCATGGCACGGCGAGGGAGTAGTTCGGTGACCGCCCTTATCCTGTTCCACACCGCCGCAAGCAATGTCGCGGTGTTCAGCCGTGTTGCGATGGCGTTTCCCGACGTTCGCCATGTCGTCCGCCCCGATCTGTTGGCCGCGGCCGAAGCCGATGGCGGGTTGACCACCAATGTCCGGCGCCAGGCCGTCGAGGCGATGAGGGCCGAACTTCGCGGCGAACGGATGATCTGCACCTGCTCGACGATCGGTCCGGCGGCTGAGGATCTCGCCGGCGAAGGGCTGCCCGTGCGGCGGGCTGACGCCATGCTGGCGGAGCGGGCCGTCGCCGACGGCGGACGCGTGGCGGTGCTCTATGCGGTTGCGACAACCGAGGCGTCGACACGGGAGCTGTTCGAACGCGTGGCCGCAAAGTCGGGCAACCGCACGGTGGTCGAACTTGTTCTGGTGCCGGATGCCTGGGAGCGGTTCCGGAACGGTGAGGCCACGGCCTACTACCGGGCCATCGCGGCGGCAGTCGACAAACTGGACGAGGGTTTCAACGTGATTGCCCTGGCCCAGGCGTCGATGGCGCCGGCGGCCGAGCTTTGCCGCCGGCGCATGCTGACCTCTCCGGAGGCCAGCTTTCCTTCCGACTAGCCGGCCCGTTCGAGTCCGGCGCCTTCTGTCCGCCAGGCCACCAGATCCTCGATCGAGAGCACCGGCATATCATGGCGCCGCGCGAACGCGGCAATCTCCGGCAGCCGGGCCATGGTCCCGTCAGGATTGGCCAGTTCGCACAGCACAGCGGCGGGCTTGAACCCTGCCAGCCCCGCCAGATCGACGCTGGCCTCCGTGTGGCCGCGCCGCGAAAGGACGCCGCCGTCGGCGGCCCTGATCGGGAAGATATGGCCCGGCCGCGCCAGATGATCGGCGCGGGCCTGAGCCGCAATCGCCGTGCGCACCGTCGTTACCCGGTCCGTGGCCGAGACGCCGGTGGTGACGCCTTCGCGGGCCTCGATGGAGATGGTGAAGGCGGTGCCCATCCGCGAGGTGTTGGCGTCCACCATCTGCGGCAGTTCCAGGCGGTCGATCAACTCGCCCCGCATGGCCAGGCAGACGATGCCCGAACATTCGCGGATCAGCATCGCCATCTGGCGCTCGCTGACCGTCTCGGCGGCGAAGATGAGGTCGCCCTCGTTCTCCCGATCCTCGTCGTCGACGACCAGGATGCCGTTGCCCTGGCGCAGGGCCGAAAGGGCGGCCTCCACGCGCTGCAACGGCGTTCCGAATGATGACAGAAGGGGTTCCTGTCCGAGTGTCTGCATGGTGTCCTCCCGCAGTGTCCAGCGGGTGACTCATGCCCAGGGCGCGGTGGCGGGCGGATGCCCGACAACCGTGAACGCGGCGCGCGCCCGCTCGGCGGGGTTGCGCCGCATGCTCTCTCTCCCATCCGGACTGTTACCGTCGGCCCCGGAATTGCACCGAGTCTGCTGACCCTCAACGTCGCTGAGGCGCTCGCGGGCTTCGAGGCCTGAGCCCCGTTACCGCCGGTCGGGAATTTCACCCTGCCCTGAGAAAGCGTCACCAGTCATGTAAGCGGCAAACGCGCCGCGTCGACAAGGTTAGCGGGGGTTACGTCAACGTCAATAGCCCGCGATCATCGTCTTCAGCATGGCTGCCGTTTCCTGCGGCTTGTCCAGAAGCAGGTGATGATAGGCGCCGGGCATCTCCACGAACCCGGTTCCGGGCGGGGCGATCGATTTCATGAACTCCATCGTTGCCGGCGTGCAGAGCGCGCTTTCGGCGCCCCAGAAGACAGTGGTCGGCGCCTGGACACGCGGGAAATAGTCGCGCTGCTCGGCCCAGAACGCCGGGCCGAAGGCGGGGTGCCCGAAGATGTTGGTGCGCGCCTTCCAGGTCCAGCCCTTCGGCGTCTCCATCACGCCATCCTCGGCAATGTAGCGGACCGCATAGGGTGTCACGACCGGCTGCTCGGGGATCAGGCGAAACCGCTCCAGCGCGATTTCCCGGCTGGGATAGAGGCGCTTCGCGACCCTGGGCGGGCTGTTGCGCGGCGCGTCCGGCGGGTAGACGGGCGAATCCATCATGATGAAACCCCGGATCAGTTCCGGGCGGTCGGCGGCCAGGCGCATCGACATGCCGCCGCCGAAGCTGTGGCCGACCAGAACCGGCGGCGCGGCGAAGTCCATCCCGGCGATGACCTGCACGATATCCTCGACGAACCCGTCGGGGGTGACCAGGGCGCGCTCCTCCGAATCGCCCATGCCGGCGAAGTCCATCGCCGCGACGCGGTAATCCTGTGCGAGCGCGGGCGCAATGAAGTCCCACCAGCCGCTGTGGGCGGCGTTGCCGTGGCACAGCACGACGCCCGGCGCGCCCGCCGCCCCGCGCACGCGGTAGTGAATCTTTGCACCGCCGCTGTCGGCGTAGCGCCTTTCCCAGGGGCTCTCCACCGCCTCGACGAACCAGTCGGGCGCCTCCGCGCGCCATCCGCTCATGAAATCCTCCCCACCTCCGATGCGCTTCCTTCATAATGGCTGCGGACCGGATCGCGAAGGGGAGGATGCGATGACCCACCAGTACAAATCCGCAAGGTTCGACATCGACGGCGACGGGATCGCCCGCTTCACCATGTGCAAACCGGAGATCCTCAATCCGCTGACCGACGATCTGCGCGATGATTTCGAGGCCATGGTCAATACCGTCGAGGGCAACCCCGACGTGAAGGTGCTGATCCTGGCGGGCGAGGGCCGGGCGTTCTCCGCGGGCGGCAACGTCAAGGGCATGGCGGAGCGCAAGGACGCCCAGGCGGCGCAGGCGCGCACGCGTCTCTACGACGCCCACAACTGGCTGCAGCGGCTCTACAACATCGATTGCCCGGTGATCGCAGCGGTCGACGGCCTGGCCTTTGGCGGCGGCTTTGCCTTTGCGCTGGTTGCGGATTTCATCTTCGCCAGCGAGAAGGCGCGTTTCTGCAGCGTGTTCGGCCGCATAGGCCTGATGCCTGATCTGGGCGTGCTCTACACCCTGCCGCGCGTCGTCGGCATGGCGGCGGCGAAGGATCTGATGTTCACCTGCCGCTCGATCGACGTCGAGGAGGCGAAGGCGCTGGGCATCGTCCACCAGATTCACCGCTCCGAGACGCTGATGGGCGCCGTCGATGATTTCGCCGCCCGGCTTGCGCAGAGCTCCAAGGACGCCATCGCCATCACCAAGCGGACGGTCAACGGCGCCTTCGAATCGACCTATGGCGATGTCGTCGATGCCGAGGCCAATGGTCAGGCGGTGATGTTCACCACGCCCTTCCACAAGGAAGCGGTGCGGCGGTTCATCGCCAAGGAGCCGTCGCTCTATGACTGGGACCGGATGACGAAGTAGCCGCCCCGCCGGCTCTCACAACTCGTCGAAGCCGGTGATCGTTTCATCTTCCGCTTCGCGGGCGGCCTCCGCGGCAGGCCTCGGCCTGTCAGGCGCGCCGCCGGCATCGATCCCGTCCGTGCGGGGGGCGGTCTCCGCTGCAGACGCCGGAGGCGGTGCTCCGGTTCCGGCTCCGGACGTATCCTCGTCGGTGCCGGACGATTGGCGTGCGCCGCTCTCCCCGGACCCGGCCTCGATTTCGGCGGCGTTCCCGGATGTTGCCGGCGATAGCTCGGGCGTTGCGGGCGCCGTGGATGGCTCGCTGGCCAGTTCCAGTGCGCCGCCGATCAACGCGTCGCAATCCAGGCTCGGCTGATCGCCGGTCTCGAAGAAGGGCAGGGCGTCCAGCCCGCCGATGCTGTAGTCGGGATCGGAGAGCGGGCCGCTCAAGTGGATGGGCGCGTTCGCATCGATCAGGCTGAAATCCTTGGCGCGCGCCTCGAGCCGCATGTCGATCGTCCGCTGCATCAGGTTGAGACGACCCTTTGCGACCAGGACTGATTCCGCCGCATCAACAATGGCCCGGGTGACGATCAGATCGCTGCTGTCGACTTCCAGGTCGGCGCGCCCGCAGCGGATGGGCAGCATCGCCCGCTCGGGTCCGGCCAACCCCAGCGCCTCCAGCGGGTCGAGGCCGATCCTGCCGAGCAGTTGCGCGCCGATCGAGCCGCCGCGCATGGCGAGCATGCCATCGCCCTGAAGGCTGTCGAGGATGGCGGCGAAGGACCGGCCCCGGCCCTGAAGGTCGATCCGGCCGAAGAAGGCTCCGCCCAGCTCGAGCGCGACCCCCGGCTCGGCAAAGAAGGGCCTGAGGTCCAGATCGCGGAACTCCATGCCGGCATCGGCGGCAAGCGGCGCCGAGCGCCCGTCGAGTTGCATTGCGCCGAAGGCCGTGCCGTCCGCAATGCCGAGTTCCAGCGGATCGGCGCGGAGCAGTCCGTCGGTCAACCGCACCCGCGTATCCAGCGAGCTGATCGGCAGGCGGCCGGAACGGACGCTTTCGGCGCGCCAGCCTATGTCCATGTTCATCGCCTGCAGCCGGCCGGTACGGATCGCCTGGCCGGAGACCGGCCCGGATCCGTCATTTGGTGCGTCGCCGATGTTGCTCGGTTCTCCGGCGCCGGTCGGCGCTCCGAACAGGGCCGCGGCGTCCGTCAGGCGAAGGGTCTGCGAAACGATGTCGGCGGACAGGAACGGTTTGCCACCGTCATGGCGGATCTCGAATGAACCGGCGAGATCGCTCTCGCCGACCGTGCCTGTGAAATCGCTGAAGCGGGTCCGTGCCGGCTCATGGGTGAGATGGCCCTGCAGGCCGTATGGCGGGGTCGTGGGCAGGGGCAAACCGAAGATCGGGTAGATCGCGGCCATGGTCGGGCCCTCGACGGCAAGGTCGAGATCAAGGCCGGCAAGATCCAGCGGCCGTCGGGCGCTGCCTTCGGCCTCGATCGATGTGCCGCCGACATCGAGCGCCAGATCAACGGGATAAGGTTCGTTCCCGCGATTCAGGGCGAACGGCGAACCGCCGGTGAAGACGAGATCGACGGCCTTGTCGCGGAGCTGGCCAGTCAGATCGAGGTGCAATCGTCCCTCGCGGCGGTCGGGTGAGGCAGACGCGGCGATGGCGCCTTCGAGACGCAGATCGTTGCGCGCGTCGCGGTAGACGACCTCGCCGTCGTTCATCTCCATGCGGCCAAGGTCGGGCAGGGCGCCAGTGGCCGGTCCCTCGCCCGCGAATGGGCCGAAGCGCCAGTTCGCCGCGCCATCGGGCGCGATGTAGAGGTCGTAGCGGGGCTGCTCCAGGACCACGCGGGGGAACTCGTAGTCGCCCTGCAGAAGCGGCAGCACCCTGACGTCGATTTCCGTGCGCGCGACCTCCGCGAAAGGCCGCTCCCGGGCCTCCACATTGGCGATCACGAGGCCGGTGAAGATGACGCGGCTGGTCCAGCCGGGCTCCACGTCCAGCGCCTCGATGGTCACCTCGCGCCCGGCGGCGGCGCTCAGCCGGTCCTGGGCGAACGGCTTCAGCCAGTTCCAGTCGAAAACGAGCGCGGCGGCCACGACGATGACGGCCAGCGCCGCCAGCGCGCCGCCGGCGATCTTCAGGGGTCTCATGCGCGTCCTTCCTTCTTGTACGGCGGCGGGCTTGTCGGCGCCCGCGCGAAGGTTCACGCCTGTTGGATATGGGATCGGGATCGCGGCATTCAGCCGCCGGCCGCCGCGACAAACCTACGCCCCGCCGGGTAGGGCGGTTATTCGAGGCGGCTCAGCGCGAGGCCGGCGTTATCGGAGGAACCGGCATAGAGGTACCAGCGCGGGATATACAGGCCCGGACAGGCCGATATAATCCGGCGCTCGAACGGCAAGGGGAGGACCGGGACATTGAGCGACAAGGCGACCGACGTCGAGATCATGGACGTGCGTCCGCACCATCGCTTCGATGAGGGCGCGCTGGAGAGCTACCTCGCGCAGCACGTGCCCGGCTTCCGCGGGCCGCTCACGGTCCGGCAGTTCCAGGGTGGCATGTCGAATCCGACCTACTTCCTGGAGACCCCCTCGCGCCGCTACGTCATGCGCAAGAAGCCGCCCGGGGAACTGCTGAAATCGGCGCACCAGGTCGACCGAGAGTACCGGGTGATGAAGGCGCTTGCCGACACGCCGGTGCCGGTGCCGGAGGTGCTGGCGCTCTGCATGGACGACGACGTCATCGGCCAGGCGTTCTACGTCATGGAGCATGTCGAGGGACGGGTGCTGATCGACCCCGCGGTGCCGTCCATGACCAACGCCGAACGCAGCGCGCTCTACGACCATTTCATCGAGGTCCTCGCCGCCCTCCACAAGGTCGATCCCGAGGCTGTCGGCCTCGGCGATTTCGGCCGTCCGGGCAATTACTACGCCCGCCAGATCTCCCGCTGGTCGAAGCAGTATGTGGCCTCCAAGACCGAGGAGATTCCGGAGATGGAGGCGCTGATGGAATGGCTGCCCGAGAACATCCCGGACGCCGAGGAGGTTTCCATCGTCCACGGCGACTATCGTATCGGCAATTGCGTGCTGCACCCGACCGAGCCCCGGATCGTCGCCGTGCTCGACTGGGAGCTCTCGACCCTCGGCCATCCGCTGGCCGACGTGGCCTATTGCGCGCAGGAATATTACGGGCACGCCGCGGACGGCGGTTTCGCGCACCTGGACGACCCGCGCGAGATCGGCATTCCGACCGAACAGGAATTCCTGCAGCGCTACGCGGATCTCACCGGCCAGGGCGAGATCGAGAACTGGCCCTTCTACATCGCCTACACGATGTTCCGCTCCGCGGCGATCGTGCAGGGCGTCTACCGGCGCGGCCTGGACGGCAACGCCAGTTCGGACGCGGCGAAGAACTTCGCCGGCTTCGCCGAACAGCGCGCGAAATGGGGCTGGAACGTGCTCAGGGACGCGGGCCTGGTTGAACGATGATTCTCCGTCCCGGACCTTGACCGCAGGATCCTGGCAGGCGGCGTTTCAGGGCTGCGCCCCGGGATCAAGTCCCGGGGAGCGCGTACCGACGCCAGCCGACAACCGTTACCCGACGATCACGTGTTCCTTCGTGATCGCGAAATCGAGGCGGTCGTGGTCGATGAAGTTGGCTTCGTCGGCGATGGTCGCCTGGTATTCCTTCGTCGACGGCGAGGCGCGCATGTCGTCCATGGAATCGAACCAGACCATGGCGTAGCCGTCACAGATCGGGCTTCGTCCCCGGTCATAGGCCGACAGGCGGGCATGGTTCTGCACATAGCGCCGCACCTGCGGGATCGACGCCCCGAGGGGGCCGTGGATGTCACGCCAGTGGCGTTGGAAATCCTCGACCGCCATGCCCTTCTTGCGCGGCACGATCTCGACGATCTTGAAGCCGTGATCGGCCACGGGTTCGTCCTTCATCACGTGTTCCTCGACCAGCAGCAGGTTCATGGTATCGCGGTCGACGAAACGCTCCTCGTCGGCGATCAGCGCTTCCCACGCCGCCGTCCCCGTATTGCGCTTCATGGTTTCGGTGTCCGGCCACCAGGTCTCGGCGATGCCGTCGACGGGCAGGTCGCGCTTGGCGTAACCCGAGCGCAGCGGGTGGCTCTGCACATAGCGCTGCAGCCCGTCGAGCTGCAGCACGGCCTTCGGGTGCTCGTTGAGCCAGTAGTCCTGGAACTCGTCGACAGGCATGCCCGGTTTGCGCATGAACGTCAGCACCGATTTGATCATGATTTCCTCCTCCCCTTGGTCGTCGGGCCGTAACGCGCGGCCCGTTCAGACGCGCCGGTCGCCGGGCAGCACTTCGTGCGGCTCGATCACGGGACGTGTCCTGAGCGTTTCATAATAGGGCGTGAAGTCGGGCCGTGTCGCCTCGAAGAGCTGATCGTAGGAACCGATGACGAAATAGGTCTGCTGGTAATGGTCGATGATGTAGTCGGTCTGCATGATACGCATGAGGTCGAAGGCGAGGCGGTTGGGCGTATCGCTTTCCAGGGCGTAGAGCGTCTCGCCCTTCGAGGAGACGATGCCCGAGCCGTAGATGCGCAGGCCCTCCTCGCTCATGATCAGGCCGAATTCGACCGTGTACCAGTACAGCCGGGCGAGATAGCCCAGCGCATCCTGCTCCAGCGCCTTCAGCCCGCCCTGGCCATAGGCCTGCATGTAGTCGGCGAAGACCGGATTGAACAGCATCGGCACATGGCCGAAGCAGTCGTGGAAGCAGTCCGGTTCCTGCAGGTAGTCGAGCTGTTCGGGCTTGCGGATCCAGTTGGTGACGGGGAAGCGGCGGTGGGCGAGGTGATCGAAGAAGACATCGTCGTCGATCAGGCCGCGCACGGCGACGATGCGCCAGTTCGTGGCCGTCTCCAGCCGGTCGGAGAGTCGTTCGAAGTCCGGAATGCCGCCGGCCTCGACCCCCAGCGCATCCAGTCCTTCGATGAACTCCGGCGCCGCGCGGCCGGGCAGCAATTTCGCCTGGCGCTCGAACAGCGTGCGCCAGACGCCGTGATCCTCGCTGGTGTATCGGTCGTGGCCCTGATCGATGACGGCATTGTCGTTCATGGCGCCGCTCCCGTGTCCGGACATGTTGCATCGAATATGGTCATTGCCCGGGTTCCGAAACAGACCGGCGGGATAACGCCGCGGCCCTGCGCCCTTGACTAGCGCCCCCCCGGTCATAAAGTCCGCCGCCTGTACCGCCGTCGACACGGCCAACCGGATCGGAGAACCAAAATGAGCGTGCAGGAGTCCGCGCCCGTCGTCATCACCTTGCCCGACGGCAAGTCCATGACGTTCGAGCGGACGCCCACCGGTCTGGACGTCGCCGAAGCCATCGGCCCCGGTCTCGCAAAGGCGGCCCTCGCCGTGCGGGTTGACGGGGAACTGCGCGATCTGGCCCGGCCGATCGAAGACAGCGCCGAGATCGAGATCGTGACCGCGAAGTCGGCCGACGAGACCGTGCTGCCGCTGATCCGCCACGACGCGGCGCACGTGCTGGCGCAGGCGGCGCAGGAGCTGTTTCCGGACACCCAGGTGACCATCGGACCGGCGATCGAGAACGGATTCTACTACGACTTCGCCCGCGAGGAACCCTTCACGCCCGAGGACCTGGAGGCAATGGAGCAGCGGATGCACGAGATCGTCGACCGCGATCTCGACATCGAGCGCGAAGTCTGGGACCGCGATGCCGCCGTCGAGCATTTCCGTTCCCTCGGCGAGGAGTACAAGGCCCGCATCATCGAGGATCTGCCGGCCGACGAGGAAATCTCGCTCTATCGCCAGGGCGACTGGAAGGATCTGTGCGTCGGCCCGCATCTGCCGTCGACCAGCAAGCTCGGCCACGCCTTCAAGCTGACCAAGCTGGCGGGCGCCTACTGGCGCGGCGACGCCAAGAACGAACAGCTCCAACGCGTCTACGGCACCGCCTGGCGCAATGAGAAGGAGCTCAAGGCCTATCTCACCATGCTCGAGGAGGCCGAGAAGCGCGACCATCGCCGCCTCGGCCGGGAGATGGACCTCTTCCACATTCAGGAGGAGGCCCCGGGGATGGCCTTCTGGCATCCCAAGGGCTGGAAATTCTACCTGGAGCTGGAGCACTACATGCGCCGCCGGCTCGACGCCTCGGGCTACAAGGAGATCCGGACACCGCAGCTCATCGACAGGAAGCTGTGGGAGGATTCCGGCCACTGGGAGAAGTTCGGCGAGCACATGTTCGTCTCGGAATCGGACGAGCGGCTCTATGCGCTGAAGCCGATGAACTGTCCCGGTCACGTGCAGATCTTCCGTCAGGGCCTGAAGAGCTACCGCGACCTGCCGCTCAGGCTGGCGGAATTCGGCTGCTGCCACCGCTACGAGCCGTCGGGCGCGCTGCACGGGCTGATGCGGGTGCGGAACTTCACCCAGGACGACGCGCACATCTTCTGCGCCGAAGACCAGATCAACGCCGAAAGCGAGAAGTTCTGCGATCTGCTGCTGGCGGTCTACCGGGATTTCGGCTTCGAGGACGTGAAGGTGAAGTTCTCCGACAGGCCGCCGGTCCGCGCCGGCTCCGACGAGACCTGGGACCGGGCCGAGGCGGCGCTCCGGGAAGCGATCGAGGAAGTCGGCCTGCCCTACGAGATGAATCCGGGCGAGGGCGCGTTCTATGGCCCGAAGCTGGAATTCGTCCTGCGTGACGCCATCGGCCGCGACTGGCAGTGCGGCACGCTGCAGGTGGATTTCGTGCTGCCGGAACGGCTCGAGGCAAGCTATGTCGGCGAGGACGGCGACCGTCACCGGCCGGTGATGCTGCACCGCGCGATCCTTGGCTCATTCGAGCGTTTCGCCGGCATCCTCATCGAGAACTTCGCCGGCCGCTTTCCGCTGTGGCTCGCGCCGGTGCAGGCCGTGGTCACGACCATCACCTCGGACGCCGACGGCTACGCCCGCGAGGTCGCCGCGGCGGCGGCGGCGCGCGGCCTTCGTGTGGAGGCCGACCTGCGCAACGAGAAGATCAACTACAAGGTGCGCGAGCACAGTGTGGCCAAGATTCCGGTGATGCTGGTGGTCGGCAAGCGTGAGGCCGAGGAAGGCCGTGTTTCCGTGCGCCGGCTGGGCGAAAAGGACCAACAAGTCCTTGCTCTCGAAGACGCGATTGATATCTTAGTGAGAGAGGGGACGCCACCGGACCTGAAGTGACCGGTGTGCGTTCCGTCTCTTGTGGCGAATGGCCCGCACGGATCGGGCCGGATGAAGAAGTAACTGTAAGGAAAAGGGGAAACTCATAGCTCGCCCGCCCATGCAATCAGCGCCGGTCCGTGACGGACCCCGCGCGAACGACATGATCGACAGCAGGGAAATCAGACTGATCGATCATGAGGGAAACAACCACGGGGTCGTGGCCACCGTTGACGCGCTCAAGGCTGCGCGCACGATCGGGCTGGACCTCGTCGAGGTGTCTCCCACTGCGAAGCCGCCTGTCTGCAAGCTGATGGACCTCGGAAAGTACAAGTACGAGGAGCAGAAGAAGGCGAACGTCGCGCGAAAGAAGCAGAAGACCGTCGATGTCAAGGAAATCAAGATGCGTCCGAACATCGACGATCACGATTACACAACCAAGATGAAGAAGGTCGTCGAGTTCATCGGCGACGGCGACAAGGTGAAGGTCACCATGCGCTTCCGCGGCCGCGAGATGGCGCACCAGGAACTCGGTCTGAACGTGATGAAGCGCGTTCAGGAGGAGATGGCCGAAAGCGCCAAGGTGGAGCAGCATCCCAAGACCGAGGGCCGCCAGATGATCATGGTTCTCGCTCCGCGCTGAACCGCCGCGGCGCAGGACGACTATTCAAAGGCCCGTTCGGGAAACCGGACGGGCCTTCGGCGTTTCAGACGAGGTGCGCGAAAAGCGCCGGCTGCGTAACCGGTCCCATATGACCGACACCGGCGATGCGCTCTTGCCGGGCTTGAGGCAGGACCTCGCGCAGGCGCCGGATCACCGCCTTCGCGGTCTCAGGGCCATGCTCGGTTTCGATCAGGGTGACGGGGACGTCGATCATGGCGTAGAAGCCGGCGTGGACATGTTTCAGCGCGCCCGAGGCGGTGTCGGCATGAATTTGCGGCGCCTGACGCAGGATTGCGGTCCGCATGCGTTCGGGTATTTCCGCCCAGGGCTGGCCGTTCCACAGCGATATGAAGTCGCGGATCGCGTCCTCGTGACGGCCTTCGGCCATCGCCGGCGCGATCCTGGCGACCGCCGCGTCATCGGGCGCGAGCGCCGGGGCGTCCTCGGCATGTTCGCGCAAGACGCCGATCGCAACCGGCTCGACGGCGGCTATGGAGGCGATGCCGGCATGACCGCGCGCGGCGGCGATCAGTGCCACCAGCCCGCCCATGGAATGCCCGAACAGTTTCGCGGGCTCGGTCTCCCGCGCCAGCATGGTCATGAGTACCGTGCAATGGCGCTCGATGGCGTCATCGCCGGCTGAAACCTGCGTGCCGCCATAGCCGTCGAAGGCGGGAATGACGACGCGATGACCCCGCGCGGCCCAGGTCTCCGCCAATGGCAGCAGGGTCGGCGCGCCGGCGCCGGAGGCATGAAGCGCCATGATCGCCGGGCCGTGGCCCAGTTCGAAATACTCGATGCGGCCGAATTCGCCTTCGGCGATCCGGGGCGCGGGAACGCTCAAGCGGCCGGATCCACGGGCACGTTGTCGATCAGCCGCGCCTTGCCGAGAAAGACGGCGGCAAAGGCGCGCGCGGGCTGCGTCGGCCGGGTCGTCAGTTCGAGGGTTTCGGCATCCCGCACCTCGAGGTAGTCGAGTTGACCGAACCCGGCGCGGTCGAGCCGCGCCTTGCCCCGATCGATGGCGCGGCGCACGTCCTCGCCCTGGCCGGCGGCTTCGGCAATGTCGGTCAGCACCCGGAACAGGGTGGGGGCCGCGGCGCGCTCGGCTTCGGTCAGGTACCAGTTGCGCGACGACATGGCGAGCCCGTCGGTCTCGCGCACCGTGTCGATTCCGCGGATCTCCGTCGGGATATTCAGATCGCGGGCCATGCGGCGGACCACCATGAGCTGCTGATAGTCCTTGCGGCCGAAATAGGCCCGGTCCGCCAGGCATTGCAGCAGCAGCTTGGTGACGACCACGGCCACGCCGCCGAAATGGCCCGGCCGCGACGCCCCGCAGAGACAGTCGGTCAGGCCGCTCACATTGACGGAGGTCGAGAAGCCGTCCGGATACATTTCCCCGGCCTCGGGTGCCCAGAGCACGTCCGCGCCCGCCGCGTCGAGCAGCGCCGCGTCGCGTGCTTCGTCCCGGGGATAGGCCTCCAGGTCGGTGGCCCTGTCGAACTGTTTCGGATTGACGAAGATCGACACGACCGTGCGGTCGTTCTGGGCCATCGAATTGCGGACCAGCGACATGTGGCCGTCGTGCAGCCAGCCCATGGTCGGCACCAGTCCCACGCTTTCTCCGGCGGCTCGCCAGCCGCGCACGGCCTCACGCAGCTCCGCCACCGTCCTGACGGTCTTGAGATTCATGGCGTCGCCGTCAGCTTTCCTTGACCCGGCTGTCCTTGTCGGCCTTGTCGGAGCCGGTCTGCAGCAGCTTGGGCATCGATGTCGGCAGCGGCGCGCGCGGATCGTCGACCTTGCGGACCTGGCCTTCCAGATGGGCGCCGGCCTCCATGGCCAGGCTGCGGTGAAGAATGTCGCCGACCACCTTCGCGGTCTTTGAGAGGCTGACTTCGGAGCCGCGGACCCGGCCGTTCACCTCGCCGCGGATCGTCACCGCCTCGGCAATGATCTCGCCCCTGACGGTTGCGCTCTCGCCGATGACGAGCTGGTTGCAGTTGATGTCGCCGGTGACCTCGCCGTCGATCTGGATCTCGCCGTCGCTGTGGAGATCGCCGGTTATCGCCAGGCCGCGATTGATCAGGGAAGGGGCCGCCGGGGCCCTGACGGCGGGCTTATCCGCTGGCGTCCTTGACTTTGAAAACATAACGACCTGCCCTCAGGAAATTGGATGGATCGACCTGCTCGCCCTGGAACAGTACCTCATAGTGGACGTGACTGCCCGTACTGCGTCCGCTGGAGCCCATCGTGCCGACCTGATCGTGGAACTCGACGCTCTGGCCGGCCTCCACATCGATGGAGCGGAGATGGGCGTAGCGGGTGACGAAACCATAGCCGTGATCGATCTCGACCAGCCGGCCATAGGCCGACTTGCGCCCGGCGAAGGTCACCAGACCCCGCGCGGTGGTGTAGATCGGCGTGCGCGCCGGAGCTGCGATGTCGATACCCTTGTGCACCGCACGGCGCCCCGTGATCGGGTCCTTGCGGGGACCGAACTCACTGGAAACATAACCCGTGGTCGTGGGTCGGGCGAGAGGCGCGTTCTCCAGCAGCTCCTGCATCGCCTCCCAGCGCAGCAGATCCATTTCCAGGGTGCCGACCATGGATTCGAAGCTCTCGTCCTCGGCGAGACCCTCGTCGTCCAGGGCGATCATCGGTCCGCCGATGCCGGGCCGGTAGGCATGGGTGGTCTCCAGCAGCTCGTTCAGCGGGATCTCGGTCATCTGCAGCGTTGCTTCCAGCGCGGCGATGTTGCGTTGCGCCCTGGATCGAATGCCGCGCAGCAGTTCGAGCTGCGTCTGGCGCACCTGGTCGAGCCGGCCTTCCAGGGACGAGACGGTGCTGGCGAGACGGTAGCCCTTGCGCTCCGCCTCGATCTGTTCCTCGTGGGTGCGGGTCAATGCATCGGCGGTTGCCGCCAGGCGCTTGCGCAGCGAGGCGTTGGAGCGTTGCGTCTGGTCGAGATCGGAAGTCAGTGCGGCGATGCGCGAGGACATCTGGCGGATTTCCGCGCGGGCGACGTCGCGGGAACCCTCCACGGTTTCGATCGCCTGCTGCTGTTCGTAGAGACGCTGTCGGACCACGTCCTGATTGGCGGTGCTCTGCATCAGCGCGCTTTCCAGGGCGCTGAGGCGGCTCTCATAGGCGCGCCGGCGTTCCGCCTCTCGCTGGCGTCCGCTGTTCGCGCCGGCCAGTGCCGAAGCGGTTTCCCGCAGACGGGTCTCCATGAGGTGGTTGGAAGCGACGCTGACCTGGAGACGCTGCCGTAGATGCCCGAGATGCTGGTCGAGTTCCCGGCTTTCGTTCAGCGCAACGTGGAATGCGGTCTCGACTTCGGCCAGACGGGTCTGGGCCTGAACGAGATCGCGCTCCAGCACGCCGCGCGTGGCGATCAGGCGGTGCAGTTCGCGGTACTGACGGACGATCTCAGTGGTCGCGTTGGAATACTGGGCGCGCACGGCCGCCAGTTCGCCGCCCAGCCGGGTCCGGTCCCGCTCCAGCGCGCCCATGCGTTCCTGGCTCTGCGCCAGCATGGCCTGCTGCTCGCTGGCGGTCCATGTGGCGATGCCCGCCCAGAGCAGGGTGCCTAGAGCCACGCCGCTCACAAAGATCTGCAGGCCGGATGAGACGCGCAGGAAGCGCAGCCGGCCGTCGGTTCGCACGAATATCTGTCGGTCCCGGTAGACCCGGCCCCACATGCGCGCAAAGGCTGTCACGGATACGCCCCCTCCGCCAACGGTCTTGCCCCTCGCAAGTCCACGGATAGAACCGGAAGCGCCGCAGTGATTCAACGTCTAAGTTCGGAACGAACTTTCAGCTTCCCCGATTCGGCCCCGGGAAGGTAGCGGGATCGTACAGTTCCGGCGGCATTCCCGCGCGGCGGCGGGCCTCGACATTGAACGGCGGCTTCAGGCCACCGCGGAAATTGTGCGCCACCAGTTCGCGCCAGTAGGACTGCGGTTCCCGTCCGCGCGATCTGGCCAGCCGGTCGAACCAGCGCGCGCCGGCGGCCACGTGCCCGATCTCCTCGTCGTGAATGGTCTGCAGGATATCGGCGCTTTCGCCGTCGCCGGCGCGCCGCAGCCGCGCCACCATCGCCGGCGTCACGTCGAGGCCGCGCGCCTCCAGCACCATGTGGGCGACAGCCAGCCGCGCGCAGGCATCGTGCGCCGTGCCCGAGGCCGCCTCCCACAACCCGTCATGGGCCGGAAGGTCGCCATAGGCGGCGCCGAGATCGGCCAGCCGGCCGGCGAGTATGGTGAAATGCCGCGCCTCGTCATCGGCCACCCCCAGCCAGTCATCGACGAACGCGTCATCTGCGACGACCGGTGCGAACCGGGCCACCATGTCGACGGCGAGGTCGATGGCGTTGAGTTCGATATGGGCGATGGCGTGCAGCAAGGCGATACGGGAGTGCCCGGCGCCGGCCTTGCGGCGCTTCGGCATATCGCGGGGGGCGCGAAGTTCGGGCCGCTCGGGCCGGCCAGGTCGGTCGGGCGGAATGTCGCCGCCCATCCCGGCCAGTTCACCCGCCCGCCAGCGGCGCCCGAGCGATCGCGCGGCCCCGGCTTTCGATGTCGCGTCCGAAGTCTTCAGTACGGCGCAGGCCGCCGCTGTCAGACTGGCGCCATCGTTCATCCGCCCCGGACGGCCTCCAGCACCGCCTCGGCATGTCCGGGCACCTTGACCTTGCGCCAGACCTTCGACAGATGGCCCGCGGGATCGATCAGGAACGTGGAGCGCTCGATCCCCATCGACTTTCGGCCATACATGTTCTTCTCGACCCAGACACCGTAGGACTCGCTGACCGAACCGTCCTCGTCGGCGGCGAGGATGACGCCGAGATCGTGCTTGGCCTTGAACTTCTCGTGCTTGGCGACCGTGTCGCGCGAGACCCCGATCACGACCGCATTGGCCGCCTCGAATTCATCGGCCAGGCCGGTGAAGGCGATCGCCTCCTTGGTGCAGCCCGGCGTGTCGTCGCGCGGATAGAAATACAGAACCACGTTCCGGCCCTGAAGCTCCTTCAGGCTGATCTCGCGGCCGCCGTCCGCCGCCATGGTGAAGTCGGGGGCCTTGTCGCCCGCCTCCGGTTTGCCACTCATGCGCTGTCTCCTGTCGCCATGGTCTCGTTCTCCTCGCCAAGTATCTCCTGGAAAGCCCGATATACGTCGGCCTCCGCTCTGCGGACCGCCGCCCTGACGTCGTCGAAATCACCGCCGCCAACGATCTCGGCCGCCAGCAGGCGGAAATCCTCGGAGGCGTTCTCCTCCTTGAAGCCGTGATGAAAGCAGAGCCGCAGCAGCATCTGTGTTGACTTGAGGACGCGGTTGGCCTCGCTCAACGCCTCGTACTGCGCATCTGTCAGCAGACCCGCCTCGTGCAGGCGGTCCATCGCGGCGCCCACATGGCCCCGCACGACCGCGGGCCGGTCGCTGGCGTGGGCCAGGATCAGGTACTGGGTCAGGAACTCCAGGTCGACCAGGCCGCCCCGCACCTGCTTGACCGACCACGGATCCCGCGTGCCGTGCTGTTTCGCGATCCGCCGGCGCATGTCCAGCACGCTCCGCCGCAGGTCCTCGCCGTCGCGGCGGCGCAGCACGATCTCACGCAGCGTCGTCAGCAGATTCTCGGCCAGGTCCTCGGGCCCGGCGATGATCCGCGCACGGGTGGCCGCCATGACTTCCCAGGTCCATGCGTCGTTCTGCATGTAGGTGGAATAGGCCGACAGCGGCACAGCGACGGCGCTCTTGTTGCCCGATGGCCGTAGGCGCATATCGATTTCGTAGAGCTGACCTTCCGAGGTCATGGTGTTCACCGCGGAAATGAAACGCTGGCTGAGGCGGGAGAAATAGGGCCCGATCTGCAGCGCCGCCGGGCCGTCGGAATGCTTCGCTTCACCGCGGTCGTCGTAGACGAAGACGAGATCCAGATCGGAACCGAAGGTCAGTTCCTCGGCGCCCAGCTTGCCCATGGCGATCACCGCCATGCCGGCGCCGGGAACATGGCCATGGCGGCGGGCCACCTCGTCGGCGACATGGGGCAACAGGGCCCGGATCGACGTGTCGGCGATACGGGTGAGACCGCGGCCGACCGCGTCGGGCGTGAGGCTGCCGTTCAGCAGGCCGACACCGATCTCGAATTTCCGGTCGTTGGCGAAACGCCGGACACCGTCCAGCACGTCCTCGTAGTTCTCCGCCATCGACAGTTCGCGGTCGCAATGCGCGACGATGGCGGACAGGTCGTCCACGGCCTCGTCGCCCGGATCCAGCAGGATGTCGAGCAGACCCGCATTGCGGCTGAGCGTATCGGCCAGAGCCGGCGCGGTGCCCATGATGCGGGCGATGAAGGTCAGCAGTCCGGGATTGGCGTGCAACAGTGACATGAACTGCACGCCCGCGGGCAGGCGGGAAAGGAAGCGGTCGAAGTTCGCCAGCGCGCCGTCCGGGTTGGATGTCCTGGACAGCGCCGTCAGGATCGTGGGGGCTAGGGTCGTCAGAAGCTGGCGGGCGCGGGTGGTCCGCAGGGCGCGGTAGCGGCCGCTGTGCCAGCTCTTCACGCTGCTGATGACGCTGGATGGCGAGCCGAAACCCATGTCGGCGAGGGACTCGACCGTGCCCGGATCGTCGTCGGTGCCGGTGAAGACCAGGTTGCCCTGGTCGGCCGCAAGGCTCGGCTCCTCGGCGAAGAGGTCGGCATAGTGCGCCGCGACGCGGCGCATGTGACCGGTCAGGGCGCCGGCGAAGCCTTCGCTGTCCTCATAGCCGCAGAACCGCGCCAACCGCCGCAGGCCGGCCTCGTCCGACGGCAGCTTCTGGGTCTGGGCGTCGTCGAGCATCTGCAGGCGATGCTCGACCGATCTGAGGTGAACATAGGCCGCCTTCAGTTCCTCCGCCGTGTCCGGTTCCACGCGCCCGGTCTCCACCAGCGCATCGACCGCGGCGACCGTGGCGGGAACCCTCAGCCGCGGGTCGCGCCCGCCCGCGATGAGCTGCTGTGTCTGGGCGAAGAACTCGATCTCGCGGATGCCGCCGCGCCCGACCTTGATGTCGTGGCCAGCGACGGCGATACGGTCATGCCCCTTGCTGGAGTGAATCTGGCGCTTGATCGACTGGATGTCCGCGATCGCCGCGAAATCCAGGCTCTTGCGCCAGATGAACGGGGAAAGTTCGTGCAGGAACATCTCGCCCAGCGCGATGTCGCCGGCGGCGGCCCGGGCCTTGATCATGGCCGCCCTTTCCCAGTTCTGGGCCATGGTCTCGTAGTAGGTCAGTGCGTTTTCCAGCGACACGGCGAGCGGCGAAACCGAGGGGTCGGGGCGCAGCCGGAGGTCGGTGCGGAAGACGTAACCGTCGCCGGTGCGCTCCTGCATGAGCTGCACCAGAGAGCGGGTGAGGCGCGAGGCGTGCTCGGAGATGTCGCGCGCGCCGCGGTAGCGGATCCGTTCGGGATCGTAGACCACGATCAGATCGATGTCGGAAGAATAGTTGAGTTCGAAGGCGCCCATCTTGCCCATGGCGATGGCGACCACGCCGCACGTCTCGGCCGGATCGTCGCCTTCGGGGATCTCGATATCTCCCTTCTCGGCGGACTGGCGGAGCAGCACGCCAAGACCGCGGTGCACCGCCGCATCCGCAAGATCCGTGAGGGCCGAAGTGACCTGCTCCAGCCGCCATGCGCCGCTAAGGTCGGCCAGCCCGATGAGCAGGGCCGCGCGGCGTTTGGCGCGCCGCAGTTCCGGCGCCGCGACACGATTCGACTGGACGGCGGTCACCGGCGCGCGCAGCTCGTCGAGGATGGTTGCGAAAACCTCCTCCGGCGACCGTGTGGCCAGCGACAGCACGACGTCGGTTTCCTTCATCGCCAGCCCGGTCAGATAGGGGCTGCATCCGAAGACTCCGTCCAGCAGGGTGCGGAATCCGTCGTGCGTTTCGGGCCCCACCGGGCCATCATCGCTCTCGGCAGTTGCGGTCCTTGCGGCTGCGCGCCATCTCTCCCAGGCGCGCCCGGCCGCTTCGGCGTCGGACGGGAGAGGGGCACTCCGGATCATGTCGGGGAATGGGGTCACGGCGATCGCTGGTCAGTTGAAAGAGGGGGAGACTGGGGCCGCCGACGGCGAGAATCAAGCCACGCGCTCCCGCTGGCGCCTCGGCTTTCTCATCCCGGTCTACTTCGTCGGCGGCGTATTCGCCTTTGCCGCCGTACTGGCGGTGCTGGCCGCCTGGCGGCTGTCGGAGGGCCCGGTGCTGATCGGCTTTCTGACGCCCTATCTGCAGGAGTCCATCGGCGGGCTGCCAGAGGGCTGGCGGCTGGAGGTGGGGGAAACGGCGATCGCCTGGGACGGCGCCGCGCGCACGGTCAACCTGACGGCCGACAACGTGACATTCGTCAACCAGAACAACCAGCGCGTCCTGCTGGTGCCGGAGATGGCCTTCTCGCTCTGGGGCGACGCGCTGTTGCAGGGCAATCTGCGGCCGCGCGAGGTGACGGCCCGGGGCGTGAGCCTGCTCCTGACCCGCACGGAGGACGGCGGCTTCGCCATGGGATTGACCCGCAGCACCGAGGAGGGCGGCCACCCCCAACGGCCCGTGCCGCAGATTGTCGCCGAACTGTTCGGCGTGGGCGCGGCCGAGGAGGATGCGCTGCGGCGGGTACGTTCCATATCGCTGGTGGACTCCCGGGTGCGCATTGTCGATCAGGTCAGCGACCGCGTCTTCGGGCTGGAGGGGCAAACGATCCGGATTCGCTCCGCCGGCGATCACCTGACCATCCAGGCCTCGGTCGATCTCAGCGCCCGCGACCTCATCCTGCCGCTCTGGATCGAACTGGACTACCGACCCGAAGGCGAGCAGGCGAGCGGCCTGGTGCGCTTCGAAGCCGTCCGGCCTCCGGAACTGGTGACAGCACTCGAAGCGCCGGACTGGCTGGCGGGCGTCCGCTTTCCTGTCTCGGGAGAGGCCCGGTTCGGTTATTCCGCCCGGACCGGCCCGGAACCGCTGACGCTCCGGCTCTATGGCGGGGAAGGGGAGTTCGATCTGCCCGGGCACCTGCCTGCGCCGGTCCCGGTCGCCGCCATGGAAATCGAAGGCGCCGTCGACATCGAGACCCAGTCGATGGAGATCCAGCGTCTGGTCTATGACGCCGGCGCGTTCGTCGCCCGCGCCGAAGGAAGGGTGCGCGTGCGCGACATCGGACCGGATCTCGCTCTCACGATCTCGGGCGTTGAGGTGCCGGGCGACCTGATCGGGGACTACTGGCCGCTGGGCGTCGCCGAACCGGTGCGCGACTGGGTCACCGGGCATGTGCGGACCGCGACCGCCGAAAGGGTGGTCGCCGTCCTCGACATCGCCGCCGAGATGTGGAGCCTCGATCAACCGCCCGGCGAGGCGTTCGACATCGACATCGCCTTCCGTGACGCCACGGTCACGCTCTACCCGCCCTTCGACCCGGTGACGCAGGGCAGGGGCGAACTCACGGTCACCGGCGACAGCTTCGAACTGAACCTCGAATCGGGGCGACTGGGCGATCTCGCCCTGTCCGACGGGCATGTCGCCATCGAGAGCTTCGCGGCGAAGCCGCCGGTTCTGACCACGGAGTTCGTCACCCGCGGAACCATTGCCGAGACCGTTGCCTCCGTGCTGCACGATCCGATCGCGGCCGGCGTGGAAGGCGGCGGTGCGCTGCTCGGGGTCGGCGGTACGGCGGCGACGCGGGTCCGCCTGAACCTTCCGATCCATGCCGGCGTGTCGCTGGAGGACACGGACTTCGTGGCGAACGCCAATCTGACCGGGGTCGTCGCAGACGGACTGCTCGGTGATCTCGCTCTCAGCGCCGAATCGATGGCGTTGAGCGTCGACCGCCGCGGCGCCGAACTGGCCGGCCGGGTCCGTTCCGGGGCGTCGTGGCTGGACATCAACTGGATCGAGCATTTCGGGGTCGAAGCCGGGCGTCGCGAACTCGCCTTTTCCGGTCTGGTGCAGTCGGCGCTGCTGGCCGAGCAGGGACTCGACCAGGCCAGGCGGCTCCAGGGCCCGCTGGGTCTGAGCGGGCGGCTGACGTTCCGGGGCGCGGATTCCGTCGAGGGAGTCGTCGAGGCGGACCTGACCGAAGCGGCGCTTGAGATCGGCGAGATCGGTTGGCGCAAGCCGGCCGGGGAGCCGGGACGGCTCGGTTTCGTCCATGCCCCCGGACCGGGCGGGAACGTCGCGATCCGCAATCTCGACTTCCACGGCGGCGGGCTCGATATCGCCGGCAGCTTGATGATTTCCGGCGCGGGCGAGTTGTTGCGCGCGGATCTGGAACGCGCGCGTCTCGGCGGCAACGACCTCGCGCTTTCCCTGGCGAAGATGGATGACGGCGCCTGGCGAACCCGGATCAGGGGCGCCAGTCTCGACCTCCAGCCGCTTCTGGAAGCCGATGACAGGGAGGGCACTGACCTGACCGCGTTCGAGGGCGCGGCGATCGACATCGCGGTCGACAGCCTGCGGCTCCGCCAGGAAACCGCGCTCGAAAGCTTCACCGGCGATCTGCGGATCGAGCAGGGCATGCCCGTCGGCCGTGCCGAGGGCCGTCTGAACGGCGAGGCGGCTTTGACCTTCGCCGCCGACCATGACGGCTCCGGATGGCGCTTCGACCTTGCCTCCGCCAATGCCGGACTCGCGCTGTCGGCGGCCGGTCTGACCGATGCGATCAGCGGCGGCGACCTGTCGATCGGCGGCGTGGCGGCCGCGCCGGACGTCATCACGGGCGTCGCCACGGTATCCGACTTCACGCTGCGGGAGACGCCCGGCTTTGCGCGACTGCTGAGTCTTGCTTCCTTCACCGGCATTGCCGAGGCGCTGTCGGGCCGCGGCCTGTCATTCAGCCTTGCCGAACTGCCGTTCGCCTATCGTGAAGGCCGTTTGGACGTGCGCAAGGGGCGCATGGTCGGTCCGTCGATCGGCCTGACCGCGGAGGGCTACTACGCGCCGCAGACCGAGCAGATCCGCTTCGTGGGCAATCTGATTCCCGCCTATTCGATCTCGCAGGTGCTGGGCGCGATACCGCTGCTGGGCGAGATCCTGGGCGGTGACCAGGGCCTGTTCGGCGTTACCTATGTGGTCGAGGGCAATGCATCCGACCCACAGGTCGCGGTCAACGCGCTGTCGGCGCTGGCCCCCGGCATCCTGCGCCGGATGTTCCTCGCCCCCGTCGATCCGGTGGAGTCGACGCCTCCGCCCACCGGTTCCATGCAGTCGCCCTAACCGGCGCGCAGCAGGACGTGGCGCTTCTTGCCGGCCGAGAGCTTGGCCGCGCCGTCGCTGACGAGGTCCGCTTGGGAAATGCTGAGGCGGAAATCGTCGATGCGCCGGTCGTTCAGGCGGGCGCCGCCGTTCTGGATCAGCTTGCGCGCTTCGGAGTTGGACTTCGCAAGTCCGGCGCGGACCAGGGCGTCGAGAATGCCGACGCCGGCCAGCAGTTCCGATTGCGGCAGGGAGACTGTGGGCAGGCCTTCGGCGCTCTCGCGCGCCTCGAAGGCGCGCCGCGAGGTCTCGGCCGCCTCGGCCGCGGCCGAGGCGCCGTGGGCTAGCATCGTCGCGGCATCGGCCAGCGCCTTCTTGGCCTCGTTGATCTCGTTGCCCTCGAGGGCGGCGAGGCGGTCGATCTCGTCCAGCGGCAGTTCGGTGAACAGCTTCAGGAAGCGCGCGACATCGGCGTCGGCGGTGTTGCGCCAGAACTGCCAGTAGTCATAGGGGCTGAGCCGGTCCGCATTCAGCCAGATCGCGCCTTCGTGGGTCTTGCCCATCTTCTGGCCGCTGGCCGTGGTCAGCAGCGGCGAGGTCAGGCCATAGAGGTCCATGCCGTCGACGCGGCGGCCCAGCTCCACGCCGTTGACGATATTGCCCCACTGATCGGAACCGCCCATCTGCAGGCGGCAGTTCATCCGCCGGCCGAGTTCCAGGAAGTCATAGGCCTGGAGGATCATGTAGTTGAATTCGAGGAATGAAAGCGGCTGCTCGCGCTCCAGCCGCAGCCGCACCGAATCGAAGCTCAGCATGCGGTTGACCGAGAAATGCCGCCCCACTTCCCGCAGGAAGGGGATGTATTCCAGCTTGTCCAGCCAGTCGGCGTTGTTGACCATGATGGCGTCGGTCGGCCCGTCACCGAAGGTCAGGAATTTTTCGAACACGCGGCGGATGCCGGTCATGTTGCGTTCGATCTGGTCGTCGGTCAGCAGTTGCCGGGCGCTGTCCTTGCCGGACGGGTCGCCCACCCTGGTGGTGCCGCCGCCCATGAGCACGATCGGCTTGTGCCCGGTCTTCTGCATCCACCGCAGCAGCATGATCGGCAACAGGCTGCCGACGTGCAGGCTGTCGGCGGTGCAATCGAAGCCGATATAGCCCGTCACCGTTTCCTTCGAGAGCCTGGAATCGAGATCGTCCCAGTCCGTGCACTGGTGCACGAAGCCGCGGGCGCTGAGAGTCGAGAGGAAATCGGATCGGGCGTCGGTCATCTGTCTTCGAGTTGGTTCTTTGCATTCAGGCGGCGGCGTGTAGCACACTGCTTCAATGAGGCAAAGCACACCCGGATCCCCGACCCGCGCGATCGGGCTGATGAGCGGCACGTCGGCCGATGGCGTCGACGTCGCCTGGCTGGCCAGCGACGGCCTGAGCATCGCGGAAACGGGGCCATTCGAGAGCTATCCCTTCGAAGACGGGGAACGCGCCCGGATCCTTGCCGCCATGGGCGACGCCGCCCCGGGACCGGACGCCGTCCGGGCGGTGACCGAAGCCCATGCGCGGGCCGTCGAGGCGTTCCTGTCCGCCCATCCCGACCTGCGCGGCAGGACCGACGTCATCGGCTTCCATGGCCAGACCACCTTTCACGATCCCGAAAACCACCGCACCGTGCAGATCGGCGACGCCGAGGCGCTGGCCGGGGCCACGGGACTCCCGGTGGTTCATGATTTCCGCAGCGCGGACGTGGCCGCGGGCGGGCAGGGCGCGCCGCTCGCGCCGCTCTATCACGTGGCGCTGGCCGAGGGGCTGACGCAGCCGCTCGCGGTCCTGAACCTCGGCGGCGTGGGCAACGTCACCTGGATCGGTCCGCAGGCGCCGCCCATGGCCTTCGACACCGGGCCGGCGAATGCGCTGATCGACGACTGGATGGCCGCCGGCAGCGGCGAACGCTTCGACGCGGACGGGCAGACCGCCGCCAGCGGTCGGGTCGACCGAAGCCGCCTCGACGCCTGGCTCGGTCATTCCTATTTCGGAAGAAAGCCGCCCAAATCACTGGACCGGAACGATTTCACTGCGTCCGTTGATGGCATGAGCCTGACCGATGGCGCCGCCACGCTTGCCGCTTTCACGGTCGAGTCGGTGGCGCTGGCGCTGGTTCACATGCCGGCGCCGCCTGTGCGCTGGCTGGTCACGGGCGGCGGGCGGCACAACAGGCACATCATGTCGGAACTGGCGCAGCGTCTCGGCGCGCCGGTGGCGCCCGTCGAGGCCGTCGGCTGGAACGGGGATGCGCTGGAGGCCCAGGCCTTCGCCTTTCTGGCGGTGCGCTCCCTGCGCGGCCTGCCGCTCAGCCTGCCCTCGACGACAGGCGTCCCCCGCCCGATGCCGGGGGGACGGCTGGTTCAGCCTACGGGCTCTGCCTCCGAGCGGCGGCCATCGACATATCTGCCGACCAGCCCGTCCACCTCGTCGAGTTCGTTCTCGTAGAAGTGCGAGGCGCCGGCGATCTTTTCGTAGTCGATGACGATACCCTTCTGGGACTTCAGCTTGTCCACCAGCTTGCGCACGTCGGGCTCCGGCACCAGGTCATCGTCCGTGCCGTGAATGATCAGCCCGGACGACGGACAGGGCGCGAGGAAGGAAAAGTCGAACATGTTCGCCGGCGGCGATACGGAGATGAAGCCCTCGACCTCCGGGCGGCGCATCAGGAGCTGCATGCCGATCCAGGCGCCGAAGGAGAAGCCCGCGATCCAGCAGGCGCCGGCGTCGGGCTTGATCTGCTGCATCCAGTCCAGCGCGGAGGCCGCGTCGGACAGCTCCCCCACGCCCTGGTCGAATTCGCCCTGGCTGCGGCCGACGCCGCGGAAGTTGAACCGCAGCACGGCGAATCCGCGCGCCTTGAACAGCTGGAACAGGTTGTAGACCAGCCGATTGTTCATGTTTCCGCCATACAGCGGGTGGGGATGCAGGATCAGTGCGATTGGGGCCGTCTCGTCCTCGACGTGATGATATCGGCCTTCAAGTCGCCCGTCGGGTCCGTTGAAGATGACTTCGGGCATGTTGTTCCGGTACAGCTTGAGGGGGTTCCGGCGCGAAGCCGCCAGCGCGCCTTCATATAGAAACATTATGTCTCGCGCCAGTATTTGTAGCCCTTGGCTTTATTGACGTAATCTGGCTGTGAAATATATTCCGCCAGACCGACAGGCACCCGACAAGGGGGAGGTCCGGCATGTGGCGGGCTCTGAAAGACGACATTGCGGCGATCAAGGAACGCGATCCGGCGGCGAAGTCCGCGCTCGAGATCGTGGTCTGCTATCCCAGCTTCCACGCCGTCATGTTCTACCGCGTCGCCAATGCGCTCTGGCGGCGGCGGCTCTACTTCGTCGGCCGCTTCATCTCCCAGACCGGCCGGTTTCTGACGGGCATCGAGATACATCCCGGCGCGAAGATCGGACGGCGGTTCTTCATCGACCACGGCATGGGCGTCGTGATCGGGGAGACGGCGGAGATCGGCGACAACGTCACGCTCTATCACGACGTCACCCTGGGCGGCGTCGCGCCGTCGGTCGATTCCGCCGCGCAGGTAGGACAGAAGCGGCATCCGACGCTGGAGGACGACGTGATCGTGGGCTCCGGCGCGCAGGTGCTGGGTCCGATCACGGTGCGCAAGGGCGCCCGCGTCGGCGCCAATGCAGTCGTGGTCAAGGAAGTGCCCCCGGGCGTGTCGGTGGTGGGCATCCCCGCGGAAATCGTCGGCAAGTCCAGGCCGAAGCTGGTCGATGACCCGAAAGACGCGCGCCGCGCCTTTGCCGCCTATGGCATGCCCCTGGAAGGCGTCACCAACCCGGTCGACCAGCGCATGAGCGAGATTCTGGACGAGATGGAGCAGCTTCGCGAACGCGTGACCGAGCTGGAAGGACGTCTTGCCGAGCGCGAACCGAAGGTCAGGGTCGTCTCCGGCGGCGAGGACTGATAAACCCCCGCATATGCGGACTGATTTCCATTATCTGGACTGCAACGCCACCGCGCCGCTTCGTCCCGAAGCGCAGTCGGCGATGGCATCCGCCATGGCGGTTTCCGGCAACCCTTCCAGCGTCCACGGACCGGGCCGCGCCGCACGGGCGGTGATCGAGCGCGCGCGGGAGCAGGTCGCGGCGATGGTCGGGGTTCCGGCCGCGGCGGTGCATTTCACGGCGAGCGGCACCGAGGCGAACAACTGGGCGCTGGCCTCTTCCGGCCGGGCGCCGCTGGCCATGGCGAGTTCCCACGATTCCGTCCTGCGGGCGGTGGAGCGCGCGGGCGGCGAAATCCTCGCGGTCGACGGTCACGGCCTTCTCGACCCGGCGGAACTCGGCCGGGCGATGGACGAGGCGGACCTTGCCATCGTCTCGGTTGTGGCGGTGAACAACGAGACCGGCGTGATCCAGCCGCTGGCCGCGATCGCGGAGATATGCCGGGACCGTGGGGCGCTCCTTCACATCGACGCCGTGCAGGCGCCGGGCCGGATCGACATGACCGCGATCGCAAGCGCCGGCGACCTGATCAGCCTCTCCGCCCACAAGCTGGGCGGACCGGCGGGGGCCGGCGCGCTGCTGGTGCGCGAGAGGCTGGACCTGGATCCCCTGATAGTCGGCGGCGGGCAGGAGAAGCGGCGGCGCGCGGGCACCGAGAATCTGATTGGCATCGCGGGCTTCGGCGCGGCCGCCGAGGCCGTGGCGCAGGAAGCCGGCGAAGCGGCGCGTCTCGCAACATTACGGGACAGGCTCGAGCGCCGCTTGAGCGACGTTTGTGAAGCGGCTGAAATCATAGGCCGAAGTGCCGAACGTGCGCCCAACACGACCTGCGTCCGGATGCCCGGCGTGCCGGCGGAAACCCAACTCATGGCGCTCGATCTGGCCGGGGTGGCGACAAGCGCCGGGGCCGCTTGCAGCTCGGGCAAGGTCCAGCCCTCCCACGTGCTCCGGGCGATGGGCTTCGACGAAGAGGCGGCGGGCGAGGCCATCCGCATTTCCACCGGCTGGACCACGACGGAGGCCGACATCGACGCCCTGCTGGCGGCCTGGGAAGCGCTCTGGCGGCGGAAGACGGCGGCATGACAAGGCCCGTCTATCTGGATCATCACGCCACCACGCCGGTCGATCCGGACGTGCTGCAGGAGATGCTGCCCTGGTTCACCGAACGGCCGGGCAATCCCCATTCGCGTCATCACGAGCACGGCTGGGACGCGGAGGCCGCCGTGGATCTCGCCCGCACCGAGATCGCGCGGCTGCTCAACGCCGCCGACGAGGCGGTTGTCTTCACCAGCGGCGCGACCGAGGCCAACAACTGGGCGCTCAAGGGTGCTGCACGGGTTCTGCCCGAAGGCCGGCGGCGCATTGTCGTCTCGGCGATCGAGCATCCCTGCGTGCTGGAAAGCGCGCGCGCCCTGGCGGCGGAGGGCTTCGACGTCACCGAACTGGCTGTCGACGCCGGCGGCGGCGTCGGGCCCGACAAGGTGGCCGCCGAACTGGCGAAGGGCGATGTCGGCCTGGTTTCCGTGATGCTCGCCAACAACGAGATCGGCGCGATCCAGCCCGTCGCCGGAATCGCGCGGCAATGCCGGGAGGCTGGCGCGTGGATGCATTGCGACGCCGCCCAGGCCGTGGGCCGCATACCGGTCGACTTCGAACGTCTCGGCGTCGACATGCTGAGCCTCACCGCGCACAAGTTCTACGGGCCGAAAGGCATCGGCGCGCTGATCCTGTCGGAGCGGGCCATGGCCGATCTGCCGCCGCTGCTCCACGGAGGCGGGCAGCAGGAGGGCCGCCGGTCGGGCACGGTGCCCACGCCGCTGGCGGTGGGCTTCGGCGCGGCTGCGCGCGTCGCGGCCGGGAACATGGCCGACGACCGCCGCCGCATCGCCACCCTGCGCAACACGCTCTGGGCGGGGCTCAGGGAAACCACCGAAGGCGTGCACCTCAATGGCGGCGAGGTCATGCGCCTGCCGGGCAACCTCAATTTCCGCATTGATGGCGCCGACGCCGACGACGTCATCCGGGAAGCGCCGGAGATCGCCGTATCGACGGGCTCGGCCTGCTCGTCGGTCTTGTCCGCGCCCTCCCACGTTCTGGCGGCGATCGGATTGACGGAAGCGGAAATCCGTTCCTCGATCAGGATCGGCATCGGCCGGCCGACGACCGAGGCTGATATCGAAATCGCCATCGTCGCGCTGGCAGAGGCGATCCGGAAGGCGAGAACATGATCACGGTTCACTTCATCGACGCGAAGGGCAGGCGGGTGACGGTCGAGGCGAAGCCGGGCGATTCCGTGCTCGACGTGGCGCATGCCAACGACATCGACATCGAAGGGGCCTGCGAGGGCTGCATGGCCTGTTCGACCTGCCACGTCATCGTCGCCGATCCGTGGTTCGACCGCCTGCCAGACCCGAAGGAGGAGGAGGAGGACATGCTGGATCTCGCCTTCGATCTGCAGGAGACGTCCCGTCTCGGCTGTCAGATCCTGCTCACCGAAGAACTCGACGGTATCGAGTTCCATCTGCCGCGCGCCACGCGCAACCTGCTGATCGGATGAGCCTGTTCCAGCGGTTGAAGGCCGCAGCCGGCGACGACTGGCGCGACTATGTCGAGCACGGCTTCGTCCGCGGCATGGCCGACGGCACGCTGCCCGAGCGCGCATTTCGCCACTATCTGGTTCAGGACTATCTGTTCCTGATCCACTTCGCGCGGGCCTATGCGCTCGCCGTCTACAAGTCCGATAGCCTGGCCGAGATGCGAGCGGCCGGCGAGGTCATGAACGGCATCCTCGACACCGAGATGAAGCTCCACGTGGACTACTGCGCCGGTTTCGGCATCACGCCCGAGGAAATGGAGCGCGCGCCCGAGGATGTCGCCACCATGGCCTATACCCGCTATGTGCTGGAAGTCGGGCTGCAGGGTGACGTGCTGGACCTGCATGCCGCACTCAGCCCCTGCGTCATCGGCTATGGCGAGATCGGCCGCAGGCTGGCGGACGATCCGGCGACGAAACGCGAAGGCAATCCCTACCTCTCCTGGATCGAGATGTATGCTGGCCAGGAGTATCAGGAGGTGATGCAGGGCGCGCTGGCCCATCTGGACCGGCTTGGCGAACAGAGGCTGACCGAGGCCCGCTTCGACCGTCTGGCCACCGTGTTCGCCCAGGCGACGCGGCTGGAGAGCGCTTTCTGGCAGATGGGGCTGGACGCGGCCTGATCGAAACAACGGGGAGGGGGAGGGAAGATGCCCTTTGCGAAGATCCGGGATCTGGACATCCATTACGAGCAGGCCGGCGAAGGGCCGGACATGCTGGTCATCAGCGGCACCGGGGGCGATTTGCGCCGCCATCCCAATGCGATGGACAGCCCGCTTACGAAGCGTTTCCGGGTCACCAGCTACGACCAGCGCGGACTTGGGCAGACGACCAAGCCCGAGGACGGCTACACAATGGCCAACTACGCCGAGGACGCCGGGGCGCTGATGGATCATCTGGGTCTCGCGCCCTGTCCGGTGTTGGGCATTTCCTTCGGCGGCATGGTCGCCCAGAACCTGGCGGCGCGGTATCCGCAGAAGATCAGCCGTCTTGCGCTCTACTGCACCTCCCCCGGCGGCGCGGGCGGCGCGTCCTATCCGCTGCACGAGCTGCCCGAGGCCGATCAGGAGACCGCCTTCCGGCGCATGATGAAACTTTCCGACAGCCGGGTGACGGACGACTGGTTCGACACCGACGCTGCCGAAGTCCTGCGCAAGCGTGCCGACAAGTCCGAGTTCGCCGGCGAGGAGGGTTTCCTGCGCGGCGCGCGTGGCCAGATCCAGGCCCGCGCCGGGCACGATTGCTGGGAGGCCCTGGCCGGCCTGCCCATGCCGGTCCATCTGGCGGGCGGGCTGCACGACCAGATTGCGCTGCCGGAAACGATGCGGCGCATGGCCGAGCGGATCCCAGAAGCCGAACTGAAGCTCTATGACGGCGGGCACCTGTTCTTCATCGGAGACCCGCAGCCCTACAGGGACCTGATCGAATTCCTTGAGCGGTAGCGCCGTGGTTTCAGGCCGGTATCAGCGTCGCCATCAACGCGTAGTGATCGGACAGGGGAACATGGCGGCCAGAGGGCAGGGGAACGGCCGGCTCGGTCAGGATATGGGCGGTTTCCACCCGAAGCGACGGCGCCGCGTCCTTCATGAAGATCAGGTCGATGTCATGCGCGGGCCCGCCCGGCGCGCTGACGGCGATCGGATTGTCCAGCGACCATGTCCGCACGCCGGCGTCGTCATGGGCGTCGGCCGTCTCGCGCAGGTCGCGCCAGCCGCGCGCCGTGGCGACACCATGTCCTGCGGGCTCGCTGGCGAGGCTGAGGTTGAAATCGCCGCCGAGCAGCTTCAGGCCACCGCCGCTGCTTTCCAGCAGATCGAGCGCCTGCCCGACTTCCTCGGCCCGCAGGCCGGGAGCCTTGCGCCGGATGCCTTCACGTCCTCTTCCGTCATAGCTGGCGTGCAGGTTGCCCACCCGCGCCGGGCCGAGCGGGGTTTCCACGTCGATGCGCATGGCCCCCTTGCGCGCGACGACGGTCTCGACCCAGTCCAGCGCCCGGAACCGCACCACCGCCAGCCCGTCCGAGGGCCAGTCCCGGCGCACCAGGACGCAAAGCCCCGTGTCCGCGCTCCTCTCCGCCGCCGCATGCAGACGGAACCCGCTGACCCCGCCGAGGGCGGCGCGCACGCTGTGGTGATAGGCTTCCTGGATCAGCCAGATGTCGATGCCGGGCGCGTTGGCGCTCAGCGCCTCGACAATGCGGGGCAGACGGCGCCCGGCGTGGGCAACCGCGTCCACGAGGGGAACGCCGCCCGCCCGCAGACGGGCAAGACCGATATTGAAAGTGGCAATGCGGAGCATTTATCTCGCTCTGTGCTCGGGTTGCGGCCCGTGGCGGCTGATCCTATATACCGTTGCGACCATAGGGTGGTTTTGAGTCGCTTTTGTCACACCGCCCGCGACAACCTGCAAATCGAACCGTAAGGGGATGCGCGCGGCGCCTGATGGGCCAAGCGCATCGGCCAGAAATGAGAGGCATGAATGTCTAAAGTTATCGGGATCGATCTCGGTACCACGAACTCCTGCGTGGCCGTCATGGAGGGCAAGAACGCCAAGGTGATCGAGAACGTGGAGGGCGCGCGCACCACGCCCTCGATGGTCGCGTTCACCGAGGATGGCGAACGTCTTGTCGGCCAGTCGGCGAAACGGCAGGCGGTGACCAATCCGTCCAATACGCTGTTCGCGATCAAGCGCCTGATCGGCCGTCCGCACGGCGATCCGGTGGTCGCGGAAATGCAGAAGACCGCGCCCTATGACATCGTCAAGGCCGACAGCGGTGACGCCTGGGTCCAGGCGGGGGGCGAGCAGTACGCACCGTCGCAGATTTCCGCCTTCATCCTGCAGAAGATGAAGGAAACCGCCGAATCCTATCTCGGCGAGACGGTCGACAAGGCGGTCATCACCGTCCCGGCCTATTTCAACGATTCCCAGCGTCAGGCCACCAAGGATGCCGGCAAGATCGCCGGCCTGGAGGTTCTGCGCATCATCAACGAGCCGACGGCGGCGGCGCTGGCCTATGGCCTGGACAAGTCCGGCGACGGCAAGACCATCGCGGTCTATGACCTGGGCGGCGGCACCTTCGACATCTCGATCCTCGAGATCGGCGACGGCGTCTTCGAGGTGCGCTCGACGAACGGCGACACCTATCTGGGCGGCGAGGACTTCGACATGGCCCTCGTCAACTACCTGGCCGACGAGTTCAAGAAGGAGAACTCGATCGATCTCAGGAACGACAAGCTGGCCCTGCAGCGCCTCAAGGAGGCTGCGGAAAAGGCCAAGATCGAGCTGTCGTCCTCGACCCAGACCGACATCAACCTGCCCTACATCACCGCCGACCAGTCGGGGCCGAAGCACCTGACCATGAAGCTCAGCCGGGCCAAGTTCGAAAGCCTGGTCGAAGGACTGGTCAAGCGCACCGTCGGTCCCTGCGGCGCGGCGCTGAAGGATGCGGGCCTGCAGGCCGGCGACATCGACGAGGTCGTCATGGTCGGCGGCATGACCCGCATGCCGAAGGTCATCGAGACGGTGAAGGAGTTCTTCGGGCGGGAGCCGCATCGCGGCGTGAACCCCGACGAGGTCGTGGCGATCGGCGCAGCGATCCAGGCCGGCGTGCTGCAGGGCGATGTCAAGGACGTGCTGCTGCTGGATGTGACCCCGCTGTCGCTGGGCATCGAGACCCTGGGCGGCGTGTTCACCCGGCTGATCGACCGCAACACCACGATCCCGACCAAGAAGTCCCAGGTCTTCTCGACCGCCGAGGACAACCAGTCCGCGGTGACGATCCGGGTCTTCCAGGGCGAGCGCGAGATGGCCGCCGACAACAAGATGCTGGGCCAGTTCGACCTAGTCGGCATCCCGTCGGCGCCCCGTGGCGTGCCGCAGATTGAGGTCACCTTCGACATCGACGCCAACGGCATCGTCAACGTCTCGGCCAAGGACAAGGCGACCAACAAGGAGCAGGCGATCCGTATCCAGGCTTCAGGCGGCCTCTCCGACGACGACATCGAGCAGATGGTCAAGGACGCCGAGGCCAACCGTGAGGCGGACGAGAAGCGTCGCAAGGTCGCCGAGGCGCGGAACCAGGGCGAAAGCCTGATCCACGCCACGGAACAGACGCTGTCCGATCTTGGCGACAAGGTCCCGGCCGAAGAGAAGGCCAATGTGGAGAAGGCCGTCGAGGAACTGCGTTCGGCTCTGGAAGGCGACGACGCCGAGGCCATCGAACAGAAGGTCCAGGCGCTCTCCCAGATCTCCATGAAGCTGGGCGAGCAGCTCTACAAGCAGCAGGCCGAAGCCGGTGAATCCGCGCCGGAGGGTGAGGCCGGCGAGAGCGGCCAGTCCGGCAAGGCGGATGACGACATCGTCGACGCGGACTTCGAGGAAGTCGACGACGACGACGACAAGAAGAAGTCGGCCTGACCGACTCCAGACGAAAGGGACGGCCCGCCTCGCGGGCCGTCCCGATTCTGGACCACTGGGAGGGGCTGGCGACTAGATGGCGAAGACGGACTACTACGAGATGCTCGGCGTCGCCCGCGATATCGACGCGAGCGAACTGAAGCGCGCCTACCGCAAGAAGGCGATGCAGTATCACCCGGACCGCAATCCGGGCGATCAGGATGCCGAGCAGAAGTTCAAGGAACTCTCCGAAGCCTATGACGTGCTGCGCGATCCGGAGAAGCGCGCGGCCTATGACCGGTTCGGCCACGCGGCGTTCGAGGGCGGCGGCTTCGGCGGGCAGCAGTCGGGCGCGGACTTCGCGCACTCCTTCTCCGACATCTTCGACGACCTGTTCGGCGAGTTCATGGGCGGCCGCCGCGGCCCGCGGGGCGGCCCGGCCCGCGGCGACGACCTGCGCTACAATCTCGAGATCACGCTGGACGACGCCTTCATCGGCAAGCAGGTGCAGATCACCGTGCCGACGACCGTTGCCTGCGGCAGCTGCGCCGGTTCAGGCGCCAAGCCGGGAACATCGCCGGTGCAATGCACCGCCTGCCAGGGCGCCGGCCGGGTCCGCATGCAGCAGGGCTTCTTCATGATCGAGCGGACCTGCCCTCAGTGCGGCGGTCAGGGCCAGGTCATTTCCGATCCGTGCGACGACTGCTCCGGCCGCGGCGTGATGCATGAGGACAAGACCCTCTCGGTGAACATTCCCGCCGGCGTCGAGGACGGCACGCGGATCCGCCTGACGGCCGAAGGCGCGGCCGGCGCCCGGGGCGGACCGGCCGGCGATCTCTACATCTTCCTTTCGATTGCGCCGCATCCGATCTTCGACCGCGAGGGGCGCAATCTGCATTGCCGCGTACCGATTCCCATGACCTCGGCCGCGCTCGGCGGCACGGTGGAGGTGCCGACCATCGATGGGGGCCGGGCCAAGGTGAACATTCCCGCCGGCACCCAGAACGGCCGGCAGTTCCGGCTCAAGGGCAAGGGCATGCCGCAGCTCCGCGGCGGCGTCTTCGGCGATCTCTATATCCAGACCCAGGTCGAGGTGCCGGTGAATCTGACCAAACGCCAGAAGGAACTGCTGCAGGAATTCGAGAAGGCCGGCGACGGGCACAGCCAGTCGAACAATCCGGAATCGGAGGGGTTCCTGGGCAAGGTCAAGGAATTCTGGTCGGATCTGACGGACTGACCGGCGTGAGGGAAGGGCCCGGCCAATGAGCCAGAACAGCGACATACTCGATCGCCTTCATGCTGTGGCCGAAGAACGGAAGAGTGCCGATCCATCGACGTCCTATGTCGCGAAGCTGCACGCGAAGGGCGTCGGCAAGATCGCCCAGAAAGTCGGCGAGGAAGGGGTCGAAACCGCACTCGCCGCCGTCTCGGAAGGGCGTGAGAAGGTCATCGGGGAAAGCGCGGACCTGATTTTCCACCTTGTGGTCCTGTGGTCGCATCTGGGAATCACGCCCGGCGAGGTGCTGGAAGCCCTGGCCGCGCGAGAGGGCGTGTCGGGGCTTGCCGAGAAGGCGGCCCGCGGGGAATAGTCGGGCCGGTTCGCGGATATCGGGAGGGAAGCGGTCGTGGCCTATGACAGGGACAATATCTTCGCGAAGATCCTGCGCGGCGAACTGCCGTGCTCGAAGCGTCACGAAACCGAATGGGCGCTGGCCTTCGACGACATCGCGCCCAAGACACCGGTCCATGTTCTGGTGGTCCCGAAAGGCGAGTATGTCGATTTCAACGATTTCACGGCCAGGGCGACTTCCGAGGAACAGGCCGGCTTCTGGCAGGCCGTGAAGGAGACGGCGGAAATCTGCGGCGTCGGCGGCGAGGGTTTTCGTCTGACCACCAACAACGGCGAGGTCGCCGGGCAGATCGTCTTCCACTTCCACGTTCACATCTTCGGCGGACGGCCGCTCGGCCGCATGGTGCGCTCCAGCGACGGCTGAACGGCGCGTGAAACCGCGTCTCAACCACCTGCTGGTCCTGCCGTTCCTGCTGGGCGCGGCGGCGATACTGATGCTGCCCGCGGCGGTGATGCCGCCCCAGGCCGCCATGGGCGGCGCCCTGGCCCTGGCCGCCGTCGGGTTCTGGGCCACGGGCGCGCTGCCGGAATACGTGACGGCGCTGATCTTCTTCCTCATCGCCATGGTCTTCGGGATCGCCGAGGCGCCTGCAGTCTTTTCCGGTTTCGCCGCCGGCGCCTTCTGGCTGCTCTTCGGCGGCATGATCCTGGGCACGGCGGTCGGCAAGACGGGTCTGGGTGCGCGGCTGGCCCGTTCGATGGCGCGACGGATGGGGGTTTCCTACACTGGCGTGCTGGTCGGTATCGTCGGCGTCGCCCTCGCGCTGTCCTTCCTCATGCCCTCGGCGACGGGCCGGGCGGTGCTGCTGATTCCGGTCGCGGTCAGCCTGGCCGCCGTCTTCGGTTTTGCGCCGGGCAGCCGCGGCGGCAACGGGATCGCCATTGCGGCGGCCCTCGGCGCGGTCATACCCGGCTTCGGCATCCTGCCCGCCAACGTGCCGAACCTCGTTCTGGCCGGTGCGGCCGACACCATCCACGGCCTGAAGCTGAACTATGGCGAGTTCCTGCTGCTGCATTTCCCGGTGCTCGGGCTCTGCAAGGCGATCGCCATCGTGGTCGTCGTGCGGACGCTGTTCCCCGACCGCATGCCGGACGATCCGGCGGCGGACGAGGAACTCGGGCCGCCCAGCCGCGAGGAATGGCGGCTCGCGCTGATCCTTGCCGGTGCCCTGGCGCTCTGGGCGACGGACTTCGCCCATGGCGTCTCGCCGGCATGGGTGGCGCTGGGCGGCGGCGTGCTCTGCCTGCTGCCGAGGATCGGCATGATCCCGACCGAGAAGCTGGGAGAAGCCGTGCAGATCCGGCCGCTCATCTACATCGCCGGTGTTCTCTCGCTGGGCGCGGTCGTGACCTCGACGGGCTTCGCCGACCGGATGGCCGCCGCCTTCCTCACGGTGGCCGGGCTGACGCCGGGCGCGGGCGCGGCGAACATCGCCACGCTGACCGGCGCGCAGATCCTCACCAGCTTTCTGGGTACCGCGCCGACCGTGCCGGCGGTCTGGACGCCGCTGGCCGACGAACTCGCCGGCGCCACGGGGCTGCCGGTCCGGACCGTGCTGATGACCCAGGTGCTGGCCTATTCGACCGTCATCCTGCCCTACCAGGTGCCGCCGGTCGTGGTGGCGCTGCAACTCGCCGGCGTGCCGATGGCGAAGGCCGTACGCGCGGTGCTGGCGCTGGCGGCGGTGACGCTGCTGGTGCTGCTGCCGCTGGACCTGCTGTGGTGGTCCGTGCTTGGACTGCTGGATGGCTGAACCGGTCGTGCATCTGCTGAAACTCTGCGTCGGCGTCGAGAGCGTGGAACAACTCGAGGCCTTTCAAAAGGCGCGGCTGGCGCGCGGCGAGACGCTGCGGCACGTCACCCGCAACCGGCCGCGGCGCGACGCGGAGGTGCTGGCCGGCGGCTCCATCTACTGGATCATCGCGGGCGCCATCCGGGTGCGGCAGCGCATTGTGGGCCTGGAGAGGGTCGAGACGGAGGTGGGCGTGAAGTGCGGCCTCGTCTTCGATCCGCAACTGATCCGCACGGAGCCATGGGCCCGGCGTCCCCACCAGGGCTGGCGCTATCTGGAGGCGAAGGACGCGCCGCCCGACCTCGCCGAGGGTTCCGGAGCCGATGACCTGCCGCCCGACCTCAGGGCGAAGCTGCGGGAAATCGGAGTCGTCTAGGCTGCCAGAAGGCGTGCCTTTTCGCGGGCTTTCGCGATGACCTCGCGGGCCACGCGGTCGGCCATGCGGTGCGTGGCGACGTCTTCGGCCTCGGCCCGGGCGAAGAGGTCGGCCAGGGTCTGCCGGATTGTCGCGACATGACGCATCGCGGCCGCCCGGTCGTAGTCGGGGCCTTCATGGGTGATGTTGATGACGCCGCCGGCGTTGATGACATAGTCGGGCGCGTAGAGCACGCCGCGCGCCGCCAGCATGTCGCCGTGGCGGTCTTCGGCAAGCTGGTTGTTGGCGGAGCCCGCCACGATTTCCGCCTTCAGTTCCGGGATGCTCCGGTCGTTGATGGTGGCGCCCAGCGCACAGGGTGCGAAGACATCCGCTTCGACGGCATGGATGCGGTCGGCGGCGACGGCCTCGGCGCCGAATGCCTTCGTGGCGCGTTCGCAGACCCCGTCGCGGATGTCGGCGACGAGCAGCTTCGCGCCCGCCTCGTGCAGCTGACGGCAGAGATCCCAGCCGACATGGCCGAGGCCCTGCACCGCGACCCGAACGCCGGCGAGGTCGTCATCGCCGCGGCGATGCTGGAGGGCGGCGCGGATGCCGACGAAGACGCCATGGGCCGTGGCCGGGGAGGGATCGCCCGACAGGCCGGCAAGGCCCGCGACATGGCGCGTGCTCTCGCGGACATGGGCCATGTCGTCCGGTGACGTGCCCACGTCCTCGGCGATGATGTAGCTGCCCCCCAGCTTCTCGACGAAACGGCCCAGAGCCCGGAACAGTTGGGGCGAACGCAGCTTTGCCGGATCGCCGATGATCACCGACTTGCCGCCGCCGCGGCCGGTGCCCGCCAGGGCCGCCTTGTAGGTCATGCCGCGGGAAAGGCGCAGAACGTCCGCCACGGCCTCGTCTTCGCTGGCGTAGGGCCAGAAACGGCAACCGCCCAGGCCCGCACCGAGCGTGGTGTCGTGGACCGCGATGATCGCGTTCAGTCCCGTTTCCGCATCCCGGCAGAAGACCACTTCCTCATGGTCGTCGAAGTGTTCCGAACCGAAAACAGACATGGTGACCTCGCGTAAGCTCGCTGGTTTCTGGTTCCCGAATTCAGCACAACAGGGTTAATTTTCAACTCACGCGACGGAGAGTCCCAAACAAAGCACGAATGCTTTCGCGTCCGGCGCCGAATGGACCCGGCGGTTACTTGCAGGGGTCGCCGCGCGAAATCTTGTTGCGCGGATGTTGCGCTGCGGCATGCGGGATTCCGCCGGTTTCGTCACGCGTGGACGGTTCGATTACACGCCGGAAGAACCTTCGAGCGTCCGCAGCAGCCACCGGTTCGCCGTTTCGGACGCTTCGTAGAACAGCCAGTGCCCGGCGCCCGGCACGACCTGGAAATCCATGTCCGGGTCGAAACGGCGCAGCGCCGCCACCTGTCCGGCGAGGCGTTCCGGATCGGAGAAGGCGTCCGCGCCGCCCCAGATACCCGACAGGCGCGCCCGGACCCGGGGCAGGGCGTCCAGCAGCGCCGTCGTTTCGGGAATCCTGCCGCAGCGGACGCGGGCGGCGGCGATGTTCTCACGCTGGATGCGGACGGCCAGATCGTCGACGCACGCGGGGTCGGCGATCATCAGCCGGCCCAGATTGTGGCGGTGGACGGCGTCGATCTCGGCTTCCGACATGCCTTCACGCACGCCCTTCAGATCGACACCGGGCGACGGCCCGCTCCGCATGCCGAAACCACCCGGTCCGCTGAGTAGCAGACGGCCGACACGGGAGCCCAGCATTGCCGCCAGATGTCCGGCGACGATGCCGCCATAGGAGAAGCCGACGATATCCAGTTCGGCGTCCGGCCCGAGCAGTTCGTCGACGCCCGCCGCCAGCGGCGCCGCCAACCGGTCCGGCAGGTGCGGTTCGGGCGGCGTGTCCGAGCGTCCGTAGCCCGGCATGTCGGCGGCCAGCACGCGGAACCGTGCCGAAAGGGCGTCGATGTTGCGGACGAAATGCGTCCACGATCCGAAATCGCCGTGCAGCAGGACCACGGGACGGCCCTCGCCGAAGCACCGCCAGGCCGTCCGCAGTCCCTGCCATTCGGTTTCCCGGTAGTCGGCCGCGGCCGCCAGCCGCTCGACCGAATTCATTGCCGTCTCGTCCATTCTTCTCCTCCCCAGGAAAGCTCTCGAGTCCTAGGCCAACGGGCGCCGGTCCGCCAATCCGATTCCTGAGCCGGTCACGGAAACCGTCACGGCCTTGTGTGTCGCCGGTGTTCCGCGCCCCTCGCTAGCATCGCCCGACGCACAGGGGAGGCACGCATGCGCTGGTTCATCGCCGTCCTGCTGGTGGCCGGGTCGTTCGCCCAGGCGGCGGCCCAGACAGACGAGCAGTACATACGCCACTGGCAGTCCGAATGGCCCGACACCGACTTCTCGAAACGGTCGGTCGATTTCGACGAGATCAAGTCGGGCGGCCCCCCGAAGGACGGCATTCCACCGATCGACGAACCGGAATTCCGTCCGGTCGGCGAGATCGAGGGGCTGGAGGACGCGCAGCCTGTGATGGGCCTGATCGTCGACGGCGAGGCGAAAGCCTATCCGCTCTCGGTCCTGATGTGGCACGAGATCGTCAATGACGAGATTGCCGGCGTCCCCGTCGCCGTCACCTTCTGCCCGCTGTGCAACGCCGCCATCGTCTTCGACCGGCGACTGGGCGGGCGTGTGCTGGATTTCGGCACCACGGGCAAGCTGCGCAACTCCGACCTGGTGATGTGGGACCGCCAGACCGAAAGCTGGTGGCAGCAGTTCGTGGGGGAGGCGATCGTCGGCGAACTGACCGGCGCGCGGCTGGAGGTCATTCCCTCGCGGGTCGAATCCTTCGCGCGCTTCCGCGAACGCGCGCCGGACGGCCAGGTCCTGGTGCCCGGCGGCCGTTATCGCCGGAACTACGGCCAGAACCCTTATGTCGGTTACGACACGCTGGGCCAGCCTTACTTCTGGCAGGGCGAGATGCCCGACGGCGTGCCGCCGCTCATGCGGGTCGTGTCCCTGGGAGAGCGCGGGGCCTGGACGCTGGAACTGGTGCGGACGAGGGGCGAGGTGCGGCTGGACGACGGCACCGTCATCCGCTGGACGCCGGGGCAGTTCTCCGCCCTCGACGCCAATGTCATCGCCGAAAGCCGCGACGTGGGCAATGTGACGGTCACCCGGGACGGCGCCGACGTCGCCCATGGCGTCGATTTCGCGTTCGCCTATCACGCCTTTTATCCGGACGCGCCGATCCGTCATCTGGCGGATTGAAGCCCGGACGCATAGAAGGAGGGGGTGTCGTTTCTGGAGGGATTCGCGTCACCCATGTCCGCGTCCGCACATGCCATCGTCGTCGGCAACGAGAAGGGCGGTACTGGCAAGTCCACCACCGCCATGCACATCATCGTCTCCCTGCTGAAGGCCGGCCACACCGTCGGCGCGATCGATCTCGACGCGCGGCAGGGTACGCTCAGCCGCTATTTCGCCAACCGCCGGGGCACGGCCGCGCGGCTCGCGCTCGACCTGGAAATGCCGCGCTTCGAGGTCGTGGAGAGCACGGATGATGGCGCGGCCGACCGGGAGCGGCTGCTCGGCGTGCTGGGCGAACTGGCCCCGGCCAGCGATTACGTGGTCATCGACTGTCCCGGCCATGACACGCCGCTCAGCCGCCTGGCCCACAATTTCGCCGACACGCTGGTCACGCCGCTGAACGACAGTTTCGTCGACCTCGACAACCTGGCCGATGTCGACCCGCAGAGCTTCGAGATCCGCCGTCCAAGCCGCTACGCCGAGACGGTCTGGGAGGAGCGCAAGCGCCGCATGCTGCGCGACCGCGGCTCCGTCGACTGGGTGGTGCTGCGCAACCGGCTGAGCCAGCTCGACGCCCGCAACAAGCGCCGTGTCGGCGACGTGCTCGACCGCCTGGCCAGCCGCGTCGGCTATCGCGTCGCGCCCGGCCTGTCGGAGCGGGTGATCTACCGGGAACTCTTCCTGGACGGACTCACCCTGCTGGACGTCATGGAAAGCGATTCCGGCGTCGACGTGACCATGTCGCACGTCGCGGCCAGACAGGAGTTGCGGGCGCTGATGGACGCCCTGCAGCTTCCCGGCGGGACACGCGCTGAGGACGCCGCCTGAAAGCGGCATTTTTGCCCCGCACGGCTTGCCCCGCGCGCTCATTCGGGCTATGAAAAGAAAGTATCTATCTAACTGATTCCCTGACGTTTCGTGATGGTCGCGATGACGTTGCGGCAGGCGCCGGAAAGGCGTCTCCCGCGCATGATCCGGACAGGGACGGAGACGCATCCAATTGGCCGATAACGACGAGACCCCACCGGCTCCGCCGGAGCCGCCGACCGACATTTCTCCGATCTCCATCGAAGACGAGATGCGGCAGTCCTATCTGGACTACGCCATGAGCGTCATCGTCAGCCGCGCGCTGCCCGACGTGCGCGACGGGCTGAAGCCGGTGCACCGGCGCATCCTGTTCTCGATGAACGAGAACGGCTACACCTCCGACAAGCCGTACCGCAAGTCGGCCCGCGTCGTCGGCGACGTCATGGGCAAGTACCATCCGCACGGCGACAGCGCGATCTACGACGCGATGGTCCGCATGGCGCAGGACTTCTCCATGCGCCTGCCGCTGCTGGACGGGCAGGGCAATTTCGGCTCCATGGACAACGATCCGCCGGCGGCCATGCGCTACACCGAGATCCGCCTCGACAAGGCGGGCGAGGCGATGCTGGAGGACATCGACCTCGACACGGTCGACTTCACCGAGAACTACGACAACACCACCGAGGAACCGTCGGTCCTGCCGGCGCGCATTCCCAACCTGCTGGTCAACGGGGCCGGCGGCATCGCCGTCGGCATGGCCACCAACATCCCGCCGCACAACCTGGGCGAAGTCATCGACGCCTGTCTGGCGCTGGCGGAGAACCCGGCGCTGACCGCCGAGGACCTGCTGCAGTACGTCCAGGGCCCCGATTTCCCGACCGGCGGCATCATTCTCGGCCGGGCCGGCCTGCGCGCCGCCCTGCTGACGGGCAAGGGCTCGGTCATCGTGCGCGGCAAGGTCGAGATCGAGGAGATCCGCAAGGACCGCTACGCCATCGTCGCCACGGAAATCCCCTATCAGGTCAACAAGGCGGCCATGCTGATCCGCATTTCCGAGGCGGTGAAGGCCAAGCGCATCGAGGGCATCGCGGAACTGCGCGACGAATCCGACCGCGACGGCGTGCGCGTGGTGGTCGAGCTGAAACGCGACGCGACGCCCGAAGTGGTGCTCAATCAGCTCTACCGCTTCTCGCCGCTGCAATCGAGCTTCGCCGTCAACAGCCTGGCGCTGCGGGGCGGGCGGCCCGAGGTGATGAACCTGCGCGACATGATCGACGCGTTCGTCCAGTTCCGTCAGCAGGTCATCACCCGGCGGACGCGTCATCTGCTGGGCAAGGCCCGCGACCGCGCCCACGTACTGGTCGGACTGGCCATCGCGGTCGCCAATATCGACGAGATGATCCGCATCATCCGCGCCGCGCCCGATCCGTCGACGGCCCGGGCGGAGATCATGGGCAGGGACTGGCCGGCCGAGGACGTCCGCGCCCTGGTCGAACTGATCGACGACCCGACCCACAAGGTGGTCGACGGCCGTTACCGCCTTTCCGAAGGCCAGGCGCGCGCCATCCTGGACCTGCGCCTGCATCGCCTGACCGCGCTCGGCAAGGACGAGATCGGCAGCGAACTGGAAGGTCTGGGCGAGAAGATCGCCGACTATCTCGACATCCTGTCCAGCCGGCCGCGGCTGATGGATATCCTGCGCGCCGAGCTGCTCGAGACCCGCGAACGGTTCGCCAACGACCGGCGCACGGCGATCGAGGATCTGGAGTTCGAGCAGGACGACGAAGCGCTCATCCAGCGCGAGGACATGGTCGTCACCGTCAGCCACAAGGGCTACATCAAGCGCGTGCCGCTCTCCACCTACCGGGTGCAGCGGCGCGGCGGCAAGGGCCGGGCGGGCATGTCGACGCGCGACGAGGATTTCGTGGCCAAGGTCTACGTGGTCAACACCCACACGCCGGTGCTGTTCTTCTCCTCGGCCGGCAAGGTCTACAAGATGAAGGCCTATCGCATTCCCATGGCGCAGCCCAATGCGCGCGGCCGGGCGATGCAGAACCTGCTGCCGCTGGAGCAGGGCGAGGTGATCCAGACGCTGCTGCCGCTGCCCGAGGAAGAGGAAAGTTGGGAGAACTACCAGCTGATGTTCGCCACGCGCTCGGGCAATGTCCGGCGCAATCTGCTGTCCGACTTCGCCAACGTGATGTCGAACGGCAAGATCGCGATGAAGCTCGATCCGGGCGACTACATCGTCAACGTGCGGCTCTGCACCGAGGACGAGGACGTCCTGGTGGCGATGGCCGGCGGCAAGTGCATCCGGTTCCGTGTCGGCGACGTCCGCGTCTTCAAGGGCCGGGACTCCACCGGTGTGCGCGGCGTGCGGCTGGCCCGGGGCGACCGGGTGATCTCGATGAGCATCCTGCGGCACGTCGACACCAGCACGCCGGAGGCGCGGGCCTATCTGAAGCACGCCAACATGCTCAGACGCGGTCAGAACGTCGAGCCGGAAGCACCTGATCTGCCGGTGGAAAGCGATGAGGAAGAAGTCTCGCTGGATTCCGGGCGACTGGCCGAGCTCGGCGCCGCCGAGCAGTTCATCGTCTCGATCACCGAGAACGGCTACGGCAAACGCAGCTCCGCCTACGAGTACCGCGTCACCAACCGGGGCGGGCAGGGCATCGTCAACATCGTCACGGGCGAGCGCAATGGCGAGGTCGTGACCTCCGGACCGGTCGAGGACAGCGATCAGCTCATGCTGGTGACCAATGGCGGCAAGCTGATCCGTATCCGGGTTGACGAAATCAGGATCGCCGGGCGGAATACCCAGGGCGTGACGCTGCTCGACGTCGGCGAGGGGGAGCGCGTCGTTTCTGTCACCCGCCTGTCGGACGAGGATGCCGACGGCGACAACGAGGATGAGGACGGCGATGCAGAAGGCGGGGAGGACGCCTGATCGCCGGCGCTCTTGGGGAGGGGCAAACCAGCATGAACCGTGAAATCGTCGGGCTCTATCCCGGCACATTCGATCCGATACACCTCGGCCATTTCGACATCATCCGGCGCGCTGCGCGGCTGATGGACCGGCTGGTGATCGGCGTCGCCATCAACGCCGGCAAGGGGCCGCTCTTCACGCTGGAGGAGCGCGTCGAGATGGTGGAGCAGGAGGTCGCCGGTTTCGAGGGCCAGGTCGAGGTGCGGCCCTTCGAGGGGCTGCTGATGCATTTCGCCGAGGAGGTTGGCGCCCGCGCCATCATCCGCGGCCTGCGCGCCGTTTCGGACTTCGAGTACGAGATGCAGATGGTCGGCATGAACCTGCGGCTGAACGCCGACATCGAGACGGTCTTTCTGATGGCCTCCGACAGCCACCAGTTCATCGCCTCCAAGCTGATCAAGGAGATCGGCACGCTGGGCGGCGACGTGAAGCCGTTCCTCTCGCCCGCCGTGGCCAAACGGCTCTCGAACAAGATCGAAAGCCGCTAGAGGAGGCGGGACGGGAAGCATTTGAAAGTCGACCTCTTCGATTTCGATCTCCCGTCCGATCGCATCGCCCTGCGCCCCGCCGAACCGCGCGAGAGCGCGCGCCTGCTGGAGGTGCGCGCGGCGGGTCTCGGGCATTTCCGCATCGCCGATCTGCCCGGTCTGCTGCGCCCGGGCGACATGCTGGTGGTCAACGACACACGCGTGATTCCGGCGCGGCTGAAGGGCCGCCGCGGCGAAGCGAATGTCCAGGCGACGCTGCACATGCGGATCGACGGGTGCACCTGGGCCGCCTTCGCCCGCCCGGCGAAGCGATTCAGGCCCGGCGACCGGATCGATTTCGGCGGCGCCCTGTCCGCCGAGGTGGTGGAGAGACGCGACGGCGGGGAGGTGGTGCTGCGCTTCGACCGGGCCGACGACGCCCTTCTTCAGGCGCTGCACGCCGCCGGTGAGATGCCGCTGCCGCCCTATATCGCCTCGAAGCGGCCGGTCGATGCCCGCGATCTTTCCGATTACCAGACCGTCATGGCCGACAGGCCGGGCGCCGTCGCCGCGCCGACCGCCGGGCTGCACCTGACAGAGGCCCTGTTCACGGAACTGGCCGCGCGGGACATTGCCGTCCACCGGCTGACCCTGCATGTCGGCGCGGGCACATTCCTGCCGGTGAAGGCCGACGACACCGCCGATCACCGCATGCACGCGGAGGTCGGTGAGATCGCCGACAGTACCGCCGAGGCGCTGAACCGGGGCCGCGCGGAGGGCGGGCGCATCGTGGCCGTCGGCACGACGTCGCTCCGGCTGCTGGAGAGCGCGGTCGATGCGGCGGGCGACATACGGGCCTTTTCAGGGGCGACGGACATCTTTATCACCCCCGGGCACCGATTCCGGACCGCCGACATGCTGCTGACCAATTTCCACCTGCCGCGTTCCACGCTCTTCATGCTGGTTTCGGCCTTTTCCGGCCTCGAACGCATGAAGGCGGCCTATGCCGAAGCGATCGGGCGCGACTACCGCTTCTACTCATACGGCGACGCCTGCCTGCTGCACCGGGTCGAGCCGTGAGCGCCTTCGGATTCCGGCTGGAGGCGCAGGACGGCCGGGCCCGGGCGGGCCGGCTGGAGACGGCCCATGGCCCTATCGAGACGCCGGTCTTCATGCCGGTCGGCACGGCGGGGACGGTCAAGGCGATGCTGCCCGAATCGGTGAAGGCGACCCGCGCCTCCATCATCCTGGGCAACACCTACCACCTGATGCTCCGGCCGGGCGCGGAGCGGGTCGCCGCGCTGGGCGGGCTGCACCGCTTCATGAACTGGCCGGGACCGATCCTGACCGACTCCGGCGGCTTCCAGGTCATGTCGCTGGCGGGGCTGCGCAAGCTGGACGAAGACGGCGTCACCTTCGCCAGCCATATCGACGGCGCGAAGGTCCGCCTCACGCCGGAGGGCTCGACGGAAATCCAGGATCTCCTGGACGCCACGATCACCATGGCCTTCGACGAGTGCACGGAGTACCCGGCAACCCACGAGGCGGCCGCCCGGTCCATGCGCCTGTCCATGCGCTGGGCCGAGCGCTGCCGCACGGCCTTCCGCCGCCGCGAGGGTTACGGGCAATTCGGTATCGTCCAGGGCGGCACCTTCGAAGACCTGCGCCGGGAATCGGTCGAGGCGCTCACCCGGATTGGCTTCGAGGGTTACGCCATCGGCGGCCTGGCGGTGGGCGAGGGGCAGGCGGAGATGTTCCGCGTGCTGGACGGTACCGCGCCGGCGCTGCCCGCCGACCGGCCGCGCTATCTCATGGGCGTCGGCAAGCCCGACGACCTGGTCGGCGGGGTCGAACGGGGCGTCGACATGTTCGATTGCGTCGCGCCGACGCGCTCGGGCCGGAACGGACAGGCCTTCACCCGCCGCGGCACGGTCAACATCCGCAACAGCCGCCATCGCGACGATCCGCGCCCGCTCGACGAGACCTGCGGCTGTCCCGCCTGCCGCGACTACAGCCGCGCCTATCTGCATCACCTGGTGAAGGCGAAGGAGATCCTCGCCGCCATGCTGCTGACCTGGCACAACCTGCATTTCTATCAGGAACTGATGCGTGGAATGAGGACGGCGATCCTCGCCGGCGCGTTCGCGGATTTCGCCGCCGCGTTCCGCCGCGAACTGGCGCAAGGCGACATCGCGCCGCTCTGACCGCGGCCGCGTCTTGACCGCCGGCGGACCGCGGCCTAGGTTCCGCGCCGCTGTCCGGCGCGCCGCACAGCCACGGTGGGCCCGTAGCTCAGTTGGTAGAGCAGCTGACTTTTAATCAGCGGGTCACAGGTTCGAATCCTGTCGGGCTCACCATTTATCTTATTAAATTCAATATTTTATACGAACGACTGCCAAGCTAATCATCCACAAATTTCGCTGTTGTAATGACTTTGTAATGAGCGTGCGAGAACCTCACTGCCAGGGCGCGCGGCGGCTCATGCGCTGACGCCAACGCGCTCGAACACCGCTTGAGCGATTCGGTTCAAGATCAGGGTCGTTGCTGGCCTTCGACAACGGCGCTCTCGGAGAACATGAGCGATATGGGTTCAGGGGGCTTACCGGAGGCCGTGGTTCCGGGGGCTCCGGGTCACCGGCGTTGGGCCACCTGGGCTGACGACATCACAACAACTTCCTGCACATCATCGCCCGACACCGCGTCCATTATTTGGCGTTGATATTCAGCCCGCGCGGTACTTTGCTTGCCCGGTTCGGCAGCGAGTTCGCCGGGGATGTATGGGTGTTCACGAGCTCATGCCAATACGCTCAGACGTTCCGGCCGGCGCCAGCGTCTTCAATCAGCGCCGAGTTCTTTTGCCGGTGATGTCACCCCTGGCTGACGATTGCAGCGATTTCATCAGCCATCTTTTCCACGTCTAGCTCACCCAGGCATTGGTCCATGCCCTTGGTTAATTTGGCGCGAATGACCTTGTGGTCCTTCTCGCCTGCCACCAGCGGGGCCAGACGCAGGGGGAAGGTGTAAAGCTGGGTGCGAAGGCGGGCCACATAATCCACCATGACCCCGTCCACAACCTCCATGGGTATCAGCCTCCCAGCCATTTCCGCCAGGCGAAGTTCAGCCATTTCCGCATCCGCCTTCGCCTTGCGTTCCTTGCTGCTGTCCAAGGGCACCAGCCTTCCTTGGGCCGCATCCCGTAGGTGGTTGATGTAAGTGACCCGGACTTCATCCAGGTCATAGTCCTTGGCCTTGCCCTTGCCCTCCCCCTTGGGGAGCACTCCCTCGGCCTGAAGCTGGCGAAATCGCCCTATGGAAAGATTCAGGTGTTCCGCCATTTCCCGGCTGGTCGCCATGTCTCACCGGCTCCAGAAGTATATTAGGGGGGTATGTCGGAAACCTTCAAAAGTAGACGCTGTCCGGGGTCGCGCGTTACCCGCAAAGGATTGATCCTGAAAGGACCCGAAGACGGGGGGCCACCCCGTCACCGTCTGGTCCTCATAGCCTGCCGCCATCGCTTCACGAAATGTCGCGCGAAGTCCCGCCGCAGGGTGATGATCGCATCTTCCTCGGGCCTCCACCGCTTGGGGATGTGGGCTGTGTTCTCCAGCACATAGAGCACCTGGAGGGGGTACCGGCCCCGGCCTTTCCGCCGAAGGATCATCAACTGTCCGCTGTTGGCATCCTTGGCCACAAAGGTCCGCTTCCTTCCCAACTGGGTGCGGGGGCGCAAAGCCTTGGGGACACCACGCCTTCCGCGCTTGCCCTCCACAAAGGTGGAAGGAATAGCCAGGTTCCTGCCCCTGGCCTTCCGTGTTCCACCTGTGGCCTGGTCTGAAATTGCGCGAGACTTCAGGCGGTCATAGATGACGGCGGTGAGGGTAGACTTGTTCGCCTTATCCACCCGCATGGCCACACCCAGGAACCGCTTGTTGCGTACCACCACGGCACGGGGCCAGGACTTGTTCACCATCCTGTGCCGTACTCCGAATGCCGTATCATTCAGCGCACCAGCCGCCGCGAATGGGACCTGGTCACCATAGGCCCCGATCCGCCGCTGAAGCCGTCGCAAGTCACTGGATACGTTGACTGTAAATCCGCCTCTAGCCATGCGCTGAAGATGGCCGGATTTGCCCTGATTGCCAACACTTCATGGCCTATGGCGGATGATGGCGGATAAGATAAACCATCCGCCATAGTCATTTCCCCTTATGGCTCAATGGGTTATGCCGATCTATGGCGGATGGCATATGTTTTTTGAAACCTTCACGCAAGACCCCCTACAGGTAATCAATCCGGGATTACCTGTAGGGTGCTACTGGATAAGTTTTGAAACACCTATCCGCCATCCGCCATCCGCCATAGCCAAGCCCGCAGAAAACTGGGAAAGCGCGCTATGGCGGATGCCAGACGTATTAGATGCAGGGGGTCTACAGGTAATCACGCGGTGCGGTTCTGATGGCGGATGCCGCCGTTTCGCGTGGTGCTATTGGAACACATGGGGGTGGGCAGGTAATCGCCCTGGGGTCAGGTGCCGCCCAAACGGAAAGGGCCGCCCCGGTGTTACCCAACGCGGCCCCCTCTGCGGCGTCCGCTCCACCGGCTCTTTATGGGGAGCCGGAAACCCCAACCGTCAGGCGGTAACGTGTTTGACCGCCCACATAACCGCTTCCTCGGCCTTGGTCTTGGCGATGGATAGTTCCCGGCTCACGCCCATGGCCTCGCATTTGGCGAGGAAGGCGGCCCCCAGGTCCTTCAGTTCCACCATGTCCTGTTTTTCTTCATCGGTCAGCTTCCGATACTGATGACGCATGGCGTTATTCACCACCCGCTCATCACTTGCGCTGTCTACCTTGTCGCCCATGTCATCTCTCGAGTAACTGGAAGATTAAGTACTCAATATGATTTACCGGTCGACTGTGGCGTGAGCGCGGTCACGTGATGATTAGTCATCGATCCTAATAGCACCGACCATGCCCCGTTCGAAATGCCCCGGCATGTTGCAGGCGAAGGATAGCTCTGTATTCGTATTGAAACGCCAAACGATTTCGGCTGTGTCTCCTGGTTCCAGAAGTACACTCGAAGGCTCTTTGTGATGCGGACCGGGGCCAGATCGACCATGAACATGCTTGGCGTGATCATGAACATCGGTGCGGGTAACGACCCCTTCCCGAACCAATTTAAGAAGTTCCTCCTGATGCGCCCGATGCACAATATCTGTGCCAATATTAAATTCATGAACATTTTCACCAGTATTTTTTAGATAGAATTCTATAATCTCACCGTTTTTTATATTGATAGCATTTATCGAAAAGAAATAATCTCCTATACTTATTTCGATTCGCCGCTCCGCCATATCGGTGGAAGCGGGCGATCCAATGTTTTCTACATGATGTCCATATGCATGGCCGCTAAGTGGTTCCCCTAGCTGATCATCGAAATTCGCAAACGCCGCCGTACTTGAAACAAGAATGGCGAATACGGTGACCGTCGAGTTGAACAAGAAATCAGATTTTGAGATTCTTGACACAATTGCCTCCAGTTGAACCATATCTGCTGGAAAGTCGGGCAATCAGCGATTGAACCGACTGTGGGCCCCGACACCGATCTGGTATCGGGGCCCGTCGGGCAGCCAAAGAACGCTCAGAACATGAAGCGCGTGCCGATGACGAAGAAGACGGTGCCGGCCTCTTCGCCATCCGCCCGCGCAAGATCGGCGGTTTCGCCGAACTTCCGTTCGTAGTGGACGCCGACATAGGGCGAGACGAGCCGGTCCACCAGGTCGTAGCTGATGCGTCCGCCCACCTCCAGCGTCGGACCGAACGCGCCCTGCCCCGCCGCCGCGTCATCGGTGAACGGCAGGTCGAACTCGATCGACGGCACGAAGACGATCCGGTTGGTGATCAGGCCCTCGTACTCCACCTCGAACCGGAAGGACGGATGGTCCGAGACGAACAGATCCGCGTCGACCTCGAACCACTGCCGGGTCAGACCGTGCAGACCGATCACACCGTGGAGCCGGTTCGGGCCCTTGGGCGTATCGAGCCGCACGCCGGCGACGGCGTCGAAGAATTCCGTCACCGGCGTCTGAAGCCGAAGCTGGTTCTCCAGCGTCTCGAAGGCTTCTTCGCCCGTGGCGTATTCCCCTTCGCTGCGCCAGACGACCTTCAACTCGTCGCTGCCGGCCAGCACGTCGAAATCCCACGCGGCAACGTCCGAACCCTCATCGACCCGGTATTCAGCCTGTTCGACCTGAATGCCCCAGATCAGCGGTTCCGCCTCGGCGGCAGGCACGGCCAGAACGGCCGGGACCAGCGCCCCGGTCAGTCTTTTCCAGAATGTGCGCATGGTTCAGCCGCGCTCCCTTGCATCCAGTTCCGCGGCCTTGTCCTGCGGACCGCCCTCGACGATGACCTTCCGGAACATGCCGGCGTCGGCGTGATAGGACAGGTGGCAGTGGAACGCCCACTGACCCGGCGCGTCGACCTCGGTCTCCATGTAGACCGTGGTCCCCGGCGCCACGCTGATGACGTGCTTGACCGGGTTCCATTCGCCGCTGCCGTTGTCGAGGATCGACCACATGCCGTGCAGGTGCATGGGATGGGTCATCATGGTCGTGTTGACGAACCTGAAGCGCACACGCTCGCCGTACTGCAGCCGGATCGGCTCGGCGTCGGCGTATTTCACGCCGTTGATGGACCACATGTAACGCTCCATGTTGCCCGTCAGCTTCAATTCGATTTCCCGCGTGGCCGGACGATGCGGGTAGAGCGGCGTCCGGGCCTTAAGATCGGCATAGGACAGAAACCGTCCGCCATCCGCCGCCTCAGGGGCAAGGCCGCTGCCCGGCGCATAGAAGGGATCGGGGCCCCGCAGCGGCTCGGTTTCTCCGTGGCCCATTGCCGCGTGGTCCATTTCCGAGTGGTCCATCGTCTCCGGCTTCGGCGCATCGTGCCCCATCGCGGCGTGGTCCATCTTCGAGTGGTCCATCGCTCCCGGCTTCGGCGGCTCGTGCCCCATCGCGGCGTGGTCCATCTCACCATGATCCATGCCGCCATGTTCGCCATGGGCCATGCCCATGTCGGCCATGGTCAGCAGGGGCGCATCGCGCAACGCCGGCACCTCGGCCGCCATGCCTTCCCGGGGCGCGAGCGTCCCGCGGCCATAGGCCGTGCGGCCCATGGATTCGGCGAAGATGGTGTAGGCGCGGTCGTCCTTCGGCTCCACGATGACGTCGAAGGTTTCGGCCACGGCGATGCGGAACTCGTCGACGGCGACCGGCTGGACCTCGTTGCCGTCGGCCTGCACCACAGTCATCTCCAGGCCGGGAATGCGGATGTCGAAATAGGTCATCGCGGAGGAGTTGATGAAGCGGAGCCGGACCCGTTCGCCGGGCTCGAACAGACCCGTCCAGTTCTGCGCCGGGCCCTTGCCGTTGATCAGCGGCGTGAAGCCCTGCAGATCCTCGATGTCCGTCGGCATCATCCGCATGTCGCCCCAGGCCTTGCGGTCGCTCAGGGCCGCACCGAAGCCCTTGTCCTCGGCATCGCCCAGGAAGTCGAACAGCGTCCGCTGTTTCCGGTTGTAGTAGTCCGGCATCATCTTGAGATTGCGCATGATGCGGTTGCCCGAATGGGGGTGCGCATCGGCGAGCTGGACGACGTACTCCCGGTCCCAGGCGTAGGGCTCGGGCTCCTTCGGCTCAATGACGATGGCGCCGTAGGCGCCGTCAGGTTCCTGGAAGCCCGTGTGGCTGTGGAACCAGTAGGTGCCACTCTGCACTATGGGAAAGCGGTAGGTGAAGGTCTCGCCGGCCGGAATGCCGGGATAGCTGATACCCGGCACGCCGTCCTGCTGATAGGGCAGGATCAGCCCGTGCCAGTGGATCGAGGTGCTTTCGGTGAGGTTGTTGGTGACTCTGATGGTCACGTCCTCGCCCTCCCTGAACCGAAGGACAGGCCCGGGGCTGGCCCCGTTGAAACCGACACCCGTGCGGGTGAAATCTCCGGTGTCGATCTTGACCCGGTCGACGGTGATCTCGTACTCGCCCGCCGAGACGGTGCCGGCGCCCATGACGAGCGTTGCCGCGGCGAGCGCGATTGCGAAATTGCGCATGTGTTGTCTTCCCTGTTTCGGATGAAGAGCGATCATTGGTGCAGCCGGATCGGGCCCTTCATGCCGGATTCGTAATGCCCGGGTACATTGCAGGCGAATTCAAGTTCGGCGTCCGTGTCGAAGGTCCAGACGACCTCACCGCTCTCGCCCGGCTCAAGCAGGATGCTGTTGGCGTGATCGTGGCGCATGCCGTGCTCGCCCATCCTGTCATGATGGATCGTGTCGGCGCCCAGCACGCCCTTCTGCATCATCTCCATCATCTCGGCCTGATGGGACGAATGCATGGCCGCGGTGGCGATGTTGAACTCGTGAACCAGTTCGCCCTTGTTGGTGACCACGAAGCGGACAGTCTGGCCCTCCTCGATCGTCAGCTTCTCCGGCTCGAAACTGTTGTCGAGCATGGTGATCTCGACCGTGCGGTCGGCATTCGCCGGGTCGCCGGCGTGGCCGATCGAGCCGCGTTCACCTTTGCCATGCTCGCCGTGACCGTGGCCGCCTTCGGCCTTCTCTTGCTTGTGGCCGTGCCCCCCGTCGTGGTTCCCGGCGGCCAGTGCGGGATGGCTCGCGGCGATTCCCAGTGCGGCGCCGGCCGCAACGGCGATGAAACGCAGATTCCTGATGGTAGTCATGAGACAGTTCTCCTGAACGGGCGCACGCGTGGTCTCGCGGACGCCGGAAAGTCATGGCCGCCGGAGACCGGCGGACGGTGATCGGTTCAGGAGAAGCGTTTCGGAGGTGGCGGAACGGGCCGCAGTTCGCGACCGTCAAAAACGGCCACCGGTCCGGGCTGGCAGGTGTCCCCGCGCCAGGCGTGCGAGGGAGCCGGTGACGCCAGAGCCATGCTGGCGCAATGGCCGTGATCACAGGCCAAGACTAGCGAACAGGGCAGTTCACCGTGATCCATGGCCATGTGATCATTCGGCGCCGAGGCGACGCCGCCGGCATCGTGGCCCGCGTGAGCGGCGAATGCCGTTTCCACGCCGCCGAACGCCAGTGGCGCGAGCAGCAGACAGAGCACGGCCGCAGCGACGTATCGACGAATATTTCGCCACCAGCGCATCATCGGGGAAGCGAACCCCGCACGGCTCGGGCAATCAAGTCAAACGGATGTGAACGATACCGCACGGCTAATCCATCCCGTTGGCACACTGTAAAACACTACCGACATAAACGGAATTCACACCTTCCTCCTGATGGAAGGTCAAGGTCATTGTTAGACGTTCCCGCTGTTCTCGCGACGTTTCGTCCGGACGGCGTTGGCATTTGGCAGGGCGCCGCCTAGCTGTAACTGCAACAACCAATAACGAGGGAAGCCGATGGAAACCCTCCTTGGGCCTGCCGTGCTGGTCGCCGTGGCGGTGGGTCTGGCGATGGTGCTGCAGAAGGTCGGAGGCCGAGCGGGGCTGACCGACCCCGGTTGCGTGCCGTGGCTTGGGGGCGGCACGCCCGAGACGCATGCCTGGCAGCGCTTCCATGTCCGCTACTACCCCATGACGCTGCTCTTCATCGCCTTCGAGATGGAGATGATGTTCATGTACCCTTGGGCCGTGGTCTACGTCGAGGAAGGCGTGAAGGCGCTGGCCGAGATGGGCATGTTCCTGGCGATTCTTTCGCTCGGCATTCTCTATGGCTGGCGCGAGGGGGTCTTCCGGTGGCAGTAGCCCGGCACAGGTTCCTGGCCGGCGGCGCTGCGGCGCCGGTCTTCGCCGCGGTCGGCGAGAACGGACTGGCCTCCGTCGAGGCGCTGGCCCGCCGTCCCGGCCTGCGTCTGGTTCAGAGCCCCCGGCAGGCGGCGATCCTGCTGGTGGCCGGCGAGCCAGGCCGGGCCGTCGAAGAGGCGCTCCAGCGGATCCATGATCAGCTCCCGCCGCCGCGCACGACCTTGTGGTGGGGCGCCCGGCCAATGTTCGAGGGGGAGGCGATTACCTCCGATACGGATCCGCTTCCGACGCTCAGGGCCTTATGGCTCGAACTGCTGGACGGCGCACGGCGCGGCGAAGCAGCGCTGCTGCCGGACGAGCCGCCCAACCCCTGGCGCGGACTGGGCGACCGGGGACATGGCGGCGAGGGGATGATGGGCGGCACACCCTATGGCCGGCCCATGGCGATGACCGCCGAGGATCCCCGCGACGGCCTCGCGCTCGATCCGTACACCGCCCGCTACGGCCCCTTCCTCCCCATGCTGCCGCCCGGCCTTCAGATGGAGATCACGACCCAGGGCGACATGATCGTGGAGGCGCGGGCGCTGCATCCGCCGTTCGGCCAGGAGCCGGCGGCACTGACCCCTTCAGCGCATGCCGCGAGACTGCTCCGCCTGCTCGGCCTGCCGCCGCTTTCCATCCGCGGCGCGCGCTGGCGCGGCGTCTTCCGCGCCATCCCGCCGGGGCTGGGGGTGGACGGCCATGGCGACGACGTCCGCGCGCGGCTCCGTCGCTGGCTGTCGGGGGAAGCGAATGCGCCCGGCGCGCCGCCACTGGGCGAAATGCTGCCCGGCCTGGAATGGCAGGAAGCCATGCTGGTGCTGGCGAGCCACGAACTGGACGCGTTGCGGCTTGCCGTTCTCTCCGTAGACGCGCCCGGGGAGGCGGCATGAACGTCCTCCTGTCGCTGCTTCTCATTGCGCTTTTCATCAGCGCGGGCGTCTGGCTCGCGGCGGTCGTTGACAGGGCGCTCGGCGCCTGGCGCGCCGGGACCCGTCCGGATGGTCTCTTCATGGGACCGTTCAGGGAAGCCGCGGCGATGCTGGCCCGGCCGCGCGCCGAGACCGAGGCCCCCGACGCGCTGTTCCGCCTGCTGGCCCCCGGCTGGTACCTGGCGCTGGCGGCGGTGAGTTTCAGCGTCGTGCCGTTCGCGCCCGGCATCGTGGCAACCGCGCCGAGCACCGGGCTGGTGCTCTGGGGCGCCTGCGAGGCGCTGGTGATCGTGGTGGTCTTCATCCACGGCTGGGCGCCGAACTCGCCGTTCCCGCTCATCGGCGCCTATCGCTACGTCGTCATCGGCCTGCCGGCCATGCTGCCTTCCATGTTCGTGCTCATCGCCGCCGCCCTGCCGGCGGAATCGCTGGCACTGCCGACGGTGGTGGAGAGCCAGCGGGAACTGTGGAACGTGGTGCGGCAACCGCTCGGTATGGTCCTGTTTCTGGCCATCGGGCTGACGATCACCTTGCGCGGTCCCTTCGACTATGCCGATCCGGAAGATCTCGCCGGCGGCACCTCTGCCGAGGAATCCGGCCCGGCGCTGGCGCTTTGGCGGCTGGCGCGGCTGGCCATGCTGGTTTCATTTTCGGCCATGGCCGCCACGGTCTTTCTCGGCGGCTTTCTCGGCCCGTGGTTGCCCGGTCCCGTGTGGCTGGCGCTGAAGGCGCTGGCGGTGATGGTCGCGACCCAGGCCGTGGGGCACCTGCTGCCGCGTATGCCGGCGCCGCGGATGCTGGCGGCGCTCTGGCTGATGGCGCTGCCGCTCAGCTTCGCCGACCTTTTGCTCGTCGGTCTGGAGTCGCTGGCATGAGTCTGTTCGCCGACATCGCCTTCTGGGCGCTCGCGGCACTGGCGGTCTGGAGCGGCTGGCGCGTCTTTCGCGTCGACTCCATGGTCCGGGCCTCGTTCCAGCTGATGACCTCCTTCATTGCCGTGGGGCTGATCGGTGTGCTGCTGGCGGCCCCCTATATCGGCATCGCCACGGTTTTCATGATGGCGGTCGAGATGATGGTCATGGCGCTGTTCATGGTCATGTTCATGATGAACCCCGCCGGCCTCAATCCGATGGTCATGGTCCATCAGCACAGGTTTTCCATCGTGGCGGGAATCGTGGCTTTTCTGGGTCTGGCGGGCGCGGCCGTCCTGACTGAACTGCCCAGCGACAAGGTGCCGGCCGACCGTGAAGTGGTTCGCGACCTGGGCGGCGAACTGCTCGGCGGCTCCATGCTGATCTTCGAGACTGCAGGCGTGACACTGCTGGCGGCGATGGTCGCCGCCGTGGCGCTGTCCGCCCGATCCGGCCGGGCCGGTCCTTCGGATGCCGGATCCGTCCCGCCCGGCCTGGAACCGGGCGGCGACCCGGCCGGGCGGCGGGGGGAGGACGGCGAATGACGCTGCTTTCGGTCCTTGTCGTCGCGGCCGCGCTGATCGGCATCGGTCTCTACGGCGCACTCTCCCAGCAGAGCTTCGTCATGCTGATGATGGGGCTCGAGCTGATGCTGAACGGCGCGATCCTGGCGGCGATGGGCTTCTGGTCGTTCGCCCTCGGCGGTATGCCGGAAGGGCAATTGCTCGCCATCATCGTCATGGCGGTCATGGCCGTGGAGATGGCTGTGGGCTTCGCGCTCGTCGTCGCCGTCTACCGCAAGCGCCAGACCGACATGACCGAGGGGCTGGAGACGCTGAAGCAATGAACCTGTTCCTCGTGCCACTCCTGCCGATTGCCGCCGGGGCCGTTGTCGTCCTTGCCGGCGATCGTTCGCGCGCCGTCCTCGGCTCGGCCGCCGCGGCGGTACTGGCCGGCACGCTGGCGCTGTCTGTCGTGGCGGCGCTTTCGAACTGGAGCGGCGAGTACGCCTGGGCGCCGGGGATCGCGCTGCGGGCCGGGCTCACGCCGCTTTCGGGCGCCGTTCTCGTGCTCGTTCCGCTGATCGCCCTGCCGGTTCTGGTCTTTGCCGCCGCCCATGAGGCGGGCCGAGGCCTCGGCCGGCTGGTCGGCCTCCTGCTGGTCTTCACCGGCGGGATGCAGCTTCTGGTGACCGCAGACGACCTGATGACCCTGCTGATCGGCTGGGAACTGGTCGGCGCCTGCTCTTGGGCGCTGATCGGCCATCACTGGCGCGACCCGGCCAATCCACGGAGTGCGACCTACGCCTTCGTCACCACCCGTATCGGCGATCTGGGGCTTTTCGCGGCGCTGCTGGCGGCGTGGAACGGCGCGGGCTCGCTCGACTACGCCGCGCTGGAACGCCTGGACGGTTTCCATCTGGCGCTTGTGGCCTGGGGCGTGCTGATCGCCGCGGCGGCCAAGGCCGGACAGATACCTTTCGCCCCCTGGCTGTTCCGGGCCATGGCCGGCCCCAGTTCCGTTTCGGCATTGCTGCACGCCGCCGCGATGGTCGCCGCCGGCGCCTACCTGCTGGCGCGGCTGCACCCCCAAATCGGCCACGCCCCCGGCTTCGCCGAAGGCGCCATGACCATAGGCATCGCGACCGCTCTCGCAGGGGGACTGGTCGCCGTCCTGCAGGGCCATGCCAAGAAGCTGCTGGCCGCCTCGACGTCGGCCCATCTGGGACTGATGTTTCTCGCCGTCGGTGCGGGCTATCCGGGTGTCGCCATGCTGCACCTGATCGCACATGCGGCGTTCAAGGCGCCGCTTTTCCTTGCGGCGGGCGTCGCCGGAGAAAAGGCGGGAAGCTACGAGATGCATCGCATGCGCCTTGGTCGGGCGCTGCCGGCGCTGGCGCTGGCCGCGGGCGCCGCCTCAGCCGCTCTGGCGGGCGTACCACCGTTTGGCGCGGCCTGGACCAAGGAGGAAGTTCTCAAGGCAGCCGGCCACGCTGCGCCCTGGCTGGCCCTGCTCGCGATCGTCGCCGGGGGGCTCAGCGCCAACTATGCCGCGCGTTTCCAGCTTCTCGCCTTCGGCCGGGACGGGGAGGGCGAGAGGGGCCGGATGCGCCCAGGGGAGCTCTGGCCGATCGCGGGTCTCGCGCTCTTGACCGTGGCGCTCGGGGTGCTCTGGCAGCCCGGCATTCACGGGCCACTGGAAGAATCTCTCGACGCCACGCTACCTGCCGGAAAAGCCTGGGAAATTGTCGTCTCTCTGATCGTCGTGGCGCTCGGACTGCTGGCCGGGCGGGAGATGGCGCGCTTGCCGCTGAAATACCGTTGGGAACCCGGGGCGGTATGGCTTGGTCTGCCGGTCCTGATTGACCGGGCGGTGGTGCGCCCCTTCAAGGGCAGCGCCGACGCCGCGGGCCGCTTCGACGACAGGTGGCTGGACGGCCTGCCGCGCGGCGCCGTACGCGGAGTCTTCGGTCTCGCCGACAGTCTGGCCGGGCTCGACCGCAGCGCGGTCGATGGTGGCGTCCGCGCCGTTCGCCGCCTGACCGAATGGGTCGCACGGACCGCCGACCGCATCGGCGAAGCCGTCACGGACGGTCTGCCGGAGGGCGCGGGGCGGTTGGCGGGGATTGCGGGGGCCGATGCGCGGCGTCTCCAGACCGGGCTTTCCCATCACTACTACGCGCTGATGGCGGCCGGGCTCGCGGCAATGGTCGCGCTGCTGACCATGGGAGGATGAGATGCTGACGCTCGCCATTCTGATGCCGCTTCTGGGCGCCTGCGTGCTCGCCTTCGTGCCGGCGATCGGCGAACGGTCGGCGCGATGGCTGGCCGTCTTCGTCTCCGCGCTTCCGCTCGCGCTGCTGCTCGCAGTATGGGCCGGCTTCGACCCCGGCCCGGGGGCTGCTGCCTTCCAGGCCGTGGAGGCGCGGACATGGCTGCCATCGCTCGGCGTCGCCTGGCGCGTGGGCGTCGACGGCGTTTCCCTGGCGCTCGCCCTGATGACGGCGCTGCTCTTCACGGTTTCCATCTTCTGGCCGATGAAGGACCTGGCGCGGCCGCGGCACTACTACGCCTGGTTCCTGTTTCTGGAGTTCGCCTCGCTCGGGCTATTCCTCGCCCTCGACCTGCTGGTCTTCTACGTCTTCTTCGACCTCAGCCTCGTGGGCATGTTCTTCCTGATAGGACGCTGGGGCCATGGCGACGCCCAGCACGCCGCGCTCAAGTTCTTCATCTACACCCTGGCCGGCTCGCTCGCGGTCCTGCTGGGGATCATCCTTCTGGCGCTGGCCATGACGCCGATGAGCTTCGACATGCGCGCCATGATCGAGGCTCAGCCGCTCGCCGGGCAGGATCCGCGCGCCGCATTGGTCCTGCTGGCCTTCGTCTTCGGATTTGCCGTGAAGACGCCCCTCTTTCCCTTCCACACCTGGCTGCCGCCGGCTCATGTCGATGCGCCGGGGCCAGCCTCGGCGATTCTTGCTGGCGTGATGCTGAAAATGGGGACCTACGGCCTGCTCCGGATACCGTTCCAGATGATGCAGGAGACCTTCGCCGAATATGCCCTGCCCATCGCCACCATGGCCCTGATCTCGATCCTCTGGGGTGCGCTGGTGGCGTTCGCCCAGCAGAACCTGAAACGCCGTATCGCCTACACTTCCGTCAACCACATGGGCTACGCCGTGTTGGGCATCGCCGCCGCCGGCGCGCTGCTCAACGGGGAGGAAGCGGCCCGGGAGCTGGCGCTGACCGGTGCAGTGGTCGAGATGGTCGCGCACGGTCTGATCACCGGCGCCCTTTTTCTGATCGCGGGCGCCGTCTGGCAACGGGCGGAGGACTACGACCTCGCCCATTTCGGCGGACTGGCCGCCCGCGCGCCGCGGCTGACCGCGCTCACGGTGCTTGCCGCCTTCGCCAGTCTGGGTCTGCCGGGCCTCGCCGGCTTCGTCGGCGAAGTTCAGATATTCCTCGGCGCCTTCGCCATCTGGCCCTGGCTCGCCGCGATCGGGCTGCTCGGCATCATCGTCTCGGCGGCGCTCTTCCTGCGCATGCTGCAGTCCCTGTTCTTCGGCGAACTGCCGAAAAGCCGCGCGGACTTCCCTGATCTGAGCCGCGCCGAAGCGGCGGCGCTGGGCATTCTGCTGGCGCTGGTGGTCTTGATTGGCGTCTGGCCGTGGTGGCTTCTGGAGACCATCAGGACCGGCGCGGCGTTCGCCACCGGGGCGCCCTGACATGCCGATCGGGGACGTGGCGCCCGAGATCGCGCTGCTGCTGGGCGGTTGCGCTGCTCTTGTGCTCGCCCTGTTCGCGCCGCAGCGGGCGCAGTGGCTCTGCAGTGTCGTCGCGGCGCTGGCGCTGGCTCTCGCGGCGGGATTCGCCTGGTCGCAGATGGAGGCGGCGAAGCTGAGTTTCCAGGGCGTCTGGGCGCTGGACGGCGCTACCGGCTGGGCGCGGCTGCTGATCCTGGCCGCAACGGCCTTGTGTCTGCCGCTTTGTCCGCGCTGGTTCGCCACCGACCGGCGCCACGGTGAGTTCTACACCATGCTGCTGTTCTCGGCGCTGGGGGCCGTCGCCATGGCCGGCGCGGCGGATCTGCTCCAGTTGCTCATGGCCGTGCTTCTCTCCTCGGTGACCGGCTACGCCATTGCCGCCTGGCACCGGGACTGGGCCCTCTCCGTCGAGGCCGGCATGAAGTACTTCCTGGTGGGCGCGCTGGCCAATGCGATGATGGCGATCGGCGTCGTGCTGTTGCTCGGCATGTTGGGAAGCAGCGGCTACGCGGACCTCGCTTCGCGGCTGGCCGCGCCGCAGCAGGCGCCGCTCACGGTGCTGGGTCTTGCGCTGACCCTCCTCGGTCTCGCCTTCAAGATGGGGGCCGCGCCGGCTCATGCATGGATGCCGGACGTGGCCGAGGGGGCGCCCGTGCCGGCCGCCGCCTTTCTGACGGTGGTTCCGAAGATCGGCGCGGCGATCGCCATGGCCCGTCTCGTCGCGCTGTTCCCTGAAGCGGAGGCCGGGGTCCGCTTGCTGGTTGCGGCACTGGCCGTCGCCACCATGACCCTGGGCAATCTTGCCGCGTTCTGGCAGCAGGATGTCCGGCGTCTGCTCGGCTGGTCCTCGGTCTCGCAGTCCGGCTATGCCCTGATGGCCGTGGCGGTGACTGGCCTGACCGACAGGGCGCTGCCGGCGTTGATCGCGTTCCTGGCGGCTTATGGCGTGGCCAACATCGCCGCCTTTGCGGCCATCGCCCACCTGCGGGGGCGGACGGCGCTCGGCGATTTCGCCGGTCTCGGCCGCGCGAGGCCGGTCACCGCCGCAATCCTCATTATGGCCATGCTCTCGCTAGTCGGTATCCCGCCGCTGGCGGGCTTCGTCGGCAAGCTGGAACTGTTCGTGGCGGCGATCCAGGGCGGTCTTTCCTGGCTGGCGGTGGCCGCCCTGGTCAATACGGTGGCCTCGCTGTTCTACTACGCCCGGGTCATGGGGCCGATGTACTTCGCTCGGCCCGGTGGACAGGTTCATGTTCTCGGACGCCAGACCCTGGTGGCGGCGAGCGTCGCAAGCGTACTGGTCGCTCTTGGAGGGATCGGAGCCGGTCGCCTGCTGGTCATGGCCGGAAAAGCCGCCATCCTTCCCTGATCTGTTCCGTGTCCTTGGAGCGGCGGCCACGGCCGTCCGGCTTGCCTGCGAGCCCCGTCGATGGGACGAGCGTCGACGGAATGCCGCGGTTCATATCCGAACCGTTTTCCCCATTTCCTCGATGCACCGGGCTTCTCCACGCCCCTCGCGGCCGAAAGATGAAGGATCGGGAAGATGGCGAAGACCGTCGCGGATTTCATGCTGGAGCGTCTGCGCGACTGGGGCGTGGAACGGGTCTATGGCTACAGTGGCGAAGGCATCGGCGGTATTCTCAGCGCGGTCGAACGCACCGATGGCGACGGTCTGGACTTCATCCAGCCCCGGCATGAGGAGGAAGCCGCCTTCATGGCCTGTGCCCACGCCAAGTACACGGGCGAGGTGGGCGTCTGCATGTCGACCAGCGGACCGGGCGCCATCCATCTGCTGAACGGCCTCTACGATGCGAAGCTGGACCATCAACCGGTCGTCGCCATCGTCGGACAGCAGCCGCGGCCCGCCCTGGGCGGCGACTTCCTGCAGGAGGTGGACCTGCCGGCGCTGTTCAAGGACGTGGCCCACGAATACGTCCACATGTGCGCATCGCCCGAGCAGATGCGCCATCTGCTGGATCGTGCATTCCGGATCGCGAAGGGCTATCGGACGGTCACCGCGCTGATCGTGCCCGCCGACGTGCAGGAAGCGGACGCGGTGGAGGAGCCGCCGCATGGCCACGGCACGATGCACAGCGGGGTCGGCTGCACGCCCGGAGTGGTGACGCCGGACCAGGCGCAGCTGGAACGCGCCGCGGCGGTTCTCAACGAGGGCGAGAAGGTGGCGATGTTCGTCGGCGCGGGCGCGCTTGGCGCGGGCGACGAAGTCATGGAGATTGCGGACATCCTGGGCGCCGGCGTCGCCAAGGCGCTGCTCGGCCGCGCCGCCGTCGGCGACGACGAGCCGGGCGTGACCGGCCAGTCGGGGCTGCTCGGAACCAGGCCTTCCTGGGAACTGGTCCGTGACTGCGACACCTTCTTCATGATCGGCTCCGGCTTTCCCTATGCCCAGTTCCTGCCGAAGGAAGGCGACGCGCGCGGGGTGCAGATCGATATCGACCCGGGGATGCTGTCCCTGCGCTACCCGATGGAGGTCAACCTTCAGGGCGATGCGGGGGTGACGCTTCGGGCGCTGAAGCCGCTGCTCAAACGCAAGACCGACCGCAAATGGCGCAGGAAGGTCGAGGACAATATCGACGACTGGTGGAAGGCCGCGGAGAAGCGGGCGCACCAGAAGGCCGACCCGGTGAACCCCCAATTGCTGTTCTGGGAGCTGTCGCCCAGATTGCCGGACGACGTCATCCTGTCGGCCGATTCAGGCACCTCGACCAACTGGTTCGCGCGCGCGCTGAAGGTGCGGCGCGGCATGAAGGCATCGCTGTCGGGCACGCTGGCCACCATGTGTCCGGCTGTCCCTTACACGACGGCGGCGAAGTTCTGCTATCCGGACCGGCCGGCGATCGGTTTCATCGGCGACGGGGCGATGCAGATGCTGGGTCTCAACGCGTTGATAACCATCGCCCGGTACTGGCGGCAATGGGACGACCCGCGCGCCATCATCTGCGTGCTCAACAATGGCGACCTCAATCAGGTCACCTGGGAACTGCGCGCACAGGCGAAGACGCCGAAGGTCGAGGATACGCAGGACGTTCCCGCCTTCGACTACGCTCACTATGCCGGGACGCTTGGACTGAAGGGCATCCGGATCGAGAAGCCGGAGGACATTGCGCCGGCGTGGGATTCGGCGCTGGCCGCCGACCGGCCGGTGGTGATCGATGCCCTGGTCGATCCAACGGTGCCCACCCTGCCGTCCCACATCACCCGGAGCCAGGCGAAGAGCTACGTCAAGGCGCTGATGAAAGGCGACCCGGAAGCCCGCGCCATCATCTGGCACAGCCTGGAGCGCGGGCTGACACGTTAGTCGCGGCGGGCAGCCGGTGCTTCTGGTCGCATTGGCTTGGTGAAGTTCTCGGTCCTCCCACTCCAATGCGTTCAGCCGCGCAAGCTAATCCGTCGTAGGGCCAGCCCGCGCCTGAACTTCCGGGGAATAGCGTGTCGTCATAGCTCCACCTTCTCAAGGTTCAGAGCCTCCGACAAACCCATCCGCGTGATCCTCGACAACTACGCCGCGCATAAGAAGGACAAGGTCCGCGACTGGCTCGCCCGTCATTCGGGCTGGACCTTCGACTTCACGCCGACCTCATGCTCCGGGCTCAATGCCGCCGAGGGCTTTTTCGCGAAGCTCACGCGGCGCAGGCTCAAACATGGTGTCACCCATTCCGTCGCCGACCTTCAGGCCGCCATCAACTTCTTCGTCCGTGAATACAATGCCCAGAACCTCCGACTGTTAGTCTGGAAAGCCAGTCCCCACGACATCATTGCCGATCGAAATCGAGGGCTCCAAGCGTTGGGATCCATCCACTAGCCGCTAATCAGCTTTCACTTTATCTGATCTGTGAAAAATGATCAGAACGCACCCAAAAAAAATTGCGCTGTCCGCCAGATTGAACACGGGCCAAGCCCAGCTTTCATAGTAGAGAAGGATGAAGTCTGTAACCGCGCCCTGGCGAAACCGGTCGATGATGTTGCCCAAAGATCCGCCGACAATGAGCGCGGCTCCCTGAAAGGGGAAGAATGAGTTTCGCCGGAATGCAAACACCCCAATCCCCAGCGTTACTGCGAGCAATACTGATGCGAGGACGATCTGCTGATTGCCCAACACGTCTGTCAAAAGACCAAAGCTGACGCCGGTGTTGAAGCTCAAGACGAACGAGAAGAACGAGGTGACCTGAATTTCCACAGCGCGGCTGGCGATAAGGACAATAGCCGCGTACTTCGAAGCTTGATCAACGACGATGACCGACACGATCATCATGACGATGACTGCAATTCTCGACTTTCGAGTCGTTTCAACCATCATATCCCGATCTCTAATTGAGCAAGGCCGTGGGCAACCAGATCACGATCTGGGGTATGAATAATACAAGCCCGATGACCATTAGCTGCATGGCCACCAAGGGCACAACACCCCTATATATCTGCATGATATTGATTTCGGGCGGCGCTGCACCTTTCAGGAAAAACAGCGAAAACCCGAACGGCGGTGTCAGGAATGAGGTCTGCAGCACAAGCGCGATCAGCGCTGCAATCCAGACTTTCGCCAATGGTTCAGATCCCACGTAGGCGGCGAAATCCAGGTCCCTGATAACCGGGTACAATATTGGCAGAGACACCAGAATGATCTCAATCCAATCGATGAAGAACCCGAGAATGAACAGGATCAACAGGATGATCAGCAGGACCTGAAAGTCCGAGATGGCAAGCCCGTCAAACAACCCCTCGGCAACATCGTCGCCGCCGTAGAAGCGAAACACCAAGGAGAAGATACTGGCGCCCAGCACGACAAAAAACACCATTGCCGTCAGGATCATTGTGCGATGAAGCGCCTGCTTCAAAAGTGAAAAATCCTGGCCGCGATAAACAAAAATCAGTCCGGCGGCGCCAATGGCGCCAACCGCCGCTGCTTCAGAGGGCGCAACGATGCCGGAAATGATCGCGGCAAGAACCAGCAGGATCAAACCTACCGGTAACACGAAGCTGCGCAATACGTATTTGACGATGGAGATATCGGGCTTTTCGTCACCGGCCATCGAGGCCGCTCGCGGCCTCAGAATGTCCATGACGACAAAGTAAGTCGCAAATGCCAGAGCGAGGATGAGCACTGGCACAATCGGCGCGAGGAACACTGATGCGATTGTTGCTTCGAGCGCGTCAGAAAGGAAAAATAGCATGATGGCCGGGGGCGCGATCACGCCGAGCGTCCCAGCTGCCGCAATCGCTCCTGTCGCAATCTCGGGCCGGTAACGCTGCTCCAGCATCGTCGGCAGTGCAGCAAACGTTATCGTCGCCACCGATGCTCCGACAACACCAGCCATCGGCGCCAGCAGAAGGCCGATGATGATGACCGAAACGCACATGTTGCCGGGAATTTTGGAGATCAGCTTTTGCAGACAAAGCAGGAGCTCGCGCGCCGCGCCGCTCATCTCCAGCGCGACCCCCATGAACAAAAGGAGCGGCACTGCTGGGTAAACAAGGTTCTCTCCAATCGCGCTGTAGATGCGATACGGGATCAGGAAGAACGATTGGATCGGAAATTCGTCGATTACCAATCCGAGGACTGCGAAGCCAGCTCCAACCCCAGCCAGAACGGCGCCTACCGGAAAGCCGCTGAACAACAGCAACGCAAGCGTGACCAGCATCAGAATGGGAAGATAATCGACCAGTATCATTTCCGGTCGCCCCTTTTTCGCCTGCCAGATGCGGCAAGACGAATGCAAGCGGCAAGAAAGAGAAACAGCGCCCCGGCCGGCAGTGCCGCCTTGATGATCCAACGGGAGGACAAGCCCAAAGCGGCCCGAGAGCCTTCATCCTGCACGAATGAAATCCACGCCATGCGCGTGCCGAACCAAAGGATGATGAGTGCGAGTGGAATCAGGAGGATGATAAGCAGGGTGCGTTCGGTCCTCTCGCGCCAGATTGGCGTAAGACGTTGCCGAATGACATCGACGCGTACATGCTTGTCGATCAAATAGGTGAATCCTATCCCGAACATCACGCAGGCAAAGAAGAAATGCCAGGTCAGTTCCTGTAAGGGTGTCGAGCCGAGCTGAAGGAACCGTCGTGTCGCAATATCGAATATTGAGGTGAGCGCCAGCCCGGGAAGAAAGACGAATGCTGCAATATTCCCCGCCAACGTTACAAAGCGGTGCGCCAAGCCCCCTGATCCTGACATGCTGCGTCTCCACGTCCCCCAACATGCCGTTACCCGAATCGGGTCGGCATGATCAGAGGCCTAACTATGCAAGTTCGAGTAACTAGAGGTTCAAGCGGAAAATCAGTTCGTCTACTCAGCTCATCGCCATTTCAGTTGAGGGTTTTCGGGATGGATTGGGCAGTTGGTTGGTCTTGACCCTTCAAACTGGTCCGATCGGGATGCGAATTTTCGGGCACACTTCGGAAGCGAGAGGAGTGCCCAGATGCCGAAGAAGCGATTCACCGATGAGCAGATTGCGTTCGCGCTCAGGCAGGCGGAGGCTGGCACGAATGTTGGCGAGATCTGCCGGAAGATGGGCGTGTCGGAAGCGACGTTCTACCTCTATGGACGGCTCTCCCATTGCAAGTGATCTACGAACGAGTGCCTGGGTCAGTTGCTGACATCTATCCGGCATCTGACAGGCCATGCCTGTTGTGCCCAAATGGGGAATCCGCTCGCGCCGGCCTCTACAGCTGGTAGGCCTCACCGGCCTCGATAAAAATCAGGCTCCTGGCGCGCCGGTCCGACCTGTGCATCTCATTTCTCGATCAGCTCGCAACCTGCAGGCGGGGCCTTCAGTGAGCGTTGTGGTAGACGTCGCCACTTCGGAGCACGGCCCAGATAATCCGTGCATTCTTGTTGGCGACGGCAACCGTGGCTCGGTTGAAGCCACGTCGCTCCCGAAGCTGGTTGACCCAGGTGTTGAAGGGATCGGTCCTTCTGCCCGCTATCCGAACGACCGATCTGGCGCCATGCACCAGCAGGGTCCGCAGGTGCTGACTGCCGCGCTTGGTTATGCCCAGCAGGACAGTACGATCTCCGCTCGAGTGCTGTCTGGGGACGAGACCGATCCAGGCCGACAGGTGACGACCGTTCTTGAACTCCGAACCGTCCCCAATGACAGCGATCACGGCGGTCGCCGTCTTCGGACCGACCCCTTGATCTTTGCGATCCACTGGCACGCTTTACTGGAGCGGAACACCCGCTCGATCTTCTTGTCGAAGGATGCGATGCGGCGATCGAGATCCATGAACAGGTCTTGCAGTTCGCCAATCGCTTCCCGCGCCAGGCCAGTGAGCTCGTTCTCCAAGTCACCGAGGATCTCGGGGATCATGCGCCTGGCGCGGGTGATGCTCCTGGGGAAGGCGAAGCCGCGATCGTGAAGCAGGCCGCGGATCTGGCTGACGACGGCAGTCCGATGATTGACCATGCGCTGGCGTGCCCGGTGCAAGGCCTGGATGTCCTGCTGCTCGATCGTCTTCTTGGGCACGAACTGCATGTGCGGCTGACGGACGGCCTAGCCATCAAGGTCGCGACGAAGGCATCCGTGTCAACGCAGTACGGCCCGGACTGATCGACACCGATATCTACGAATGCGCCGGCATACCCGACCAGGCGAGCCGCGTGGGATCGACCGTGCCGCTCGGCCGCGCCGGCACGCCGGAGGAGGTGGCTGCGGCCGTGGTCTGGCTGCTGTCCGACGCGGCCTCATATGTCTCCGGCGCGCTTCTGGATGTGGGGGGCGGGTGTTAACGAACCGAGCGTGGCCACCTTCGAACCCCCGGCACAGGCGCTCGAGGGCAGGGACGATCACCGCGGCAAGGTCGGTGCTCGCCCGACAGAGCTTTGGGAGCGACGCGGCGACGCCCTGCTCCTGCGCCAGGCAATACCGTTCCCGAAGATGTGACGTCTTGCATCTTCACATCCGGGATCGGGCAACGTAGAAGCATCGGATGATCCGTCGAAGCCGCATGTTTACCATTGTCCTGTTCGCGCTGTTCGCGGCGGGCATGGTCGTGAATTCGGCGGCGACGGCTTCCATGTCGCTGAAGATGGCTCTCGGCGACATCGGCGCGGTCGACATGAAGGACTGCCAGGATTGCGGTGCTGTCGACGACGGCGAGGACAACATGCTGACGTGCGACATTGATTGCACGATCTCCTTTGCGGCACATCTTGGCCAGGGTGACTCGTACACCCCGCGCGTCGCGGAATTGGGCACGCCACCGAACACAAACCATCTGACAGGACGACTCAGTCAGCCCGACCCCTATCCTCCGCGACTCCTCATCTGATCCGACGGCAATCGGAGTGCGCTCCGATTCCTGCGTGCCGGCGCGATACCCGGATGAACATCCGGATCATCGCCCTGACCTCATGCACAGGCCGACATCTCTGTGCGTGGTGCAACCAGAGCATCAGATGAGCACCCAAAATGTCATCAATTCCTACGCTGCCGCTATCGCGGCGAAGCCTGCTGACAGCAATTTCTGCCGGTGCGGCGGGGCTCACCTTGCCGAACCTTGTGGCAAATGCCGCTCGCGCCACCGGGACCAGGGAATTCACGTTGCGCGCGGCGCCCGGTCGGACACGTCTCGCACCTGATCTGCACGGCGAGACGCCGGTCTGGGGTTACAACGGCGCCGTCCCGGGTCCTGAGATCCGTGTTCGCCAGGGCGAGCGACTTCGCATCACGGTCGAGAACGCTCTGGCCGAGGAAACCACGGTCCACTGGCACGGGGTGCGGCTGCCGAACGCGATGGACGGCGTCCCGCACCTGACCCAACGCCCGATCGCCGCCGGCGAGACCTTCATCTACGAGTTCGACGCGGTCGATGCCGGGACGTTCTGGTATCACCCGCACCAGCGCAGCTTCGAACAGGTCGGGCGTGGTCTCTACGGTCCCCTGATCATCGAGGAGGCGGAGCCGTTCCGTGTGGACCGCGAACTGACCTGGGTCCTCGACGACTGGCGGCTGACGCAATCGGCCGAGATCAGCGACGACTTCGGCAACCGCCACGATATCAGCCACGGTGGCCGGGTCGGCAATACGGTCACGATCAACGGCCGCGTGCCGGGCGAATTCCCGGTGCGTAGCGGCGAGCGGGTCCGGTTGCGGCTGATCAACGCGGCGAACGCCCGCATCTTCGGGCTCGACTTCCGGGATCAGGCCCCCACGGTGATCGCACTCGACGGCCAGCCGGTCACCCCGCACGAGCCGCCGAACGGTCTCGTCGTCCTCGGACCGGCCATGCGCGTCGACCTGATCATCGACATGACCGGTGAGCCGGGCAGCCGGGCGACCGTCGCCGACCGCTTCTACGAGGGCCTCGAATACCGGCTGGTCGATTTCGCATATGACCGGTCCCGGCTCCGGGACGATGCGCCCGACTGGCCCGTCGCCCTGCCGGCCAACCCGCTGCCGGAGCCCGATCCCGCCCCGGCGCGCCGGCACGACGTCGTATTCAACGGCGGCATGATGGGCGCGATGGTGATGCGCGAGATGGGCGGCAGCATGGGGCAAGGCGGCTCGGGCGGCATGGGCGGCGGAATGATGGGCATGATGCGCGGCAACGGCGTCTGGTTCATCAACGGCAAGGCCGCCGAGGGCCACGTGCTCGACCCGATGCTGACGCTCGAACGCGGCCGGAGCCATGTCATCGCGATGACCAACGCGACAGCCTGGCATCATCCGATGCATCTGCACGGCCATTCGTTCCGCGTGATCTCACGCAACGGCGCGCCAACGGCCCACCGCGAATGGCAGGACACCGTCCTGATGGCGCCGCGGGAGAAGGTCGAGATCGCCCTCGTCGCCGACAATCCCGGCGACTGGATGTTCCATTGCCACATTCTCGAGCACCAGGCGGCGGGAATGATGGGCGTCATTCGTGTCGCCTGACCCATCGACAAGGAGGAAATCAATCATGCGCAAGATCATTTCGGCGGCCCTTTTCGGGCTGGCCCTCGCCGTCGCGGCGCCAGCGTTCGCCGATCAGCCGTCCCGTGACGTCACATTGTACAAGGCGCCCCAATGCGGCTGCTGCGGAGGTTATGCCGACTATCTGCGGCAGAACGGGTTCGAAGTTACCGTGAAGCCGACCCACGAACTGCCGCAGATGAGCAGGCTGGCCGGAATTCCGGAGAACTTCGAAGGCTGCCACCTGTCAATGATCGACAATTATGTCGTCAGCGGCCATGTGCCGGTCGCCACCGTCGAGCGGTTGCTGAGCGAGAAGCCGAAGATTGCGGGCATCACGCTTCCCGGCATGCCGCAGGGTTCGCCGGGCATGTCCGGCGTGAAGACGCAGCCGTTCACGATCTATGAGATCGGCCCGGTTCCGCCCACGGTCTATGCGGTCGAATGAGGGCGGCGGCCTCGATGTTTCGCGAACAGGGCCGGTGTGCCCTGTTCGCCGCCGGCGTAGCGGCGGCGGCGGTGGTCGCCTGGCCGGCGTCCGCCACCCAGGCGGATCCTGACGAAAGGGCGCAGGTCAAGCGTGGCGGTGAACTCTATGCGCTTCACTGCGCAGCCTGCCACGGCGCGCGACTGGAAGGGCAGCCGGACTGGCGTCGACGCAAGCCGGATGGCCGGCTGCCCGCACCGCCTCACGACGAGACCGGACACACCTGGCACCATCCTGACGCAATCCTGTTCGCCATCACGCGTGACGGCTTCGCCGCGCATGCCCCGGACGGCTACGAGACCGACATGCCGGGCTTCGGCGACGCGCTCTCCGACAACGACATCCGCGCAGTGCTGGCGTTCATCAAATCGCACTGGCCCGAGCATATCCGGGCCCGCCGCCGCGCGGCGGCGGTGCGGATGGAGAAGGAACCAAGGCAATGATGCACGATTCATACGGAATGATGTGGGGCATGGGACTGATCTGGCTGTTGGTCCTAATCCTCCTCGTCCTGGCCATCGCCGCGCTGGTCAAGTTTCTCTTTTTCCGGCGGCGAAAGGACGACGGCAATGGCTGAGAATCCCGCCATGAGCGCCGGAACCCGTGTTGGAACCCTGGTCAGGAACTGGCGCTTCGCCTTCCCGGTCGCGCTCTTTGGCGTGATAGCGGCGGCGCTCTGGACCGGATTGTCTCTCAATCCAAAGGAAATACCCTCCGCGTTGATCGGCAAGGCCGTTCCCGCATTCGACCTTCCACCGGTACAGGGGCGCGCGCAGGGCCTTTCGGATGCGGACCTCCGGGGTGAAGTCAGCCTTCTCAATGTCTTCGCGTCATGGTGCACGGCCTGCCGCGCGGAACACCCGTTGTTCATGCAATTGGCCAGATCGGGAGCGGTGCCGATTCACGGTCTCAACTACAAGGACAGACCGAACGATGCGGCCGCATGGCTTGACGAGCTTGGGGATCCCTATTCGCGGACCGGAGCGGATCTGAATGGCCGGGTCGGCATCGACTTCGGTGTCTACGGCGTGCCCGAAACCTTTGTCATCGGCGCAGACGGCCGCATTGCCTACAAGCATATCGGCCCCGTGACCCCTCAGGCGTTGAAGGACGTGATTCTGCCGCTGATCGGCCGGCTCCGCGAAGAAGGGAAACCCCTGCCATGAGACTGCTCGCGTTCGTCGCCATATCGGTAGTTCTCGTCACTTCAGCCTTGCGCGCCGAACAAGCGCCTATGTCGCTGCATGATGAACCGCGGCCAATCCCGCCGATCGGGTTCAAGGACGGCGATGGCCGCGACTACGACCTCGATGACTGGCGCGGCCGGATCGTTCTGCTCAACATCTGGGCCACGTGGTGTCCGCCCTGCCGCCATGAAATGCCGACGCTCGACAGACTTCAGGATCAGCTCGGCGGCGAACGCTTCGAAGTTATCGCCCTTTCGATCGACAGGGCTGGCGTCGGAGTCGTTCGGAGCTTCTTCGAGGAGACGGGAGTGCGGCGACTTCGGCTTTTCATCGATGAAACGGGCGAGTCGGTCAGGGAACTCGGCGCCTTCGGATTGCCGACGACCCTGCTGATCGGCCCCCGGGGCAACGAACTGGCCCGGCTCGTCGGACCTGCCGAGTGGGACACTCCGGAGATGGTCGCGTTCCTGGAGACCGTGATCGCCGAACATACAGGAAAGCAGACAAGGCCATGACGACTGAGGATATTCCTGACAAGGGAGCCCATGCCTCGCCGCGACGCACCCTTCCGGCCTGGCTGACAGAGCGCCGCACCCTCTTGCTGGCGGCGGCCGCGGCCGCAGGCGTCGGCCTGTTTTCGAACTGGAGTTGGCTGACGGCGGTCGGGGCCGCGCCGATCCTGCTCGCCTTCGTCCCGTGTCTGGCCATGTGCGCGCTCGGTTTCTGCATGCGCGGCGGCGGTGCGGGCGCGTGCAAGACCCGCGGCAGTGCATCAGTCAGGCCAGGAGTGCCTGACGTTACCCCTCAGCGTTCTGGAGAACTCTGAGATCCAAAACCGAGAAAGGAAACCGACCATGCGCAATACACTCAAGACCCTGACCGTTGTCGGCGGCCTGTTCGCCGCGACATCCCTTGCCTTCGCTGACGAGCAACAGCCGCAGCAGCCGAAGGAACGGATGCCGGGAATGATGCAGGACGAAAACGGGATGTCCGGCATGATGGGCATGATGCAGATGATGCAGCAGATGGGTCCGATGATGGAGGAATGCCGCGAGATGATGGCGGCCATGACGGACCACATGAAATCGGGCCCGCACGCGCCCGACTCTCGCGACGGCTGATTGTAATGGCCCGCCCGGGCATTCTGCGCGGGCGGGCGCATTCCGAGGTGATCCGATGACTTCGTTCACATCCTCGAGGTTGGCCCGCATTCGGTATGCGCTCTGGGGTCTCGCGGTCGTCGCCGCGCTCGTTCTTGCCGGCCTGTACATGACGAGGACGCCAGCGCCGCAGGAAAGCGGGCAGGCGACCCGAACCGGAGAAGCGGTCATCCGCTCCGAATTCACATTGACTGACCACACCGGCAAGCGCGTAACCGAGGCCGAGTTTCTCGGACGCTGGCAGTTGGTGTTCTTCGGTTTCACCCATTGTCCCGATCTGTGTCCCACGACACTGGCCTATATGGCGAGGGTTCTCGACATGCTCGGCGGCGACACCGCGGAAAGGGTCGCGGCCCTGTTCATTACGGTCGACCCCGGCCGGGATACGCCGGAAGCGTTGGCCGAATATGTCTCGGCGTTCCATCCCGGGCTCGTCGGCCTGACGGGCAGCGAGGCCGATATCGCCGCCGCGGCGAACGCCTTTCGCGTCTTCTATGAACGGATGGAGCAAGACAGCGCCCCGGACGGATATGTCATGGCGCATTCGGGCTACATCTACCTGATGACCCCCGACGGACAGTTCGAGACCGGATTCCGCGAAAGCGACCAGCTCCCGGAAGAGATGGCCCGGAAGATCCGGGACGCCATGGAAAGGTATGGAGAATGAGAACCGCCCTGCTGATCGCCTTGATCCTGGCGATGTCGCCACTGGCCGCAATGGCCGAGAATGCGGTCCGGATCATTGACCCGTGGGCACGCGCCACCATTCTCGCATCCCGTCCCGGCGTCGCCTATCTGACCATGGAGAGCGCCCGCGACGACCGGTTGGTGGCGGTCGAAAGCCCCGCCGCCGACAGGGTGATGATCCACGCCATTGAGAACAGCGACGATGTCAACCGGATGATGAACCTCGACGCGCTGGATTTGCCGGCGGGCGAACGGGTCGTCCTCGCTCCGGGCGGCGCGCATCTGATGCTGACGGGGCTGAAGAAACGGCTGACCGAAGGCACGCGATTTCCCCTCACCCTGAGATTCGAACGCGCCGGCGCGATCACGGTCTCTGTCCCGGTGCTCGGCGTCGGGGCCGGGGGTCCGGCGGAGGACATCCAATGAAAGCTCTCCTGATCTTCGGCCTTCTCGTCGTGGCCATGCCGGCTTTCGCCCATCATCCTGGTGAACGGTTGGACGAAGTGATGGCTACCAAGGAGCCGGCCTTCGAGCCGACTGACCAGCGGTCGGTCCCGGGCCTGGCGCTGACGGTTGAGCAGGGCCAAAGCCTGACGCTCCGCGACCTCGGGGACAGCATCGTTGTTCTGAGCTTCGCGCCTCGCGATTGCGGCGCTCCCTGTGCGGAGCAACAGGAAATCCTCGCCTCCGTGCAGGAGCAGGTGAACGTCACGCCCATGAAGCAGATGGTGACCTTTCTGACGATCCTTGATCGCCCCGACGCCAACGGTCCGTCATGGGACCGCGCAAACTGGCGATCAGCGTCGCCCTCGGACGAAACGGTGGCCGAAAGCGCTCGCCGCTTCACCGCACTGAGTGATCGGAGTCCATCGTTCCCGCTGGTTCACGTCATCGACAGGGGAGGCCGGCATGCCGGCCTGTTTCACGGAACCGCGTTCCGGCAGATCAATCTCGTCCTCTACATAAACGGCCTGACGAACGCGCCCCCGGTTGCCGACACCTCGGAACCCGACAGCTGGTGGGACAGGGTCATCGGGTTCTTCAAATGAACGGTTCCCGGACAGCGGGCGCGCACGTTCCTGCCAGCGCGCTCACATGGCTGACGGCTCTGAGACGTTACATGGGGTTCGTGGCGGCCGCGAACCTGATCTGGGAGTTCGCGCACATGCCGCTCTATACGCTGTGGGAAACCGGCTCCGCAGCAGAGATCGTTTTCGCCGCTGTTCATTGCACCGGCGGCGATATCCTCATCGCGCTCAGCGCCGTCATGCTGTCCTTGTTCCTGTTCGGGAACACAGGTTGGCCCGCCGAACGACGGGTTCAGGTTGTAGCGGGCGCTATCGCCTTCGGGCTTGCCTATACGATGTTCAGCGAGTGGCTGAACATCGAGGTGCGGGAAGCCTGGGCCTATCGCGAGTTGATGCCTGTGATCCCCGTTCTTGATGCGGGCCTCAGCCCGGTCCTGCAATGGATCGTGGTGCCGCTCGCCGGCTTCTGGTGGGCGCTCCGGATCAATACGGTTCCTGCTCGCGGAGAAGCAGAGGCATGACAGCCGAACTCAGTCTTGTCGGCCTGGTCGTGACCTTCCTGGCCGGAGCGATTTCGTTCCTTTCTCCCTGCGTTCTGCCGCTTGTGCCCGGCTACGTCTCCTACATCGCCGGCGGCACGGCCCGGATCTCCGCCTCGCCGGGCCCTCGGCGTTTTCCATTCGCTGCAGTGGCGCTCAGCCTCTTCTTCGTGCTGGGGTTCTCGACGGTCTTCATCATCCTGGGCGCCAGCGCGACGGCGTTGGGTCAACTGATGCTCGGCTATCGCTACGAGCTGAACATCGTTGGCGGCACGGTGGTCATCGTTTTCGGGCTTTTCATGCTGGGCTTCGCCCGTTTCGGCCTGATGCAGCGGGATCTGCGTTTTCACCTGTCGATTCCCGGTGGCCGCCCGGTCGCTGCCTATGTCCTCGGTCTCGCATTCGCGTTCGGCTGGACTCCTTGCATCGGGCCGATTCTGGGCGCGATTCTGACGACAACAGCGGCGTCCGCGACGGTCTCCGAGGGCACGACCCTGCTTGCGGTCTACTCGGCCGGGCTTGGCGTGCCCTTCCTCCTGGCTGCGGCGTTCACCGAGCGACTGGCGCGGCGTCTGCGGCCCATCGGCCACCTGGGCCGCCGTCTGCATCAGGTCGCCGGGGTGATCCTGATCGTGATGGGCGTTGCGATGATCACCGACTATCTCTCTGCCTTCGCATTCTGGCTGCTCGACACCTTTCCGATCCTGGGACAGATCGGATAGCGAACGCCCGTGCGGGATACCTGGTGCTCGAAGCAGTTGCGAGAGTGATCGGACACTGCACGGTCCAGCTATCGCGGGGCCGGTTCAGTGATCGATCCGACATGATTATTCCGTCAGCGCATCCAGGACCGGGCATTCCGGGATTTCATCGCCTGAGCATTTGGCAGAGGTATCCGACAGGACCTGCTCGATGCGCTTGAGGTCGGCGATCTTCGCACGCACATCGGCGAGGTGCCGTTCGGTGCGCTCCTTCACCTCTGCGCAGGTTTGCGTGCCGCCATCGACGAGGGCGAGCAGCCCTCGGATGTCGTCAAGTGAGAAGCCCAGCTCGCGTGCCCGCAGAATGAAGCGCAGCCGTTCCACATGGCCGTTGTCGTAGAGGCGATAACCGGCCTCGGTGCGCGGCGGTTCCGGCATCATGCCGATCTTCTCGTAGTAGCGGATGGTCTCAAGGTTGCAGCCGGTGCGGCGCGCAAGCGCGGCGCGGTGCAATCCCGTCCCTGACGTTTCGTGCGCCATCTGATCTCCAGAAACCTCTTGAGCCTGTAGTCGCTACAGACCCTACCTTCAAGGATGAACAAGATCGAGGACAGACCGACATGCATGAGGTGCGAACCAGTTCGGAGGCCCACGGAACCCCGGAAAACGCCGGAGATAGCAGAAAGCGCTGGTATGCGGCCGGCGGGCTGATCGGCGCGGTCCTGGCGTCATCGTGCTGCATTGCGCCGCTCGCCCTGCTCACGCTCGGCGTCTCGGGGGCGTGGATCGGCAATCTGACGGCGCTGGAGCCTTACAAACCATACTTCGCCGCAGTCGCCCTCGTCTTCATCGGGCTCGGCTTCCATCAGGTGTATGTGAAGCCGAGGAAGGCTTGCGCCGAGGACAGCTACTGCGCGCGCCCGCAGTCCTCAATCATCACGCAAGCGGCCCTCTGGATCGGGACGGCGTTGGTCATACTGGCGCTGACGATCAACTGGTGGGCGCCGCTGTTTTACTAGGAAACAAACACATGAAACGACCTCTCATCGTTGCCACGGCGGCGGTTGTCCTGGGCATCGGCGCCTCGCTTTTCCTCGTACCCCAGTCGCAGGTGAACGCGCAGTCGACCAACGTGGCGACGGAGACCGCCACTGCAACCTTCGCCATCGAGAACATGACCTGCGCCCTGTGCCCGATCACCGTGCGCAAGGCCATGGAAGGAGTAGAAGGCGTGCGCTCCGTCCAGACGGACCTGGAGGCCAGAACCGCCACGGCCGTGTTCGACCCAAGGGTCGTGTCTCCGGCAGATATCGCCGCCGCCTCGACGAATGCAGGATATCCCGCCAGATCGAAACCGTGATGGCGCGCGGATGAAGGACGCCACGATCATCAAGACCGGTGTCATCGGCACGGCCATCGCCGCCATCTGCTGCTTCACACCCCGTGCTGGTCATCGGGCTGAGCGTGGTTGGCCTCTCGGCATGGCTCGGCTGGCTGGACTACGTGCTGCTGCCCGCGCTCGCGACTTTCATTGGCATCACGGCCTACGGCCTCTGGCGGCGGCGGCAGTCTATCGCCTGCCGCCAATCCGATCCCGAAGCAACGAAGGAGACCAGATAACATGGTCGATTGCTGCACACCGCCCTCGGGCGGACGCTACGACCTCGCCGTCGTCGGCGCAGGCTCCGCGGGGTTCTCCGCCGCCATCACCGCCGCCGAACAGGGCGCCAATGTCGCCCTTATCGGCCACGGCACAATCGGCGGCACCTGCGTCAATGTGGGCTGCGTGCCGTCGAAGACCATGATCCGCGCCGCCGAGGCCCTGCACGCTGCGCGCACCGCCAGCCGTTTCCCGGGCCTTGCCGGAGAGGCGCAGGTGACGGACTGGCAAGCCCTCGTGAGCGCCAAGGACGATCTCGTGGCGAGCCTCCGTCAGGGTAAGTACATCGACCTGCTGTCCGCCTGGCCCGGTATATCCTATCTCGACGGGACCGCACGCCTGAGCCCTGACGGTATCGCCGTGGACGGGCAGACCGTGCCGGCAGGGAAGGCCGTCATCACGACCGGCGCCGCGCCGGCAAAGCCGGATATTCCCGGTATCGACGATGTTCCCTGGCTGTCCAGCACAACGGCGCTGGAACTGACGGCGCTGCCCCGCTCGCTGATCGTCATCGGCGGTGGCTATGTCGGCTGCGAGCTCGCGCAGATGTTTGCGCGCATGGGCACGGAGGTGACGCTGGTAACCCGCTCGCGTCTGCTGCCCGAGGCCGAGCCGGAAATCTCGGAAGCGCTGACCGGCTATCTGCGCGACGAAGGCCTCATCGTTCGCGATGGCCTCGCATACCGGCAGATTGCACGAGCGGACGACCGCGTTGCGCTGACCGTGGAGATCGAGGGGCGAGGGGAGACGTTGAGGGCGGAACAGGTGCTGGTCGCGACGGGGCGGACGCCCAATACGCGCGGGCTCGATCTTCCGCAGAACGGCGTCCAACTCGCCAACAATGGCGGCGTCGCGGTCGACGAGCGGATGCGCACCTCCAAGGCCGATCTCTACGCCGCCGGCGATGTGACCGGCCGCGACCAGTTCGTCTACATGGCCGCCTATGGCGCCAAGCTCGCCGCCCTCAACGCGCTGAATGGCGACAGCCTTGTCTACGACAACAGCGCCATGCCCTGGGTGGTGTTCACCGACCCGCAGGTGGCTGGCGTCGGTCTGAGCGAAGCCGCGGCCCGAGAAGCGGGCTACGACGTCAAGACCTCGGTCCTGCCGCTCGACCAGGTGCCCCGGGCGCTTGCGGCGCGCGATACGCGCGGGCTCATCAAGCTGGTCGCCGACGCGGAAACCGACCGCCTGCTGGGCGGCCAGATCCTTGCGCCCGAAGGCGCCGACAGTGTCCAGACGCTCACGCTTGCCCTCAAGGCCGGCATGACGGCAAGGGGACTCGGCGAGACGATATTCCCGTATCTCACCACCGTGGAAGGGCTGAAGCTGGCCGCACAGACCTTCGAAAAGGACGTGGCGATGCTGTCCTGCTGTGCGGGGTGACTCCCGTCGTCGCCGCGCGTGAGAACCGCTCGCCCGGTACAGGTCATCGCTGCCGCCGTGCTTGACCCTGCACCATGGTGCGGGGATCAGAATGATCAGCAGGGAGGAAGCGCATGGCGAAGGCGAACATGACAATCGGCAGAGCGGCGAAGGCGGCAGGCGTGCGGATCGCGACGATCCGGTTCTACGAGCGCCGCGGCCTGATTGCGCAGCCGCGCAAGCCGGAGAGCGGATACCGGACCTATCCCGACGAAACCGTCGCGCGCATCCGCTTTATCCGGCAGGCCCAGGAGATCGGCTTCTCCCTGGCCGAGGTCGCTGAGCTTCTCTCATTGCGCGCCGACCCTCGCGCAGACTGTGGCGACGTACGCGCTCGCGCGATCGGGAAGCGCGTCGAGGTCCAGGCCAAGCTCGATCAGCTTACGCAAATGCGCGCCGCGCTTGATGAGCTGATCGCCAGTTGTCCGGGCGGCGGCAACGTCAGGGCCTGCACGATTCTCGATGCCATGCAGTGCGAACCGGCAGGTGCCGGGACAGCGACTTCTTCGACGACGTTCGGATCTAGAAAAGGCAGCGGGACATGAAGACGACGACCCTGACCATCGAGGGTATGCACTGTGACGGCTGTGCCCGGACAATCGAGGTGCTGGTTGCCCGGGTGCCGGGTGTTCGACAGGCTGAGGTCTCCTTCGACGAACGCCGCGCCCGCATATTGCACGATCAGTACGCGGCCTCGACTACCGACCTCATAGAGGCGATCGCCAAAGGCGGTTTCACCGCAAACTCAAACTGAACATGCTTGAAACCAGCTTCATGGGCATCGTCGCGATCCCGGCCGGTCTTGGCCTGATCGGCTTTGTCGAACCGTGTTCGATCGGCTCAAGCCTGGTCTTCATCAAGTACCTGGAAGGCAAAGGCCCGCTCGCCAAGCTTGCCGAAACATCCCTGTTCGCGCTTACGCGGGCAGTTTTCATCGGGCTGCTGGGCGTTCTGGCTGCCGTGATCGGGTCGTTGTTTCTCGATCTGCAACGCGGCGCCTGGCTGCTTCTCGGCGTGGCCTATGTCGGCTTGGGCCTGTTGCTTGCGACAGGGCGCGCCCGGGCGCTCATGGTCTCGTTGGGCCCAGGCCTCAAACGGCTGAGCGGGCGACGCGGGTCCGCGGGGCTGGGCCTGTTGTTCGGGCTCAACATCCCGGCCTGCGCCGCGCCATTGCTGTTTGCGTTGCTGGCGGGAGCGGCCGCATCCGATGACGCGAGCGCCCTCACCGGGTTTGCCGCCCTCGCTGTGTTCGGCTTCGCGCTGTCGCTACCGCTGGTGGCGATCGTGCTGATCCCCGGCGCACACGCCCTTCTCGATCGTTTTGCCGCGCTGTCGAGGCGTTATCCGGTCGTCGCGGGACTGGTCCTCGTCGCGCTTGGCGCGTGGTCGATCGGGTTCGGCCTGTTTGCCGAAATTAACGCCGGCGCGACATCGTGACCTGAAAGGATACACGTCATGACGACAGTGCAGATGCCGCAGGATTCGGTCTCGCCGTGGCGCGAGGAGCCTTCCGAACGTCAGGGGCGCGCCCGCATCCGCGCCCGGATTGGCGGGCTGCACTGCTCGCTGTGCACCGGCACGATCGAGAAAGCGCTCGGCCGGCAGAAGGGCGTCGACAAGGTCGCTGTGAGCCTGACGCACGAGCAGGCGCTGGTCGAATACGATCCAGAGATCACAACGCCCGAGACCCTGCTCGGCACGCTCCGCGACATCGGCTACACGATCCACGATCCGAACAAGCTGCGACCGTTCGACGAAGAGGAACGCGAACTGGTCGCCGAGGGCCGTCGGTTTCTGACCGCCACGGCCTTCAGCCTCCTGTCGATTGCGCTGATCACCGATCCGGCCGGCCCGTTATCCCTGATCCTGCCGGCGCTGGCGACGGTCAGCCTGGTGGCCTTCGTCTTCCTCGTGCTCAGGGCGCGCGGGCTGTGGCCGGCGATCGCCGGCGCCGGGGGGCTCGGCACCATCACGGTCGGACTGCTCGCCCTCAAGAGCGAAGGAATGCTGGCCGGCGCCACGCCCTGGATCGTGGGCGTGCTGGCGGCGGTGCTCGTCTTCGGCGTCGCACGTCACATACTCACAATGGCTTATCAGGCGCTGCGCCGCGGCATCCTGAACCAGCACGTTTTGCTGGAAGCGGGCGCCTTTGCCGGGCTGGCCGGCGGGATCATCGGGCTTGTGCTTGATCGCCCCGGCTATCCGACGGCGCCATTCTTCGCGGTCGCGGTCATGGTTGCGACCTATCACATCTTCTCCGAATGGCTATCGCTGATCGTCAAGACGAGATCCTCCCAGGCGGTCAAACGCCTCCTCGACCTTCAGCCGGACACCGCCCGCGTTCAGCGCGACGGTCAGGAGGTCGAAATCCCGCTTTCCGAAGTGGCGCAAGGGGACCTTGTGCGTGTCCGCCCGGGCGAGCGCCTGCCCGTGGACGGCGAGGTTGTCGAAGGCCGCTCCGCCGTGGATCAGTCGCTCGTCACCGGCGAACCCATGCCGGTCGAGCGGCAGGCAAGCGACACGGTTATTGGCGGCACCATCAACGGCAATGGCACCCTGCTGGTCCGGGTCACGGCCCTTGGCGCGGAGAGCTTCCTGCAACGCGTCGCGCGCGAGGTGGAAGATGCCCGCGCCTTGAAGCCCGGCCTGCTGCATCTCGTCGACCGCGTGCTCAGGGTCTACACGCCCGCCGTGCTCTCGATCTCGATCCTCTCTTTTCTTGGCTGGGCGTTTCTTCCCCAATTGCTGGGCTTTTCACCGGACCTTCAGCGCGCGGTGTTCGCGGGCCTCAGCGTACTCGTCATGGGCTATCCGTGCGCCGTTGGCATATCCGCGCCGCTCTCGATCGTTCGTGGCGCGGGCGAGGCGGCCGAGAAAGGTATCCTGATGCGCACCGGTGAGGCGTTCCAGGGCTATCGTCTGGTGCGCCAGATTGCCTTCGACAAGACCGGCACGCTGACCGAGGGCCGGCCACGCGTGCACGAAGTCGAAGCGGTGTCGGGCGATACCGATGGGTTACTCGCGCTCGCCGCGGCCGCCGAAGCCGCGTCAGAACACCCGCTGGCCGAAGCAGTCGTCGAAGCGGCCTTCGAGATGGGCCTGACCCCGCCCGATGCCGAAAGCTTCGAGGCGGCGCCGGGCAAGGGGGTCGTGGCCCGCATCGATAGCACGGAGGTACTGGTCGGCAGTCAGCGCTTCGTCACGGAGGGCGGTGTCGATCTCACGTCGCTTGAGCGACGGGTCGGCGAACTGGAAGATATCGGGCGCACGGTCATCGTAGTCGCTCGGGACGGCGAGCCTGTCGGACTTCTCGCGCTCGGTGACACACTGCGCGACGATGCGGCCGAAACTATCGCCGGGCTTCGCGATGCCGGTGTTCGCACTGTGCTTGTCACCGGAGATAACGAACGCACCGCAGCCCGCGTCGCCGGATACCTTGGCATTGATGAGGTTCACGCCGGAGTGCTGCCGGGCGAGAAGGCTGAGGTGATCCGCGATCTCCAGACGCGCGGGCGCACGGCGGTGGTGGGCGACGGCATCAACGACGCGCCCGCCCTGATGCAGGCCGATGTCGGCATCGCCATGGGCTCGGGCACCGACATCGCCATCGACGCCGCCGACGTCATCATCCTCAACAACCGGATATCGAATGTCGCCCGAGCGCAGGAGATCAGCCGCGGGGGCTATCGGAAGATGCTCCAGAATGTCTCCCTTGCTTTCCTGTTCAACGGCATCGGCGTGCCGGTCGCCGCGACAGGCTTGCTCTATCCCGTCTGGGCCATGGTCGCCATGGCGGCCAGCGTGACCGCGATCTTCGTCAATTCGCTCTGGGGTCGGCCGCGCCTGTTCTTCGACGCGATCCTCAGTGTGGGACGGCCGTTGGAGAAATAGGAACTCGTAGCAAGACCAGCCGTCTCAGGAATCGTCCGCACGATGGTTAACAAGGGTACCTGTGTGAAAGGACGCTATGCATGTTCTCCGAAGATATATAGAAACGCGCCGCCCATCGTGCTGTTCCAGTTGCTACCTCCATCACCTCGAAGGATTGCGCGGGGCGGCGCCTTCGAACAGGTCCTGCATCACCTGATCGATCTCGGACGCGCGGAAGACATTCTTGCCGATGCCCGGGATGGTCCGTGGCATCGGTATCGTGCCCCGTCGGATGAGTTCGTAGATCTGGGGTCGGCTGACGCCGATCCGGTCCGCGACCGCCTTGATGCTGGTGATGTATTGCTCGGTCACGTCGTTCTCCGCCGCGGTTGCACGATGATGACGGCAGATTGGTGCCAGCGACGTCGGCGGCGTAAGTGTCAAGTCGTCAGCAAAAATCGACGAGACCTTCGCGTTCCTTTCGATAAGCGCGGATGCGTCGGTTGAGGGTGGCGAGAGACGGCGCCCGATAGCCTGCCGCCACGCAGGCATAGCCGACCAGGCGTCGGATATCGGTCTCGCGGGTGTCGTCTCCGCAGATCATTGGCAGCTGCATCTTCCACTCGACCCAGATATCGAAGAGGCGGAACAGCAGCATGTCCCGGCCTTCCGAGCCACGTGGGCCGAACCTGGGTCTCTCCGCAAGCTCGGCGGCCCGCTCCAATATCGGCACATCCGCGGAGTCGCAGGCAGAGAGGAACTGCCCCGGAGAGAGGTGGCTGAGGGACAGCCGCTCTGAGCCAGGCGGCATCTCGTCCAGCGCCATGGCGATCCACGGCAGGGCGCCTTCCGGCCAATGTTGGTTGCCGACACTGTCCGGCGCGTAAGAGGTGATGGCGCCGTTGTCCTTGATCTCGCCGATCCAGTCCCGGATCTGGCGTGCGAAGAGCTTCCGCGCCGGTCGGTCGTCATCGAAGCAGGCCCGGTTCACGGGAGCCCGGACGATCGCGCTGTCGATCAGCCTGGCTGTCCGCTCATCCGCGTCGAAGCGCTCTATGATTTCGCCCAAGTGCCTGCCGAACTGATCCCGGGCAATGCTCCCACCGCGCGACCAGACGGGCAGGGGGCTGCGGGGGCGTCCCCGACTACGTGGCATGCCGGATGTCCTGGACCGTCCTCGACCACTGCTCGAGCGCATCGCGTTTCTCGGCCAGATAGCTGAACCGGTTATAGACCTGCGCCACCATGCCCACGGATTGCCCGGACCTGAGCTGGATCCGCTCGATCAGGCTCTCGGCGACGCCCAGGCGGGCAAGCCCCGTTGCCTGAGTTCGCCGCAGATCGTGGAGCCGCCAGTCCGTCACGCCCGAACCCTTATCGAGGCTGCGTTTGAGCTTGGAGAGTCCCTTGATGGGGCCGCCGAAGCGACCACCGAAGACGACATCGCCTTGCCGTTCGATGGTGCGCAAGATCGCTCGGGTGGTGCGGGGCAGGGGCACCTCGGCGGCGGTACGGCTCTTGGTGGTTTCGCCGCGGACGTGCCAGACTTCGACGTCGATGTCGCGCCATTGCATCTCGGTGACCTGACCCACACGCTGTCCCGTGAGCAAGAGGAAGCGGATCATCGCGCCGTAGGTTCCAAGACTGCCACAGGCCTTCCAGATGGCGGCGACCTCCGGATCGGTCAGGACCCGGTCCCGTGACGCGGGCGGCTTCGGGCCGCGCATCGAGACGATCGGCGACTGGTCGACGAGTTCCCGGTCAACGGCATAGCTGAACAGTGCGGACATGGTTGACCATATGGCCCGTGCCACAGCCGGCTTGTCGGCATGCCGGTCGAGCAGGCGGCGAATGTCCGTCCGCAGGATCTCACGGATCGGTCGGTCGCCGAGCTCCCCCAGAACGTAGCGTCGAAGGGTGCCCTCATAGTGCGAGACAGTCCGGGGGCTTTTGCCTTCCTTCAGCTTGAATTCTGTGAACCGTTCGGCAACGGCACGCAGGCGCCCGGCGTCATGAGCCCGTCGTCGTGCTGCAACGGATGCCTTGGCGGCTACGCCTTCACCGGCATGGATCTCGGCCCGTGTCGACTTCGCCGCCTTTCGCGCATCGGCCAGGCTCAGCTCCGGATATCGACCGAGCGTCACGGTCCGCTGACGGCCATCCGGCCCGAAGGCGCGCAGCTGGAAACTTTTCAGGCCGGTGGGCGCCACGCGGACGCAGAGACCGTCCACCAGGCCGTCCTTCTGCAGGTAGGATTTGGCACCCGGCCTGAGGCTCTTGAGGGTGCGGTCGGTCAGGCTACGTTGTAATGACATTGTAATGGAATCCCTGAGCTAGGCTCGTTTACGGATTCTGACACAAGTGACAATAATATAGCAATATCAGTGTGATGGCGGACGTTCTCAGATTACGCGCATTGACGCAAATGACGCAAAAATAAAACTTTTAATCAGCGGGTCACAGGTTCGAATCCTGTCGGGCTCACCATTATTCCCTTCCTTCTGTTCGGACCCGCGGCATCGGCCCGGGGGTCGACATTCGCGCGCCAGTTCCCAAATGCCCCGGATCGCGGCGGCGTCAGGCCGTCAGTCCACCGCCTGCATTGCAAGGAGGAGCGCGTGTCGATCGTCCGCAGCGCACCGGGCCGGCTGTTCGCCATGGCCATCGTGTTCGCCTGCGCGCTGCCGCTGGCGGCCCAGGAACCGGAGCCGACCGTCTTCGAAGCCGAGAGGCTCAATGCGGGTCTCGGCGCGCCACCCGAGAATTTCGTGCGCGAGACGCCCCGGGGCACGCTCGAAACCTTCCTCGATCTCGCCGACCGCCGCATGTTCGATGCGGCCGCTCACGCGCTGAACCTGAACGGCGTCGAAGCGGACCGTCAGCGCCGGCGCGGCGCGGAGCTGGCGCGCATGCTCTACGAAGTGATCGAGCGACGCGTCGTGATCGACTGGCAGGACGTGCCGACCCGGCCGGACGGTCTGGACGAGAGCCTTTCGACCGACCATCCCTTCGCCGGCAAGCAGCGCCGGAGCATCAGGCTCGGTTCGCTCATGCTCGACAACCGTTCGGTTCCCATCCGTCTGAACCGGATCGGGCCAGCCGATACCGAACCGGTCTGGGTGTTCAGCCGCAAGACCGTCGGGATGGTTCCGCAGTTGCACGCCGCCTTCGGGCCCACCTGGTTCGAACGCAGCCTGCCGGCGTCGCTCAGGGAGTCGGTGACGGCGAGCATCCGCGCATGGGAACTGATCGCCCTGCCGGTCCTGTTCCTGGCCTCGCTGGCCGCGGTCATGGTCCTGCGGGCCGTGGTCGGGCGGACGAGCGCGAATTCGCGTATCGGATGGATCAGCCGCGCGTCGGACGAGGCGCGCACGCCCCTTGCGATCGGTCTGGTCAGTGTGGCGCTGCTGATCGGCGTCGACTGGGCGCTGTCATTCTCGAGCGCCGTGACCCTGTTCCTCTATCCGCTGCTCTGGGCCCTCGTGATCTTCAGCCTGACCCTTGCCGTGGTCAGGACGATCGACGCCACGCTGGAGGTGGTGACGGAGCGCTATGTCGGCGAAATCGACGGCACGGACGATTCCGCGCGGCGGCATCTCTACACCAATGTCTACGGCCTGCGCCGTTTCGTGCTGCTGGTCGCCTTTGTCCTCGGCTCGGTCCTGCTGCTTCACAAGCTGCAGCTCTTCGAGAGCTTCGGCATGTCGCTGCTGGCGTCCGCGGGCGTCGCGACCGTCATTCTGGGCATTGCCGGGCAGAGCATTCTCGGCAACATCCTGGCGAGCCTGCAGGTCGCCATCGCCAAGCCCATCCGCATCGGCGACAGCGTGCTCTACGAGGATCGCTGGTCGCACGTCGAATCGATCTTCTACACCTATATCGTGCTGAAAACCTGGGACGAGCGGCGGCTGATCGTGCCGGTGAAGTACTTCCTGTCGCGGCCCTTCGAGAACTGGACGATGATCGATTCGACCACCGTGCGCAGCTTTGCGATCGAACTCGATCAGGCGGCGCGGCCGGCCGACCTGCGCGATGTGTTCGAGAAACTGGTCGCCCGGGACGACGACGCCATGGAGGACGGGTTGCTGCTCGTCGCGGTCGAGGGGCAGACCGAGCATGCGCAGACCGTCAACTTCTACGCGACCGCGTCCAATCCGACGGATGCCTGGATGATGGAGGTCCGGCTGGCCGAACGGATGGGGGACTGGATACGGGAGAACCACCCCGAATGGTGGCCGCGCGTGCGCCTGGAGCGGCCCGGCCGGGCCGGCCGGCTCGAGCCCCGGGTCATCGACGCGAACGGGGCGGAGTGATCCGCCGGCCCGGTTCGGCGCCGCCTCCTGTGGCCGCATCTCGTCATCCGTCATCCCGATCATTCCGGCGTTGAGCGCTTTACCCTGACCGGCGATCCGGACAGGATGATGCCCGCCGTCAAACGCGGGCGTCGGATATCCGAGTCAGTCCGCCATGTCCCGGTGGAAGACGGTCGGAAGTACGTATTCAATCTTGCGGCGAGGGCAGCGTGGCTGAACCGGAAGATCCGACAGGACGCAGGGACATCATTGACCGCCGGACCCTGCTCGGGTGGGGCGTGGCCGCGGCGGGATTGCCGCTCTTCGGCGCGATCTCCGTCGCCCGCGCCGCCACCCCGCCGGACATCCGCTTTCGCGCCATACACGGGGGGACGACGGTCGGCGAGCATCGTGTCCAATTCCGGTCGGACGGCGATTACCTGGTGGTCACCACGCACATCGATATCACGGTCAGGATCCTTTTCTTCACCGCGTTCCGCTTCTCGCACGACGCCGTGGAGGTGTGGCAGTCGGGCCGGCTGATCTCGGTGGAAGGCACCACGGACGATAACGGTGTGCAGCTCTCGGTGACCGGGTCCGCAGTCGAGGACGGCTTTCGCATCACCGGTGTCGACGGGCCGTACCTGGCGCCGCCGCAACTGCTGACGACGAACACGCTGTGGGACAGAAGGCTGTTGCACGAGAGCAGGATGATCGACGTCCAGCACGGTGGCGAGGTCGGGCTGGTAGTGAAGCCTCGCGGCGAGGAAGACGTGGCGACGCCGCGCGGCCCGGTGCGCAGCCGCCGCTTCCAGATCATCACCCCGAACTACGCCGGAAGTGTATTCTTCGACCGCAACTGGCGCTGGGTCAAAGGCCTGATGGAGAGAAACGGCGAGATCCTGGAATATGCGCTTGCGTCCTAGGATCCCTGCAACAGGCTCGCGCAGGCCGTTCGCCGCCTGCCTCTCGATCGCCTTGATTGCCGCGCTCGCCTCCTGCGCGTCCCTTGTACCGGGCCCGGACGTGGTCGTGGGGACGGGGAGCCCGAGCGGCGCGTACCATCCGCTGGGCGGCTCGATCTGTCGGCTGTTCAATCTCGGGAGCGCGCGTGACGGTCGACGTTGCGCCGTCGTGCCATCGGCCGGTCCCGTCGCAAACCTTGCGATGCTGCGGGACGGCCGCATCGATATCGGGATCCTGCAGTCCGATGTCCTGGCTGATGCCGTGGCGGGCGCCGGCGCGTCCGCTTCACGCGGCCCGAACGCCGACCTGCGGGTGCTTTTCGCCGGCCATTCCAACGCCTTTGCGATCGTGGCCCGCCGGGAACTGAGAATCGAAAGCGTGGCCGATCTGCTCGGCAGGCGCATCAACATGGGCAGCCCCGAGTCCGGTGAACGTATCGCCATGGAGCGCATCATGGCGGCGCTGGGCGCGACCCGTGCCGACTTCACCGAGACCCGGGAGCTGACCCGGGCCGAGCAGTATCGCGCTCTCTGCGCCGATCAACTCGACGCCATCGTGTTCGAGGTCGCGCATCCGAACGGCCTGATCGAGGATGTCGTCCGCAGCTGCCAGGGCGTGCTGGTCGATCTCGGCGGGCCAGCGCTCGACGACATGCTGCGACGCCATCCGGAGTACGAACGCGCAGTGATTTCCGGCGGCACGTATACAGGCAATCCCGACGATGTCCGGACCATCGGTACCCGCGTCGTGGTCGTCACCACTGTGCGGCTGCCCGAGGCGCAGGCCTATGAGATCACGAAGAGCGTGTTCGAGAACTTCGAGGACTTCCGCCGCCTGCACCCGGCTTTCGCCATGCTGTCGATCAACGACATGATCGAGTCCGGCGAGCGTGCGCCGCTTCATCCAGGTGCGATCCGGTATTTCCGTGAGCGGGGCCTGCCGGGGCACCAATGAAGCGCATCCGAATGGCATCGGACGCGGCTTCGGGCGGCCTTGGCCGGAGTCCGGCACAAGGTCGCGTGTCGGCTTCGCCGTTTCACCCCGACCCCGGCTCTCCCCCATCGAGTGAGTAAGCCGGGGTGGGGATCAAATGGTGGACGGCTTCAGCAGGCGTAGGTGGGGAACTGCTCCAGCGCCGACTCGTCGCGGATGCGGACCAGCGCGCGCCCCGCTGCGATCTCCACGGCGTCGCCGGGCAGTGCAGCCTTGCGTCCGCCCAGGCCGAAGACCGGCCCTTCGGTTTCGAGCACCCAGGTCAGCGGCTCGCCATCCTCATTGGTCACGTTCGCGATCACCTTGCCCAGAACATCGCCGCCGGCGCTGAACGCGTCGTACTGCCGTTCAAGGGGCTTGGCGCATTGTTGCTGGGCGGCGGTGTCACCTGCGGGCGGCAGGACGAACAGGCTGGCGACGGCGATCGCCGCAGCGGACACGAACGCAGGACGCATGGCATGGTTCTCCATTCTGTTGAGAATCGAAACGTCGGTCTGGTCGGAAAATCAGGCCGCCCCCATATGGTCATGGATGAGCAGCACAGCGCCGGCGACGACGCCCAGGCCTGCGATGGCGAGGCAGATCAGGCCGGGGACGCGAAACCACGTCCAGCGCATCCCGGCGCCGCCGTCCGGGCGGCTCCGGCCGCGGATACGGTCGGCACTCCGAAGCAGGACATAACCGGCCAGGCCGCCGGCGATGATGGCGACGACGAGCCAGTGCCAGAAGGAGAACGGACCCATGTTCGACCTCCGCAACCACGGGGGCCCGGCCGCGGTCGGCCCCGGGTCCGCAAGACATTTTCTAGATGTGGCCGCCGCTCCGGAATGCAAGCGCCGGATCCTCCTGCCAGGCCGTCCGGGAAGGCCATACGCGGCTCACATGCCTCCTCCGCCAAGGGGAATATCGTCGGGAGAGTGTATTTGAGGTATCATTCGACCGGCGTGAGATCACCATCGCCCAGACAGGCGTGCCGGCCGGGCCCCGACCGGGCAGGTTCGAAGGACCGGGGACGAACGCCATGAACATCAGCCTGGCTAACGACTTCAGACACGCGCTGGACCGCGGTGAGCTTTCGCCGGCATTCCAGCCGGTCCGCCGCCTGAGCGATGGCACCATTGCCGGGGCCGAAGCGCTGATGCGCTGGACCCATGCCGAACATGGCCGCATTGAATCGGCCGAGTTCATTCCCGTCAGCGAACGGACCGGCTCGATCCATGCTCCGGGCGCCTGGATGCTGGAACAGGCGCTGTCTGCACTCACCGGCTGGCGAAAGCAGAGCGCCGGAAGGTCGATGTTCGTGGCTGTAAACCTGTCAGTGGTCCAGTTGTCGAGGTCCGATATCGCCACACAGTGCACCGGAATCCTGAACGCCCACGGCATCGCGCCCGAATGCCTGCATCTGGAAGTGACGGAGACTGCGCCGCTTGATCATCCGGCGGCGGAAGAAGGCATTCGCGCCCTTGGCGCCGCCGGCTTTCGCCTGGCGATGGATGACTTCGGTGCAGGATTCAGCTCCTTCACCCATCTCCACCGGCTGCCCTTCGACACGCTGAAGATCGATCGCTCCTTCGTGGGCGGGCTGGACGACAGCCGCCGCTCGCGGGCGATCGTCGCCAATGTGGTGCGTCTGGCGCACGATCTGGACATGACCGTGGTGGCGGAAGGCGTCGAGACGGAGTGGCAATTGCGGTTCCTGCGCGACGCCGGGTGCGATCTGGGCCAGGGATATCTGCTTGGTCCCCCCGCCGCAGCCGCGGACCTCGCCCGCGAACTGGGCGGCTAGTCGACGGCCGCGGGCATCAGACGCAGCGCCCGCCATCGACCTCGATACAGGTTCCGGTGATGAAGACCGCATCGTCGGAGGCCAGGAACAGGCAGGCATTGGCGATGTCGAGCGGCGTGCTCATGCGCCCGAGCGGCACCGTCGACACGAACTTTTCCCTGATCTCCGGCGTGTCCTCGCCGCCCATGAACTCGGCCACCATTCCCGTGTCGCCGATCACCGGGTGAATGGCGTTGACCCGGATATTCATCGGCGCCAGTTCCAGCGCCATGGACTTGGTGATGACCGTCGCCGCGCCCTTGGAGCCGTTGTACCAGGTGAGGCCGGGGCGGGGGCGCACCGCGGCAGTCGACGACGTGACGATGATCGACCCGCCATTCGCCTTCATCAGGTCCAGGCCGTGCCGGGCGGCGTGGTAGAGGCTCTTCACGTTGACGGCGTAGATCCGGTCGAAGGTCGCCTCGTCGATCTCCCACATCGGCCGGTTGCGCTGCGGCACGCCGGCATTGCAGACGAGACAGTCGAGACGGCCGTCGAAGATTCCGCCCGCGTGCTCGAACAGCCTGCGCACGCTGTCGCCGTCCGCAACATCCGCAACGGCCGCCTCCGCCGCGGGTCCGATCGCCTCGGCCACCCGGCCGGCGGCATCAGCGTCGATATCGACCACCAGCACGCGCGCGCCTTCCTCGGCGAAGCGCCGCGCGATGCCTTCGCCGAACCCCGAACCCGCACCCGTGACCAGCGCGGTCTTGCCTTCCAGCCGCATGTCTTCCTCCCGTTGTCGCTGTCGCAGTCCCAGCTTAGCGGCGATGCGACCGCATGCCACGCGGAACCCTGCGGAGTGGCGGCGTAATCGTTTCCGCATGCAACGCCATCACATCTTCGCTCTCATCGTACTGGTGATCGCCGCCGTCATCGGCATCTCCGCCATCATCGTCTGGCAGAGCCGGAGCGGGGAGCGCGTCGCCGGGGCCGTCAACGTCACGAAGGGCGTCGAGATCGGCGGGCCCTTCACCATGACGGACCACCGCGGCCGCGAAGTCACCGAAGCGATGCTGCAGGGCCGTCATGCCCTGATCTATTTCGGCTACACCTTCTGCCCGGACGTCTGCCCCACCGAATTGCAGGACATGGCCGTGGCCCTCGACCTGGCCGGCGAAGCCGGTGAGAAGGTTCTGCCGGTCTTCGTCACCATCGATCCCGCCCGCGACGGCCAGCAGGAGATGGCGGCCTATGTGGAGGCCTTCCATCCGCGCATGGTCGGTCTGCGGGGCACCGACGAACAGACCGCGGCCATGGCCAGGGCCTACCGGGTCTTCTACGCGCCGGTGAACAGGGAGGACGAATACTACCTGATGGATCACTCCAACTTCATCTTCCTGATGGGTCCGGACGGCGACAATATTGCCATCTTCAACGGTCAGGCCTCGCCGGAGACGATAGCGGCCGGCATCCGCCAAGCGGTCGACGGCTAGGGTCCGCCGGGCGCAACGAAAAGGGCCGGACCGGCAGATGCCGGCCCGACCCCAACCTGTCGCGAATCCGTCGGTTCAGTTGGACTTCGCGGCTTCTTCCTTGATCATCTCGAAGACGACATCGCGGTAGCCCTTGAACCAGTCGGTCTTCGGTTCGAAACCGTTCTCGGTGATCGTGAAGACACGGACCCAGCCGCCGCCCTCATGGTCGCCGCCCGCAAGATTCAGCGGGGGCACCAGACCGCCCAGCGAGAAGTCCTTGATGGCCCGGAAGCCGTCGCGCACCTGGGTTCCGGTGATGTCGGCGCTGCCGCCATTGGCCTTGACGGCATTGCGGACCGCCTCGATATGCAGCGCGCCGATCAGCAGGCCGCGATTGTAGAACACCGTCGAGTTGAAGGTCGCGGGCAGATCCTGCCCCCGATCCTTGTACATGGCCTCGATCTCGCGGCGGAGTTCGAAGTCGTCGCCGACACCCGCGAACTGGATGCCGTTGTAGCCGACATTGGCGGCATAGCCGCCGCCGGCCTCGATGTCCGCCTCGGACTGGCCCCACACGAAGGACACGACCTTGTTCAGCGGGTAGCCTGCGCGGCGCAACGCCTGGAGCTGCACGGACGGGGCGCGCCCGAACAGGTGGCTGATCACGTAGTCGGCCTTGAACCGGCGGGCGATGTCACGCGCCTGGTTGTCCATCTCGATACCCGGAGAGGGGACCGGGAACTCCTGCAGCTCGAAGCCTTCCATTTCCGCGAGCTTGCGGATAACGGGAAGACCCTCGCGCCCGGCCGGGTTGTCGAAGAACAGGTAGGCGATCCTCTTGCCCTTCAGTTCGCCGCCGAGTTCCTGCTTGGCGAACTCCACCGCGCCGCCGGCCTGCGACCAGTAGCTCGCCGCCGCCGGGAAGAGGTAGGGGTAGCTTTCGCCGTCCGCCGACGCGGCGGTGCCGAAGCCGGGCGAGGTGCCGGGGATCTGGTCCTTCGCCAGATCCGCGGTCAGCGCCTGGGTGATCGGCGTACCGTAAAGGCCGACGAGCACCGCACCTTCGGACTTGAAGCGCTGATAGCCTTCGACCGCCGGTGGGACCTTGTACTGGTTGTCGATCTCGATGACGCGGATCGTGTGCCCTTCCACGCCGCCCTTCGAGTTGACGAGAGCGACATAATCCTGAACGGCGTCGCCCATCGGGTTGCCCACGTTGGCGGTGACGCCGGTGCGGTCCGTCATCTGGCCGATGACGATCTCGGCGGCCTGAGCCGTCGAGAAGGATGCGACCGCGCCGGCGATGACGCCGGCGGCAGTCAGGGTCTTCAAGAGACGTTTCATATGGTTCTACCTCCCTTTATGGCATCCGCCTGTCTCTCCCGAGGCGGACTTGGAAGTAGTTTATTACGTTTTTTGCCGGAATCGAAATTATTACGCTGTTTCAATCACCTTGACAGCGACGCCGCGCGGCGCGCGCCGGCGTGGTGCGCAATGCTCACGGCTGGCGCCAACGCGAAACGCGCCGCCCCCGGAAGGAGCGGCGCGTTCTCGGTAATGGAATGATTGTGCGGCCGGTTCAGGAAAGCCAGCGTTTGCGGCGCCGGTAGCGTTTGACGTCCCGATAGGACCGCTTCTCGCCGGATTCGCCGATGCCGAGATAGAATTCCTGGACCTCGGAATTGCTGGCGAGCTGCTTGGCGGGACCTTCCATGACGATGGAGCCGTTCTCCATGACATAGCCATGATCGGCGATGGAGAGCGCCAGATTGGCGTTCTGTTCGACGAGCAGGACGGTCACGCCGGCCTCTTCGCGCATCCGCTGGATGATGCCGAAGATCTCCTCGATGATCAGCGGCGCCAGGCCGAGGGACGGCTCGTCGAGCATGATCACCTTCGGGTCCGACATGAGCGCCCTGCCGATGGCCAGCATCTGCTGCTCACCGCCGGAAAGGTAGCCGGCCTCGCTGGTGCGGCGTTCCTTCAGGCGGGGAAAGAAGGTGTAGGCCTGCTCGATCTTCTCCTTGACCTTGCTGTAGTCGGGGACGGTATGCGCCCCGGCCAGCAGATTGTCCTCGACGCTGAGGTGGGTGAAGATCCGGCGGCCCTCGAAGACCTGAACGATGCCCTTGCTGACGACCTCGTGCGGCGGCAGGCGGTCGATGCGTTCGCCGTTGAACTCGATCGAGCCACGGGTGACGGCGCCACGCTCCGGCTTCAGAAGCCCGGAAATGGACTTCAGCGTCGTCGTCTTGCCGGCGCCGTTGGCGCCCAGGATCGTGGTGATGGACTGGGGCTTCACCTCGATGGAAATGCCCTTGAGCACCAGAACGACGTTGTCGTAGACGACTTCGATATTGTTGATCGTGAGCATCCCGCCCTCACCTGAAAATGTACAAAGCGCCGGACCGGCCGAAGCCGGTCCGGCAATGATCCAAGGATCAGTTCTGTTTCGCGGCCTCTTCCTTGATCATCTCGAAGACGACGTCGCGATAGCCCTTGAACCAGTCGGTGGCCGGCTCGAAGCCGTCCTTGGTGACCGTGAAGACGCGGACCCAGCCGCCGCCCTCGTGGTCGCCGCCGGCGAGGTTCAGCGGCGGGACGAGTTCGCCCAGCTTGAACTCCTTGATCGCCCGGAAGCCGTCGCGGACGTCGGTGCCGGTGATGTCGGCGCTGCCACCATTGGCCTCGACCGCATTGCGGACCGCCTGAACGTGCAGCGCGCCGATGAGCAGGCCCCGGTTATAGAACACCGTCGAGTCGAAGGTGTCCGGCAGATCCTGGCCTTCTTCCTTGTACATGGCTTCGATCTCGCGGCGGACCTCGAAGTCGTCGCCCACGCCGGCGAACTGGATGCCGTTGTAGCCGACGTTCTCGGCGTAGCCGCCACCGGCCTCGATGTCGGCTTCCGACTGACCCCAGACGAAGGACACCACCTTCTCCAGCGGGAAGCCGGCACGGCGCAGCGCCTGGAGCTGCACCGACGGGGCGCGGCCGAACAGGTGGCTGATCACGAAGTCGGCCCGGAACCGGCGGGCGATGTCACGCGCCTGGTTGTCCATCTCGATGCCGGGCGAGGGGACCGGGAACTCCTGGAGTTCATAGCCTTCGACCTCGGCCAGTTTGCGGATGACGGGCAGTCCTTCGCGGCCGGCCGGATTGTCGAAGAACAGATAGGCGATCTTCTTGCCCTTCAGGTCGCCGCCGAGGCGCTGGCGCGCGAATTCGACCGCGCCGCCGGCCTGCGACCAGTAGCTGGCCGCGGCGGGGAACAGATAGGGGTAGTTCTCGCCGTCGGCCGAAGCGGCGGTGCCGAAACCGGGCGAAGTGCCAGGGATCTGGTCCTTCTCCAGGTCCGCTGTCAGCGCCTGGGTCACCGGCGTGCCGAACAGCCCGACCAGAACCGCGCCCTCGGACTTGATGCGCTGATAGCCTTCGATCGCGATCGGCACCTTGTACTGGTTGTCGATTTCGACGACGCGGATCGTGTGACCGTTGACGCCGCCTTTCTTGTTCACCAGGCGGACGTAGTCCTGGACGGCGTCGCCGACGGGATTGCCGACATTCGCGGTGATACCGGTACGGTCCGTCATCTGACCGATGACGATCTCGGCCGCATTCGCTGCGGTGAAGGACGCAACGGCGGCGGCGAGTACGCCCGCGGCCGTCAACGTCTTGATGAGTACTCTCATGAGTTACTACCTCCCTTTGTTACACATCCGCCACCTCTCCCGGGGCGGAACGCTTGCGGCCGCTCAGTACGAGAACGGCCAGACCCGGAAGTAATTCCGGATATTCAACCAGAGCCGGTTCAGCCCTTCGGGCTCCACGACCAGGAAGAACATGATCAGTCCGCCGAAGACGACGAGCCTGAGATGAGACTTGATCCCCGACAATCCGCTCGAGTCGCCCATGAAGAACGGCCCGATATAAGACATCACCAGGTCGATCACGATGGGTAGCAGGGTGACGAAGGTCGCGCCGAAGATGGCGCCCAACACCGAACCCATGCCGCCGATGATGACCATGGCCAGATAGTCGATGGAAATGAGCAGCGGAAAGAACTCGTTGTTCGCGACGCCCGAATAGTAGGTGTAGAGCACCCCTGCCACGCCCGCGTAGAACGAGGATATGGCAAAGGCCATCAGCTTGTAGCGGCGGACGTCGATGCCGATGATCTCGGCCGCGATGTCCTGGTCGCGGATCGCGATGAAGGCCCGGCCGATGCGGCTTCGGGCCAGATTCAGCGCGCCCACGATCGCGATCGTCACCACGCACAGGATGAACATGTACAGTTCAACCTGGGTGTCGAGCTGGATTCCGAAGATCCAGGGCCGGGGCACCTGGATCGAGGCCGACGCGCCGCCGGAGATCGCAGGCGTGTGAATGATGATCCAGTCGATGATGAACTGCGCCGCCAGCGTCGAGATCGCCAGGTAGAGTCCCTTGATGCGGACCGAGGGGAAGCCGACGATGATGCCGACCGCCGCCGCCATCAGGCCGCCCGCGGGCAGCGTGATGTAGAAGGGCAGGTCCAGCCGCGTCGCCAGGTTCGCCGCCGTGTAGGCGCCGACCGACATGAATGCGGCGTGGCCAATGGAAATCTGTCCCGTCAGCCCCAGCAGGATGTTGAGACCCAGCGCGCCGACGATTGCGATGCCCACCAGGTTGAGCATGGTGAGGTAGTAGCTGGGCACCAACAGCGGCACGATTGCGAAGAACAGGATCGCGAACCCGATAACCGACCAGCGTGCGATCGGCAGCGGGTAGAGGGCGAAGTCTGCGGCGTAGGATGTCTTGTAGAAACCGCTCTCACGATGAAACATCGATCAGACCCTCTCGATCTGCACTTTGCCGAACAGACCGTAGGGCCGGAAGAACAGCACCGCGATCATCAGCAGGTAGGGCAGGAAGTCCTTGGTGCCGCCGCCCTCGAAGGGGAAGAACTCGCGGAACCAGGGCTGGGTCATGGCCGGGTCGATATAGGTCCCGCCCCAGGCCTCGACGACGCCGACGATGATGCCGCCGACGACGCAGCCCTTGATGGACTCCAGCCCGCCCAGGATCACCACCGGGAACACCTTCAGGCCGACCACGGCCAGGGTGTTGTCGACGCCGATGGCGCTGCCCCAGAGCAGGCCGCCCAGCACGGCGACGACGCCCGCCATGGACCAGGCCAGCACGAAGTAGCGCTCGACGTTGATGCCCATGGCCATTGAGACTTGGTGGTTGTCGGCGACGGCGCGCAGCGCGACGCCCTTGCGGGACTTCATGAAGAACCAGCCGAAGCCCGCGAAGAAGGCGATGGCGACCAGGGCGCCGACCACGTTGATCGGCGTCAGGTAGATCTGCCCGATGATCCAGGGATCGTTCGGAACGCCGATGTCGAGCGAGCGCGTCGCCGAGCCGAACATCATCGGGAAGACACCCTCGAGGAAGGCGGCGAGCCCGATCGTGGCCATGATGATGGCGACGACCGGCCGGCCGATCATGGGCCGGAGCACGACGCGTTCCAGCGCGACGTTGAACAGCACCATGAAGACCAGGGCCATCACGGCCGCGATGAAGACCGGTATCGAGTAGTCAGCGGCCAGCGCCGCGACCATCATGCCGGAAATCATCACGAACTGGCCCTGCGCGAAATTGATCGCGTCGGTCGACTTGTAGATCAGCACGAAACCCAGGGCGACAAGGGCATACATCAGACCGATGAGCGCCCCGTTGATCGTCGACTCCAGGAAATACCAGACAACGAACATGTCCATGTTCCGAATTCCTCCCTCTAGGCCGCGTCCTGGATGGTCAGATGCGCGTCCATCGTCGCTTTCCGACCGTCCTCGAACGTGACCTCAGTCGTGATGTCGACCTCCTTCTCTCCCCCGTAGAAGGCCTCGATCACTGGTTCGTACTTTTCCGCGATATAGCCGCGCCGGAGCTTGCGCGTGCGTGTGACCTCGGCGTCGTCCGCGTCGAGGTCCTTGGCGAGCAGCAGGAAGCGCTTGATGCGGCTGACTTCCGGCAAACTCTGGTTGATGCGGACGATCTCGTCATGGACCAGGTCGCGGACCTTCTGCTTCTGCGACAGATCCATGTAGTTGGAGTAGGCGATGCCTTCCTTCTCGGCCCAGTTGCCCACCGTGTTGTAGTCGATGGCGATCATCGCGCAGACATAGGGCTTGTCGTGGCCGAAGGAGACCGCCTCGGAAATGTAGGGGCTGAACTTCAGCTTGTTCTCGACGTACTGCGGCGCGAAGGGCGAGCCGTCGACCAGCTTGCCCACGTCCTTGGCGCGGTCGATGATGATAAGTTCGCCCGTGCTCTCGAGAATGCCGGCATCGCCGGTGTGGAACCAGCCGTCCTCGTCGATCGTCTCGCGGGTGGCCTTCTCGTTCTTGTAGTAGCCGACGAAGATGCCCGGACTTCTGACCAGCACCTCGCCATTCTCCGCGATCTTCACTTCGATGCCGGGACAGGGTTTGCCGACATTGTCCGGCGACGCTTCACCGTCGCGCTGCAGCGTGACCGTGCCGCAGGCTTCCGTCGAGCCGTAGAGCTGCTTCAGGTTGATCCCCATCGCGCGGAAGAAACGGAACGTGTCGGGCCCGAGCGGCGCGCCGCCAACATAGCACCAGCGCGCCCGGCGGAAGCCGTACTGGTCGCGGATCGGACCGTAGACCAGGATCTCGCCCAGCCACTTCATCAGCTTCTTCCCGAACGGCGCCGGGCGCCCTTCGGCCTTGAGGTTCTCGATCTCGACGGCGGCGTCGCGGAAGGTATTGAAGACCCAGCGCTTCAGCGGCGGCGCGTCATTGGCCTTGACCTGGATTTCCGACAGGATCTGCTCGAACGTGCGGGGCGCGGCGACAAGGCCGGTCGCCCCCAGCTCGCGGCCGTCGCGGCGGAAGGTCTCGCCCGATTCCGGACAGTTGGAGGCGCAGCCGGCGGTGATGCTGACGGCGGTGTTGTAGAGCGCCTCGCCGACCCAGGCCATCGGCAGATAGGACAGGAAGTCATCGGATTCCCTGACCGTCTCGTTTTCCAGGAAGATCCGGGAGGCGGACACCAGATTGTGGTGCGAAAGCATCACGCCCTTCGGGTTTCCGGTGGTGCCGGAGGTGTAGCACATGAAGGCGATATCCTCCGCCTTCACCGCTGCGGCGGCCTCATAGAACCCGGCGTCATCGAGCTTGTCGCCCTCGATCTGAATGGAGTCGAAGTCCTTCAGGATCGGGTCGTCGTACTTCGACATGCCGAGCGGGTCGTCGAACACCAGAAGCTCCAGCCCCGGCAGGTTCTCGCGCAGCGACAGGATCTTGTCGACCTGCTCCTGGTCCTCGGCCACGATGACCTTCACGTCCGCGTCGTTGAGGACGAACATCAGTTCCGTGGCGATGGCGTCGGAGTAGACGGGAACCGCGGTGCCGCCGAGGCAGACGGCGGCCATCTCGGCCCAGTAGAGGCGGGGCCGGTTGTCGCCGGCCACGCAGAGCTTGTCGCCGGGGCCGAAGCCCCGCGCCTTGAGGCCCAGCGCGAAGCGCCGGACATTGTCGACGTAATCCTTCCAGGTGTAGGTCTGCCAGATGCCGAGGCTCTTCTCGCGCATCGCGGGTTTGGTCGGCCGAAGCTTCTCGTTGTTCAGCAACAGGCTCGCGAGGGTATCGGTCATGTCTCCCTTGTCTCCTGTCAGTCCGAGGTGCCGAGATAGGCATTGATCACGGCCGGATCGGCCTGGACCTCGGCCGGGGTGCCCTCGGAAATCTTGGTGCCCTGGTCCAGCACGGCGATACGGTCGGAAATGTCCATGACCACGCCCATGTCGTGCTCGATCAGGATGATCGTGGTGCCCAGTTCCTCGTTCACGTCGAGAACGTAGCGGGCCATGTCCTCCTTCTCCTCCTGGTTCATGCCGGCCATTGGCTCGTCCAGCAGCAGGAGATCGGGTTCCACGGCCAGCGCCCGGCCGAGCTCGACGCGCTTCTGGAAGCCGTAGGGCAGGGCGCCGGTGGTCTGTTTGCGCAGATCGTTGAGCTTGAGAAAGTCGATGATCTCCTCGCACTTCTTGCGGTGCTCGATCTCCTCCTTCTGGGCCGGTCCCCAGTAGAGGAAAGAGGTGAGCACGTTCGAGTGCATGCGCACGTGGCGGCCCAGCATCAGGTTCTCGAGCACCGACAGACCCCGGAACAGGGCGATGTTCTGGAACGTGCGGGCAATGCCCAGTTCGGCGCGCTCGTTCGGCCGCAGGCCGCCGATGCTCCTTCCCTGGAATTCGATGGACCCCGTGTCGGGCGTGTAGAAGCCGCTGATCATGTTGACCAGCGAGGTCTTGCCGGCGCCGTTCGGTCCGATGACCGAGAACACCGAACCCTTCGGGACGTCGATCGAGACATCCGCGACGGCGCGAACCCCGCCGAAGTATTTGGATACTCCGACAACCTTCAATATGGCATCGCTAGACGCCGATGCTGCTTGCATCGCGGCCATTTCCCTCCCCATAGCAATGTCATTCTTGTTGTTGCGGCAGAGACTATCAGCGCGCCGCGAAAATTTCCAAGCCTGTAATTTTTTCAGTATTCAGGCGTCGTCGCCGGCGGGCATGACACGTGTCGCCGGCAGATGCAGTTCCGCTGTCGTGCCCTGGCCTTCCACGCTGTCGATCTCCACCGTTCCCCCGTGCAGTTCCGCAAGCGAACGGGACAGCGGCAGTCCCAGCCCGGTGCCGTCGAACTTCCGCGACAGCCCGGTATGTCCCTGGGTGAAGGCCTCGAACATCCGGCCGATCCGGTTGCGGGGGATACCGATTCCGGTGTCGGTGATGCTCACCACGAATCGCGGGCCCCTCACGCCGGCCTCGATGCGGACCTCGCCGCCCCGCTCGGTGAACTTCACCGCGTTGGACAGCAGATTGAGCAGGATCTGCTTGATCAGGCGCTCGTCGGCGTGGATTTCCACGACCGGAGCGTCGGCCAGGCAGTTGACGATGGTGACGCCCCTGCGGTCGGCACGTTCCTGGACCAGCCGCAGGCACGCCTGCAGGCAGAAGGCCAGATCGAAGGTCGATTCGTGGATGTCGAACTGGCCCGACTCCGCCTTGGAGAGATCGAGGATGTCGTTGATGACCGACAGCAGGTGCCGACCGCTTTCGTGGATGTCGGCTGCATAGGTCTCGTACTTCTCGTGGCCAAGAGGCCCGAACATGCGCCCGCTCAGGATTTCGGCGAAGCCGATGATGGCGTTGAGCGGGGTGCGCAGTTCGTGGCTCATGTTGGCGAGAAACTCGGACTTCGCGCGGCTCGCCAGTTCGGCTTCCTCCTTCGCGCGGCGCAGGGCCATTTCGCGTTCCCGCCGGGCGGTGACGTCGCGTGCGATGACCTGGACGGCCGGATACCCGTCGAAGGGGACGATGGAGGTTTCGGTCTCCAGTTCGAACACCTCGCCATCGAAGCGCATCGCCCGGTAGTTCATGGAGCCGCGATGGCTGCCGACGCCTTCGGCCAGCATGGCGCGAACGTCGCTGTCGATGCGGGGCAGATCCTCGGGATGCATCAGCGCCTTGCTGCCTCGCCGCAGCAGGGCTTCGCGGGTGCCGGCGCGGAACATGCGCACGCATTCGCGGTTGGCGTAGAGGATGCGGCCGTCGCGATGCACCAGAATGGAATCGGGGTTGCTCTCGACGAGCTGTCGGTAGCGCTGCTCGCGCTCCTTCAGGCTCTCGCGGAAGCGGTAGCTCTCCGTGATGTCCATGACGCTGATGATCATGCCGCCGTCACGTAGGGGGTCGGCCTGGATCTCCAGCGCCGTGCCGTTGGGCCGGCGGCGTTCGAAGCGATGCGCTTCCCGGCGCGCCAGCAGGTCCGCGAAACTTTGGACACGCCGGCTCTGCGCCGCATCGCCGTATTCGTCCCGCGCGAGGTTGTGCTCGACGATGTCGAGGAACGGGCGACCGGGCGCGAGCATCACGGCGGGCAGATCCATAAGGTCGCGATAACGCTGGTTGGTGGTGCGGATGCGCAGCGCCGAATCCACCACGCAGATACCCTGCTTCATGCTGGCGAAGACGGAACGCATCAGGTCGCGCTGTGTCTGCAGTTCCTGCTCGCGGCGCTTGCGCTCGGTGATGTCGGTCGACACGCCGATCACGCCGACGCCGGGCAGGGCATGCTCGCTGATGGAGAACCAGCGCCCGTCGCCGGTCTGCACTTCCTCGTTGAAGCTTCCGGTGCGATGGCCGGCCAGGCGCCGCTGCAGCCAGCTCTCGTGGTCGGAATGCGCCGGACCGATCTGGCGGCGGTCCACCATGCGGCGCAGGATCTGTTCGAAGGTGTCGCCGATGCGCACACAGACATCGTCGGGATCGAAGAACTCCCGGTAGCGCTGATTGGCGATGACGCAGCGGTCCTCGGCGTCGAAGAAGGTGAAGCCCTCGTTGATGGTCTGCAGCGCCGTCTCGAGTTGGGACTGGGCGCGGTCGGCGCGTTTCTCGGTCTCGACCTGGTCGGTGACGTCGACGCCGGTGCCGCGATAGCCCAGGAAGCCGCCGTCGGGTCCGAAAACCGGCCGGCCGCTCACGCGGAACCACAGATTCCCTTTCGGCGTATCGCCCCGATAGACGTAGTTGTGGAACGGACGGTGCGCCGCCAGGTCGGCCAGATGCTCCCGGACCGATGGCGCATCCGGGTCGGCGGACATCTCGACCCGGTGGCGTCCGATGTAGTTGGCCGGGTCAACACCGGTGATGTCGCGGAGCTTCTCGCTCAGGAAGGTGAAGCGGTGATCCTGGTCTGTTTCCCAGAACCATTCGTTGGCGATCTCGAGGAAGTCCTTCAGCCGTCCGTTCGGTTCCGCATTGGACAATGCCGTACCGTAGCCTGGCAGATCCCGGTCGGGTGGTCCGCCCGGCGCAACCGTTCTGTTCGCGTGACGAGTACTCAATTCATGCCACCCGCGTGGGCTGTCGGACAAGAGATGATAGTTGAACCGGCGCGCTTAAGGCACCGTTAATCCTGCCGTCGCGGCGCCAGCGCTGCATTCTCCACGCGGACGCGCCACGCCAGAAGGGCGAGGTTGAGAACCGAGAAGACGACCGCGACCTCCAGCAGGCCCGCCATCAGGGGCACGACGGCGATCTCCCCGATCACGATCAGGTAGTTGGGATGGCGCACGAAGCGGAACGGTCCCCGCCGGACCAGCGGCGCGCCGGGAACGTCGATGATCCGTGTGGTCCAGTAGGGGCCCAGGCTGGCGATGACCCAGATCCGTCCCGCCTGGAGCAGCACGAAGACGGCGAACAGCCACGGGTTCACCGTGCCCTCCGCCGGCGCGGCGACGATCAGCGCCGCCAGCCAGGAGGCGTGCAGGACGACGAACAGCGGATAATGCCGCGCGCCGTGCTCCACGGCGCCGGCGGCGAGGAGACGCCCTGTATTGCGCCGGGCCAGCCAGAGCTCGGCGAAACGCTGGGCAATCAGAAAGGCGATGACGCCGTGAAAGACGGTCATGGCAGATCCAGCGTCAGGAAGCCGGCCGTGAACCCCGGTCCCAGCGTCGACAGCAGCGCGCGCCCGTGCAGTCCGTCATCCATCGCCGCGCGCACCACGAACAGGACCGTCGCCGCCGACATGTTGCCGAACTGAGCCAGGACACGGCGCGAATGCACCAGTCCGCCCGTCTCCAGTCCGAATATCTCCTCCAGTGCATCGAGCACCTTGGCGCCGCCGGGATGGCTGAGGAAGTGCCGGAAGTCGTCCAGGTTCAACCCCTCCCGCGCCAGGTAGCCGTCCATCGCCTCGCCCATCCGTGCGCGGACATGGGTCGGGATATCGCGGGAGAAGATCACCGACAGGCCGTCATCGGTGACGTCCCAGCCCATGACGTCGAGCGTGTCCCGCCAGGTGTGCTCGGCGAAGCTGTGGATCGCCGCGCCGCCCGTCAGATGCGTGCCGACCAGGGCGGCAGCGGCGCCGTCCCCGAACAGCGCCGTGGCGATCACGTTGCTCTTCGAGTAGTCGCGGCTGCGGAAGGTGAGGCCGCACAGTTCGACCACCAGCAGCAGATAGGTCTTGCCGGGCTGGCTCATGGCCATCTGCGCGGCGCGCGCGAGGCCCAGCACGCCGCCCGCGCAGCCCAGGCCGAACACCGGCAGGCGCTGCATGTCGCGGCGCAGGTTCATGCGCTCCATCAGCAGGGCGTCCAGGCTTGGCGTCGCGATGCCGGACGTCGATACCGCCACGATGCCGTCGATCTGGTCGGCCGTCATCTCCGCCTTTTCGAGTGCGCCGCGGGCGGCCCGTTCCAGCAGGTCGACGGCGTTGCGGATATAGAGATCGTTGCGCGCGCCGAAGCCGTGCGCCTCCTGATACCAGTCGATCGGCACACAGGAATAACGCGTATCGATCGCCGCGTTCTCGTAAACAGGGCGCAGCCGGTCGAAACTGGCCAGCGCCCCGCCGAACAGTTCGCCGGCGCGCCGCGCCACCTCCGCCTGTTCAAGCACGTGGTCGGGGTTGGCGACCGTGAGCCCGGCCATATGCGCGGCCGGCCGGTTGGTGTCTGTCATGCTCGCGTTGCTCCCGACTGGCTGGCCCCTGCAGGGTGAGGATATGGGCAACAATCCGGCCCGTGACGATATTCGATGCCGCGCCGAAAGCCCTGTTCGGCCCTTTCCACGTATTGAGACGCTCCCATATGATATGGCACACATTGGAATGGTGTCTCGACGGTTCCGCCCGTGACGGAGGCGAGGCGCCGCCCCCCGTGCTTTTTCCGGCTTGCCTGCACCGGAGTTGGAGAACCGTAGCGAATGAACGACAAGACGCCCGCAGGCCGCCCGGTCAAACTCCGTTCGCCCTTCATGAAGCGTATCAGGGCGTATTTCTTTACCGGCGTCATCGTGGTCGCGCCTGTGGCCATCACGATCTACCTCACCTGGTCCTTCATCGAATGGGTCGATCAGGTGGTCATCCCGCTGATCCCGATCGAGTACCGTCCCGAAGCCTTCCTGCCGTTCACCGTGCCGGGGCTGGGCGTCATCCTCGCCCTGGTCGGACTCACACTGGTTGGCGCGCTGACGGCAAATCTTCTGGGCCGCACCGTGGTCCGTCTCGGCGAACAGATCGTCGACCGCATGCCGGTGATCCGGGGAATCTACAACGTCTTCAAGCAGATCTTCGAGACGCTGCTGAAGGACACCAGCGACGCCTTCCAGTACGCCGCGCTGGTCGAGTATCCGCGCCGCGGCCTCTACACCATCGGCTTCGTCGCCGGCACCACGAAGGGTGAAGTCGTCCGGCATGTCGACAAGGACCTGGTCAGCGTCTACGTGCCGACCACGCCGAACCCGTCGTCGGGCTTCATCCTGTTCATCCCGCGCGAAGACGTACGCATACTCGACATGACTGTCGACCAGGCGATGAAATACGTCGTTTCGGTCGGCGTCGTCGTGCCGCCCGACCCGAGCGCGCCAACGCTTCCGGGCTTCGAGACTGCGCCCGGGACCGAGACACCGGAACGCAAGTCAGCCTGATTCCAGGTAGCGGATCGCCGCATCGCGCTCGAACAGATAGAGCAGAATCCGAAGCGCGCGGCCGCGCTCCTTCCTGAGTTCCGGATCGGTTTCCACGATCAGCCGCGCGTCGTCGTGGGCGATCTCCATCAGGTCCTGATCGCGTTCGATCGCGGCCAGCCGCATGCCGGGCAGGCCGCTCTGGCGCGTGCCCAGCAGTTCGCCCGCGCCCCGCAGCCGGTAATCCTCCTCGGCGATGCGGAATCCGTCGTCGGTTTCACGCAGCGTACGGAGCCTTGCCCGCGCGGTCTCGCCCAGCGGGGGCCGGTAGATCAGCAGGCAGACGCCGGGCCGGTCGCCACGCCCGACCCGCCCGCGCAACTGGTGCAATTGGGCGAGGCCGAAGCGGTCCGCTTCCTCGATGACGATGATCGTCGCCTCGGGCACGTCCACGCCAACTTCGACCACGGTCGTCGCCACCAGAAGGGTCGCATCCCCATCGGCGAAGCGCTGCAGCGCCGTGTCCTTGTCCTCGGCCCGCATCCGGCCGTGCACCAGCCCGACGCGGTCGCCGAAACGCTGACGCAGTTCCCGGTACCGCTGTTCGGCGGCGGCGAGTTCGCTGTCTTCGGTTTCCTCCACCAGCGGGCAGATCCAGTAGGCACGGTCACCGCGGTCCATGGCGGCGGCGAGACGCTCGATCACGTCGTCCAGCCGTTCCGCGGAGACGACGCGCGTATCGACGGCCGCGCGGCCTGGAGGGCGTTCGTCGATCCGGCTGACGTCCATGTCGCCATAGGCGGTCATGGCCAGCGTGCGCGGGATCGGCGTCGCGGTCATGACCAGGATGTCCGCGGGACGCTCCGATTTCTCCGACAGCAGCATTCGCTGGTGCACGCCGAAACGATGCTGCTCGTCGACGATGACGAGGCCCAGATCGCGGAAGTCGACGCCTTCCTGGAACAGCGCGTGCGTGCCGACCAGCAGGTCGATGCGGCCCTCGTTCAGGTCCTGCAGGATCGCCCGCCGCGCCTGCGCCTTGTCGCGGCCCGTAAGGCAGGCGATCCGCAGCCCGGATTCCCCGGCCAGATCGACGAGCGTCCGCGCGTGCTGGCGCGCCAGCACTTCGGTCGGCACCATCAGCGCCGCCTGGGTGCCGGCCTCGACCGCGGCGGCGGCGGCCAGCAGGGCGACCACCGTCTTGCCGCTGCCCACGTCGCCCTGGATCAGCCGCATCATCCGGTGCGGCGAGGCCATGTCCTCGAGGATTTCCGCCAGCACGCGCCGCTGTGCGCCGGTCAATTCCCAGCGCAGCCCCTGCCGGACCTTCTCAGCGATGCGGCCGTCGCCCTGGAGACGCCGTCCGCCGCGGCGTTTCAGCCGGCGCCGCACCAGGGAGAGGGCGAGCTGGTTGGCCAGCAGTTCGTCATAGGCCAGCCGGCGCAAGGCCGGCGTGCTTTCGATCGCCGCGGCGCGCTCCGGAGCGTGAACCGCGCGCACCGCATCGCGCCAGGCGGGAAAGCCGTGCCTCTCCTTCATCGGCAGATCCAGCCATTCGGGGAGATCGGGCGCCTGTGCTGCGGCCCTGGCGACGATGTGGCGAAGCGTCTTCGGGGCCAGCCCTGCGGTCAGCGGATAGACCGGTTCGATGGCCGGTATTTCCTCGCCCGTCGCGGGATCGACGGCATAGTCGGGATGGGCCATCTGGAGCGCGTCGCCATAGCGGTCGATCCGTCCGCTGATCAGCCGGCGCGCGCCCGGCGGATAGGTCTGCTCCAGCCAGTCGCGGCGGGGATTGAAGAATACCAGTGCCGCGCTTGCCGTGCCGTCGGTGACGATCACGCGATAGGGCTGACGGCCCCGCCCGGCGCGATGCTCGGTGACGGTGACGTCGATCGTCGCCACGCGGCCGGTCTCGGCGTCTTCCAGCTTCGGGCGGTAGCCGCGGTCGATCACGCCGCTGGGCAACAGCCAGATCAGATCCAGCACGCGGCTCGCCCCCAGCCGGTCCAGCAATGCCGCCACGCGCGGGCCGACGCCCTTCAGATTGGTCGCGGGCTGGAACAGGGCAAAGAGGATCTCCGGGCGCATGGCCCTTTATGATGCGGCCCGCGCCCCCGTGACAAGCCGGACCCTGACATCTCGCCGCCGGACGGTTATATCAGCGGTTCGATTCAGCGAGGCCGGACCCATGGACGCGACCGACGACGATCTCGAGCTGCGGCGGAAGAAGCTGCTCTACCGGTCCCACTACACGGGCACCAAGGAGACCGATATCCTGCTCACGCGCTTCGCGGAGCGGAATCTGCCGACGTTCGACGCCCGGCAACTCGACCTCTACGAGGCGATGCTGCACGCCGGAGATCCGGAGATTCTCGCCTGGGTCGTGGGCCGCAAGCCCATACCCCCGGAATACGACAACGAGGTCAGCCGCATGCTCGTCCGTTTCAACTTCGCCCAGCCCGGATCGTGACGGTCACAGAACGCGCGCCACTGAGCCACAAGCTCGCCGGCCCGGGACGGATCACCGTCCAGAACGCGCCGGAGGGTCTCGACGCACGCCTGTTGGCGGACCTGGCGCGGGAACTCGACCGCGGCGTCGTGTTCGTCGCCCGCGACGACCAGCGGCTTGCCGCGACAGCCGACATGATCCGCTTCTTCGCGCCGGCGCTGGAGCCCGTGGTCTTTCCGGCCTGGGATTGCCTGCCCTTCGACCGGTCCTCCCCCAACCGTCAGATCCTGGCCGAGCGCATGGAAGCGCTTGGCATGCTGGCGGAAAGCGGCGCCGCCGGCCGGCTGATTCTCACGACCGTGAACGCCATCACCCAGCGCGTGCCCGAGCGCGCCGAGGTCAGCGGCGGCCACTTCGCCGCGCAGGTCGGCGATCCGATCGACGAGGCCGAACTGATCGCCTTTCTGGTGGCTCAGGGCTACGGCCGCACCGGCACGGTCATGGAACCAGGCGAGTACGCGATCCGCGGCGGCTTGATCGACATCTTCCCGCCCAATGACGACCAGCCGGTGCGACTCGACCTGTTCGGGCGGGAGCTGGAAAGCATCCGGCGTTTCGACCCCATGAGCCAGCGAACGCTCGCCAGGGTCGACAGCTTTGCCCTGACGCCGGTCAGCGAACTGGTCCTGGACGAACGTCGCGCCAACCATTTCCGGGCCCGCTACCGCGAGCTGTTCGGCATCAAGGCCGAGTCCGATCCGATCTACGAGGCGGTCTCGGAAGGCCGGAGCTTCCCGGGGATGGAGCACTGGCTGCCGATCTTCTATCGCCGTCTGGAGACGCTGTTCGACTATGTCGGCGAGGCTGCGGTCGTGCTGGACCACCTGGCGGACGACGCCGCCGAAAGCCGTTTCGCGGCCATCGAGGACTACCAGGTCACCCGCGCCGAGGCGGTGAAGGCGACCGCCTCGGGGCAGGGGAGCGCCGGAGCGGTTTTCCGCCCGCTGCCGGCGGACGCGCTCTATCTCGCACCGGGGGAATGGGCCGAATTTCTCGCCGGTCAGCCGGTGGCTGCCCTGACGCCATTCAATGTCGGCGACGGGGAAAGCCCGGTCATCCACGATCTGCAGGGCCGCAGGGGACGGGACTTCGCGCCGGAGCGGGCCACGCCGCACGCCAATGTCTACGAGGCGCTCGCGCGCCATATCCAGGATCTGGTGCCCGACCGCCAGATCACGGTGGCGAGCTATTCCGACGGCGCCCGGCAACGCCTGGGCGGCATGCTGCGCGATGCCGGAATCCGGGCCATCGCCGAGGTCGAAACCTTCGACGAGGCGATGAAGCTCGACCGCAACGTGGTCGGCCTCGCGGTACTTTCCATCGAAGCCGGGTTCGAGGCGCCCGATGCGGTGCTGATTTCGGAACAGGACGTTCTGGGCGACCGGCTGGTGCGCAAGCGGCGCCGGCGCCGGCGCTCGGAGAACTTCGTCGCCAACGCGTCGGACCTGCAGCTCGGCGACCTGGTGGTCCACAGCGAACACGGCATCGGCCGCTACGAAGGACTCGAGACCCTCGACATCGTCGGCGCGCCGCACGACTGCGTGCTGCTGATCTACGACGGCGGCGACAAGCTCTACCTGCCGGTGGAGAATATCGAGCTGCTGTCCCGCTATGGCTCGGGCGAGGGCGAGGTCACTCTGGACCGGCTCGGCGGCAAGGGCTGGCAGACGCGGAAGGCGCGGCTGAAACAGCGGCTGAAGGAGATGGCCGAAGCCCTGATCCGTGTCGCCGCCGGCCGCCAGCTCGCCGATGCGCCCAGGCTGACGCCGCCCGCGGGCGCCTACCATGAGTTCTGCGACCGCTTCCCCTATCAGGAAACCGACGACCAGGCGCGGGCGATCGACGAATCGATCGGCGATCTGGCCGCGGGGCGTCCCATGGACCGCCTGATCTGTGGCGATGTGGGTTTCGGCAAGACCGAGGTGGCGCTGCGCACCGCCTTCATCGCGGCGATGGACGGCATGCAGGTGGCGCTGGTCGCGCCGACCACCCTGCTGGTCCGCCAGCACTACCAGACCTTCCTCGAGCGGTTCCGTGACTTCCCTGTCCGGATCGGCCAGCTGTCGCGGCTGGTTCCCGGCAAGCTGGCGAACGAGGTCAGGAAGGACCTGAAGAACGGCCAGCTCGACATCGTCATCGGCACCCATGCGCTGCTGGGCAAGGGCGTCGAGTTCAAGCGCCTCGGCCTGCTGATCGTCGACGAGGAGCAGCATTTCGGCGTCAAGCACAAGGAGCGGCTGAAGGAGCTGAAATCCGACGTCCACGTGCTGACGCTGACCGCCACGCCGATCCCGCGCACCCTGCAGCTTGCGCTGACCGGCATCCGCGACCTCTCGGTCATCGCCACGCCGCCCGTCGACCGGCTGGCGGTGCGCACCTTCGTGCTGCCCTTCGACGAGATCGTGGCCCGGGAAGCCCTCCTCCGGGAGCACTACCGTGGCGGCCAGAGCTTCTTCGTCTGCCCCCGCATCAGCGACCTCGCGGCCGTCGAGGCATTCATGAAGGACCATGTGCCGGAGCTGAAATTCGTGGTCGCACATGGCCAGATGCCGGTCCGGGAGCTGGAGGACGCGATGAACGCCTTCTACGACGGCTCCTATGACGTGCTGGTCTCCACCAACATCGTGGAGTCGGGCCTGGACGTGCCCAATGCGAACACGATGGTGGTCTACCGCGCCGACATGTTCGGCCTGGCCCAGCTCTACCAGCTTCGCGGCCGCATCGGCCGCTCCAAGACGCGCGCCTATGCCTATCTGACCGTGCCGGCGAACCGGCGCGTTACCGATGGGGCCGACAAGCGGCTGCGTGTGCTTCAGACCCTGGACCAGCTCGGTGCGGGCTTCACCCTGGCCAGCCACGATCTAGACATCCGCGGCGCCGGCAACCTGCTGGGCGAGGAGCAGTCGGGTCAGATCCGCGAGGTGGGCGTGGAGCTCTATCAGTCCATGCTGGAGGAGGCGGTGGCCGAGGCCCGGGGCCAGACCGATGCTCAGAGCGGCGACTGGTCGCCGAACATCAACCTGGGCGCGCCAGTGCTGATCCCGGACTACTATGTCGCCGACCTGTCCGCGCGGCTGGACCTCTACAAGCGCCTGGGCCATGTCGCTGACCAGGACGAGATCGAGGCCATCGCCGCGGAGATGATCGACCGCTTCGGGCCGCTGCCGCCCGAAGTCGACAACCTGTTCGACGTCGTCGCCATCAAGAGTCTGTGCCGCGCCGCGAATATCGCCAAGCTGGACGCCGGTCCGAAGGGCGCGACGGTGCTGTTCAGGGAGAACGAGTTCCCTGATCCCGGCGGGCTCGTGCGTTTCATTTCCGGTCAGCAGGGCACGGCGAAGCTCCGCCCCGATCACACGCTGGTCTATCTGCGCGACTGGTCGGACCTCTCGACGCGGGTCAAGGGCGTGCGCAGCCTCGCGCGCGGACTGGCCCAGATCGCGGAGAAGGCCGCCTAGACCGCTCGCTCACGCCGCCGAGGCCCGACGCACAGGACGGGCGGGAAAGATCAGGGCGGTCAGCAGGGAAACCGCCGCGCCGCCGGCGAAGACCGCACCGAAGCCGAACGGTTCCTCCAGTTGGCCGGCGACCAGCGGACCCAGGACATTCCCGGCCGCGACGCAGAAGACGGCGGCCGTGAAGCTGACCGACGGCAGATCGGGAAAGAGCCGTGCGCTCCAGAAGGCCAGCACCGCGCTCAGCATCATCAGGCAGACGCCCTGCAGGCCAGCGGAAACCAGGACTCCGGCCCATGACGCCGGCGCCAGTGCCAGCAGGATATGCGACAGGGCGCTGGCGACGAAGATCGCACGCAGCAGCGCCGGAAGACCCATGCGCCCCTCGACCTGCCGGGTCAGCAGGCCGAGCGCGCCGGCCACACCGAAGGCGATATAGAGCACCGGCCCGGCGGCCGCCGCATCGAGGCCGGTCAGGCCGCCTTCGCGGGTGATGTGATCGACTGCGAAGGAAAGGTAGAGCGCGTTGGTCAGACCGAAGGAGAAGGCCAGTATGTACATCGGCCATGCGGGCCGGTAGGCAACCAGTTCCCGCAACGGCCAGTCGCTCGGCGCCGGCAGATCCGCGCCGCCGGGTCCCCGGCTCTGGCGCATGTGGAACAGCGCCAGCACATTGATCAGAAGCGAGACCGCCGCGAGACCGGCGAACATGGCCCAGGGCGCCCGCCAGCCGAAATCCCCCAGGAACATCGCGAACGCAACGGCGCCCGCGAATGCAATGCCGAAGGTGGTGCCGGTGCTGACCACCGAAAGCACTCGATCCTTCTGGCCGTCGACCAGACTCCGCGCCGCGGTGTTGTTGTAGGGCGTCCACGAGAAGCCGGCGCTCGACGCGGCCAGCGCCACGCCGACGGCGAGCAGGAACACATTGTCCGTCGCGGCCACGAGTCCCAGTCCCGCCGTCGCGGCTATCCCGCCCAGCGCCACCGGCGCCCGCGGACCCACACGATCGGTCAGCCAACCGGTCAGAAGCAACGCCGCCAGGAAAGCGCCGAACGCCGCCGAGGCGATCGCGCCCGCGGTTGCCGTCGTCAGCCCGAAGTCCGCCCGGAAGGCGGGCAGGAACAGGCCGAAGCCCATCCGCGCGGGCCCGAACGCGACCGCGGTCGCGGCGAATCCCGCGAGCGAAAGCCGTCCCGCATCGGTAAGTAGGAAGCGCGCCATCATGGCCGCCAAAATCGTCATCGATTCCGGCGGTTCGAGTGAGGCGTGCTGACGCGTTCAGCCGGTGACGGAGGCGTCCTCGGGCCTGACGGTCTCGTTCAGGGCGAGATCGAAGACCTTGTGGAAGACCGGCACGTCCTGCGCGCCGGAGACGGCGTACTTACGGTCGATGATGAAGCAGGGGACCCCGTTTATGCCCATGGAGCGGGCCACCGAGTCCTCCTGGCGAACCAGATCCAGGTCCGAATCCCCGGCCAGCAGGTCGCGCACCAGATCCGCATTCATGCCCGCCTCGCCGGCGATCCGGACCAGCACCTCATGGTCGCCGATATCCTCGCCATTGACGAAATAGGCGTCGAACAGGCGCTGCACGACCTCCTGCTGAGCGTCGTCATTGGCCGCCCAGCGGATCAGGCGATGAGAATCCAGCGTCGACGGGGTGCGGCGAATGCGCTCGAAATGAAAGTCGATCCCAACCTGCGCGCCAGCGGTTCGGATGTTCTCGTAGATGCGGGCGGCGCGCTCCACGCCGCCGAACTTGGCGGCGAGATAGGCTTCCCGGCTCATGCCGCCCCGCGGCATTTCCGGGTTGAGTTGGAACGGACGCCAGCCTACCTGAACCTTGACATCGCTACGGCTGGCGAGCGCGGCTTCAAGCTTGCGCTTGCCGATGTAGCACCACGGACAGACCGTGTCTGAGACGATGTCGATAATCATGGGACAAGCCTAAAGCATTCTCTAAACACTACACAATAACCGGACATGGTAGCGGTGCAGGAGGGGACAATGGAAAAGAACCGGAGACTCGACGGCAAGGTGGCGCTCGTCACCGGGGCGAGTTCGGGGCTGGGCGCGCATTTCGCGCAGGTTCTGGCCGCGGCGGGAGCATCGGTCGGCGTCGGCGCGCGGCGCAAGCAGAAACTGGACGGACTGGTCGCGAAGATCGGCGAAGCGGGCGGGCGGGCGCACGCCGTCGACCTCGACGTGACCGATATCGGGCAGATCGGCGACTGTCTCGGCGAAGTCGAGGCGCAACTCGGTCCCGTCGACATTCTGGTCAACAACGCCGGCGTCACCGCGCCCAACGCCATGCAGCGCATCACCGAGGCCGACTACGATTTCGTCCTCGACACCAATCTGAAGGGCGCCTTCTTCATGGCCCAGGCGGCGGCGAAATCGATGATCGAGCGCAAGAGCGGCGGGCGTATCATCAATATCTCGTCCACCCTGTCGCATCGGGTGATCGGACAACTCTCGATCTATTGCATGTCCAAGGCGGCGATGGACCAGATGACCCGCGCCATGGCGCTGGAATGGGGGCGCCACGACATCAACACCAACGCCATCTGCCCCGGCTATATCGAAACCGAGATGAACGCCGACTACTGGAAGACCGAGGGCGGACAGGCCTTCCTGGCGCGGTTCCCGCGGCCACGCGTCGGCGAGCCGGCGGATCTGGACGGTGCGCTGTTGCTGCTGGCCGGCGAGGAGGGCCGTTTCATGAACGGATCCATCGTCAGTGTCGACGACGGTTTCGCCATAGGTTTCAAATAGATAAAATACGTTCTTTCAGTCGAACTTAAGCGCGACGGCAGATCAGGCCGACTGGACCGCGTCGATGCGGTTCGGCCCGCGCGAGCGCCCGAAGGCGGCAATGGTCGCGATCAGCGTCTGCCGCACCACGGGTTTGGTCAGATAGGCGTTCATGCCGGCAGCGCTGGTCTGGCGGCGCATGCCGGGAATGTCGTGGGCCGTCCAGGCAATGACCGGCGTCGTCCCGACGTCGCCTTCCAGCCGCCGGATCGCGCGGGTCGCTTCCAGGCCGTCCATGCCGGGCATGGCGACATCCATGAGGATGACATCAGGCAGGAACTCCCCTGCGGCGGACACAGCCGCCTCGCCGCCGTCGGCCTCCATCACCCGGTGGCCGGCATTCTCGAGCAACACGCGGGCGATGCTTCGGTTCGCCTGGCTGTCATCGACGACGAGTACGCGCATTCGGTCGGAGCACCTTTTCAATCTGCCACGCAAAGCGAAACGGGATTCCCATTTCGCTTCTCATCTGACGATTCGAACCGCGGTGGCGGCGCAAAACCGCATTCATGCCCGTAAGGCAGCAAGGTCGATGCCAAGCCCGACGGGTTTCGATCCCTTCTGACCGTCTATGCAGTAGTTGGTTACCGACGATCCGATTCGCAATCAGGCCGAGGAATATCCGACAAGGTATTGATCACGATCACCTTTTACAGGCAGTCCGCTGCTCCGGCAGCGCGACATCGCTGCGGTTCAGGAACTGCACCAGATCGCCGGTGGACTGGGCGCTGTTGAACTTGCCGCTCTGCTGGCGGTCGACCTGGATGAAGGTGTTCACGCCAACGACCCGGCCGCACATGTCGATCAGCGGACCGCCGCTGTAGCCGGTCAGTACGTCCGCGGTGTGTATGATCGACGTGGTGCCGGGCAGTTCCTGCGTCGAGCGGATCTCGCCGCGGTTCTGGTGCATGTCGGGCGCGGAGGTGCGGTCGCCATAGGCGAGCTTGAGAAACCCCGCATCGGTCTGGAGCGCGAGCCCGGGATAGCCGGCGACGATGACGTCCATCAGCTTGGAATGCGCGGAGGAGAGCGGCAGTACCCCGGGCGCCGCCGGCCGCTCCGTCCGGAGCAGCGCAAAGTCCGGATCCCCCGGTTGACCGTCGGGAGAGCGTGCGATCACGCGGGCGCGGACCACGTCCCCCAGACTTTCGCTGGTGACGATGATCTGGTCTGCATCTCCCTCCTGGATGACGTGGCGGTTGGTCACCAGCAGGTCGGGGGCGATGAAGAAGGCCGTGCCTGTCCCGACCGGCTTGCGGTTCTGGAAGGTAATGACGAAGACCACCGCCTTTTCCAGCGATTGCGACAACGCCGCGACCGACTTCGGCGCGGCCTGTCCCTGCGTTGGAGCCGTAGCCGCCCGGGCCACCGCAGGCTCAGCCTGTGCCGCGGGCGCGGCGGCGCGGTCGGGCAGGGGATCCCCGGCCGCCGCCAGCATGGCCCTGGCCTTTTCCTTCAGCGCCTCGAACCGCGCCCGGTCCGCGGGCGCCGTGCCGGGCGGACAGTCGTAGGCGGCCACCGTCCCGAGGATTTCCTGCAAGCGCTTGCCGGCTTCGAAGGACAGGGCATCCAGGCGTTCGACTTCCGCCAGCATTTCGGCCGTGGGCGGCTGCGGCGACGGTAGCGGGCCATCGCGGACCACGGTTTCCGGCTCGCGCAGCAGCAGCCAGGCCAGCGCAGCGACGACGGCGAGCGCCAGCAGGACGGAAATCGCCAGCCACGCCCCGAAGGCCGGGATGCTGCGGCGCGTGTTCCGATCGTCGGGGGCCTCGGCGTTGCTCAAGGCGTCTCTCCTGTCTGCTTGCGGTCAGGCTTGGTTCAGCCATGGCCGGCTCGTATGTTGTGGATGAAACCACAACCGGACAACCTTTCCCGAACCTGTCTCCCGGCAGAGCAATCGAAGGCTTGAATGGCTGAGCGCGGAATCAGGACCCAGGACAGCGCCGGAATCCGCAGGCTCGGAACCGCGGGGCGGGATGTCATCGCTGCCCGCGAGCAGATCGCGTCGATCCTGCGCAACCGGATCGGCCCGGAAGCCGCGGCGCTGTTCGCGGCGCCGACGCCTGACGACGGCGGCCATGTCTGGCGGGCTGTCGACGGAACGCCGCTGAAGCCGCTCGGCGACCTGCCGCCGGCGGAGGCTGCCCGACTGCGCGAGCGCCACCGGGAAATCGCCGGCCGCGTCGAGGCCCTGGCGCAGCGGATCGCGGGCGAGGGCGACGCTGGCCGCATCGCCGGCCACATGATGCGTCTGGCCCTGGTGACGCCCGACGGCTTCGAGGCGCTGCACGCCGCGGGCGATCAGCCCGTGCTGGTGAACTGGGGCCATGCTGCCGAGGGCCAGGCGGTCCCGGTTCTGGAAGCGGCAGCCGGGAAGGCCTCGGCCGCGCCAACGGGGGCGGGGGCGGGAACGGCGGCGGCCGCGGTGCCGCCATTGCCGGAAGCCGCCGCGGCCGCAGTGGACGAAACCGACAGTCCAGGCCGGCCGCCGGCGCGAACCGGCGGCTTCGGCTGGCTCGCCTGGGCGCTGCCGGGGCTCCTGCTCGTGGCGCTCGGCGTACTGATCTGGCTGCTCATGCAGCCTCTCGAGCCGGTCATTGTCGAACGCGACCGGCCCGCGCCGCCACCGGTGGATCCGGTTCCCGCCGCGCGCGACAGGCTGGCGGCGATAAAGGCGGAACTGGCCAGGGTGGAGGCCATGCGCGACGAGGTCATCGACCTCTGTGAACCGCTGCCCCAGGAGCGGACCCAGTTGCCGCCGCCGGAGCCGGAACCCGAGCGGCGACCGGACCCCGAACCGGACGTCACGGTCATTGAACCGCCGAAACCGGAGCCCGAGCCCCGGCCCGAACCGCCGGTAGCCGAGGCGGAACCTCGGCCCGCCCCCGCACCGGAACCGCAGCCCGCGCCGCGTCCGCGGGTCGAACTGCCGCCGGAGGTTCCGCCCGCGGCCGAATTACCGCCGCGGGTCGCGCAGCTCCCGCCGACCACGCGCCCCGCGCCCACGCTCTGCGAGCCGGGCTGGACCCCGACCCAGCGGCCGGAGGTCATGGTGGTGATCGACGGCTCGGGCAGCATGCAGGACAGTTTCGCCGGCGCGCCCTCGCGCATCGAGGCGGCCAAGGATTCCATTGCGGATGTGGTCACCAGCCTGCACAAGGACATCAAGACCGGCCTGGTAAGCTTCACCGACTGCGGCGAGACCTCGACGCCGCAGAAGTACGGCTACAGCCAGCGTCCCGAACTGCTTTCCCGGGTGCGGGGCGTCAGCCCCAGCCGGGGGACCTCGCTCGCCAACTCGATCCGCCGCGCGGGCAACGCCGCCAAATCGGTCGGTCCGGCGACGGTGGTCGTGGTTAGCGACGGCGAGGACACCTGCGGCGGCGATCCCTGCGCCGCGGCCCGGGCACTGAAGGCGCAGAAACCGATGCTGAAGATCAATGTCATCGACCTGAGCGGCGGTCGCTCGGCCGTGCTTCAATGCGTGGCCAGCGCCACCGGCGGGCGGGTCTTCACCCCCCGCAATGCCGCTCAGATGACCGAAGAGATGCAGGAAGCGACCGGCCAGCCGGACGCCAGCGCCTGCAACCCCTGACGAAGGCGCGGGAGCGAGACGCATGCGCACTGGACCCACACTGGCCGAAGACAGGCTGGACCGTTACCAGCCCCTGGGCGCCTTCGGGCAGCCCGTCTACCAGAACCACCTGCAACTCCAGGCGGCGCTGCGCCAGCGCCTGGGGGCGAAGTACGCCAACTTCTTCGCCATTCCCCGCATGGATTCGCAGGGCAGGACCGTCAGCTGGATCTCCCCGGTGGAGGGTGAGCCGGTGCGCTGGTCCGACCTGTCCGAGGACGAACAGGTGCAACGCTCCCTCGATCTGCAGGTGATGAAGAGCGAATTCGACGCCTATGCCTCGGAGCTCAGGGCCTATGGCAAGGAGGGCAAGGACCCGCGCGGGGCCGAGGCTTTCGTCGCGGTCCTGGACCAGGCGCTCAAGACGCCCGATGACGGCCATCTGTACTTCGTCGGCGATCAGCCGGTGGCGACCTTCTGGGGCTTCCGGGAGGAGCACGCCCAGCCCTTCGAGACACTGACGGCCGCGCCGCGTCTGGCCCGGGCGGCTGCGCCCGCGGCGGCTGAGGCGGCGAGCGGAGAGGCACCCGAGCGCCGTGGCCTCGGCTTTCTGTGGTGGCTGTTGCCGTTGTTGTTGCTGCTTCTGCTGGCGCTGCTGCTCTGGTGGCTGTGGGATGATCTGCCGGTCGTCGGCGGCGGGGGCGAAGTGCCCGCGATCGAGCGGCCGCTGGACGAGGAATCCGAGGCCGTGCCGCCGGCGGAAGATGGGGCGATCATCGACGATCCGGACCGGACGGTCATCGAACGCGAGGGCGTGGTCGTCGACCGCGAAGGGAATGCAGTGGCCGTGCCGGGCGAGGATGGTGTCGTGGCCCCCGGCGAGGACACCGCCGTTCCGGGCGAAGGCGATGCGGTCGCGCCCGAAGGGGCCGTTCCCGATGAAGGCGAAGACGGATCACCCGCCGAAGAAGCCGAAACGCCGGGGGAGCTGGCCGCTCCCGGCGACGAAGCGGCGACAGAGGAACAGCCGCCAGCCGAGCCCGAAACGCCGGAGCCCCCGGCGCCGGAAGAGGACGAGACACCGCCCGAGGGCGAACAGCCGGAAACGCCGCCCGGCCAGGAACCCCCGCAGCCCGAAGGTCAGACGCCGGACGCCGGCGAACCGCCCGCCATACCCGAGGACGCAGCGGATGGCTCGGCCGGCTTCATGCAGGGCAACTGGCAGAGCGACAGCGGCCTGGTGGATTCACAGACCCGCCAGAAGCTGACCCAGGAGTACAACTTCGACGACGAGGGCCGGGGGGAAGCCGTTGTCCGCCGCGCGGACGGCGTGACCTGCCGCGCGCCGGCGCAGGCGACCGTCAGGGACGGCAATCTGCAGGTCGAAGAACTCGCCAACCTGAAATGCTCCGACGGCAGCTCGTTCAAGCGATCGCAGACCGTCTGCTCCCGCGGCGACGACGGACAGGTCGAGTGCGTCGGCACCGATGCCGACGGCAAGACCTTCAAGGTCGATCTCAACCGGAATGCCCAACCCTGAGTGAGCGCCGGGGCACGTTGACCAATGGACAAGACCCTGCCTACGCTCGAAATCCCTGCGCCCGTCCGAGGTGACCGCTGATCATGCCGCTCGCGCCGATCCTGAAACGCCCGCCCGTACTGTCCCTGATCCCTTCGAGCGGCGTTCAGCTCATCGATCTGGGCTTCGTGGCGGACCGCTCGTCCGGCGTGGAGACCAACTGGGGCTTCTACGACAAGCCCGGCGACGCCGGTCCGCCGATCCGCGTCGATCTCTCCGACGAGAACGTGCAGACCACCTACGAGGTCGATCTGAAGAAGCTGGTCGAGACCTTCGGCGACGCCTGGATGCCGATCCCGATGCTGCGGGAAGAGCAGGGCGGCGACTATTTCCACGGCCCGACGAACTGGGCGCGGGTCTGCCTTAGGAAGCTGCCAGAGCCGGACGACAACGGCTTCGATCATCGCATCATCGTGGCCTTCGACACGGAACTGCTGCCGCAGCGGGCGAGCGAGGCCTATCTCGCGCCGTCGGAGGCCGATGCGCAGCGCGGCGCCGTGTTCTCCATCTGCGCCGACGAGAAGGCGCTCAACTGGTTCGTGCAGGAAAACTGGGTCGCCGGCTGGTGCCGGGAAGCCGTCCGCGACATGGTCACCCGCGAGGAGTCGCGCAGGCGCCGGAACGCCGGGCCCGCAAGCGACGAACAGATCGCCGAGCGGATGGAGGGCCCGAAGGAGGACGTGGCGCGCTACAAGGCGCTGATCTACCTGCTGGCCGATCTCGACCTGCTGCCGAAGATCCGCATGATCGACCGCTTCACCGATCCGCGGCCGACGCCGATCGACGTCGACCTGGTGCTCGACGTCGGCAATTCGCGCACCTGCGGCATGCTGATCGAGACCCAGCCCGACGAGGTCGGCACCGACATCACCCAGGCCGTGAAGGTGCAGCTCCGGGACCTTTCCGACCCGACACAGATCTATTCCGATCCGTTCGAAAGCCGCATCGAGTTCAACCGCGCCAGTTTCGGCAAGGACGACATCTCGCTGACCAGCGGGCGGGCCACGGCCTTTGCCTGGCCGACAGTGGCCCGGATCGGCCCCGAGGCGCGGCGTCTGGCGGGTTACCGGCGCGGCAGCGAAGGCGCAACGGGCATGTCCTCGCCCAAGCGTTATCTCTGGGACGAGGATCCGCGCCGTGACGGCTGGCGTTTCAACAATGCGGCGGTGCATGGCGAGCACGCGCCCGCGGCGACCGGCGTCGCCTTCACCACCCTGGTCAACGACGCCGGCCAGCCGCTGCACAAAGTGCCCGCGCACGTGCCGGCCCATGACGAGCAGCGCTTCCCGTCCTTCCGGGCGCTCTATGCGCGCTCCAACCTGCTGTCCTTCGCCCTGACCGAGATCTTCCTGCAGACGCTGGTGATGATGAACTCGGCCGCGCACCGGCTGCGCCGCCGCAATGCGGACCTGCCGCGGCGGCTCCGACGCATCATCATGACCATGCCCACGGCCCTGCCGCTGGCGGAACGGCAGATCCTCCGCAGGCAGGCCGAGGCGGCGCGCGACCTGGTCTATCTCTGCCTGGGCCAGGCGACGGTCGAGACCGATCCCGAAAGCGGTATCCAGGAGCTGAGGGTCGCCGAGGGCGTCCATCTGCCCGAAATCAAGATCGAGTGGGACGAGGCCTCCGCCACCCAGGCGGTCTATCTCTACAGCCAGATCGCCATGGCCTATTCAGGCGACGCGCGGGCCTTCTTCCGGCGCAGCCGGCTGCCGGTCAACCGCGGCGCCGCCGGGCTGGACGACGAGTTCCGCCTGGCCACGCTCGACATCGGCGGCGGCACGACCGACCTGGTCGTGACCTCCTATGCAGTCCAGGGCAAGGGCGCCAACGTCACGCTGTTCCCGACCCAGATGTTCCGCGAAGGGATGAGCCTGGCCGGCGACGACATCGCCTACCAGATCATCCGCGATCATGTGTTGCAGCCGATCGTCAAGGCGCTGGACGAGGCCGGTCTGGGAGAGCGCGCAGACTATCTGGCGCACACGCTGTTCGGCGGCGACCGCGCCGACATGGACGTAGAGGATCAGCTCTACCGCCAGCAGTTCGCCGTCCATGTGGCGATGCCCGCCGCGCTTCGGCTGATCGGCGAGTACGAGAACTGGGACCTGATGTCGGGCGCTATCGACGGGGACGATATCCGCCTGGGCGACCTGTTCGGAGAGGATGACCGCGCCAGCCAGGCGGTCATCGCGCATGTCAACGAGGAAGCGCGCCGCCACGGCGCCGATGGCTTCGACCTGGGCGAGGTGATCCTGCCCGTGCACTTCCGCGCCATCGATCTCAGCGTGCGCAGCGTGGTGCTGGAAATGCTGCAAGCCTTCGCCGAAATCGTCTACCGCGCGCGCGCGGACATCCTGATCCTGTCCGGGCGCCCATCGCGCATGCCGGCGGTGAACGCGGTGCTGGCCGAGAGCATGGCCCTGCCGCCGCACCGCATCGTGCCGCTGCACAGTTTCCGCGTCGGTTCCTGGTACCCGTTCCGGGACTACGCGGCGACGATCTCCGACCCCAAGACGACGGCGGCGGTCGGCGCCATGCTGTGCCTGCTCGGTGAAGGGCGTCTCAGGAACTTCAACTTCCGTTCCGACAATCTGAAACCGAAATCGACCGCGCGGTTCTTCGGCAAGCTGGACCGCGACAACCGGCTGCGCGCCGACGACGTCTACTACAGCGGCCTCAATCTGGAGGACGAGGACTACGAACTGCCCGAGGAGCCGTTCGAGTTCCGCGGGCCCATGACGCTGGGCTTCCGTCAGTTCGACGCCGACTGGTGGCCCGGCACGCGGCTCTACAGCCTTGACTACGCCAGCCCGGAGATCGCCGAAAAGCTCAATCCGCGGACGCCGCTTCAGGTCACGCTGAAACGCAACCAGCGGCGCGACAACCCCGAGATTGTCGACGCCTTCACCATCGACCGCATCGAGGACGCCCGGGGCGCCTCGATCGGCAAGAACCAGCTCCGGCTCCGGCTGCAGACCATCGACAACCAGGATGGCTACTGGCTGGATACCGGAATCCTGCTGAACCAGTAGGGGAAGAGGACATGGCGGATACCGAACGCGACGGCGCGCTGAAGGAAGCGGTAAGCCGCCTGGAAGACGGCGGCGCCGACGCGCGCCTGTGGATCGACCGGGTGCGGGGCGAATCCGTCGGCGTCGCCAGTGAGGCCGACAGCCTGATCGAGAACACCCGCCGCGCCCGGCTGGCGGCACGCCGCATCGGCGGCGCCATGCACCGGCGCAACTGCGTCGGCGTCTTCGGCCCCAGCCAGGCCGGCAAGTCCTATCTCGTATCGGCGCTGGCGCGCCGTCAGGACGGCCCGCTGAAGATCGATTTCGGCGGTGAAATCAAGGACTTCCTGAAGGACATCAATCCGGCAGGCGACCGTGAATCCACCGGACTGGTCTCGCGCTTCACCAAGCACAAGGGCGACGTCGACCCCGACTATCCGGTTGAACTGCGGCTGCTGAGCGAGACCGATCTGGTGAAGATCATCGCCAACAGCTTCCTGTCCGACTTCGACCCCAACAACATGTCGATCGAACTGCCCGATGAGGAACAGATCCGCGCCGCCATCCGCAGCGCCGAGCAGGAAGCGCGGAGCGGTGCGCCGGCGGCGCATCTCGACGAGATCGAGCTGTTTGACCTGGGCGAATATTTCCGCCGCCATTTCAAGAGCAGGGTGGGCGCGCTCGACCGCGCCGACTACTGGAACGCGCTGATCCGGGTCGGCGGGCGGCTGCCCGTCGCCGGGCGCGCGAAGCTGTTCGCCATGCTCTGGGGTGGACTGGAAACCTTCACCGATCTATTCATATCGCTCGCTACGGCGCTGGAACGCATAGGCAATCCGCCCGAAGCGCGGGCGGCGCTTTCCGGCCTGGTGCCGCGCGAGACAGGCAATCCGCCGCGTCCCAACACGATCATCGACGTCGCCGTGCTCAGCCGGCTCAATTCGCCGGAAGACGCTCAGGACACGGTGCCGCTGAAGCCGGTCCACAAGGATGGCGAAGGCGAGCCTGTCGAACTGCCGCGGGCGACGCTTACCGCGCTGATCGCCGAGGTGAAGCTGGTCATGGTGGACACGCCCTGGCCGTTCTTCGAGCATACGGATCTGCTCGACTTTCCCGGCGCGCGATCGCGGCTGAAACTGACGCAGTTGCCGCCCGCGGCGGCGGACCGCGACCTGCAGCTGCGCGAACTGTTCCTGCGCGGCAAGATCGCCTACCTGTTCCAGCGCTTCACCGACGAACTGGAACTGACCGCGATGCTGCTCTGCATGCCGCCCAGCGTGCAGGAGGTGAAGGACCTAGCCGGCATGGTCCGGTCCTGGATCGAGACCACGCACGGGGCGACGCCGGCGCAGCGCAAGCGGGTCCGCAACGCGCTGTTCCTGGTGCTCACCAAGTTCGATCTCGAGTTCCTCGAGAAGGGGGGAGAGACAGCCGATTCCCGCCGCGGCAAGTGGGACCGGCGGCTGCATTCATCGTTCCTCGAGCTGTACGGCAAGGACGCCTGGCCCGAGGACTGGAACGGCGCAGCCTTCGACAACACGGTGTTCCTGCGCAATCCCGGGATGAAGCAGGTCCATCTGATGGACTACTCCGACGTCGAAAACCTGGTGGAGCGGGGCCCCGCCGCCCAGTCGGCGAACGTCATCCAGCAGTACAAGGACGCCTTCATGGGCTCGGCGCTGGTGGAAAAGCACTTCTCCGACCGGGAGGCGGTCTGGAATGCGGCCATGCAGCCCAATGACGGCGGCGTGGCCTATCTGGTCGACCGCCTGTCGGGCGTGCTCGACCCCGACCTGAAACGCCGGCAGGGCGCCGAAAGGCTGCTCGATGCGGTCAGCCGGCTGGAGAACGCCCTGCGGCGCTTCTACCACGACGGCGGCGAGGCGGCCCGGCGGGAGCGCGACCAGCGCCTGCAGGAGGTCCGCAAGACCCTGCTGAACGCAGTGCGCGGGCAGGACTTCCGTCCCTTCGCGCATTTCATGGAAGCGCTGACCCTGCCTGCGCCGGATGCGCGCGGGATCTTCTTCAACGTCGCCGCGTTGCGGGACGAGGATCTGGCCGCCGAGGGCGACGGCGAGGCGCCGTCAGCGAACGGCTCCGACGATCCCTGGGCGGATGACGACCCGTGGGCCGGAGATACGGGACCCGCCAGCGACAAGGCCGAGCCGGCCCGTGGCGCGCGGCGGCGGGAACGGCCGGAGGTCTTTGCCGACCGCATCGTCAACGCCTGGACGGCACGCCTGCGCCGGCTGCAGCAGGACGAGGAAGCCCTGCGCACGCTGGGCCTGTCGGGCGATGTTGTCCGCGAGGTGATCGACGAGATCGTTGTCGGCGCGGATCGCCACAAGCTGTTGGAGCATATCGCCGAGGCCGTGCGCGAGGAGACGCTCGCCGCCGGCGCACGGTGGGAGGACGCCGCCGACCGGGCGGTACGGATCGCCGTCTACGAGATCAACGACTACATCGCCTATCTGGGCTATGGCGCTCTGCCCGAAGGCGAGCGGCCGGGCTTTCCCGAAGCCCCGCGCGAGGCCGAGCGCGCGATCTTTTCCCCCGACGCCCTGAAGGTGAAGGGCATGGAGATCGGTCCGGCGCGGGAGCCGCTGGAACGCAACTATTTCGTCGACTGGGGCGTGGCCTTCCGCAGCCTGGGAATGGACAATGTCAGCCACGGGTCGGGCCGCGAGATCTCCGACGAGCACAACCGCGAGCTTGGCGAGATCATCGAGCGGATCGACGTGCGCGACGCGCTGCAGCCCGCGGAGGCGGCAGACTAGGGAGTTCCTGAATGCCGGTGGTCGTCGAACAGAATCCGGAAATGGCCGCGGGCCATGCCCGCCTGAAGCTGATGAACGCCGGCGATCTGGACCCTGCAACGGTCGAGGTGGCGGTTTCCGCCAGCATCGACGGCGTGGAGAAGCATCTCGACCCTTCGCGGCAGGGGCCCGCGGCGTGGGCGGCGGGCGAGAACTGGTTCCGTCCCGCGGAGGCGGCGCGCCAGGGCGGCGCGCTGTCCCTCGAATTCGGTCCCGCCGCGACCTGGCATCTGAAGCCCTATCAGCCCTATCAGATCGGTTTCCGCGACGCCGCAGGCCATCGGGCCGATGACCGCATGAGCTGGATCGCCATGCGCCTGCCATCCAACCCGCCGCCGCCCGCGCCGGAGCGTCCCGCGGCGCAGCCGGAGCCAGCACCCGAACTGGCGGCCTTCGCCGAACTGGAAGCCAATGCCGGCGATGCGATCATCGAACCCGCACGCCCGGATGAGGAGGATGGCCGGGCCGGACGCCGCACCGGCCTCTATGTCATTATCGGCGCGCTGCTGATCCTCCTCCTGATCGCGGCCGCTCTTCTCTGGTATTTCCGGGAGGATGTCTTCGGCCCCGCCAGCGAGGAGGTGACACGCACGGAGGAGACCCGGCCGGAGGCGCCTGCGCCGGACGGCAGTGCGCCGGCCACCCCGGAGCAGGCGCCAGCGCGCATCCCGCTGACCCTTGATGCCGCGCGGTCCTATCTGATCGAGGAGAAGCCGGCCGCTGAGGACGCCCAGGCGGAAGCCGAGCGCTTCGACAGCGCGGGCGAGGTTCAGGCGGCGTTCATCCTGCGCAAGTACGCAGCGCAGAAGGGATCGTCCGAGGCGGCCCTGGCGATGGCGCGGCAATACGATCCGGCGACCCACGATCCGGATGCCGGCGTGATCGCCGAGCCGGACGCAACGATCGCCGCCGACTGGTACGAGCGTGCGGCGGAAGGCGGCAATGTGGATGCCATGGTCCGCCTCGGCGAGATGCTGAAGTCCGGCGCGCTCGACCGGCCGGACGCGCCGGAGCAGAGCGTGTTCTGGCTGCGCAAGGCGGCCGAGGCCGACAGCGAAAAGGCGAAGGAGTTGCTCCAATGATCGTCCGAACGCTCGCACTGATCGTGCTGGCCACGCTGGGCATCGGCTTCGCGGGCGCGGCCTGGGCGCAGGACCGCACGCCGCTGCTCATTCCCGGCAAGACCACGCTCTACCAGAAGGTTCTCACCCGACCCGGGGTCGCCATAGCCGAAGGCCCGGGCGCACCCGGCACGCAGCCGCTGCCGCCCTTCACACCGCTCTATGTCTATCAGCGCCATCCGGTGGACGGCGGCGGACCGGCCTATCTGGAAGTCGGATCCGACGCCAAGGGCGAGGTGCTGGGCTTCCTGCCGGAGACGGCGACCGTGCCCTGGGACCACGCCCTGGTGCTGGCCTTCACCGAGCGGGCCAACCGCGACCGGGTGCTGTTCTTCGACGAGGAGCAGGCCCTGGACGCCTGGCTGGCGTCGGACGACCTGACCGAGCGTGCGGCCGCGGCGCGGCAGGCTGCCGACCAGCGTGCCCTGCCGCCCGACAGTCCGGTGATCTCGATCGAGCCGGAGGCCCATGTCGATTTCGCAAGCCAGTTCTACATGCTGCCGATCCTGGAGGCGAAGCCGAAGCGGCTGCCCAGCCGCCGCCGCGCCATGGCCGTACGCATCGCCAGCGTCACCCGCGCGGAGAACGAGGAGAAACTGGGCCTGCTCAATAGCCGCGAGAACCTCGCCGCCCTTGGCGAGTTCCGCGCCGGCGTCGTCTTCGTCATCGACGCCTCCAGCTCCATGCAGCCCTATATCCGCCGCACGCGCGAGGTCATGCGCGGCGTGCTCGACCGCGTCGAGGCTGCAGGCCTGAAGGACAAGGTGCGCTTCGGCGTCGTCGGTTATCGCGACGATCCGGCCGCCGTCGAAGGCGTCGAATATCTCACCCGCACCTTCGCCGATCCGAACGAGATCGACAGCACCACCGGGTTCCAGGAAGCGGTCGAGCCGCTCAGCGCCTCGAAGGTTTCGACGCGCTCCTTCTCGGAGGATGCCTTCGCCGCGCTCGATCACGCCATGGGCCGCATCGACTGGCAGGGCTTCGACGCCCGCTATCTTGTGCTGATCACCGACGCCAGCGCCCGCGACGCATCCTCCCCCTATGCCACGCTGAAGCTCACCGCCGGCGACATGCGCCGCGACATCATGGGGCGCAGCTCCGCACTGCCGACCGCGCTCTACGTGCTGCATCTGAAGACGCCGGTGGGCCAGGACGACCACGCCAGGGCCGAGACCCAGTACACCGAGCTGGCGCGGCGGGATTCGAGCAACTCGCTCTACTATCCCGTGCCTTCCGGCAATCCGGCGGCCTTCGAACGCAAGGTCGGCGCCTTGACGGACGCCCTGGTCGAGCAGGTCGAACAGACCCGTCAGGCGGCGCAGGAGGGCGCGCTGCCCGACGCGCCCGAACCGCCGGCGGCGAAAGGCGCGGAATCCGATATCCGCCAGTCCGCCGCCGATGTCGGCCGGGCCATGGCGCTGGCTTATCTGGGCCGTGTCTCCGGGGCCCAGGCGCCGGCGATGTTCCAGGCCTGGTCGATCGACCGTGACCTCGACAACCCGGCCGTCGAGGCGTTCTCGGTGCGGCTGTTGCTGTCGAAGAACCAGTTGAGCGACCTCCAGCGCACCATGACGGCCACGGTCGACGCCCTCGACGCCGGGCAGATCGACCCGAGCGATTTCTTCAACCAGCTGCGCAGCGCCGCCACCGCCATGGGCCGCGACCCGAACCGGGTGGGGCAGGGGGAGACACGCAACCTCGCCGACAGCGGCCTGATGGGCGAGTATCTGGAGGGTCTGCCCTACCAGAGCCGGATCATGTCGTTGACCGAGGACGACTGGCAGCGCATGAGCGTCGGCGAGCAGCAGGCCATCATCGACGACGTCAACTCCAAGGTCCGCCTCTACCAGCGCTTCCATGACGATTCCGACCGCTGGATCGCGCTCAATGACGGCGACGATCCCGGCGACTGGGTCTATCCGGTGCCGCTGGACGCGCTGCCCTGACCATGACAGAGGCCCTGCTGGATCTGGAAGGCGTCGAACGGCGGCGCGGCGACGGCTTTCGACTGGTCATCGACCGGTTCCGGCTTGGCGCGGGCGGCCGCGTGGCCATCGTCGGACCCAGCGGATCCGGCAAGAGCACGTTCCTCGACCTGATCGCTATGACGCTGCGCCCCGACAGTGCGGCGCGGATGACGATCCGTCCCGGGGATGCCGCGGAGGCGGTGGACGTGGCCCGGCTCTGGCGGGAGAAGCGGCGAAGCCAGGTGCGCGACATCCGCGCCCGGCACTTCGGCTATGTCCTGCAGACCGGCGGGCTGGCGCCGTTCCTCAGTCTCAGGGAGAACGCCATGCTCTCGCGCCGTCTGCTGGGCCGCGACGACCCCGGCCCGGTGCCGGAACTGTTCCGCCAGCTCGGCATCGAGAAGCTGGGCCGGCGCAAGCCACGGCGCGTCTCCATCGGCGAGCGCCAGCGGGCGGCCGTGATCCGCGCCCTGGCGCACGAGCCGGCGATCGTCCTGGCCGACGAGCCGACGGCCTCGCTGGACCAGACCAACGCCATCGACGTCATGACCCTGCTGACCCGAACGGTGGGTAGCCAGGGTGCGGCGCTGATCCTGGTCACCCACGACCGGGCGCTGGCCGAGGGGTTCGGCCTGCCGCTGGCCGAGTGCCGTCACGATCCGGCGACGCGCACGTCCACCATCGGGTTCGAAAGCTGATGCGGCTGCGCGGTGTCCAGCTCCTGCGCCTCTCGGCGGCGGACCTCGCCGACGAATGGCCGATCGCCGTGGCGGTCGTGCTCGCCATCGCCGCCGTGCTGGCGCCGCTGCTGGTCCTGAACGGCCTGCAGACCGGCGTGATCGGCGAGATCTTCGACCGCCTGCGCGCCGACCCGGCGATGCGGCGCATCACCCTGGACGCCACCGGCGCCCGGCGTTTCGACGCCGACTGGTTCGAGGCCATGCGCGCGCGGGACGACGTCGCCTTCGTCCTGCCCTCGACACGTTTCGCCGCCGCCCAGGTCGACATCACGCCGGTTGCGGGGAACAGCGGCCCGCTCCGCGTTTCTCTCGTGCCCACCGGCCCGGCCGATCCCGTCTTCGATGCCGCGACGCCCCGGCTCGGCTCGATTGCCGAGCTCCGTCTATCGGCCGCCGCTGCCCGCCGCGCCGACCTGGAGGAAGGCGACCGCGTCTTCGTCGACGTCGAGCGCCGGCGCGCCGACGGACGGATCGAGGCGGCGGGGATCGAGGCGGCGGTCACGGCGATCGCCGCGCCGGAGCGGCATGGTGGTGTCGTCGCCTTCGTGCGGCCCGAACTGCTGCGCGCCATCGAGGCGTTCCGCGACGGCTTCGCGGCGCCCGAGCTCGGTATGACCGAGGGACCGGAACGGGAAGCCCGGGAGGTCTTTCCGAATTTCCGTCTCTACGCCAGCCGCATCGAGGATGTCGCCGTCCTGGCGCGGCACCTGCGCGAGGACCAGGGCCTCAGCGTCAGCGCGCAGGAGGGCGCGATCGTCTCCGCCATCGAACTGGACCGCAATATCGGCGCGGTGCTCGACGCCATCATCGTGCTGGGGGCCGCCGGCCTGGCCGGCAGTCTCGCCGCCATCCAGTGGGCGGTGGCGGCGCGCAAGCGCCGCACGGTCGCCATGCTGAACCTGATCGGCTACGGCCGGAACTGGCTGATCGGCTTCCCCACGGTCCAGGCCGTTCTGCTGGCCGCCGGCGGCGGGGCCGCGGCGCTGGTCGTGGCGCGTGCCGCCGCAGCCTGGATCAACGGCTATTTCGCCGCGAGTTTCGGCGCAGAGGGGGCTGCCTGCGTGATCACCGCTGCAGCCGTGGTCCAGGGTCTTCTTGTGGTACTCGTGTTCTCGCTGCTGCCCGCCGTTCTCATCGGACTCAACTTCACCCGTCTGGAGCCAAGCGATGAAATCCGCGAGATGTAGGCTGGCCGCCCTGCTGCTGCTCGCTGCGTTGCCGGCCACCGCGCAGGAGATCATCTGGAATCCCGAAAGCTTCAACCCCTCTCCCCTGGAGGGCGACTTGGTCCTGCCCATGCCCTGCGGCGGCGCCATGGCGTTCCGGAAGGTGAACGTGCCCAGCAGCGGCGCCCTCGACGACTACCGCGTCACCCTGGGCAGCCACGAGACGGACCGGGGCTTCGCCGAGTACCGGCGGATCGCCTGGCTGGCCGGCGCTTTCGCTGCCGCCGACGGGGGCGGAGGCCGTCACTACTACCTGGGCAAGTATGAGGTCACGGCGATGCAGCGCGCCGCTATCGGCGAGAGCTGTCCCGATACCGCCAACCCCGATCTGGAACTGCCGGCGACGGAGATTTCCTGGGCCGAAGCGATGCTGTTCGCCGAGCGCTACTCCGAGTGGCTGTTGCGGAACGCCGCCGGCCGCGTGCCCGCCGAGGAAGGCGCCGTCGGCTTCCTGCGCCTGCCGACCGAGGCTGAGTGGGAGTTCGCCGCCCGCGGCGGCACCGCCGTAGGCCCGGCCGAATTCGCCGAACGGACCTTCGTGCCGCCGGGCCGCCTGGACGAGTTCGTCATCCATGACGGCAACTCCTACCGGGAATTGAATCTGATCGGCACCGTCCTGCCCAACGCGCTCGGCCTGTTCGACATGCTGGGCAACGCCGCCGAGCTGGCGCTGGAGCCGTTCCGGCTCAATGCAGTCACCCACCTGCACGGTCAGGCCGGCGGCTTCGTCCTGCGCGGCGGCAGCTACCTGACGCGGGCCGGCGAGATCCGCACCAGCCACCGCGAGGAATTTCCGCCGGTCGACGAGCACGGCATCCGGCGCCAGAAGACCGCGGGCTTCCGCCTTGCCCTGGTGGCGCCGGCCCTGCCGTCTCGCGAACGCATCGAGACGGTGCGCAAGGCGTGGGAGAGCCTGCCGCAGGAGGACCGCAATCCCGACGGCGAAGGCGCAAAGCTGGCCGCGGAACAGGCCGATCCGGTCGAGGAGGCCCGCGCCCTTGCCGAGGCCGTGCCGAACGGGGAAATGAAGCGGCGGCTGGAAAATCTCTCCTTCGTCATTGCCGAGAGCATCCGCACCCGCAATCAGGAACGTGACCGGGCGGCCCGCGAGCTGTTGTCGAACGCCGTCTTTGCCGCGCGGCGGGTGACCTTCGACATCGTCGCCTTCCAGCGCTGGAAGGCTTTGGCGGATGCCGTCGACGACGAAGCGCGGAAGGCCCGCTACATGGCGAACCACGCCGAGGACCATGCGACGTTCGAGTTCAATCTCGACTACTATCTCGACCGTCTCACGCGCATCGCCGACGATTTCGGCCAGGACAAGCTGAACGGGCAGGCGGCGGTGCTGAAGGTGGAATATGCCGACCGCGGATTGCGGACGCTGCCGCCTCTGACCGACCGGGTTCTCGGCCATCTGGAGAAGATTCGAAGCTTGGGAACCGGCGCCAGACCGGCCATAATCCAGTCCTTGACGGACGCCGCAGCCAACGCCGGCAAGTAACGGAGTCAGTCCGATGCAAAGATTTCTTCCCCCTTTCGGCAAACTGATCGCGGCCGGTCTGCTCGCCGCCGCGCTGGCCCTGGCGGGCTGTGCCCAGAACGCCGACGGCCAGCGCCAGGGGCTGTTCGATTTCGCCTCTTCCGGCAATGACGAGAATCTCAGCGAGGAGGAACGCCAGCTCCGCGAGGATGCGGAAGTCTTCAACGAGACCGTCGCCGGCGGCGCCGCCACCAATGCCCTGCTGTTCGGCGGGTTGTGCGTCGCCGCCGCGCTGCTGGGCGGCGGCGACAACATGGGCCAGTGCGCGATCATGGCCGGCATCGGCGCGGCCTATGGCGCCGTCGATGGCTATCTGGTGGCGAAGCGCCAGGAGGCGGCCCGCCGGCAGGTCCGGGAAATCGACCTGGTCACCGAGGAAATCCAGGAAAAGAACGTCAAGCTGCGCAAGCTGGTCGAGACCTCCCAGCGGGTTGTGGCCGAGAACCGGGAGCGGCTGCAGGAAATCCGCATCAAGGTCGCGAAGAACGAAGTGCGCGAAGAGATGCTGGAGGAGGAAAGCCGGCGCCTGCAGAGCAATATCGGCGTCATGGACAGCACCATCGCCCAGCTCGAGAAGGAGAGGGACAACTACTACCAGGTCGCCGAGCAACTCGAGGGCGACGGCCGCGACACCCGCCAGCTCGAGGCCGAGATCCGCGACATGAACCACCAGATCGCGGCCCTGGAACGCGAACGCGACGCGCTCGAGGAGATCGATCGCGCGGTCCGGATCGGGTGAGGCCGCCAATGTCCTATCGCAGCATCACCCTTGCCGCCGTCCTTGCCGCCCTCGCCCTGGGGGAGGCCGGGTGCGCCACCTATCAGCAGCAGAAGGCCGACGCGGTCTCCGGCGGACCGGAACGCCGCGTGCGTGAGGCCGAGCAACGCCAGCAGGCGGCCACGGACACCCGGATCGGTCTGCAGAGCGACCAGGAGGCTCTGGCGGAGGAGCGGGAGCTTCAGGAACAGGAAATCGCCGCGCTCAACGCCGAACTGGCCCGCCAGGGGGACGCCATCGCCCGGGCCCGCGAGCAGAACCGCATCACGCGCGAGAAGGAACAGGCCATGCGCGAGCGGATCACGGCGCTCGACCGGGAACTGCGCGACAATGAATTCCGCATGGCGGCGGCCGAAGCATCCGGAAATACAGGCGAGACCGCGAAGCTCCGCCGCGAACTGCAGACCCTGCGCTCGAAGGCCGAGACCCTGTCGGACGAAATCGACCTGCTGGCGAAATAGGCGGGGCCGAGCGGGAAGCTGAACGACTCCCGTCCGCACACTCGACGCACTGGCGGAGAGGATCCACCATCGCACCGTCTTTCGCCGGTGAGGGGGAAGATCAAGTGATGGCTGGACTGCTCGCTTCTTCGGGTCGACCGGCTGTGCGGAGACGTCCTACTGCATCTTCCCGGAAACGGGCGGCCAGCCCAGCGAGCCCTCGGGCTTCGGTCTGCGGCGAAGCCACCAGGACCAGTCCTCGGGCATGAGCGTCAGGGGATCTTCATGTCCCAGTTCCCTCGCCGCCATGACGGGCCAGTGCGGATTCGCCAACGCAGGCCGGCCCAGGAAGACGACATCGATCAGCCCCTCGGCGATCACCCGGTTGGCCTCGGCCGGAATGCCCAGGTTCCAGCTCACCCCGACCGGAATGCCGGCCTCCCGGCGCACGCGCGTGGTCCGCTCCACCATGAAGCCTACCTCGTCGAACGGCACATCCTGCATCGCATCGGTATTCAGCCCCAGGCTGATATCCGCGAAATCCAGCCCGTGCGCCTTCAACGCCGAAATCGCCCAGACGGCATCGTCGAACTTTACGCCATCCCGGTTGAAATCGTCGGCGCCCAGCCGCACCGTGAGAGGAAGTCGCTCGGGCCAGACCGCGCGGACGGCATCCAGCGCCTCGCGATGAAAACGGAGCCGGTTCTCCAGGCTGCCGCCATAATCATCCGTACGCTGATTGGCCAGGGGCGAGAAGAAACTGGCGCCCAGATACCCGTGCGCAAAATGCATCTCGAGCCACTCGAAGCCGCAATCTAGGGCCCGGCGGGCGGCGTCGGCGTAGGCCCCATGAATCTCCCTGATCTCATCCACGCTGAGTTCCTGAACGGGATGTGTGTAGCGGCCGCCATAGGGGATGGGTGAGGGGCCGCGCACCTGCCAGCCCTGCGGATCGTCGGGCGGAAGCTGGATCTTGCCTTCCCAGGGCTTGTTCTCACTGCCCTTGCGGCCAGTGTGACCCAACTGAATAGCCGGCACGGCGCCCATGTCCTTCACAATTGCGGCGATGCGGCTCAAGCCCTCCATCTGCGTATCGTCATAGATGCCGGCGCAACTCGTGCTTGTCCGTCCGTCCGGCGTGATGGCGATCTGCTCGGGGAATACCAGCCCGAAGCCGCCGGCCGCGCGCGATCCCATGAGCATCACATGGAAATCCGTCATCCGGCCTTCGACCGACCGGTACATCGTCATCGGCGACATCGCGATGCGGTTGCGAAGCGTTATGTCCTTGAGAGCAAATGGGGTGAACAGGTCGGTCACGCGAGCAATCCCCAGAAATTGTCATTGCACGAAGAGCATCTGGAAGAACGACATGCTCGCCAGCTATGCACGTTCATATCGTCGTTCGAAGCGTATGCAAGGCTTGTCAGAGTCGACCAATTCGGCGGGGCAGCCCAGATGGTCAGGCAACCCGATACAGGGTGCCCTCCGCCTCGGCGAGATAGACCTCCAGTCCGGCACCCCGAGCCTTTTCGCCAACCTCGCGGGTTTCCATCAATGCGAAGGCGGTCGACCAGGTGTCCGCCAGACATGCCTCCCCGGCGACCACGGTCACGCTGCGGCCGGCAGGCGCCGTCTCACCGTTCCGGGGATTCATCAGATGGCTGATCCGGCCGCCTCGGTCGAACAGCAGGCCGTATCCGCCTGAGGTCGCAATGGCCCGATCCGATGCGTCGAGCCGGCCGATCAGTCGAGAGGGCCGCATCGGGTCCGGGATGCCAACCCGCCACGGATCACCATCGGCCGAGCGTCCGATGGCTCGGGTCTCACCAAGATCGAGAGCAATGCGATCGACGCCGTTGCGGTGCAGCAACTCGGCCACGCGGTCGGTGATATAGCCTTGCGCGATGCCGTTCAGCGTCACCGCCATGCCTGACCGGTCAAAGACGATCTCATGGTCATCGATCCGTACACCGCGCCAGTCGACGAGCGTCAATGTCCGGTCCAGGTCGGGCAGAGTGTCGGAATCCGGCTGTTCGGCGAAGTGACGAGCCAGCCGTTCCCAAAGTGGTTGCACGGTGACGTCGAAGACGCCGCCGCTCACCTCGCTCACGACCGCCGCCCTGGCCAGTATGTCGCGAAGTTCCATCGGCGGTTCCGAAAGGCGGCCGTCCCGATTCAGCCGCCGGAGCGTTGAGTCGGGCCGGTAGAGACTGAATATCGCCTCGAGCCGTTCGATCTCGGCCACTGCGAGATCGATAATCCGGCGCGCCTCGCGCGCGTCAGAATGAATGATCTGTATCGAAGCGTCCGCCCCGAGCGCGACGCCCCGCCAGTGAAAGGTCCGGGTCCGGGCGGCCGGGACTCCGCCGGGCAGCAAGCTCAGGCCGGCGGCCGCGCCAGCAATGCCGATGAAACGCCGACGACTGAGAGGCGAGTGGGCGCTACTGTGTCCGTTCATGACTGCCTCCGCCTGTCGCAGAAGTTTCGCTACCGCCCTCGTCAGCCGGACCGAGCACCATCTCCTGCGGGATTTCATCGAACGCGAGGATGCTGCCGCCGCGTTCTTCGACAAAACGTTTCGCCGCAGTCAGGTCACCGAAGGGCACGATCGCCGGCGCGCCCATGCCGCCGCGCGCGTCGCTGCCGATGACGTAGTGCGCTTCGCGCGCGGCGACCCAGGTGCCGGGCTCCGGGTGGTCCCAATTTTTCGCCTGGCCCATGTCATTGACGAAGATGGCGGCGATGTTGTCGGGCTCTTCGGGCAGCATCGTGAAAGCCAGGGTGTCGCGGATCGAACTGAACCAGAGCGGCTCCGTCTGATCGGACAGGAAGATGTGCCCCTTCGGCCCCGAATGATTCTCCACGATCATCCCACAATAGTGGCCGACATCCTCTGCTCCCGGCTCCTGCGGGGCGACAGCGCTTGCCGCGCCGGGCTCCTCCTCGCAGGCAGCCAGCACGAGAAGCGCCGCCAGGATAACCGACAAAGGATTGAAGGCTTTCACGGCTGTTTCCTCTCGAAGAACAGGATGGCGAGCCCCAGCGGGACCGCCACCCAGGCGGCCAACACGCCGTAAAGCGCCAGAAGGGAATGGCCCGAGAGGGTCATTCCGGCGACTTGCGCAACAGCCTCATGGCCGGCCAGGTTGATCAGCCGGTAGACGTCGGCCGGATTGAACAGCAGTAACGTGTCGAGCAGCGCTTCCGTGACGTACTGGCCCTGGTCAGCCACCAGCAGCCCCAGAAGGGCCGCGTCGTAGAGCAGCACCAGCACGAGCCACAGGCCGACCGCCAGCCCGGCCGCAGTCGCTCGCTCTCGCACGAGAACACTGGCGAGTGCGCCGAGCGCGGCAAACACGGCGCCCAGCAGGATGGAGGTGCCGATCAGGGCCAGGAACGCGCCCCACGCGCCGGCCTCCGCGCCCGCGTTCAGCCACAGGACAACGCCTGCGGCCCCGTATCCGACGGTGGTCGCCAGCGCCAGGATGACGACATGGCCGGCGAATTTGCCGGCCACGATCTGCCAGCGGGCGATCGGATAGGCCATCAGCAGCAGCAATGTGCCACGTTCGGCCTCGCCGACGATGGCGTCGAATGAGAGCATGAGCGCGACAAGCGGCACCAGAAAGATGGTCAGACTGGCCAGGCTGACGATAACGACGGCGAGCGGGGAGGCCCCGACCGCTCCGGTCGGCGCGCTGCCAACCAGCACCAGGCTGAGGGCGAGCGCCGCCAGCAGGAGTGTCATCGCCAGCACCCAGCGATTACGGATGCCGGCGCGGATCTCCTGACCGGCGATGGTGACGAGCGGTGTCATCGGCCGTCCTCCCGCGTCAGGCTGTGATAGAGCGCTTCCAGCCCCGGCTCGGTGATTTCGATGTCAGTCACTGTCTCACCCAGGCCGGCGATGTCGCGCAACGCGGCAATCTTGTCCGCGTGGGGCACGGCGAGTACCAGCCGCTCTTCGCTCCGAGCCCGCACCTCAGCGCGGACAGTGAGCGCCGACAGCACCCGTTCGGTGTGGCAAGGCCGAACGACGAGAGTAATGCGAGATGGCAGGGCAGCTTTGCGGCGCAACGCCTGGAGTTCGCCCGCTGCGAGGAGCTTGCCGCGATGAAGCAGGGCCACCCGGTCGGCATGACTCTCGATCTCCGCCAGGGCGTGGGTCGATATCAGGATCGTGGAGCCCTCGGCCCGCAGACGGTCGATCGTCTCGTAGACCTGCATTCTTGAATCAGGATCCAGGCCGGAAGTCGGCTCGTCGAGCAGCAGCAGTCCCGGCTCACCGATCAGTGCCTGGGCCAGCGCCAGTCGCTGGCGCATACCCTTGGAATAGGTGCCGACACGCCGGTTGGCGGCATGGTCGAGGCCAACCCGTTCCAGCAGTTCCTCGAGCGGTTCGACGCGCGCGCGCTTCAACCGAGCGTAGAATGCGAGCAATTCGAGCCCGGTCATGGCGCCGTGGAAGGCGGCGCTTTCGGGCAGAAAGCCGACGCGGCGCCGCGCACGGGCCCCGTGACGCCCGGCCGGATCCTGGCCGAAGACACGGATCGTGCCCGAACTCGGCCGTGCCAGGCCGAGAGCCAGCTTCATGAGGGTGGTCTTGCCGGCGCCGTTGTGACCGGCCAGCGCCACGGTCTCGCCGGCGACGAGATCCAGGCTGACGCTGTCCAGCGCGGCAACGGGGCCGTAGTTCTTGGAGACGGTGTCCAGGGCGACGACGGCGTTCATTCGGAGCCTCCGATGTCGGGCCGGTCGATCAGCGGCGCCATGTCCACGACGCCACCAGGCAGCAGTCCGGGGAACTGTGACTGCGCCAGGCGGAGCAGGTCGATCGCGGGGCTGTTGAGCAGCAGCTTCGCCTGCGGATAGCGCCACAACACGTCGTCGACCAAGTCGTTGGGGCGGTAGGGACGGTCGGCGACACCGTCCCCGTCCAGATCGAACGCGGCGTTGTCGCTCCAGTAGTTGCCTCGGCCCTCATGGCTCCAGACCACATTGCGCGAGCCGACATACTTGACCTGGGTCCGGTTGGCGACGAAGGCGTTGCCATACACCTCGTTCCGCTCTGAACCGGCAGTGAAATGGATGCCGATGGGACAATTCTCGAAGTGGTTGCCGGCGACCCGGTTCTTGTGTGCGTTGTAAATGAACAGGCACTTGTTTCTGCTGCCGCGCACGACGTTACCGGTGATCTGGGAGTTGTTGACGTAGTTGAGCAGCAGCCCGTGATCTCGATCGTCGACGCTGACATTGTCTCGGATTTCCAGACGATCGGAGAACATCAGCGCCCAGCCGACATGATTGCCGCGCGAGACGTTGCCGATCACTTTGCTGTCGTGGGTGTACATGTAGTGAATGGCGAAGCGCAGGTCGGTGAAGGTGTTGTCGCGGAACTCGTTGCGCTTGCTGATGTTGACGAAGATCCCGTCGCGTCCGTAGCGAATGTCGTTGCCGATGACCTTCGCGCCGGGCGCATTCCATATCGAGACCCCGTTGCCGGACTCCGAGAGCCTGAGGTCGTCGCGGCCGACGATCGTGTTGGCCCGCACGACCGACTTCGCTGCGCCATGTAGATAGACGCCAAATAGGTTGCCCTCCAGGCGATTGTCCTCGATCAGCGCGCCGCGCGCGCTCTGCCGGACCAGAATCGCGGAATCCATGGCCGGGACGTCGATGCCGGAGCCCCGAATGGTGAGACCGCGAACCGTGACGCCCGGAGCTGTCAGGGTAATGACACTGCCCTTGCCGTCGCCTTCCAAAGTCGCGCCGGGACGGCCCAGAAGGGAGAGCTTCTTGTCGATGACGACCGGGCCGGCATGGCGGCCGGCGGCGAGATGCAATACGTCGCCGGCCGCCGCCCGGTCTATCGTCCGCTCGAGGTTCTCCCCGGCCGCAATGTCCCGTTCCGCCGCCAGGCCTGGGACCGGGGCGGCGAGCGCCGCCCCGGCCGTCAGCGCGGCGGCCGCCAGGAATCGGACGGGGTATCGCCCGAACGGTTGCATTGCTACGCGGCCCGCGGCTCGACGAGCATGCGGCCCTTCATCTCCATGTGGAGCGCATGGCAGAACCACTGGCAGTAAAACCAGTGGACGCCGGGCCGGCCCGCGGTGAAGGTGATGGACGCTGTTGCTTGGGGTCCCACCTCCATGCACACGCCGTGATTGACCATGACGAAGCCGTGGGTCAGGTCCTCGATATCGTCGAGATTGGTTATGTAGACCGTGACCTCGTCACCTTCCTTGACCGTGAATTTCTCCAGGCTGAAGGCCGGCGCCACCGAGTACATGTAGACCCGGACCTTGTTGCCGTCGCGAATGACGTCGGCGGCATCTTCCAGATCCACGCCGTCGGCGGCCGCCTGCTTCCTGGCGTCCTCGAACATCGGGTCATTGCGGTCCCAGACGTGGACCGGGTTCACCTTGGAGCGGTGGACGATGGTGGCGTCGTGGGGCTCGGCGAAGCTTGGCCCATCATGCACCAGCTTCATCTCATCGCCGGAAATGTCGATCAGCTGATCGTTCTCCGGCTTGAGCGGTCCGACGTTGAGGAAACGGTCCTTGGAGAATTTATTCAGCGATATCAGCCATTTGCCATCCGCTTCCTTGGTCTGCCCCATCGAGGTGTGGTTGTGGCCGGGCTGGTAGTGGACATCCAGCTTCTGGATGATCGGATCGACATCCTCGCCCTGGAAGCGGCGAATGGCCTTGGCCATGTCCCACTTGCAGATCTGGCTGTCGATGAACAGCGTGGTGTAGGCGTTGCCGCGGCCGTCGAAGGCCGTATGCAACGGACCGAGACCCAGTTCCGGCTCGGCCACTACCACATCACGCGGCTTCAGCTTGTCGTCGAACAGATCGTCGAAACGGCGAACGTCGAACACGGTAACCGTAGGCGAGAGCTTGCCATTGGCGACGACGTGGATGCCGTCGGGCGCAGTGTTGATGCCGTGCGGGCTGTTGGGCACAGGAACGTAGCGCGTGTAGCGGGAGCCGTGACGACCGTCGATCACGGGCACGCCCTTGTGCTCGGTGAAATCGCCGTTCCTTACCGCCTCCTCGATGCGGGCGATGTTGAAGATCACCACCCAGTCCTGCTCGGCGGCCATCATCTCGCCCAGATTGGTGCCGCCTTCGGAGTTGTAGCAGGTCGAGAAGCAGTACTTGCCCTGGTAATCGGCATCGACGTTGTCGAGGTTGCCGTCGACCATCACCTGCCAGGCGATCTCCATGCTGTCGCCGTCGATGGCGGTGAAGATGCCGTGGTACTTGTCCGGCTCATCGAGAATGGACCCGTCATTCGGCAGCGGCAGCCGGTCCTCGCCATTGGCGAAGACGTAGCCGGTCTTCGGGAACTTCTGGACCCTGAGGCCGTGCACCGCCTCCATGTTCGGGATCTCGATGATCTTGTCGCACTTCATGACGTCGCAGCGGACACGAGCCACGCGCGAGTTGGCCTTGTCGTTCATGAAGACGTAGCGGCCGTCATAGGTCCCGTCGGTGAAGGACATGTGCGGGTGATGTAGGTCGCCATTGAGGTAAACGCCGCCCTTGTCCTTCAGGAACTCGCGCGTCTCCGGAAGCAGGCCCTCGGTCAGGATCTTGCGGCTTTCATTGGTGTCACCCCAGCCCGTGGCGCTGCAGCGGTTGAAGACCGGCACCCGCATCAACTCGCGCATGGAAGGCAGGCCGACAATCCGCATCTCGCCGGTCTGGCCGCTGGAGAAGAAGACATAGTACTCGTCCAGTTCGCCAGGTCCGACGCTCGCCTTGCCAGCGGCGGCCTGCGCCGCACGCGAGGTCAGGGTCATACCGCCTGCGAACCCTCCTGCGCCGGCGAATCCGGCAAGTGTCGCGGCCGAAGCCGTTCCACCCAGCAGGTCGCGTCTGCTCAGGCCCTTTCCGTCCCGTTCATTCGGTTTCATCGTTCAGTCTCCTTCCTGGGGGCTGGGAGCAGCGCGGGGCGGCGTCTTCGGCCCGCTCCGCATGCTCGGCGAGGCCATGGCGGCCCGCTTTTCGTGCTTCAGGCGCTTCTGGATCACCACGGGGCATTTGCGGTCGTGGTGGTAGAGCACCTGGCAGTGAAGACATGAGATGCACTCGTTGGGGTTGATGTGCCCTTCCGGGTGGATGGCGCCGACCGGACATTCGTTGTGACAGCGCATGCAGGGGTTGCCGCATTCGCGGTAGCGCTTCAGCCAGTCGAACATGCGCAACCGGCCTGGGATCGCCAGCGCCGCGCCAAGCGGGCAGAGATAGCGGCAGAAGAAACGTTCGATGAACAGCCCCGCCACCAGCAGCGACACGGCGAAGAGCACGAACCACCAGTCGCGCAGGAAATGCAGGATGATCGCCGTCTTGAACGGTTCGACCTCCGAGAGCCGCTCCGCCAGCGCCAGGGAAGTGAGCGACACGCCGAAGAGGACGAGGAATATGATGTACTTGATCGGCCAGAGCCGCTCGTGCAGCGCCCAGGGCACCCTGATCTGCGGAATCTTCAGTAACCGGCCGGCCCGGTTGGTCAGTTCCTGCAACGCGCCGAAGGGGCAGAGCCAGCCGCAGAACGGTCCCCGGCCCCAGAACAGCAGCGCGGCGGCGACCGAGAACCACAGGATGAAGATCAGCGGATCGACGAGGAAGTAGGACCACTGGAAATCAGTGCGCAGCGCCTGCGAGAAGGCGAGCAGATTGACCACGGAAAGCTGCGCCTTGGCCACCCAGCCGAGCCAGACCAGGGTTACGCCCAGGTAGACCAGACGGATGCGGTCGAAAAGTTTCGGCCGTTTCACCAGGACATCCTGGAAGAAGAAGATCGCGGTCAGCGCGGCCAGCATTGCGACCAGCATGGAGATGGAGGCAACCTTGGAACGCCAGATCCGCTGCCAGAGCGGCGTCTCGGCCGGGCCCGGCGACTCGTCCAACTCCGCTGCGATGGGCGGCTCTGGCGCAACTTCCCCGTCAGCGGGTGCGGGCGCCGTCGTGCGAACGGTCCGGGCGTAGTGCTCGGGGAGACGGTAGTCGAGTGCGAAGGTTACGAAGGCCTTGTCGAGGGCGCTGACGGCCCGCTGGACAAGCAGGTGCATGGTCCAGGTTTCCGCCGGCTGGAAGCTGGCATCCTGCGGAACGCGGAAAAGCGAGATTTCGTTGAAATCGGGCGCATCCGCGGCCGCGAGGTCGGCGATCCGCTGATGCTGCTTGTCGCGGAAGCGGAAGCTCTCTGTCCCCTGGGTGAGTTGGATACGGTCGAAGATCCCGCCGCGCACATAGCCGGATCCCTTGAAGGAATATCGCCCGTCCCCCATCACGAGAATGGCCGACTGGTCTCCTTCAAGCTGGCTTTGAAGCCGGTCATAGCCCCCTTCACCGAGCAGGGACCGACCGATCGCCGGTTGCGAGACGAGTGCAACGTAAAGCTCGGCGAAGACGGCATCTGGCGGGCCCTTCTCCGGGCGCGCCACCGCTCTGGCGTCGCCGGCCTGCTCGAATGCCTGGTTGACGTCCTCGACCGAAATGCTGAGGCGGCGTATCGCGCCGTTGCCGAGCAGGGTCGTCCAGTCCGTCATCTCGCCGGCGTCGGGGTCGACGATGCGGCGCGCAGAGTCGACGGGATCGGGACCGCCGGCAATGCGCCGGCCCACCCGCGCAGCCGAGCGCAGGATGCTGTCGCCGATCACCAGCACGGTGACGGTGGCGCCGGAGACGATGTCGGCGTCCGGCGGATTCTCGCCGGCCGCGGCGGCCTTCAGCGGATTGAAGCCCACCAGATCGGCCATGTACGCCTCGATGCGCGCTTCCGGAATGCCGATCAGGACGATGGGCTCGTGATGCTCCAGCAGTTCCGAGCCGACGATCGTACCGTCGGTGTCGAGCCCGACCATCACGTCGATGGGTTTGCCGGAATAGCCGGAAGTGTTGACCACGTCGGATGTCAGATAGGCGTAGCCGACGACCTCGCCCTGACGAAGAACCGGGACCATGGGTGGCGCGCCTTCGGGGGTCCCGAATTCGTCAGCGCCGGGCACTACCGCGGCGGGATCGACCTTGTCGAGATAGCCGCCGAGACGCGGCGCCGATTGCGCAGCCGCGGACGTCGCCAGCACGAGGACGATAAAGCAGGCCAGCACGGCCGACCACATCCCCTTGGACAGGCGGGCCGGATCGATCCGATCTCTGCCCGTGTTCAACATCCTACCTCATGGTCATGGACTTCCTTCTGCGATTCAACCTTGGTGTTCCGCGGGGCGCCCTCATTTGCGCTGGCGCAAATCCGTGGGCAATAGTCCGGGGGAAGCTTTCCGAGGGCAGCATGGCGCAAGGGCGCCAGCAGTCCCCTGCAGGGCCGGAACATGGAGGGCTCAATCATGGCGCGGCTTCAGAAATTCCCGGACACGGAAGTCGGGACGCTGGCCGAACTGGTCGGCATCGCCAACGCGCTCGAACACGAAGCGGAGGGGCGCTACCGCTGGTTGGCCGAGCAAATGCGGCGTCGCGGTGAACCGGAGACGGCTGAGGCGTTCGGGGCCATGGCCCGGGAAGAGGGGCGCCACATTGCCGACGTCTCGCGTTGGGCCGAGAATCTCGGCCAGGCGGTGCCCGCCGCAGAACCCTTCTTCTGGCGGCTGCCTTCGGACCTGGCGGAGAGCTGGGATGATGCGGTCGACAGCGCGCTGCTCACCCCCTACCGGGCCTTCGCGATCGCCGTCGACAACGAGGAGCGCGCCTTCGCCTTCTACGCCTATGTGAGCGCGTGGGCGGACGACCCGAAGATCGCTGCCGAAGCCGAAAACCTGGCGCAGGAGGAACTACGGCACGCGGCAAAGCTCCGCACGCTGCGCCGCATCGCGTATCGCGCCGAAGGACGCCATCGAAGCACCCCCGAACTCGACGATATCCAAACAGAGGCCGCCCTTACGCGGCTGATCGTTGAGGAAGAAGCGGAGATCGCGGAGATGTTCGCCGCTATGGCCGATCGTCTGGATGACTTGGGAGCCGCGAGATCCGCCGATGACGTGCGGCGCATGGCGGAAAAGGCGAAGACTCGCGCCGTGGCGGATGAGGTGAAGAGTTCGCCGGATGACATGCCGCCGGTTCCGAACAGCGCCGCTGGGATCCTGACCGCAGCGCAGGCCCGGCTGGAGCGGTTCAGCGAACGGCTGGAATCCGTTCTGATCGCAGCGGAAGACGAAAAGATCATGAGCCTTGCGCAATCGTCGCTTGAAGACGTTGTCCGCCGGATTGCGCTGATCAATGACCGGCTGGAACGGTGGGACGACATCTGAAGGCACAGGTCACCCGCCGGCTGTCCGCCGCCGTGTGGTCAGCGCGCGGCCGTAGAGCAGGGCGAAGCCCAGGAACGCCACCGCCCAGCCCAGGGCGGAGACGCTGAACAGCAGGATCGCCTGTTCCGGCAGCAGCGCCGCGGCGACGCGGCTCAGTCCGGCGGCGAGGACGGCGGCGTAGAGCAGGGCGGTGCCCCGGCCGGCCTGCAGGCCGCGGCCGGTGTGGCCCAGCGTCGCGCGGGTCATGACCGCGAGGGTCATCGCCCCCACCGCGCCGGCGCCAAAGGCATGGACGGCGGCGGTTCCCGGCACGAACGAGGGCAGGGCGGCGGCGAGACCCAGCAGTGCGAGGCCCGCCGGAATCCACGCATAGGCGAGGTGGAGGACGGCCACCAGCGGCTCGGTCCGGGTGGCCATTCCGCGCCAGCGCGCCAGCCTGAATGCCTGGGCGGCGGCCGCGGCGAAGGCGGCGGCAGCGACCACCGGCCCTTCAGGCACGATGACGAAGGCGGCGAGCGCGAGCAGGGTCAGGATCATCGCCGCCCGGTCGACGGTCCCGAAGGATGCGGGCAGGCGCGCCGCGCCCCGCTTGACCAGCCAGTTGCGGGTGAAGCTCGGCACGATGCGCCCGCCGACCAGGGTGATCAGGGCCACCGGGACCGCAAGGCCGAGCCGCGCGCCCGCGCCGTCCGTGCCAGGCCAGCCCGCGGCTTCCAGGTGCATCAGGACGTTGCCGGCCGTGAACGCCGTCAGCGCGGCGACCATGGGCAGGTTGCGCCAGTTCCGGCCGGCCACGATCTCCCTGAGCACGACGGCGATGAAGACCGCAGGAAAGCCGAGGTCGAGGGCCATTGCCGCGCCCGCGCCGATCGCGCCCGAGCACCACACCGCCACGCGCCCGAGAGCCCAGAGCGCGACGAGGCCGAGCAGCGGCAGGCCCTGCAGCGGCATCCGGCCGGTCCAGTTGGGGATGGCGGTCAGCAGGAAGCCGGCGATCACGGCCATGGTGAAGCCGTAGAGCATCTCGTGGGCGTGCCAGGCGACGGCGTCGAACGCGGTCGCCGGCGCGAAGCCGCCGTGCAGCATCGCCGTCCAGACCAGCAGCACGCCGCCGCCATAGAGGCCGGCCAGCAGGAAGAAGGGCCGGAAGCCCTGCGCCAGCACCGCCGGCGCGCGGGTCGGACGGTAGCGGGGGATCGCGGTGCGTGCTTCGGTCATTGCAGGGCCTCCTCCGCCTCGATGGCGCGGATCAGATCCCGCTTCAGGGCCTCGGCGTCGATCTGATACTCCCCGGCCGCGTCGTCGACGGTCATGAACGGCGCCATCAGGCAGCCGGGGCAGGACATGCGGTGGAGCAGGAAGACGCGGGCCGTCCCGGGCGCGCGCCGGATCAGCTCCGCGATGGGCAGGGTCTCGATCTCCCCAGGTGTCATGGCGTCTCGTCCTCCGAGGGGGTGCGGAGAGGAGAATAGAGACTGGCGGGCGGGCGCGATTTGCGCCGGCGCAAGTCCGGCTCAGGCGTGGCCGGCGATCTCGACCAGGCGGTGCGGCTGGCGGATGACCAGATGGCTCGAGCGGCGGGAGTCCACCACGCCCTCCTGATCCCAGGCGGAGAGCGTGCGGCTGACCGTGTGCAGGGTCGTCGCGGTCATCTCCGCCAGATCCTGGCGCGACAGCGCGAAGGGAATCTCGACGCCCGCATCCGTCTTCCTGCCGGCCTGATTGGCCAGGCGGAGCAGGGTCGCGGCGATGCGCTGCTCCACGCGCTGTGTGGCGACCTCCTGCAGCCGGCTCTGCAATTCCTCGATGCGGCCGCCGACGGCGGCGATGGCGTTCTGTGCGATGGGTGGATAGGCCGCCATCAGTTCGGCGAAGCGGCCCGCGCTCCAGCCCAGCGCCATGCAGTCCTCCAGTGCGACCGGCGTCGCCGGGAAGGGCATGCGCCGGAACACCGCGACCATGCCGACCATCTCCCCCGGCCCCAGATGCCGGATGACGATGTTCTGGCCCTCCGCTGTCACCTGGTCCAGGCGGACCCGGCCCCAGGCCAGGACATAGCCGTGGGTCGCCTCGTCGCCCTGCTGAAACATGGCCTCCCCGCGCGGGGATTCAGTGCGGGCGCGGGCAGTTTCGGGTCCGAAGTCTTGCGGACCTTGTTCAGCGCTCGATTTTCGAGACCTTCGTACCTTCGATGCTTACACCGGCCATCAGTCCCTGCTGACTGAATATGAAGGCATAGGCATCGTCCTTCAGCGTTGAAGTCGACAGGTTCTTGGCCGCGCCCTCGTTGACAAGAACCACGGTCGGGCCGACGCCGATTTCCCAGCCTTCGGATGTTCTGAGGTAGTCAACGGCCTCGTCGTTCATCAGAAACACCGCGTAACCGTATGACTGTGCGCCGGCCTGGAACCCGAACGAGGCTGTCACGGAGTTGTAGTAATCGACGACCCTGGAATCCTGCATCAGAACGCCTTCGCCGTAGCTTCCACCGAACACGAGTCCCGCCTTGACGACGTTCGGGAACACGAGAACCGCCTTCGCCTTCCTGGAAATGGACTCGGCGACAGGGCTGGTCTTGTAAAGCGCCTGCAGCGCCTGCTCGGCGTCCCTCTGAAGATCCTGCGCGGTTGCCGCGTTGGCGTGGTGCGACACGATACCTGGCACGATCATGGCCATCGCCAACGCAGCCGCCAGGAAAATACCTCTGATCGTCATTGCCGTTGCACTCCCTTGTTGAGCCGGGATTCCCCATGTGGGTCTCTCCAACCGCATTCCAACAGTCGACTCGGAGGGCGAACACCCGCTGGCCTCGCCGTGGACCGGAGGGTGGCGCTCGCCATACCACCGGAGAAGCCTCGGAAACTACCTATCGGGCGGTGGTCAACGCGCCTGGCGAGTTCGATCGGCTCCGGGCGGCGCTCCATCCGGCGGAGCCGACGCGCTTGGTCCAGCTTCCGGTCGGGTGAGTTCCCCCCGGCGCCCGGGCAGGCTACGTTCACGGCGATCTTCAGCCGCGTCTGGGCCGGGGTCCGGCCCTTTTTCCGCGCTCGTCCTGCCAGTTGGACCGCCGGGATCGAAGCCGGGCCGATCGACGGCAACGGGTTCCGGCGAACCGTCTGCGGATTCGGCCTGATCGTGCCTGCGTTCGGGACAGCTCTTCGCTGCAGGTGATCGCCTAGAGATCGCCCGTCCGTATGGTCTCGGCGCCCTTCACTTGATTGAGCTTGCCGAGGGTCGTCGCCAGAGCGCGCTGCAACTTCCTGGCGGCGCCGGAATAGGCGCCTTCAAGCGAGGCGGCCTGTTCGCTCACCACTTCCGGCTGACGCCCTTCCAGGCGCGCTTCGATGAGGCAACGCTTGTCGGAACCGCCGGACTTGTCTCCGTCCTCGTCGCTGAGGTGCACTTCGATGCGGGTGATGTGTTGGCTGTAGCGGTCCAGACGGGTGTGGATCTCGGCCGAAACCCGGGCAGACAGGTCCTGCCCACCCTCTACGTTCTCGTCGGTGTTGATCTGAATCTGCATGGCTAGCTTCCTTTCTCGCACCGCCACCCAACGCGGGGATGCCGAAAAGGGGGGAGGGGTCGGTTGCTGTGTTTGACCCGAGCCGATGTAAAGGAATATCGACCTGCTCGCGGCCACTTGCAACCATTGCGCGGCCCGGCGCGAGACACACTGACCGTGATTGCTGCAATCCCTGGCGCGGATGACGGTTCCCGAGTTGATGCTCGACACTCCGGTGCGGGACACACGGATGTATGTTCAATCGCCCGGTGAGCGGAGAGCCGGCGCGCGAAAGCTGCGCTGTGTCGCGCCAAACTGTGCCGACGAAGCGGGGAAAAGACAGGTTCGTCAGGGAAGATGGCGGACAGGGTGGGATTCGAACCCACGAAGGGTGTTAGCCCTTGGCGGTTTTCAAGACCGCTGCCTTCAACCACTCGGCCACCTGTCCTCGGGCATGGTGATTAGCAAAGCCGGTGCGGGGCGTCCATCTGTCCGCCATCGGGGCTTTTCGAATCCGGGACGATCCGGCAAGGTAGAGCGATGTTCGACAGGCTCATGAAAATCGGTACAACCCTGCTGGCCGGTGTGGCCCTACTTGTCCTTGTCCCCGGGGCTGCCCCGGTTCGCGCCGCAGAGGAGGCGCCGCCGGAATTCGGCGCCTGGCTGGAAGGCGTCCGGCAGGAAGGCCTGGAGCGGGGGATCAGCGCCGCGACGCTGGAGGAGGCCCTACGCGGCGTCGAACCCGTGCGCCGCATCGTCGAACGGGACCGCAGCCAGGCCGAGTTCAAGCTGACATTCCAGACCTATGCCGACCGGCTGCTGACCGAAACAAATATCCGTGTCGGCCGCGCAAAGATCCTGGAGCACCGGGACCTGCTGGCGCGCATCCAGCAGACCTTCGGCGTGCAGCCGCGCTACGTGGTGGCGATCTGGGGCATGGAGACCCGCTATGGCGCGGTGAAGCCGACCATGCCGGTCATACCGGCGCTGGCCACCCTGGCCTATGACCGGCGGCGCTCGGCCTTCTTCCGCAACGAACTGTTCAAGGCCCTGGAGATGATCGACCGCGGCCATATCGAGCACGGGAAGATGATGGGCTCCTGGGCGGGGGCCATGGGACAGCCGCAGTTCATGCCGTCGAGCTACATGGCCTATGCCCGCGATTTCGACGGCGACGGACGCCGGGACATCTGGAGCAGCGAGGCGGACGTCTTCGCCTCGATCGCGAACTACCTGGCGCAGCATGGCTGGAGCGACGACCAGACCTGGGGCCGGCCGGTGCGTCTGCCGGACGATCCGGGCTTCCGCGCCCGCCTGCCGGAACGCAGCGGGCGGTCGGGCTGCCGGGCGATCGACGCCATGACCGACACGCTCCGGCTGTCCGAATGGCAGGCTCTCGGGGTACGCCGGATCGACGGCACGGACCTGCCGGGGCGGGATCTGCCGGCCTCGCTGGTAGAACCGGACGGGGCCGAGGGTCCGGCGTTCCTTGTCTACCGGAACTACCATTCGATCTTGCGGTATAACTGCGCACACCTGTACGGTCTGGCTGTCGCCACTCTGTCCGACCATCTATGGCCGGCGGAGTAGGGAGGGTCCGCCGGAGAGCGAGGGGGACAGTATGATTGACGGCGTTCGGAAAGGCTGGCGGCCCGCTGTCGCCGCTGTCATCGCAGCAGGCGTGCTTGCCCTGACGGGCTGCGCCGAATCGCAACTGGCGGTGCACGTCGCCAAGAAGGCCAGTCACGCCGCCCAGCCGACGCCGCGGGAACGGAAGATCCACGCCGAACGCGTGCGCGCGGCCAGCCTGCGGCCCTACACGATCAACAATGTCCGCTACGTCCCGAAGGACGATCCGAAATATGACGAGACAGGACTCGCGTCCTGGTATGGCGAGCCGTTCCATGGACGGCTGACCGCGGCCGGCGAGATCTATGACATGAACCGGGTCTCGGCGGCTCACAAGACCCTGCCGCTGCCGACGACGGTGGAAGTCACCAATCTCGAGAACGGCCGGGTGCTGGTGGTGCGTGTCAACGACCGGGGACCCTTCGTCGACGGCCGAATCATCGATCTGTCACGGCGCGCGGCCCAGTTGCTGGGCTTCGAGCGCGACGGCGTGGCCCGCGTGCGGGTACGCATCAAGGGCTCGCCCGACGACGCTTTCGTGATGCGCCCGAAGGCGATCACCGTCGCGGAAGAGAAGAGCGTCACCGCAGCGCCGCGGCCGACCGTGCAGGTCGCCGCCCTGGCGCCGCCGGATGCCGCAGAGGGCGCGTCGGCCATGTCGCTCTCGACCCCCGCCGTGACCCGGGCGCCGGCCGCGCCGCCCGACATGCTGCCGGAACAGGCCGCGGCGGCGGAGACGGTCTACCGCGTGCCCGTGGATGCCGCCACGCGCCTGTTCGTGCAGGCCGGCGCCTTCACCGATTACCAGAATGCGCTGCGCATGAAGGCGATGCTCTCGCCCGTCGGCGGCGTCGATATCCAGCATGCGCTGATCGACGACCGCGACTTCTACCGTGTGCGGATCGGACCCCTGGGCGACGTGAACGAGGCCGACCGGGCCCTGGCGCGCATCAAGTCCCAGGGTGCGGGTGACGCGCGTATCATCGTCGACTAGACTTCCGCCCACCGGAAACAGAGCAGTAAGCGTAAGATCATGATCCGTGTGCTTTTCCTGCTGGTCATCGCCACGGTCGCCATGGCGGCCGCGCCGCGCGGGGCCAGCGCCGCCGATTTCGAGACCGCCGCCACCCACGCCATCATCCTCGACCACCGGTCGGGCCGCGTCCTCTTCCAGAAGAACCCCGACGAGCCGATCCCGACCGCCTCGATGAGCAAGATCATGACCGTCTACATGCTGCTGGAGCAGCTCAAGGCGGGCACGCTGACCGAGGACGACACGTTCGTGGTCTCCGAGAAGGCCTGGAAGAAGGGCGGCTCCAAGATGTTCGTCGAGGTCGGCAAGCAGGTCCGGGTGGGCGATCTGCTGCGTGGCATCATCGTCCAGTCCGGCAACGACGCGAGCATCGTCGTCGCCGAGGGCCTTGCCGGCAGCGAGGAGGCCTTCGCCGAACGCATGAACCAGAAGGCGCAGGAACTGGGCCTGGACGACACGACCCTGCGCAACGCGACGGGCTGGCCGGACCCCGAACACCGCATGAGCGTGCGCGATCTGGCGCGGCTGGCCAGCCTGACGATCAGCAACTTCCCGGATTACTACGACCTCTACGCCGAGAAGAAATTCACCTACCACGACATCGAACAGAGCAACCGCAATCCGGTGCTCTACAGCTTCGATGGCGCCGACGGCCTGAAGACCGGCCATACGGAGGAGGCAGGCTATGGTCTGGTCGCCTCGGCGAAGCGCGACGGCCAGCGCCTGATCTTCGTCCTCGCCGGCATGGAGAGCGCCCGGGAGCGGGCCACCGAGTCGGTCCGCTTCATGCAGTGGGCCTTCCGCACGTTCCGCAATTTCAAGCTGTTCGCCGACGGCGAGGAGGTCGAGACGGCCGAGGTCTGGCTGGGCGAGAAGGTGCGCGTGCCGCTGGTCATGGCCGAACCGCTGGCGCTGACGCTCTCGCCGGACATGCGCGAACAGATGCAGGTCGAAGTCGTCTATGACGGTCCCATCCCGGCACCGGTCAAGGCCGGCGAGCCACTGGCCGAGCTGGTGGTGACGATCCCCGGCGTCGAGACCGTACGCCAGCCTCTGCTGGCCGGATCGGACGTTGCCCGGCTCGGCCCCATGGGCCGCATCGCCGCCGCGGTCGGTCACATGATCTGGGGCGCCGAGTGATCCGGAAACCGGCGGGCCGGGGACTCTTCATCACCTTCGAAGGCGGCGAGGGCGCCGGAAAATCCACCCAGGCCGCACGTTGCGCCGGCTATCTGGCCGAACGCGGCCATGAGGTGGTGGCCACGCGCGAACCCGGCGGCACACCGACGGCAGAACGGCTGCGGGAGATCCTTCTGGATGCGACGGTCGACCTCGACCCGCTCGAGCAGGTCCTGGTGCTGTACGCCGCACGCCACAACCATGTGACCGGCGTCATCCGGCCAGCGATCGAACGCGGCGCCATCGTGGTCTGCGACCGCTTCTCCGATTCAACCCGCGCCTATCAGGGCGCCGCCGGCGGCGTCGATGCCGCCGCCATCGACGCCATGGAGATGCTGGCGCTCGGGGGCTTCGGCCCCGATCTCACGCTCGTCCTCGATGCGCCGGTGGAAACCGGCTTCGCTCGGGTGCGCGACCGCGGCGGCTTGGCCGACCGCTTCGAGGGCCAGGAGAACGCCTTCCACCGCCGGCTGCGTCAGGGATTTCTCGACATTGCCGCCGCCGAACCGGAACGCTGCCGCGTGATCGACGCGACCGGCGGGCCGGATGCGGTCTGGCAGTCGGTGCGCGCGGCACTCGACGCGGCGCTGGAGACATGAGCGACGAACCCGAACGCCCGGCGCCCGACGAGGTCGACGCCGACCTTCATCCGGCGCTGACGCCTTTCCTGATGGGGCACCAGTCGGCCGAGCGCGCCATGGCCGCTGCCATCGCCGACGGCGGACAACTCCACCACGCCTGGCTGCTGGCCGGGCCGGCAGGCATCGGCAAGGCGACCCTTGCCTATCGCTTCGCGCGCCGCCTGCTCGCCGGGAACGGGGACGGGGGCCGGCTCGGCGATGACGGCCGGGGTCTGCACACGGATCCGGAAAATCCGGTCTTCTCCGCCGTCGCCTCCGGCGGTCACCCCAATCTCGTGCGTCTGCGCCGAACCTGGGATTTCGAGAAGAAGCGCTGGTTCACCGGCATCCGCATCGACGAGGTGCGTCAGCTCACACGTTTCCTGGGTCAGAGCGCCGCGCGCGCCGGCCGGCGCGTGGTGATCGTCGACGCGGCCGACGACATGACCCGCAGCGCCGAGAACGCCTTGCTGAAGCCGCTGGAGGAGCCGCCGGCCAACACCGTGTTCCTGCTGGTGGCGCACCGGCCCGGCGCGCTGCTGCCAACCATCCGTTCCCGCTGCCGCCGTCTCGACCTGCGCGCGCCCGATAGCAGGGAGGCGCTGGAAGTCCTGCGCCGCCTGCGCCCGGACATCGACGAATCCGAGCGTGAAATGCTGCTGGCGCTGGCCGACCGCTCGCCGGGCCGGGCGCTGCGTCTCGCGGAAGCGGGCGGTGCGGAGATCTACCGCCAGCTCCTCGAGGTGCTGGCCGGTGCGCCGGCGATCGAGAAGGGCGCGGCGCTGCGCCTCGCGGCGCTGACCGACAAGGGCGCGGAGGCGGAGCGGCGTTTCGCCATTCTCGGCGATCTGATGGACGGTGTGCTGCGGCGCATCGTACTTGCCGGCGGCGGCGCGGCTGACATCGCCCATCCCTCGGAACAGGAGGCGGAGCTGGCCCGCCGCGCAAGGGGCGGCAGTCTTGAACATTGGTTCGAGTTGTGTGAAAACCTGCGCCACCTTCGGGAGCGCACGGAAGCGGTCAACCTGAACCGCAAGACGGTGACCCTGACCCTGTTTTCCGCGTTCGAGGACGCCGCACGACGCGCCGGTCTCTGAGACCGGCGCAGACCCAGGACCGCCATGCAGGATGCTGCCGCCGTGAAGCCGAGCTACTACATCACGACGCCGATCTACTACGTCAACGACCGGCCGCATATCGGACACGCCTACACGACGCTCGCCTGCGACGTGATCGCGCGCTTCAAGCGCCTGGACGGCCACGATGTCCATTTCCTGACCGGCACCGACGAACACGGACAGAAGGTCGAGAAATCCGCTCAGGCCGCCGGACTCGATCCGCAGGCCTTCTGCGACCGCGTCTCGCAGAACTTCCGCGACATGATGGACGCGCTCGACATCACCAATGACGACTTCATCCGCACCACCGAGGAACGCCACGTCACGAGCGTGCAGGATCTGTGGCGCAAGCTGCACGAGGCCGGGGACATCTATCTGGGCTCCTATGCCGGCTGGTACGCGGTGCGCGACGAAGCCTTCTATGGCGAGGACGAACTGACGAAGACGCCGGACGGCCGGATGATCGCGCCCTCGGGCGCCGAGGTGGATTGGGTCGAGGAGCCGAGCTACTTCTTCCGGCTTTCGGCCTGGGCGGACCGCCTGCTCGCGTTCTACGAGGCCAATCCCGAGTTCATCCTGCCGGCGCAGCGCCGCAACGAGGTCGTCAGCTTCGTGCGCTCCGGGCTGCGGGACCTTTCGATCTCGCGCACCACGTTCGACTGGGGCGTGCCGGTGCCCGGCGATCCGGAGCACGTCATGTACGTCTGGCTGGACGCGCTGACCAACTACATGACCGCAGTCGGCTACCCGGAGACGGAATCCGGGCTCTATCCGCGCTTCTGGCCGGCCGACCTGCACATGGTGGGCAAGGACATCCTGCGCTTTCACACGGTCTACTGGCCGGCGTTCCTGATGTCGGCGGGCCTGAAGCCGCCGAAACGCGTCTTCGCCCACGGCTGGTGGACCATCGAGGGCCAGAAGATGTCGAAATCGCTGGGCAACGTCGTCGCGCCCGAGGAACTGGTCGAGACCTACGGTCTGGACCAGACGCGCTATTTCCTGCTGCGGGAAGTGCCCTTCGGCAATGACGGCGATTTCTCCCACGCCGCCATGGTGCACCGGATCAACGGCGACCTCGCCAACGATCTGGGCAATCTCTGCCAGCGTGTGCTGTCCATGGTGCACAAGAACTGCGACGGCCAGGTGCCGGAGCCCGGGCCGCTCACAGACGCCGACGCGGCGCTGCTGCAGAAGGCCGACACCGCCATCGGCCGGGTGCGCGAGCAGATGGACGTCCAGGCGCTGCACAAGGCGCTGGCGGAAATCTGGACCGTGGTCGGCGACGCCAACCGCTATGTCGACGCGCAGGCCCCCTGGGTGTTGCGCAAGAGCGATCCGGCGCGCATGCGTACGGTGCTCTATGTTCTGGCCGAAACCGTCCGGCAGATCGCCATCCTGGTGCAGCCGGTGACGCCGCGCGCGGGCGCGGCCATGCTCGACCTGCTCGGCATAGCGCCCGAGGCCCGCGGCTTCGACAGCCTGGGCGATGCCGCCCGCCTGGCCCCCGGCACACCGGTCGACAAGCCGGCGCCGATCTTTCCGCGCTACCAGGCCGAAGAAGCCGCGGAATAGACGCCGATGCTCGTCGACAGCCATTGCCACCTCGACTACCTGGCGCGCGACGGCGATCTCGCCGACGTGCTGACCCGCGCCCGGAACGCGGGCGTGTCCCCCATGCTCACGATCTCGACGAAGCTGCGCGAATTCGATCAGGTCCGCGCGATCGCCGAGGCCGAGCCGGACGTCTTCTGTTCGGTCGGCGTGCATCCGCACGAGGCCGAGACGGAACCGGACACCACCACGGCGCAGCTGGTCGAACTGGCGGCCCATCCGAAGGCGATCGGCATCGGCGAGACCGGGCTCGACTACTTCTACGAACACAGCCCCGGCCAGGTGCAGCGCGACGTCTTCCGCGCCCATATCGGGGCCGCGCGCGTGACCGGGTTGCCGCTGATCGTGCACACGCGCGATGCCGAGGACGACACGATCGCCATCGTCGAGGAGGAAATGGGGAAGGGGGCCTGGCCCGGCCTGATCCACTGTTTCAGCGGCTCCCAGCGCCTGGCCGACCGCATGCTGGCGGCCGGTCTCTACATCTCGATCT